>JAWODV010000062.1:0-5088 GCA_046483075.1 Kosmotogaceae bacterium | reverse complement strand
ATGCTCTATGATGTGAAGCTACAGATAAGAAGTGATTATCAGGTAAGTCGTTACTGTAAGAATATAATGTATAATCTTCAGTTATTATTAATAGTTTAATGAAATACTGAAAGAAATTATATAATTCAGTGAATTTGTTTTTATCAATTTTCTTTGCAGATTCTACCTTAACGAGAAATTTTTTTAGTTCTTTTATAATTAAACTAGGGACTATAATGTCTTCATGTGCTGCTTTTAAAAGAGCCTTAGTACATGTTTTGGATCCAAGTGCAGCTGAAATCACAACATTGGTATCAATCACTATTTTCATCTTTTAGCTCTTCTCTTATTTCATCAAGAATCTTTAATCCTTCTTCTTCAGTTAGTCCAATTTTCTTGGCCTCTTCTTGAGCCTTAGATAAATAATACTTCATCAAATCTTCTTTTGTCACTGGTGAAAGTTTCATAATTGGCACTCCTCGTTTAAGAACTAAAAGTTCCTCGTTTTTTGAAGCCAAATCATTGAATTTATTTCTTACTTCTCTCACATTCACAGTTTTCATAATTTCACCTCAAAATTATTTTATCACAATTGTGAACATTCGTGTACATATGTTCACGTATTCTTATGATTATCAAAAGTCGACTTGAGATCCGAAAGTTACTATAGAAATCGGGTTTAGGATCTGGGGTATAGGTTTTAGTAAAAACAAAGAAGGAAACACCCCTCCCCGCTTCGTGGTACTCCCCTCAAGGGGAGAATTAAGTGACAAAACACGTTGTGGGTTGTACGGAAAGTTCAAAACACGAGATCACGAGAAGAACCGAGGTGACGAGAATGCGAGATTAAAACCACGTCCAGTCGTCCAACGTTTACGCTTGGTCCATCGAAATAAACCCCGAGACTCGAGATCCGAGATCAGATGAAAACCACCATAAATACTAAATCACGTGAACCGTTTCCCGTTGTCCGATTGGTTCTAATGCCCTCTGGAGAGTGCCTTTATCGATGATCAAGCTTTTTTTATTTCAAAATTTCTATTACCCAACATCTGTTTCTTCAGAAGTTTCGTAGATGTGATATCCATCACTGGTTTCTTTTAGCTCTGCTTCAACAGTTCCCACTCCGGGGATCACAACTTTTTTATCTTTTTTTAAGGGTTTTTCATTAGAAAAGAAGACAATTTCATTAAATCGATATTCTTTACCAATTCTTTTTACTTTATTTTGTTGTCTTATGAATATTTTGGTTCCGTTGAATTGTGTGGCAAAAAAGTGTTCATTAAGGATATTTTGATCCTTCCATATTATGTTCATTGGATCCATTCCCATAAGCGGGAAATTCCCTTTAAGAATTATTTTGTAACCATCTGAATTTTCAAATTCACTGAACTTTTCATCTATAAAACTTTTGTAGCGTTCTAAAATGTTTCTTGAACGTTCTATAACATCGTGAGGAATTTCTTCAGAATAAGCTTTACATGTTGCTATACCTGCTAGTTGCCTCATAAAGTCATAGATATACTTTTCTGAATTTATATATTTTTCCTGCCAGTGAGTATCAATTCTGTCAAGGATAAAAGCGATAAACATACCTGGTGCGTAACAACTGGGTCTTAGCCTTCCAGGGTTGAGGTCAAGTTCACCCATGTTTTTTCCCTGTAAAGCAATCACATACTCAAGAGGAAGAGATTCATACTGACTATAAACTTTTGTTTCTACATAAACAGCAGCCCCCTCAATACTTTCCTGAGCGAGTTCATAATTCATGCTGGCACCGATAAGCTCTCTTCTACTTTCTCTTAAGTCGATAAATATCGAAAGATTTTCCCTAAATTCTTTTTCTGAACTAGAAAATACTGAACTTAACAATTTTCGTCTTTCAAGAAATCTCAATGCTAAATTTCGTTCAGTAAAAGGATACTCAAGAATCTGAAGTTCATTTGCCCAGCGATTTTCTCCCCTTATCTTTTGATAACCGTGGAAAGCTTCATGAAAAATAAGTGAGAGTAATCTCCCAAAAGAAATTGAAGGATCAATTGTTGTTAAGTCCCAAATAGCCACCTGTTCACCATCGAGTTCAATGGCTGTATTTCCGTAAAACCTGTTGTCCTTCTTACCAACAAGGACACCGCTCTGTTCGTTGAAATTTTCGAGTTCTCGAGGATAACCCGCTATAAAAACCCTTTCATTATCATATAAAGCGACTGGTATTTCAGGAAAATCAAACCAGAATTTCTTTCCAAAAACTTCATCGCTCATGTAACTGTAGAGTTTTTTAAGCATAGTCATTGTCTGCTCAAAGTCAAAACCCATATAAAAAACCTTCTTCCCCATTTCATATGAAATTCAGCTCTTATTATTTAACCAAGCTTCAAAACCTTCTTGAAGTAATTCTTCTTTTATCCAGCGAGCAGGACGTAAAAAATTATACATCTGAACTTTGTAATTTTGGTATTGATCTTCCCCTGTTTTTCAAGAAAATACATCAAATCCGTATTCTTTAATCAGTTCAATTAGATCTTCATTAACTTCAGGCATCATATCGGCCCTGTAATGAAGTCCAAACCTGTACTGAAATGTCGATATGTAACCATTTTTCTTTATTTCCTGAACAACCTTATCGGCGAATTCTTTGCCATGAGCTTTTTCGCATACTTTTCTAATCGTTTCTATTCGTTCATCTTTCTCTGACACTTCGAATTTTTGACCATCATACTTTCTTTCGACTGCTTCTTTTAATTCTTCGTCAGTCGGTATACGATATTTCTCATCATGTACCAGTGTATATATATCAAATTTCTTTTTTATAGGTGGTTTAACCTTTGGATATCCCATTGTCACTAACACAACGGGCAACACTTCATCGGGAAGCTCAAATAATTGTTTGCAGCTTTTTAGTGTCTCAGGTTCTGTGAATATCGTTCCAATATAAACTGATCCCAAACCGATAGAATCAGCGGCAGTGCACACCGTTTGAGCGGCAATCACAGTATCTTCAAGAGCAATCCAAAAATGAGCAAATGAACTTGTAGCAGTAAAGGGTGCTTTTTCTATCTCTGCAATTCTTCTTAATCTGTAATAATCAATGCAAAAAAGAAGATTAACCGGCGCTGTTTTTATGAATACCTGATTACCCAGTTCCACCAGTTTTTCCTTTTTCTTATTATCTCTGATTTTTATTATGGAAAACGGTTGAAGATTCCCACCACTGGCAGCGTGAGTACCGGCTTCAAGTAATTGATTTAGTGTTTTCTCCGTAACCTCTTTATCAGAAAAACTCCTCAAACTGGCTCTTTCATTAAGCAGCTTCAGCGTTTCATTGAGGTACTCCCTATTGCTCATAATCCACCTCCTGGTTGATGAGCGTTTGTTAAAAATTATACATTACCAAAAAACAATCAAAGCCTGAATGTAGATAGTAAACTTAGCTTTACTATTTATTATATAATCGTAAAGTATGATATACTAATGATATAATTAAAGTAAAGTGCAATTTACTATAGAGGTGAAAGAAATGATCAAGCTTGATGCATATTTCGAAATTCAAGATCGTTTGATGGATTCAATATCAATGAAGTTTAGACGCTATCTTTATTCCAAAATCGACTGGAAAGCCAGAATGATAGGATTAACTGGTTATAGAGGTGCAGGTAAAACAACATTATTACTACAAAAATTAGCAGATATGGATGTTTCAAATTCGGAATATCTATATATTTCAGCTGACAATCCTCTCGTGCTAAACGACGGTATTTACAATATTGGAGATACATTTTTTAAATACGGGGGGAAACTCCTTGTAGTTGATGAATCCCATAGATACCCGGGATGGTCATTGGAACTGAAAGCACTATATGATTCTTTCCCGAACAAAAAAATAATTTTTACCGGAAGTTCTTCCATGGAAATAATTAAAGGAAAAGCAGACCTTTCTCGTAGAGCACTCATATACAATCTAAATATCCTTTCATTAAGAGAATACATTCAGATCAAAACCGGAGAGATTTTTGAACCAGTTAATCTGGACGAGTTGCTAGAAAATCACGGAAAGATCGCTAAATCATTGATTCATTATGAACCATTAAAACTCTTTTCTGAATATCTTAAAGAGGGGGCTTATCCCTACTTTATTGAAGGCAATTACTATAATAGGCTTCTCAACACATTGGACAAGATCATCTATGATGACATATTGGGAATTAGTGACATAAAACCCGAGGGAGCAGCAACAATAAAAAGACTTATCGCTTTCCTTGCAACAAGTAAGGTTCCCAGGATTTCACCAGAAAAGTTATGTCGGTCGCTAAATATAACTAAACCAACCCTGTATAATTATCTTGATCTAATGGAAAAAGTCCTTTTAATCAATCGCATACCTCCAGAAAAGATTGGTCACAAATATCTTAGAAGTGGTGCAAAAGTTTTTCTGAACAATCCAAACATTTACTATGCATTAAACCAACCTACATGGAGTTTAGATAAACATCTTGGAACTATCCGAGAATCTTTCTTCGTAAGCCAATTAGTTCAACAAACTATTACAGCTCCAGATACTGGAGATTTCGCAATAAGAAAAAACGGACAATTCATAGTCTTTGAAATAGGTGGTAAAAAGAAAGACACAAAACAAATAAAAGATATGGAAAATGGTTACGTTTTAAATGATGATATTGAAACCGGCCGTGGACAAAATATTCCGCTATATTTGATGGGGTTACTTTACTAAATAAGAATTATTACTTTCTTGGTCGCAATATATAAATTTCTTTTCCAGAAATTTAACCTCTTTGCTTATGCTAAAATAGTATTGAATGCATAATACAATACTCCTTATTACTTAGATTCACAACTCCTCGCAAGAAAGTGATTATAGGGCACACTATGCCTTTTGATTTTAAATCATTTTAAACGAAAACACAAAAATATATCATAGTAATAAGAAGTATCATGCGTGTTCCTTAGATTATGCTGAGTATGAAAAGGAAGTGAGAAAAAATGAATATTCTACTTGTTTATCCAAAATATCCTGAAACCTTCTGGAGCTTTAAACACGCGCTGAAATTTATCTCCAAAAAAGCTGCATATCCCCCTCTTGGTTTGCTAACA
>JAWODV010000038.1:0-6579 GCA_046483075.1 Kosmotogaceae bacterium | reverse complement strand
CATCAATTGCTTTGGTGTATTTGATAAATGGTCTTCCCCACGAATAACGTGAGTTATTTCCATTAAATAATCATCTATAACGACTGCAAAGTTGTATGTTGGGAAACCGTTAGACTTCATAATTACAAAATCGTTGAAAGTATCTTTTCTAAAGGACATTTCGCCTTTTAAAAGGTCATTAAATGAGATTTCACCGGTTTTTTCACATTTTAAATTAATTGTATAGTTATGATTATTGTACTCATCGTCTGAAATTGCAGATGTTTTTTTGACAATTTTGCTTCTGTCATTGGGATCGTATAAAGCATAATACGCATAGCCTTCGTCTATAAGCTTTTTTGCATAATGAAGATATATACCCTGTTTGTTTCTTTCACTCTGTCTATAATAAGAATCAAGTCCTTTAATGTCAGGACCTTCATCCCAACCCAGGCCACACCATCTAAGGGACATAAATATTTGTTCCTCAAAATCCCTGGTAGAGCGTTCGACATCAGTATCCTCTATCCTCAGAATAAATTTGCCATTGTTGCTTCTTGCAAACAGCCAGTTGAATAACGCTGTTCTTACGCCCCCTACATGAAGGTGACCGGTTGGACTCGGAGCAAACCTGCATCTTATCATGGTTTTTTCTCCTTTCTCAGGTCAAAAAGTTTTCAAGTTCTTCCAAAGAGCTTACTTGCTCCAGTGGCGCAATTTTTCTATTGTCAAGGTATTTGCCATCAATCAATATAGATGTAATCCGATCGGTCCATCCACCTGTTCCGCGCATTAGAATAACCGTTTTTCCGCAAGCGTAAGCTGACACTATTTCATATAATGTTCCAATTTCTCCACCAATTGAAAGAACGTAATCGCATGATCGAACAATAAGTAATGAGCGTGTTAGGTAATCCATACCTGTTAATATGTTTAGCGAGTTGTGTTTATTTCCCTGTTCTTCAAAGGGAAGGATACCAATAACCTCGCCATTAGCAGAACGCGCTCCCTGAGCGACTAGTTCCATCACACCGTCCCTTCCACCGGTAAAGATCCTGAAATTTAGTTCTGCAAGTTTTTTGCCGGTAGAAACACACAATTCGGAGATTTCAGCCACTGGTGAAGTATTTATATTGCCAGAATATCCTATGACTGCTATATTCACATAGCTTCTTCCTTTCCAAGATAATTGTCAATAACTGATTGATCAGCTAATACTTTTTGCGGATCACCGCTGGATATTACCTCACCTTTGAAAAGAATATAAAGTGAATCGACAACTTTGGATATGCTTGTTACATCGTGGTCGGTTACGATTACACCTATCCCGCGTTTCTTTAAATTTATGATCATCTTTTGAATATCTTTGACAGTAATAGGGTCAATACCTACAAAGGGTTCATCAAGTAGTATAAATCGTGGTGATAAAGCTAGCGTTCTAGCAAATTCCAATCTTCTCTGTTCACCACCGGAAATAACATAAGCCATCTGTTTTTTAAGATGTAATATACCGAAATCTTCAAGAAGTTCTTCTGCTTTTTCAACTATATGATCCGTTTTTCTGGTGAGCTTTAAGATCATAATAAGGTTATCAATAACACTTAAACCTCTAAAAATGGAAGTTTCTTGAGGTAAATATGCTATACCCTTTTTGGCTCTTTCATGTACGGGTAGATGAGTAATTGGCTCACCACCAATAAAAACTTCACCGTTATCAGGTATAACTATTCCCAGTATAGACTTAAAGGCGGTAGTCTTTCCCGCCCCATTTGGACCAAGAATACCTACCACCTCGCCTTTACTGGCTCTAATTGTAACCTGCTTTAAAACCTGTCTTCTACCAAAACTTTTATCAATTGAAACACATTCTAATGTTTCATTATTCACTGTCGAATCCCTTCAAGTACTCTATAACAAGATCGGTTATATCATATGTGCCTTTGCCATAAACAACTGCTTCTTTTGTAATAATTAGATCGTATTCAGTAAATTCTGCATAGTTTTTTATTCGTTTTTGAAGTCGCTCAATAATAACTTGGGTTTTTTCATTGTAAGTTGATTGAATTGTCTGTTCGTACTGAGTTTTCTTTGATAGTAATTCATTTTGCTTTTCAGATAATTCTGATTGACTGGCACCTTCTTGCTGCATCTGTTGTAGTTCTTTTGAAAGTTCGTCAAGTTGTTCCTGATAAAATTGGAGATCTTCCTGGTAGCTCTGATTTAGCTCTTTCCAGTCTTTAGTGGACTCCAAGATTTTTTGCATATCAACATAGGCTATTTTAGCCGGGTTGTTTGGACTAGACGAATTTTCAGAAATTACTACCGCAGTTAGTAAGAGAATCAACGTTAGTATGGGAATTAGTTTTTTCACAAAAACACCTCCTGGATTATTTTATACTAAAACCTCTTTTTTGAATCTAAAAGAATAGTGACCGGGCCATCATTAGTTAACGACACGCTCATATAAGCCTGAAAGATTCCTGATTCTGTATTTATCTCTTCAGATGCTTTATTCAAAAATATTTTGTAAAGCTCTTGGGCTTTCTCGGGTGGAGCTGCATCAGTAAATGAAGGTCTTCTGCCTTTTCTGGCATCTCCCAGCAGAGTAAACTGTGAAACAGCCAGAAGATCTCCATCAACATCTTTCAGGGAAAGATTCATCTTTTGTTTGTCATCTTCAAATATTCTCAAATTAATTATTTTTTCCACCATCCAGCTGACATCGTTTTCCGAATCGGCCTTTTCGATACCTAAAAGAACAAGAATACCTTTATTAATAGAACCGACAACTTCATCATCAACTTTAACACAGGCATCATTAACGCGTTGAATTACTGCTCTCATGAAGTCCTCCCTATGCGTTTAACAACCTGTACGTTTTTCAAGCCTCGAATATTTTCCATGACTGATGTTAGATGTGCGACGTCTCTAACAAGCAATGTAACCTTCAGGGAATTATACCCCCATTTTCCGGTTTCTACTGCATATTTGTTTATTGATGCGTGTTTGGTTTCTATTCGTTCCATAATCTTTTGAATACACGATTTATCATTGTCCTTAAAATCGACCAGTAACTTGGCTGTATATCTTCTATCTGTATTGGGACTCCAATAAGCATCAACAAGTTTATCTGCTGGCATTGTTTTTATATTTGGGCAGCTCGCCTTGTGTACAGAAATTCCTTTACTGCTAATAACAGCAGCAATTTCATCACCAGGAAGAGGAGTACAGCATTTAGCGAAATGGACATCGATTCCAGTCTGACCACCAACTATTACTTCCTTTCCCTTTCCGGGTTTTACCTCTTTAACTGTTTCTTCTATTTCAGGTATTTCTTCTTCCTCTTCTTCAGGGACAAGAATCTTCATTAGTTGTTCATTTGTTATGGTACCTTCGCCAACCTTCAAATACAGTTCATATTCATTTTTAAGCTTGTACTTGTCCATAAATTTTTCAATAGGTTCCGAATGAATAATACCTTCAATCGGTTTGTTTAATTTTTTACTGATCTTTCTTATTATCTCTTTACCCTTATTTACATATTCTGTGTTGTATTTATTTTTAAAGAATCTCCTAATTTTTGCTTTTGTGCTATTGGAATGGGCATATTTTAACCAATCAAGACTCGGGCCACTACTTGATTTGTTGACAATAATTTCTACTCTATCACCGAGTTGAAGTTTGTAATCAATTGGAACAATTTTGTCATTCACTTTGGCACCGGCAAAATGATGTCCAACTTCCGTATGGATTGCGTATGCAAAATCAATGGGTGTGGCATTTTTTGGGAGATGAATCACTTCACCTTTGGGAGTAAATACAAACACTTCCTCAGGTTCAAGCACTGTTGAAACAGAATTGATATCGCTGAAGCTTTCAATGAATTCTCTATGCCAGTTTACAAGCTGATTTAACCACGTTCTGCTGCTGAGATCCACACCTTCCTTGTATAACCAATGAGCTGCAACGCCAAATTCAGCTTCCATATTCATTTTTTCGGTACGAATTTGAATTTCAAGGGGTTCTCCTCGATGAGTTATAACAGTAGTGTGAAGGGAACGGTAACCATTGGATTTCGGAGCAGCTATGTAGTCCTTAAATCTACCTGGCAAAGGAGGCCATAGTGCGTGTATTATTCCAAGAACTTTGTAGCAATTAACATCATCATCGGTAATAATGCGAAGCGCTATTAAGTCATAGATTTCGTCAAATGCTTTATTTTTCTTTGTCATTTTTCCCCAGATGCTGTATAGATGTTTTATACGGCCCTTCATTCTAAAACTGATCTTGTATTTTTTTAACTCCTGATCAATTACTTCCTCGTACTCATCCATTATCGATTCTCTTTCTTTTAGCTTTTTATTGAGCATTTTCTTCAGTTCTTTATACTCATCTGGGTATATCGTTTTAAAAGAAATGTCTTCAAGCTCCCATTTCATTCTGTGTATACCAATTCTGTGTGCAATAGGAGCGTATATGTTTAACGTTTCAAGAGCTTTTTCCTTTCTTTTTTGTTCGTCCTTTAAGTGTTCGATTGTTCTCATATTGTGAAGTCGATCAGCCAGTTTCACGATTATTATCCTGAGATCGCGGGCCATTGCAAGCAGCATTTTGCGGATAGTTTCAGCTTTCATACGTGATCTTAGTGCCTTGTTGCTTAATTTTTCATTAAGCCGCAAATTACTGATTTTCGTTACTCCATCGACAATGCTTGAAACATTTTCACCGAATTCATCGCGTAGCATGTCAAGTGAAACATCGCAGTCTTCTACAACATCATGTAAAAGTCCTGCAGCTATAGTATCTATGTCAGCTTTAAAGTCAGCAAGAATTAAGGCAACTTCAACAGGATGTTGAATGAAAGAATCACCAGAATCTCTCATCTGTCCCCTGTGTTCTGCTTCTGCCAGTTCATAAGCTTTTAACAGCATGTTTCTTTCTCTGCGTTTTAAGCGCTTATCTAGTCTTGCAGCGATCTTATCAACTATTTGCAGACCAGTCTTTACATCATAAACCACTTTCTCACCTCGGTTTTACACTTATAAATATTTTATCATGATTAGCTTGAACTGTTTAATATATGTCAGGCTTCTAAAGCAGATAGGATTTGATTTCACTCTCAGTGTTAATAGGTAAATAGTATGTCCAGATTGGTTTTATAACGCAAAAAACAATGTTTTGAAGTTGAATATTCAAGATTAAAGAAGAAAAGCTCTTATTGCGTTTACAATAACAACAGCTATGAGAAATATTTTTAAAAATTTGATCCCTTTAGATATTGCTAATTTAACGGCAAGATAGGCACCAGTCATAGTACCTAGAGCAAGCATTATGCCTAAAGGAACATCAACCAGACCATTGTAAAAGAATATTATCAATGACAAACATGTATAAATTAGGACAATCCCAACCTTTATTGCGTTCGTTTTAATTAAATTAGTTCCTAAAAAAAAGGTAATTGCTGTGATTAATAAAAAACCTATTCCAGCCTGGATGAAACCTCCATAAATTCCAAGCCCAAAAAAAGTTATATACTTAAATATTTTTAAACCTTTTCCATTTATATTCTTTGACACCTTTGGTTTTTTAATAACGAATATTACCATGATAATCAGGATGATACCTATTACCTTATTTAAAAGGTCTTCGTTAAGATCAACTGCAATAAATGAACCTATTGCCGCACCACCTGCAGCTACAATTCCAAGTGGTAAGGATATTTTTATTGCTTTAACTCCTTTTCTTTCAAAACTGGAAACACCAACCAGGTTTTGTAATAGAATTGCAATCCTGTTCGTTCCATTTGCGAGGTCAGCCGGTAAGCCATAGAACATTAAGATTGGAAGTGTAATCATGGAGCCGCCTCCAGCAAGTGTATTGATGATTCCAGCCAGCGTACCCCCGCCAAACATTAATAAATATCCAATTATATCCATAAGCACCACCATTTTTGTGTTTTTTTAAGTGTATCACAGTTATCAAAAAATGATATAACCGCTTAAGTGACAAAAAACGGTGTTTTAATAGAATAGTATGATCTAGCATAATAATATTATACTGTATAACAATGTATATAATAATCTATATAGTTTCTTTTGTTGTAGAAATATTATTGAATATACAAAATATAAAGTGGTATAATATAGATAAAGAATTAATAAGTCTGTATAATGAATAAGGAGGTATATACAATGGCAAGTACAGTAAATATAATAGATGTATTGAATATACTAGGGAACCTTGGGAAGTCCTTGCGAATCCGCGAGCCCGCCGCGCACAAGAGCGCGCGCGAGTTCGGGGAGAATCAGAGAAGGTCAAGCAAGCCTATATTGACGAGCGTGCACGGGAAATGTGCGGCGAAAGCGCGGAGGAGCCAGCCTTTGAGCAGGCACGTGCGACGGTTCGTCGTGCTCTTGAAAACCAAACACTCTCTGGTGATTTTATGATTGACGTGATCATAGAGGGAGTGAGCCATCGTGTGTCGGTGCGTGATTTGCTCGATGACCCGGTGCGTTACGACGGGTTGAAAACCCTCGACCCAATAGAACGTGAGTATGACGATGGTCGCCCAGTAGGTAAGTTATTTCTGTTGGGCGCGCG
>JAWODV010000068.1:0-14996 GCA_046483075.1 Kosmotogaceae bacterium | reverse complement strand
GCGAGAATTGTTTCAGATTCCCTGGATGAAATCAAAATTGGTCTGGGAGGAGATTTTGCCTGGGACAAGCAAAATATTTATCTGGGAGCGAGATTTGCAACAAAGTTTTCAATCTCAGCTACTGAAACCTATTCTCCCCTTGTATTTAATAATATGTATTCGGATGAGATGATAGTACTTGGACTAAGATTGGGTTCAGAAATCAGACTTTCAAAGCGAAACACTGGTATTCCGGCAATTATTTACTTAACAGACGAAGGTTTTGGCGTCTTTTTATCAGGATTGATAGATGGTCAAAATTTCCAGTGGCGCTTCAAGCTCTACAAATATGAAACCATCTACCCCTATCAATCGTTCGAAATTAAAATAAAAGCAGGTATTGATTTATTAAATCTAAAAATATCGCCTTATTTGTCTTTCGAATTTTGAAGACCAGCAGTGCACCGATGTTAAAATTATTGAGGAGGATTCAATATGGAGGTTAAAGAGATTCTGGAAAAGGTTAAAATGCGGTTCAATAAAGAAAAAGCAGGAGATTACAAAGGGGCTTTCAGTTTTGAAATAGAGGGAGGAAATCCCAAAGAATTTACTATTTCAATAAAAGATGATGGTCTTGAGATATCTGAAAAAATTGAAGATTCAGCAAACTGCCTTATAAGAACAGATCTGGATACCTTTTCCGACATAGTTAAAGGTGAAAAGAGCCCCATAAGCGAATACATGAAGGGAAAGCTTAAAATCAAAGGAGATCTCGGATCTGCCCTTAAATTAAACGAACTGTTTTTCTCCTAAATAATGTTATTAAAAACATACCCAATGGGGAGGTGTGAAAATGAAAAAAGTAGCGGTTCTGGCTTTCCAGGGTGAAAAAAATTGCTTCTATCATGCTTTGTTAAACTCGCTTGATATGAAAGAACGTGGCATGGATGTTTCTTTTATTATTGAAGGCCAGGCAACTAAATTGATTTCTGAACTTGTGAAGCCAGATTATTCTCTTCACAATTTATATAAACAAATTAGAGACCAAAACTTAATAAGCGCGGTATGTTTTGGTTGTTCAAAAATGATGGGAACATTAGACATAGCTAAAGATGAACGTTTGCCAATTTCAGGTGAAATGTCGGGTCATGTGCCTATTGGTGAATACGTTCTTGCAGGATATGAAATAGTAACATTTTAGGGGAGGTATTGCATTGAGAAAAGAACTCTATTTCTGGAAATATAAATCTCTTTCAGAAGTGCTTATAAAAAATTTCAAAGAAAGAGCGATAAAGGCTGAATTTTTTTCTGATGCTGAATCAGCAAAAGAAAAAGTCAAAACTCTATTGCAAAAAGGCTCTTCTGTTGCTGTTGGAGGATCTATAACACTTAAAGAAACAGGTATATTGGAACTCCTAAGAAATGGTGATTATGATTTTAAAGATAGATATGCTGCAACAACAGAAGAAGAAAAGCGAAAAGTTAGTCTGGAAAACTACCATGTAGAATACTTTTTATGTAGCGCAAACGCAATAACAATGAGAGGTGAAATAGTTCAGTGTGACGGACTTGGAACAAGGGTATCGCCAATGTTGTATGGACCTAATAAAGTAATAATCGTGGCAGGAATGAACAAAGTAGTTAATGACATGGAAGCAGCACTGGATAGGTTACGTTATATCGCTCCTATGAACGCAAAAAGACTGAAACTTAAAACACCATGTGTGGATACAGGAATCTGTACTGATTGTAGTTCTCATAACAGAATATGTGAAAATTACGTAGTAGTTTCAGACAGTCATTTTAGTCCTGACCACTTTACAGTAGTCCTTGTAGGTGAAGACCTTGGACTGTAATCAGGAGGTGGTAGCATAAAGACACTAAAAATCACATTATTCGGAAGAGTACAGGGCGTTGGCTTTAGACATTACGCAACCAAAAAGGCTAGAGCTCATAGTGTAACAGGATACGTAAGAAACAAACTAGATGGATCAGTTGAAGTGGTCGCAACAGCCGATGAAAAAAGTATGAAAAGGTTCATTGACTTACTTTCAAAAGGCCCTCTTACTGGCCATGTAACAAAAATTGAAAAAGAAGAGCTCCCTTTAAAAGAGTTTTCCTCATTTGAAATACGTTTATAATTCAAATAAAATTTAACACATTAATTACCCACCAGCATTCTGAATGAAGTAATATTGAATGAGGAGTGATGATTTGAGGATACTTTTGACAAATGATGATGGAATAATGGCACAGGGAATAAGAACAATAGCCCGCTGCCTCTCAAAAGAACATGAAGTGCAAGTGGTGGCTCCCGAAGTCGAACGAAGTGCCACCGGACATGCTATAACGATTCGAACTCCATTATGGGCTAAAGAGGTCAAACTAGGTGAAGAAGAGATTGGTTATGCAGTAAACGGTACACCGGCAGATTGTGTGAAATTAGGATTACTTGCAATGACTGAAGGAAAAATTGATCTGGTCATTAGTGGAATTAATAGAGGCCCAAATCTAGGAACAGATGTTCTTTATTCCGGTACAGTTTCAGGTGCCCTTGAAGGTGCTGTTACGGGAATACCATCAATAGCTATTTCCGCTGAGAACTTCAACGAACCCTATTTTGAGACAGCAGCTAATTTTATGATAGAATTTTTGAGGCGTTTTGATATATCAGAAATACCTGAACTAACAGCACTGAATATAAATGTTCCATCGGTCCCATTACATGAAATAAAAGGCTGGAAGGTAACACGCCAGAGTAAACGCAGGTATAAATCTGATTTTGAAAGAAGAAAGGACCCGTATGGGAACGACTACTACTGGTTGATCGGTGAATACATTGAAGACGATCCTGGAAATGATTCAGATTATGCTGCGGTTAGTAAAAAATGTGTGTCAATTACTCCTATTTACGTTCTAATGCAAAACAATGATTACATGGAAGTACTGAGAAAGAAAATAGAAGAGGTGAACCAATGACAATAAGGATACTTGGTGACCCTGTTTTAAGAGAAAAAAGTGAAAAGGTCACAAAATTTGATGAAAACCTTCAGATTTTTATCAAGAATCTTACTGAATTTATGTACAAAGAAGACGGTGTCGGCCTTGCTGCACCTCAAGTTGGTATTCTAAAAAGAATATTTGTTTTTGACGACGGCGAAGGTAGCAAAGTAATCATAAATCCCGAAATAATCGAAACAAGTGCTGAAAAAACTGAAATTGAAGAAGGTTGTCTTAGCATACCAGATGTTTATGCAAACGTGGTTAGACCGAAATGGGTTAGAATGGTTTATCAGGATAAAGCAGGCGAAAGCCATGAAGAGATTTTTGATAACTACAGTGGAAGAATAGTACAACATGAAAGCGACCATTTGAATGGAATTTTATTCACAGATAAGATTTCTAGCGCAAAAAAAATACTGCTTAAGCCAAGATTAAAAGAGATAATGAGGAAGTCAGCAACGTGAACATTGTATTCATGGGAACGCCCGATTTCGCAGCTCATCATTTGAAAGCATTGGTAGAAGATGGCTGGAATATAGTAGGAGTTTTTTCACAACCAGACAAACCAAAGGGTCGTGGTAGAAAAGTCAAACCAACCCCTGTAAAAACCGTCGCTCTTAACTACAGTTTGAATATCTATCAACCGCATTCCGTAAATAAAAATGAGGGTTTTCTCAAATTAAAGGATTGCAATCCTGATTTGATCATCACAGTTGCCTATGGAAAGTTACTAAAACCAAAGGTTTTCGAGCTACCCGAGCTTGGAACATACAACATTCACGCTTCGCTATTACCAAAGTTTAGAGGAGCAGCGCCCATACAGAGAGCACTTGAAAATGATGAAAAAGAAACGGGTATAACAATATTCAAAATTGACGAAGGTATGGACAATGGACCCATAGCGGTTCAAAAAAAGATTGAAATTACAGATAGCGACACCTTTGGAACTTTACACAATCGACTCGCGGTTCTTGGCGTTAAGTCACTACTGGAGTTTTTGAAGTTGCTGGAAACTGATCAGATTGAACTAAAGGAACAGGATAATGAGAAAGCCACATTTGCACCAAAAATCGAAAAAAGCGATTGGTTAATAGATACCTTTAATGATAAATGCAGAAAGATTTTCAATAAAATCAGAGCATACGATCCTGTACCGGGAGCACTAACAGAACTTGACGGGGAAAAAATGAAATTATTTAAAGCCTCGCCAGTTGAAGGCGAACCCAGCACACCGGGAGAAATAGTATCTATCGAGAAGAAAGGTATGCTTATAAGCTGTGAAGATGGTTTACTAAACATTGCAGAAATCCAATTCGCTGGTAAAAACCGAATGAGCCCCTGGCAAGCAAAAGCCGGCCGTCTTTTAAATGAAGGAGCGTTATTAGGAGGAAACAATTAGTGGCACGGGTTATCAAAATGTACCAAATAGGAAATCTTAATACCAAAGAAGACGAAGAAGTCATAAAAGAATTGCTGAATGAGTATTCTGGAATAACAAGAGTAAATCCCATAAGTAACTTTGGCATCCTGGAAATTGAATATGAGGAAGCCCTTGTTAATCGTGAGACAATCGCTAATGTGCTCAAAGAAAAAGGTTACGAACTAAAATGAGTTTACTTTGTATTGACAAAGTACCCGGGTCAAGTTATAATCTAACCGTCTGAAGAGCCGAGGTGGTGGAATTGGCAGACACGCATGGTTGAGGGCCATGTGGACGTTTTAGTCCGTGCGGGTTCAAGTCCCGCCCTCGGCACCAAACAAACCGGGTTAAAGTAACCCGGTTATTTTTTTGAGGTGATCCTCTGAAACAAATACTCTTGTGTACAACTTATAAAAGTAAAGGCAAAACAAAAGTTAAGTGTTTTACTCTCCATGAAAACAAAAGGATGAGTACAAATTATAAGGATTTTAATAGCTTTCTCGAACAAAAAGGAGACCCTCCTTTCTTTGTATATGAAGAAAATGAGAAAAGCCTACTAAAAGAGAATGCACTCTTTGTTGATGAACTGTTTTTACAGAAGTATATAAAAACCGATGATTGTGACATATCTAAGTATGTTGAGAAAGTTATCGAGTTATTAAAAAAACTCCCATCAAGTGCTGTTGAGCTGCTTGATTCACTTTACTCTGGTTCGGAAGGAACGTATAAACTTCTAAAAATGACCATTGAAAACAATGAAAATTACTCTTCCTGGCAGGATTCCCTGTGTTGGAATATCACGACGATTAAAAGCAGAAAAAATGGTATTAAAGGTCTGGATCCTATGAAAAGCGTAAGGATGATTTTCGGTGAAGGAGGCATACTCCAGGACCATCTCAACAATTACGAGTATCGTCAGGAACAGTTTATGACTGCCATGGAGATCGCAGAAACCATTGATCATGGTAGAGGATTATTGTTAGAAGCAGGTACAGGCACGGGAAAAACTTTAGCCTATCTTGTTCCGGTAGCTTACAACTCTCTCTCAAAAAACAAGAAGGCTATTATCTCAACAAGAACCCGAACACTTCAGGATCAACTTATAAATAATGATGTGAGAATACTAAAGAATTTACCCGATCTTGAACAGTTAAATGTAACCGTTCTCAAAGGAAGAGAAAGATATCTCTGTACAAAAAAGCTCTTTGAAGAACTCCAGCTATCTGAAAATATGCGTTCAAAAGAGGAAAAGTTGACTTTTTTGGGAGTAGCATTCTGGTCATTTCTTACCGAAACCGGTGACCTCGATGAGCTTTCCATAAAGCATTCATATAGGGATCGTCTAATCACAGATAGATTTACATGTCTAAGAAAATTTTGTGCTTTCTACGATAAATGTCCATATTACAGTGCAAGAACAAATGCCAAAAACTCAGATATAACAATCACAAATCACTCATTGTTGTTTAATGAAGCTGCCATAAGGTTAGCTGATGGTGAAATAGAAGATGATGATTCCAATGGCATCCTATTGCCTAAATTCGACGTTTTAGTTGCAGATGAGGCGCATGAAATTGAAAATTCAATAACTGACGCTATGAGTTTCAATATCAATCCTTACTCCATAGCGAAAACTACTAAGGGTTCTTACCTGATAACCAGGGAACTTCTAAAATTTTTGCAGGAAAAGGCTGATAAAGAATATCTCCATGCTGCCTATGACCGCGCAAAAAAGCTTGGTTCAGCTATTGAAAACAATTTAAAGACTATGGTTGTCTTCGGAGATGAACTCTCACCCGGTGAAAGAAAAGCATTAAAGAATGATAAACTCGAACAATTTATTGACATATTGAAAAAAACAGAGAACTTCTTAAGAAAGCTAAAAGCTTTACTAGTACAGCTAATCAGTCTGCTTGAAGATACTCAAGAGGAAAAAGATGAAGATAATCCAGGAATAACCGGCCTGAAACTTCGCGGACAGACACAATTAGGAGAAATCGATGAAATTCTCTTTAATCTATCAGGCTTTGAGTATGCAGAAGATACCTATGTACATTACTTTCAGAAGATAACAAAAGGCGATTCTCGCTATCTCGTGTTTTCAGCATCACCAGTTGTTAATGAAAGCTTGGCTTCACACATTTTTCCCGAAGTAAGTGTGAAAATATTTATTTCAGCCACGTTATGGGTACACAGTAAGGGTAGTGATGGTTTTAATTACACCAGAAGAGTACTGGGTATAAATGAACAATTTCCTTCTGTTAAGCTGGGAACCTCTTTTGACTATTCGAAACAGTTGAGATTCTTTGTGGCCAGTGATATGCCTAATTACTCACCAAGAAGTTCTGAATACCTTGGTAACGGTGCTCAATTGGTAAAAGATATACTTAGTGTTACCGGTGGTGGCGCTATGGTTCTTTTCACTTCTTACAACGATTTGAATATGGTAGCTTCTTACCTGAATAAAGATCTTAATAATTTAAAATTGCATGTTCAAGAGAAACACGATAGTCCAAGCGCCATTCTTGAAGGTCATATGAGTGATAATGATTCTGTTATATTTGGAGTCAGAACGTTCTGGGAAGGCATAGACCTGCCAGGGGAACACTTAAAAACACTTATCTTATTCAAATTACCCTTTGATAGGCCTGATGATCCGCTACTCGATTCACGTATTCGTTATTATGGAACGAAAAATTATGTTGAGGGATTGCACAAATACTATTATCCAAAAATGATCACCTCTTTCCGCCAGGGTCTGGGAAGACTTATAAGAACTAAGAATGATAGAGGTTGTGTAATAGTACTTGATAAACGTATTGTGGATCCAAAAAAGAACTATTCCAGAAAACTTGTAAACTCACTTCCTCCAGAAATGAAGATAGAAATTCTCGAAAGAAAGAAAATCATCACACAATTAAGAAAACTTAAAAAAGAGAAATGGTTATAGAAAGAATAATTAGTTCGCTTTTTCCTAATTTCTGCGAATCCTGTTCAAAACCAACTTCCCCATTCAACTTTCTATGCGATAGCTGTAAACAATCAATTGTTGGTCCATTGAAGCAGGATTTTTCATTGTTCGGAACTAAAACTACGCGTGTATATACATGGTATGAACCACCCTTCAGTGACATGATTAAAGCATATAAATTTCATAATCGTGAAAGAATTTCTGGCTGGCTTGCTGAAAGGTTATTTGTATTACTAGTAGAAACTTTGCCAGAAAATATCCGGGTAAAACCTCCAATAATACCTGTACCAACAACAATAACAGCACTAAGAACACGCGGTTATGATACAAATAGAAAAATCCTCAAAAGACTTTCCAGAAAACTTAATTTCATCTTGCTTGAAGCACTTGTAGCGACGGGAAGGCACACCCCACAAACTCTATTAGACAAAAAAGAAAGAGAAAAAATGAAAAGTAAATTTCGTCTCCGTTCTGACAACATAAAACTTCCAGAGGAAATCGTTCTTTTTGACGATGTGCTCACAACAGGAACAACAATCAAAGACTGCATTAAGACATTAAAGGAAGCTGGAGTCAAAAAAATCCATGTCAGGACTCTTGCCAGAACAAAAGACAAATCTGTATAAATACAAAAAAGAGGGTCATACGACCCTCACTGGCTGGGAGGGGAGGACTCGAACCTCCACCGGCGGATCCAGAGTCCGCTGTCCTACCATTAGACGACCTCCCAAAGGCAAAACCATTATATTATACAGCTTTAGCGGTGTCAAGCGAAAAAATGCAAAACACGTTGTGCGCAAGTTCAAAACACGAGAACCGAGAAGGACCGAAAAGACGAGAAAAACCTAGAAGACGAGAATCCGAGAACCCGAGAGAAATACAACAAATACTAAAACACGTGAACCGTTGACCGTGTACCGATTGTAGCAGAAACCGTCCATCGTCCATCACTAACGTTTCGTCCATCGAAATAAACCTCGAGACTCGAGATCTGAGATCAGATGAAAACCACCATAAATACTAAATCACGTGAACCGTTTCCCGTTGTGCGACTGATTCTTAAAACCAAAACACTTAAAATTTAATGAACTTTTGTACGTTTTCAGATAAGAGCAAAAAAACTGTTATTCTTTATTTTATTTGTTGGTTTCAGTTTGTCTAATCATTCTAAGGGGCGATTACGTAACGCACAACCTACTACGGACCACGTACAACGGTTTTAGAGAGGGCTGCCGGAGGCTGGGTGTGTTCATTTTATACGAAGAGACGTTGTGCGTAAAGATCAAAAGCAAACCCTTTAATTTGCACCTTTAGGAGCAGGCGGATATGTGTGTTGGGAAACACACGGATTTGCGAGCTGTGCTCGGATTTGCGACTTCGTCGGTAAGTATTTTAAAAAAGCTGGTTTGGGGTTTTGGGTATAGGGTTTGGTTTTAATAGAAATATAATAATTGTTTTTATAGTAATTGCTTATCTGCAAGCGACTCTTGGTGAGCATCTTGTATCATCAGATCAAGCCTCTCTCTTAGAGCGGCTTTTCTAACACCCCCAGCTAAGTACAGCTGGCCACCCTCAAGGGTGGAATCCTCAAAATAGACGAACCACGTTGTATGATAATAGGTTATGCGTTGTACGCAAGCTCAAACATAATCGCCCCTTGGAGTGGCTGGACAAATTGAGGCCAACAGATAGTAGTTTAGTTTTAACTATTTTTTATTGAATATCAGTGTATGCAGTTTCCTTGGTTCGTAAATAAACTACTGCTATAATTTCTTCAGTAAGCTTAACAAGGCCAGATATGGCAACTTTCAGTATATGCTTTATTTAATATTCTTCATAAGGTCTTAACTCTTTTGTTATCCTATGAGACCTCTTATATTTGTTGCAAAATCCTTAGGGTTTAAGGAGGAATATAAAATGAAATACTTCATAATTATAAGCACATTTGTTTTTGTTGTGCTTTTTATTGCTGGTTGTCCTGATAAACCAGTAACAGAAACATACCAGGTAACAGTAGCTGCTTCTCCAACAAATGGCGGGCAGGTAGCAGGTGAGGGAACATTCGAACAAGATTCTGAAGTTACTGTTGTAGCTACCCCTAACAACAACTGGGGTTTTGCTGGATGGTATGAAGATAATACAAAGGTAAGTGATGAGAAAATATATAACTTTACCATCGATAAAGATAGAGAATTGACTGCGTACTTCGCACAGAAATTTATCATCACATTGACACACAGTTCTGGTGGCACAATCAGACTTGAAAATGACGAAAAACATATTGCACTTTCATATGCTGATCTGGAAGGAATCTGGGACATAGAAATAACATGGCATGTCAAAGAAATAAACGGGTTTCCAGATACGTTTGTAATGCTCATCGAAAGACAGAAATCAGGAGAGTTTACTGGCGTTGTTGAACTCGAAGGTTCGGTTCCAGATATTCCAGTAACAGGGACCGTGGAAGAAAACGGGGATATCGAGTTTAGTTTTGTTGTGGAATCTCATACACAATTTATTCCAGATTATCATTTCTTTTTCATGGGTTCTGTTTCTGGAAATATTATAACTGGCAACTGTGAAGTATATGAAGATGAAAAATCTAAGATTCCAGACAAAGAAGGAACTTTTCAGGCCAAAATGAGAGAAGCCCAAACAGAAAAAGTAAACTATGGAGATACTATTACTTTCATCATTGAACCCGATAATGATCATGATATTGATGACGTTCAAGTAGACTGGGTATCTGAAGGACCTCTGGCTTCTCATACATTTAGCAACATTAACAAAAATCATTACCTTCATGCTGTATTCAAGACAAAAACTCATACGATAATCGCTACCTCTGGAGAAGGTGGCACTATTATTCCTGGTGGTCTAATAGAAGTAGAACATGGAAATAATCAGACCTTTGAAGCGTCACCAACTGAAGCTCGAGAAGTAGATGATATGGTAGTAGATGGCTTTTCTGTTGGTCCATTACCGAGTTATACATTTAGTAATGTCACTGAAGATCACACAATTTATGTAGAATTTAAAATAAGGACTTTTATTATAACCGCAACTGCCGGAGAAGGAGGAAGTATTATACCTTCCGGAGAAATAACAGTTTCTTATGGAAGCTCAAAAAGTTTCGAAATAATTCCCGATGAAGGTTACGCGGTTGACGATGTAAAAATTGATGGTTCATCAATCGGTGAATGGAAAGACACCTGGTGGTTTCACAACATAAAAGACGATCACTCCATTCATGCCTCATTCAGAGAAATCCCCTCAACCCCTCCGGATTTCACTATGGTATATGTTCCTTCAAAAGATTTCCCAATGGGAGATGATGAAGAGCAAACTACAGTTAATAATCCCTTCTACATCGGAGAAACTGAAGTAACATATGAACTATGGTACACAGTCAGATTCTGGGCTGAATACAATGGTTATACCTTCGACAATAAAGGACGTGAAGGCAGTTCTGGTCAGATTGGCGCTGATCCAACTCTTACTAAAAAGAATCATCCCGTTACATCAATAAACTGGCGGGATGCAGTAATATGGTGCAATGCCTTGTCTGAAATGGATGGTAAAGAACCTGTTTATCGTGATATATACGACGAAGTTTTGAAGGATTCAACACTGGAAATAGAAGATGGTATATCAGTATCAAAAATTGATGATTATAACGGATATCGGTTACCCACAAACAAAGAATGGGAACTGGCAGCACGCTATATTGGACCAAATCAACCTACAGAAGAACCGCTAAAATCTGAAGCAATCTTTATGGATGGAATTTACTGGACTCCAGGAAATTATGCCAGCGGGGCAACTGACGACTACGAAAACGAAACAGCAGTTAGTCTTGTTGCATGGTATAAAGAAAACTCAGGTGGATCAACAAAGAATGTCGGACAAAAGTCTCCAAATGCTCGCGGAATATACGATATGAGCGGAAATGTTTATGAATGGTGTTTCAATAAAAGTGGAGCTTCCAGGGTTATCAAAGGGGGAAACTGGTATAGCGATCCACAATTTTTACGTGTAGGAGATCCTTACTCATCTTTACAGCCTTCTCTTTTTCTAAATAAATTGGGGTTTAGAATTTCAAGAAAAGTGGAGTAAATCATTAAATAATAAAGAAATATGTCTTGTTTGATTCAGTGAAAAAATCGACATTTATTGCTAAGCGTTAAGAATGAAAGGAGTCATGTATAGTTTTGTTGTAGTTTTTAGAAAAGAGTGGTCTTTAGTATATGGTTTGTGCGTATTTTGTTTATTTTATTTTCCAAAGTTTTTAAATACCCAACCATGGATCCTGTATATGTTTTTTGTTTTCTCAAATCCTTAAACTTTACTAAATTAGAGGAGGGTTTAAAATGAAAAGCCTAATATCTCTGAGTGTAATAGTTTTTATAATGTTTTTTTTAACTGGTTGTCCTGATACCTGTCAAACTCCATCATATGAAATAACAGTTACGGCTAATCCGTCTGATGGCGGGCAGGTAAGTGGTGGTGGAACATTTGAACAGGGCACTGATGTTACCATAGTCGCAACTGCAAATGAAAACTGGATATTTGTTAACTGGACTGAAGAAAACATAGAAGTTAGTGACAACAATGTTTATGAATTTCAAGCTACTAAAGATAGAGATCTCTCTGCTAATTTTGTTCAATCAGAATATCAAATAACTGTTTCAGCAAGTCCACTGGATGGCGGGCAGGTGAGTGGTGAAGGAACATTTGAAGATGGCTCAGAAGTTACCGTAGTAGCTACTCCAAACGAGAATGAGGATTGGGAATTTGTTAACTGGACGGAAAACTCCCAAATAGTAAGCGAAGACAGTGAATACAGTTTTATAATCACACAGGACAGAGAACTTGTAGCAAATTTCACCAAAGAATTTTTTATCACTGTTACTCATACCGATGGCGGCGATGTAATTTTCCCTGATAGTCCTTCATTTCTTTCCTATCCTGATTTAAAGGGTATCTGGGATATCGAAATAACATGGCATGTCAAAGAAATAAACGGGTTTCCAGATACGTTTGTAATGCTCGTTGAAAGACAGAAGTCAGGAGAGTTTACTGGCGTTGTTGAACTCGAAGGTTCGGTTCCAGATATTCCAGTAACAGGGACTGTGGAAGAAAACGGGGATATCGAGTTTAGTTTTGTTGTGGAATCTCCTGGAGTATTTATTCCAGATTATCATTTCTTTTTCATGGGTTCAGTTTCTGGAAATATTATGACTGGCAACTGTGAAATGTATGAAGATGAAAAATCAAAAGTTCCTGATAAAGAAGGTTTATTTGAAGCCAAAAAAAGACAAACTTTATTGGCTACAGTAGATTATGGAAATAACATTACTATGGAAATGCAACCAGATGAATATTATATAGTTGATGAGATTTTTGTCGACTGGGTATCGGCTGGTGCAAGCTCCATTTATACTTTTGAAAATGTTGAACAAAATCATTATTTTCACGCTAAATTTAAATTGCAATCCTATACGATTACTGCAATTGCTGGTGAAGGAGGATCGATATCTCCTTCAGGTGAAGTTCAGGTTCAACATGGCGAAGATCAGACATTTACAATAACCCCTGATGAGGATTATGCAATATATAATTTAATTGTAGATGGCACTTACGTTGATGTTAAACCAACCTATACGTTTAAAAATGTAACATCCAACCACACAATTGAAGCACAATTTATAAGCACTTATACAATAGATGCATCATGCAGTGAAGGGGGGACAATAAATCCATCTGGAGAGATTACTGTATTTCACGGTTGGGGACAATCATTTAGTATAACTCCTGATGAAGGTTATTCTGTCAACGATGTCTTAGTAGACGGGGTTTCAGTAGGTCCGAAAGTGTCCTATGTATTCAGTAATGTTACAACCGACCATACTATATATGCCTATTTCAAAGGAAGTCCCCCACAATACAAATGGCAAAAAAACTATGGTGGAACTGAGGACGAATGGACAAACCAAATTCAACAAACCAGTGACAATGGCTACATAGTATTCGGAACAACATTTTCGAATAATCATGATGTAAGCGGGAATCACGGAAATAGCGATGCATGGATCATCAAATTAAGTTCTACGGGGACATTAGTATGGCAGAACTGTATAGGGGGTAATAATATAGATGGTGGATGTTCTATCCAGCAAACAGCAGACAATAAATATATAGTTGCAGGCAACACCTTTTCGAGCAGCATTTCAGATAGTCCAGAAAATGAATATTATCAAGAGGATGTAATTTACTCCGACGCCTGGATTGCGAAACTCAATAGTTCTGGCGGAATAATATGGGAAAAACGTTTTGGAGGTAGCAGTGGCGATTCCGGAAGATCGATAATACAGACAAATGATAATGGCTTTTTATTATTGGGTGATACAAGTTCTACTGATGGAGACATTTCAGGTAATAATGGAGGCCATGATATCTGGGTTCTCAAGCTTGATTCTTCTGGTGCAATAGAATGGAAAGATTGTTTTGGGGGAAGCGGAGATGAGTTTGGCTTTTCAGTTCAACAAACATCAGATAATGGATACATAATCGCTGGAAAAACTGACTCAAATAATGGTGATGTAAGTGGAACACATGACACACTCTGGGGAGATATGTGGGTTATTAAACTCGATTCAGATGGCAATCTTGACTGGCAAAAAACTCTTGGAGGAAGTTATGAAGATTGCGCACTATCAATAAGACAAACATCTGATAATGGGTATATAGTTGCTGGTTACACAAATTCAAGTGATGGTGATGTTACTGGTAAACATAGTTACCAGGATATGTGGATAGTGAAGTTAAGTTCCTCCGGAGCAATTGAGTGGCAAAAAGCATTGGGTGGTAATTCAGAAGAATCCGCATCATCTGTAATTCAAACAACAGATGGATCCTATCTGATCGCAGGGACAACTTACTCAGATGATGGTGATGTAACTGGTAAACATAATGGAAGCGACTTATGGCTGGTAAAACTTGATCCTTCAGGAATGATAAAGTGGGAAGGATGTTTCGGTGGTTCAAATAACGACGGAGCGTCATCAATCGAGCAAACTGCAGATGGTGGATATATAGTATCTGGTTATTCATATTCAGATGATGGAGATCTTACGGACAATAACGGTGGTGAAGACTTCTGGGTAATTAGACTTAATTCTGATTAAACTGTATACGAAAAATCCTGAGTAGCACATATGATTTTTGTTTCAGAAACATCCGTTTAAGCATATAATTAATATGTTTATATAGGTTTTTATTTTCTGTTATTAAGTTTTTCAATGATAAAAAGGGGAGAATAACTATGAATAACGAAACTAATGCAAAGCAAGAAAATGCTCCTGAAATAAGCTTCAGCTATTTGAGAAAATTCAACCTCTTTATGGGCATTCTGCATCTCATACAGGCGATTTTGATGCTCACATTCGCCATAACCATCGACAAAATTAGCGCTTTTAAGACCCCGATATGGTCATATTTTCTTGAATTCGACACAGAACGAATGAGACTTGTTACGAGCCCGGAGAAACTTGGTGAAGTGCCTTTTGGTATTTTCGTTTCTTTTTTCCTTTTCATATCGGCAATAGCACATTTCATTATTGT
>JAWODV010000112.1:0-78517 GCA_046483075.1 Kosmotogaceae bacterium | reverse complement strand
GTGATCGTGGATGCGGCGGGCACGGTATTGACCAACCATCACGTGGTGGAGTCGGCCGGGGCCATGAGCGTGAAAACCGCCGACGGGAGGCGGTTGGAGGTTCGCCGTGTGGCCAGTGACGCCCACTCGGACCTGGCCGTGCTGGAACTGGAACGGCAACCGGCGGAACCCTTGCCCGCCCCGCGGCTGGGCGATTCGCGCGCCATGCGGATTGGCGACTGGGTGTTGACCATCGGCAGCCCGTTGGACCTGGGGCCGTCGGTCAGCGCGGGCATCATCAGCGCCACGGATCGCATCCCTAACGGGGCCGGCCAAGTGCCCTTGTTGCAGACCGACGCGGCCGTCAACCCGGGAAGTTCCGGTGGGGCGTTGGTCAATCTGGCCGGCGAGTTGGTCGGGATCACCACGGCCATTGCCAGTCGCGACGGAGGCTTTCAAGGAATCGGCTTTGCGATCCCCGCGGAGACGGCCCAGTGGGTGACCAGCCAATTGCGCGAGCACGGCACGGTACGCTGGCCGGATGTTGGCGTCTCCCAAAGGCGGCCGGCGGAAACGGTTGCCGATCCGTCGGACGAAACGCCAGAACCCAGCCCGGAGACGGTGGTTTACAGCGTGGAGCTGCAATTGGCCGTCGCTGATCTCGGTGCTGCCCCCGCCGCCGATCACGGACCACGGTCGGGACGAGGCGTGAGGGTCGTGAGAATCGACGCCGACGGTCCCGCCTTTCATGCCGGTCTCAGAGAGGCCATGAACATCCTGCGGGTCGGTGACCGGGTGATCGAAAATCTGGACGATTTCTCGGAGGCCCTGGAAAACGCGTCCATCGAGGATGGAATCGTGCTGGGGATCCAAGACCCGGAAGGCACCCGGGACATCCGCGTGGCCGCCCCCCAATAAACCGTCCACACCGGTGCCTGGTGGCGCCGCCTATCCTACCCCCCTCAATCGTGACACCTCACATGAATCCCGAGATAAACATTGCCATCAGGGCCATAACCGATTAATATTTCGTCATTTGGCGAACGATAGTAGATGACACAACGATTTCTTTCACCTGGTCTACACCTTCTTACTGGGGCTTCAGAGCTGTTGCCTGGACAAGTATTCTTCCAAAACACGTGCTGAACGAAGCAGTGGAAAATGGAACATACCAGCAGGCCTGGACAGTTGACGAAATTGACAGCGTTGTTGGAATGGGTCCATTTATTCCAGTGGAATATTCAGAAGGCACAAGAGTAGTACTCGAAAGAAATCCCCATTTTTATGCTGTTGATAAAAATGGTGTAAAGCTTCCATATCTCGACAGAGTAATTTTCCAGATTGTTCCTGATCTCAATACAGAACTCTTGAAATTTGAGGCAGGAGAATGTGACATTTACGGACCAACAGCCGAAAACTTCCCAAGAATTGCCGAACAGGCAGAAGAAGAAGGCTGGGTAGTAGGTACTGGTGGACCTGTAACCGGTTCAAGTTTCATAGCTATGAATCTAGTTAACCAGGATCCTGCTAAGAGAGCATGGTTCAGAAGTGTGAACTTTAGAAGAGCACTTGTTTACTTGTTAGACAGAGAAAGCGTTATCGAAACGCTTTACAATGGTCTTGGAACACCACTTTATGGTCCCGTACCTCCATCTTCTGGATTCTACAATCCAGAAATTGAAGAGAAATTCCCTTATAAATATTCAATCGTAAGGGCAAGGCTTGAACTCAAAAAAGGTGGCTTTGACTGGGATAACGCTGGTAATTTAATAGACGCTGATGGAAACCGTGTTGAATTCAATATGACAACAAATGTTGGAAATAATGTGCGTGAAGCCATAGGTAACATTATGGTTGAAAGTGCAAGCAAGGTTGGAATTAAAATTAACTTTGTTCCAATGCAGTTCAACACACTTGTGCAGAAACTTCTCGGACCTGATTTTGATACAGTTATAATTGGTCTAACTGGTGGTTCAGATCCAGGTAGTGGCTGGAATGTGTGGAGACTTGATGGTGGTCTTCACTTCATGAATTACTCACCGGAACTCAGACCTGATACAGTATCTGAAGAAATTTACAAGCAATTCGATTGGGAAAAACGCATTCATGAGATTTATGTTGAATCTCTTGGTGCTTTTGGAGAAGACAGATATGACCTCTTTGCTGAATTCCAGATGCTTTGTGCAGATAATCAACCAATGATTTACACAATTGCACAAAATTATCTTTATGTACACCAGGGTAACGTACATCTTGCCAATCCTGATCCAAATCCATTTGCAGGGCAACTATGGCACATGTACGGAATCTGGAAGGAATAATATAGGGGTACTTTTTCTCTATTTCGCGGGAGGGGAGTATCCCTCCCGCTTTAGTTACATTTAAACTTTCTCAGTTTCTCAAGGAGGGAAGAAAGTGCTCAAATACATTGTAAGAAGACTTATCCTTGCAATCCCCGTGTTACTGGGTGTATCAGTTTTGGCTTTTATGATAATCTCAGGAGCACCTGGTGATTTTTTGGATAACTACAGACTAAATCCCTCAGTAAGTGCCAGACAGGTTGAAGTACTGGAACGGCAGTTTGGATTTGATAAACCTATTGTTGTTCAATATTTCAAATGGCTGGGTGAAGTTTTACGAGGTAATTTCGGTTATTCGTTTGTTTATCATGTTCCGGTTTTTGATCTAATCTGGAGAAGATTGGGTGCAACATTACTTCTCAGTATAATAACACTGATATTTACCTGGGGTATTGCTATACCTTTGGGAATTTATGCAGCATTGCACCAGTATTCTGCTAGTGATCAGGGTCTATCGGTTTTTGCTTTTATAGGTTTATCTATACCTAACTTTTTCTTTGCCCTTTTGTGGTTGTTTATGGCAGCGAAAACTGGCTGGTTCCCTATTGGTGGCATTATCTCATTAAATCACGATGAACTTTCAATGATAGGCAAATTAGGAGATTATTTATGGCACGTTGTCGGACCTGTTGTTACGCTTGGAACCGCAGGTTTAGCAGGACAGATGAGACAAATGCGTGGACAACTCTTGGATAAGTTGACTCAGGACTATGTTATCTTTGCCAGAGCAAAAGGAATGCCAGAAAATAATGTCATCTATACCCATGCTGTAAGAAATGCTATTAATCCTTTAATAACTATGTTTGGTTATGCACTTTCTGCTTTATTGGGTGGAGCAGTTCTAACAGAGACGGTCTTTGGATGGCCTGGTATGGGAAGATTAGTCATTGAAGCGCTAACGTCACAGGATTTATTCTTGGTTATGGCTTCGCTATTATTGGCATCATTGATGTTAGTTATTGGAAATCTGTCTGCTGATTTACTACTCGCCTGGGTTGATCCCAGAATTCGATACAGACTTAGATAGGGGTGAGTTTTTTTGAAAAAGAATAATAAAAAAATAGATAAAAGAAATGAACAGTCAGGCGATGTTAGAAAAGAAGATTTATTTGAAGTTGAATACTTAAATCGCTGGCAACTAATTTGGCGAGCTTTAAAAAAACATAAACTTGGTATCGTTTCGATGTGGATTCTCCTGATTTTTTATCTCGTTGCGATTTTTGCTAATTTTCTTTCACCATACAATCCCTATGCACAGAATCAAGATTTATCGTACTCTCCTCCATCGAATATTAGATGGCTTGATGAAGAGGGAAAATTAACCTGGCCTTATGTATATCCATATGTTTTAGAAAGAGACCCACAAACATATAGAACAACTTTTGCAGAAGGGACTTCAATACAACACATTACAGCAAAGGACCTTCAAACCGGCGAGACTAAAGAATTTACCATTGGTGAAAAGAATGTAAACTCAGTATATCTGGTTGTTAAAACAACCCAGTATGCAGAAGATACTGAGGGAAACATTGCTCAACTTACAACAAGACCTGAATATAAAGTTGTAGAGTCATTGAAGTTAAGTGAAGTAGGCATTTTGGAGGGACCATTAAGAACTGAACGTGAAGATCCAAATTACCTTAAAAACTTACCTACCTGGCAATATCCTGGTTTGAAAGAGATTGGTGAACCGGTCAAACTTATAACAGAGACACGATTACATAGGATTTATGCAATAACAAAAGATGAAATTAAAGAAGTTGTGAAGGAAGCAATTATTCTTGTTAACGATGTTCTGGATGTTGAAGGTGGGGATTTAGAGCTTGCAAGGAGTTACCTTAGTGAATTTGAAATTGATCCTGATTTATTCGAGATAGTTCAAAATCCTAATGTAATTGAATATGAAACGAGAAAATTTCCAATTAAGTTTTTTATTAGGTCCTGGAAATACAAATTACTTTGGTTGATTCCATCAGATATTCATCTTTTTGGTGTTGAAACACCAGCAGAAGTTCATTTGTTTGGCGGAGATGCTTACGGTCGAGATGTTTTCTCAAGAATACTCTTTGGTTCAAGGATTTCCCTGTCTATTGGTATACTGGGAATAATGATCACTTTTACATTAGGACTCCTTATCGGTGGATCAGCAGGCTATTATGGTGGTTGGGCTGATGAGATTTCTATGAGGTCCACTGAAATTTTGATGTCAATTCCTGGTTTCTATTTGCTTATTTCATTACGTGCTATATTGCCTGTAGGATTGCCACCTCATATTACTTATTTACTAATTGTGGTTATTTTGAGTTTTATAGGCTGGCCCGGTATGTCAAGGGTCATACGTGGTATGGTTCTTTCTTTAAAATCTAACGAGTTTGTTGAAGCTGCTATGGCTATGGGTTACCCTGACAGAAGAATTATTTGGAAGCATATTATTCCAAATACCTCAACATATATAATAGTTGCAGCAACACTTGCAATTCCTCAATATATAATTGGTGAAGCAGGATTGAGTTTTCTCGGTTTGGGTATCACAGAACCTTCAGCTAGCTGGGGGCTTATGCTCAGTCAGGCACAGAATATTAAATCTATGACCGAGGCCCCGTGGTTATTGTTACCCGGTCTGTTTATATTCATAATTGTTATGGCATTTAACTTGCTCGGTGATGCGCTGAGAGACGCGCTTGATCCAAGGGCATTGGGAATATAATGCACTGCAGTATGATAGATCGGTTATAACCGAAGTACTGTATTAATTTGCTTTCTTGATTTTTAATTAGATGAAAATAATTGCGAGCTCTCCAGATTATCCCGAGGGCTCGTTTATTATTTTGTGCTTAATACTACTGATAATGCAAGTATCAAACATAAAAAGAGAAGCATAAGTATTCCAGGCAAAGAAGGCACGTTCTGAATCTCAAAGAGACTGTACAGAGGACGTACTAACCAGCCAAGCCCCTTTTGATAAACACCATACAAATATATTATTAGAGCAGAAGAACTCATTACAATTACAAATGCTTTTGCTACTCTTTTATAAGAAATGGTAAGAAAAACCTGTAAAGAAAAAGCAAGCAAACACAAATTACCTGAAAACCAGATAGATATTTCTGAGAACTCAAGATCCTTCTCAAGAAGGTTTCCCAAAAAACCTCCTCCTGCAGAAATTGCCAACAATGCTATTGCGGCGAGTAAAAGAATATCAGTCAATATAATAAGCATCATCTTCATACAATCTACCTCCAAACAAATCACCAGGGTCGAACGCCTATCAATATGATTATACTAAACATCAAATCAAACAGATTCACCCAACTAAATACACTAAATAAGTGTTTTGTATTGTCTGGTTGAACTAAGTTATGCTGTGTTTTATTACTGAGCAGAATAAACTGATTCTTATAGCAGTCAGGAGACATACTTATCTTCTATGTAATGTCAGCTTACTGCCGCAAAATAAATTGAGTTATATAATAGGAGTTTATTCTTTTTCTATTATCTTAATTTTTAACTAAAAACGATTGTGTTCTATTTTCAACTTCATGCCCTGAATCTCTCTTTTTATGAGAATCCCTACTACTTGGAGACAAATCATTTCCTCTTTTTAGTACAACTTTACAATGCCAGAAATCTTTACTGCACTTTAATTCATTAACAATTTATATTTACACTGCTCAGTTCTTTAACCCATCCAGATCATTATAACTATTCTCTTTTCATATAAGCAAAATAAAACCCCGGCACATAGCCGGGGTTATTCATTTTGTTACTTAATTAGAATGATATTGTGTAATAGAATTCGACAAACCAGGTTGAAAGATCAAATAACGAACTTATACCTGCATGAATGTTTAGGAGATCACATAGTTTTGTCGTAAGATCAAGAGTAGCATCATAAGTATTATCCAGTAAATAGTATCCGCCTGAAAGTGCAAGTGTTGGGTCTGCAAGAACGCCAAGACCTAATTGTGGAGTCACGGACAATTTTGCCCATGCACTCATATCTTTAAAGTCTGTAACCAAATTACCGTAATCTGGACTATTTGTAAACCATGTTTTCCAATCACCAGAACCAACTTCAGCTGATACAGTTAGAGGACCAAAGGTATGTGAAGTGCTTGCATGCACCTGTGCTGTGTAAGCATTTGCAGGGAATGTTGCGTCGCCGTATACCCATGCTGATGCAATATCGTGATCAACAGAAAGCTTGCCATCAATAAAATGACTATTTGCAACTAAGTCATATTCATAACCTGCATCAACACTGAAAATACCCTGTGTCAGGGAAGCTCTTAATCCTGCATACTGACCCCAATCAGTAGAATAGAATACATAAGGGTTGAGTGTAACAATATCAGCTATTGTCATTGTGTAGTCAGCGCCTGCGAAGTATCTGTTAGAGTCATACTCATAACCTGCTTTAAGATTCAGGTTCTCAATCGGTGTTACATAAACTTCACCGGCAGCAGAAACAAATGTGTAAACATTTAACTTCACCTGTGCTGCAACGGTAATCATATCAAGAATATTTGTCGCTCTGAGTGCAATCTTGTCATCTGCAGCTTCCTGTGTTCCCAGTTCCAAACCAACATTCTTGAAATTCATAACCATAAGTGGTCCAGAAGCACCATCATCAAGATACCTAAACCAACCTAATTCACCCGTTCCTGATGAGAATGCTTGTGATGAATACCACATCAAGCCTAGACATTCATTTTCTACTGATAGATCAATAATATCTAAGTTATGCAGTGGATTATCAAGATGGATGGTTAAAGTAAGGTTCTCATGTGGTAAACTGAAGCCCCAACCAAAATCGAAATTTGTTAGATCTAACGATGTTGTCTTTCCATCTTTATCAAATCTCACCATGCCTGTTACTGTACCCTTAGCCCAAGGGTTCAGTTCTACCTGAGTTGTAGCAAATAAACCAACTGAAATAAGAACTACCAAAACTATCAAAAGCTTTTTCATATGCACTTACCCCCTTTAAGAGATTTTTGAGTTAATAATATTAATCACGTACTATCCTAAATTTTAGCACAAAGAACTCTCCAAAACCAAACGACTGAGCGCTTTATGCTAATTATTACGATTACTGCAATGCGAAAATCAGTGCTGCTATACCTACTGCAAGACCAGCTAAACCAATCCACAAGGAACTGTTAGCTGTTTTGCTGGCTTTTTCAACCTTTTCGTCAACTTCTTTTACAGCTGTATCGTTTTCTGATTTTACAGATTCTACTTTTTCATTTACATCACTTTCCAGCGTATCAACCTTCTCTTCCAGAGCTTTAACATCTTTTGCGTCAGCTTTAGCCAATTTTATAGAAAAAAGATTACTACTAAGTTTGTCTGTGACATTCTCAATATACTCAAAATCTTCTGCACTAACATAGTTCTCTCTGATATCTTCAATTGCTCTTTCAAGATCCAAGATGTCAAATACATTGGAATCCATTTGATCGAATGCCACTTCGAACATTTCATCATACATAGCTTTTGCTGATTCAAGATCCTCGACTTTTACATAATTCTCTTTAATATTTACTACTTCATCTTCTATATCCATAATATCAAAGAGATTAGCATCGATCTGATCATAAACCACATTTAGTTTGCTATTAAATTCATCCATTTCTGCTTTCGTTACATACTTATTACTTAAATTAGCTACGGCCTGTCCGATGAACTTTGTTGTTATCTGTAAATTTGAAAGTGTCTTTTCAAGATTGCCTATATTTGTGTTGTAAGTTCCAGTAAGTTCATCAATATCAGCATTTATCATGCTAACTTCATTCTCAAGATTAGTTATCGCATAAACATTACTATTAATCTGATCAAATGCTGGTCCAATTACACCATCTTTCATATGTGCTATTTCTGCTTCTAATCCAACTAACTTATCATCTAGCTTGTTTTCTGTAAGACCTATCTTTTTGTAGAGGAAATCAATCTTTTGGGACATCTTTTCAGATGTTACAAACGCATCTGTTTTTCCTTCGATTTCACCCATTCTTTCATCAAGAGCATCAAAGTTTTCTTCAAGCATATCTACTCTTCGAGCACCTGCTTTCGAAATCTTAATAGCGAATAAATCACTGCTGATTTTGTCAATTGCATTTTCCATGTATTCAAAGTCGCCAGCTGTGATGAAATCACCTAAGTCTTTCTTAAGAGCAGATACATTATTTTCGACCTCCATGATGTTAAATACGTTAGCATCTACCTGATCAAAAACTACATCCATATCCGTTTCAAGTGTTCCAACTCTGTCCTTCAGACCATCGATATCATTATTAACATCAACAACTGTCTTTTTTGAATCAGAGATTTCAAGAGAAAGACTTGCAACTTTCTTTGTAAGAGCAAAGACGATTTCCTGTAATTTCTTATCGCCAGAGTCTACATAATCCAATGTTTTGCCAAGCACTTCTGCCAGCTGATATCTTGTAACTGCCTCTTTCCCCTGGAATGTTTCATTTGGAAAACCTTTCAACAATCCAGCAGAAGTGGTTTTCATAACTGCATCATATGCCCAGTGATCTTCAGGAACATCCGAAAAGCTTACTGCTAAAGCAAAAGCGGACATCACCAGGGCCAGGAAAACTAACACAACAAATTTCTTCATGAAACCTACCCCCTTTCAAAATGTCAAATGATTCTTTTTAGTAAATTAATGCACAAGTTTATTATACAGGAAAATCGTATCTGTATTCAAGAGTTCACACGATTTTCTTCATTTTGAAAAACCGACGTTTACCAATACGTAAAATATCTCCATCAGCAATATTAATATCGGTGCTTATATCCGAAACAACCTCGTTATTGTATTTTACCCCGTTCTGCATAACCAGGCGTTTTGCTTCACTGCGAGACTGAATATTTGTATAATTCACCATCAGGTCAATTACATTTATTCTATCACTCTTCAATTCAATCTCTGGCATTTTCTCAGGGTCTTTTTTCTTTCTAAATACACTGATAAAATTTTCCTGAGCTTCTTTTGCTGATTTTTCACCATGAAAAAATGTGACAATTTCAAAAGCCAGCTTCATCTTAACATCTCTCGGATTTGCAGTCTTTTTCTTAATTTTAACTTCATTTTCTTTTATTTTTTCCTCAGGAATATCTGTCAATAATCGCATGTATTTAGTTATCAAATTATCTGGAATGGACATTATTTTTCCGTACTTGTCGTCCGGTGTGTCATCAAAAGCAATGTAATTATCATAACTCTTGGACATTTTTAGGTGTCCATCAGTACCTTCAATTAATGGCAGAGTCATGATACATTGAGGTTGCAGTCCGTATTCTTCCTGTATTTTCCTTGCAACGATAAAATTAAAAAGCTGATCTTCTCCACCAATCTCAATATCAGCTTTTACTATTACAGAATCGTAAGCCTGAGCTAAGGGATAGAGAAATTCTGATACACTTATCGGTTCATTACTTTTGTATCTTTTTGAAAAATCGTTTCTCTCAAGCATACGGGCAACTGTATATTTCCCTGAGAGTTTTAATACATCCTCAAAACTTAAAGGATCAAGCCATTCTGAATTAAATCTTAGCTCTGTTTTTTCCTTATCAAGTATTTTATAAGCTTGCGAAGTATATGTTCGTGCATTTTTCATTGTTTCCTCTTTTGAAAGCATAGGTCTGGTTTTTGATCTACCACTGGGATCACCAATTCTAGCTGTAAAGTCTCCTATAATAAGTACCACCTTATGCCCTAAATCCTGGAATTCTCGCAGTTTTCTAAGCACAACAGCATGCCCAAAGTGTAAATCAGGTCTTGAAGGATCCACACCCAATTTAATCCTCAGCGGTCTATTTAATTTAAGCTTTTCCAGCAGTTCCTCTTTTGATATAAGCGTTACGACATTCTTATTTAGAGCAGAGTACTGATCTCCCCCAGACTGCAAAAAATCCACCTATCCCTTCATAAGATTGGACATAATAACACTTAATAAAATACCGTTAACAACAAAAGCAATTGCAAGTGCAACTGTAATCTTACCCATAGTATCAAGGCCTTTTTTCCTACCAAACATTGTGTGGCTTGCTCCGCCACCGAAGCCTGCTCCTAGCTCAGAAGCCTTCGACATCTGATTAAAAACCACAATTGTAAGAGCTACACTAATGATTACGTGGAGCACTACCAAAACATATGAAAGAATAACCATAACTATTACCTCCCGAGTGCATGAACATTCTTTTCGTATTATACTATATGTAAATAACACTGGCAAATAGCTAAACATATGGGGGTGTTTTGTGGAAAAAGAAAATGTACTTGTCTATTTACCGCTAAAGCCAGGAAAAGCAAAAATGCAAAACCTTCCTGTAAAGCTTCCTGTTCGCATTGAAGATTTTCCCTCTATTATTGACAGAGATAGAATTGATCCTGAAATTGTTATTAGGGGTCTTGAAGCTCAATACAGGGTAACAAAAAACGATGGTTATTATTCATCATACCTCGTATTTCACTATTTTGAAGCATTTAAAAGAGCCTTAAATAAAGGGGAATATGAAAAGGCAGAATCATGGCTGGATAAAGCAAAAGAAGTACAATTGGATTATAGATATTACTTCTATCGAGGTATATTGTTAAAAAACCTAAAAAAACTGGATGCAGCTGAACTTAACCTCAGGAAATCAACAGGAATTAATCAAGAATTTGCTCCCGGCTATTATGAATTAGGAAACGTGATTTATTTAAAAAATGAATATGAAGACGCTGCAGAATTCTATCTTAAGGCTATCGAATTATCTGACGGTGATTTTCATTTACCCTATATTGGCATTGTAGACTCATACATGGCTTCTGGTTTAATCGATCCTGCTCTGGAAATTTTGGAAAAGATTCCTCACTCATCTCCTGTTATAACTGACGCACTACTAAGAAAAGGTGTCCTGTTTAATGAAAAACAGCAATATGAAAAAGCAGAAGAGGTTTTTTCACTGGGAATCAGAAGAGAAAAGCGCTGGGAATTGTTTTATAATAGAGCTTTTTCAAAAATGAGACTGGGAAAACTGAAAGAATCTCAGAGAGATCTAGAAAATGCAAAAGAATTAAATGAGAACGGTTTTTTTATACTTTATGATCTTGCACTGATATACAAAAAAAGAGGTTTTATTGAAGATGCTGTTAAGGTATTACAGGAGTATTTGGAAAATAAAAAAGATGAAAAGGCTTATTTTGCTCTCAGCGAGTGTTATAGACTTAATGGCAATTTTGAACAATCTAGAGAAATATTGAATCATTTGCCTGAAGATCAAAAAGAAGATTTAATTAAGAGATTAGAAGTATATGAAAAACTACACAAGAAGAAAGAAATAACAGAACCTGTAAATACAATTGACCCTGTTTTAATATCTTTAGAAATAAGCTACTTTAATGGATTGCTTAACAAAGCTGTGGAACAAGCTCTTGAATGCTTTGAAAACATTGAAGAAAAAGCTACAACTGATGCAGGTATTGATTACGGAATTTTGCTTAAAACATTGTCACAATACACTGAATCAGAAAGGATTCTTAGAATAAATCAGGGCATTGAACCAGAAACAACAAGTTTCGAGATTAATCATATTGAAGTGTTCATGAAGTATCTGCTTTTAAACAAAGAAAAAATTTCATCTTCCGAATTGTTAAGTTATAGATTCCCTTTTCTTGTTTCCGGTAACGGGAAGGCGACAGCAATTTGCAGAATGATATTCAAACTATTTTTGAGAGCTATTTCTGGCGAATCCTTCGATAGTGAACTGTTGTTGGAAGATTTTGAGGAATTGAAAGATTTATCCTTTGAACTATATAAATATATCGTAAACAATTTGTTAAACAATCCAAACGATGTGGATGAATTAATGGATCAAGAACAAACTGATCCAGTAGACTTGATCCTGGCTTTGATAAGAGCCTTACAAAATAATGTTTTAAATGAATTTAAGGAAAAGCACATTATTTTCTGCATATTCTACAACATAATTAAAACAACAAAAGGAGGTTTGAAATGAATAAAGATAAAATTGAAGAGAAATTCAAAAGAATCATCGAGAAGATCGAAAGCGAAAAATTGAACGAAAAACAGACAATGGAAGAAATTGAAAAAAATTTTTCTGAAGAAGAAAAAGAAGCACTTATGGAAGTGTTGGGAATGTTTTTTGGCGAGGTGTCTTCAATGACCGAGAACCCTAAAGAATATTTCTTTAACAATGAAGCAGAAAAGAAATTACAAGAAAAGCTTTCAAATAAAAAAGAAAATTCAGATGAAGAATGATTTTTTGCATGGTATCAGGCAGCTTTCTTGTATAGTTATTGACGACTAAAGTGCTAAAATATAATAAGCACCATGATCTTGAATAAAAACAGTGCTTGTTAATGTGGCGATAACAATCAAAACAAAATATGATTCTAGTATTCTATGAGAAACGCGGAAACTTTTTTTTAGTCACATTTTAAAGTCTCTGCTTTTTATACACAAAAGCAAAACTATATATTTTTTTAGGTAAACGATACATAAGTCGCATTTTTAAAGGGGGAGATCCAATGCGGAAGTTGTTTTTTATGCTTATCATTATTGCCTTTACTGCAATTATCTTTTCGTATGGAATAATTAATGTTGACAGTAACCCAACAAATGCTGTGGTGTATATAGACGGTAATAGACTGGGATACACTCCCTTTTCGTATGATGTCGTCCCCGGTTATCACAGGGTAGCAGTTCAATTAAAGGGATATGAACCCTTTGAAACATATATATACATAGAGGATAATAAAGAAAAAGAGCTTAATATAATTCTTCAAATAAGAAAAGATCTTGCATTAAGCATTGGAAACCTTATATTCGGACTCACTGTAAGCAGTTCTGAAACTGAGAGCTGGTTTTTTGAAAACGCAGAAATCACTTTAATGGAAACAGCAGATAGCTTAGGCTTAAAATCGAAGATCGTAAATGGTGAATCCCTTGATAAAGAGAAACTCGAGGATTTCAATTATTATGTAGATGTGTTCTTGAGTGCTACTGAAGCTTCACCTTCGGGTCATGACTTCTACCTAAAAATAAATGGATATACCGCGGAAAATATTAATGATAGCTTTTTCCACAGTGAAACCAATTTTAGTACACGAGCTACAAGACAGGAATTTGGCGAAAAACTTTTAACTATATTAAACCAAACTATCGGCAAGCTTAGCTATGAATTGGTCAAAAATGTTTATTTGGACATTCGTGGCAATATAGAATTCTATAGCGTTGATATAACAAAATATCCGTTGATTTCAATAATATTTCGACCACTTGATGAAGAAGGTTTACCCCTTTCTATTGATGAAATTGAGAGAAGCAATTTTTCTGTTCTACAAAACGGAAAAGCTACCATCCCTGATAGTGTACGTCATATTACAAGAGAAATGAATGTGAATTTTGTGGTTGCTCTTGATAGAAGTGGAAGTATGATACCTGTTATGGACCATGCCAAAAACGCAACAAAAGAATTCATTGAGCTGCTTCCCGAAAATGCCGAAACATCATTAATAGCCTTTGACACAGAGATAGAAATTCTTAAAAACTTCACATCTGAAAGAGAGGAATTATATGCTGCAATAGACAGAATTAACGCAGAAGGTTCTACTCCTCTCTACGATACAGTTATAGAAGGCTTAGAAACTCTAACTTCCCGCGAAGGTTTAAAGTTTCTTGTACTTATCACGGATGGAGTCGATGCAAATTATACTGATACTGCTTTTGGTAGTAAAAATATGTTATCTGACGCAATCAGATTGGCCAGAGAAAAGGCTATTCCAGTTTTAGCAATAGGGATTGGTACTGAGATTGATGAATTCAGCCTTGGTACCCTGGCACTTTCCACTGGTGGAGTATTCTTGAGTACACCTACAGTAGATGAACTAAAAACATCCTTTGAAAAACTGCTTGAATTATTTAAGAGTTCCTATGTACTTAGATATAAATATATCCATGATAGAAATCCCACTCTGATAATTGATACACCAGAAAGAACACTGGAAGGGAAGTTCTTTGTCCCACTAGATTATATAGATCTTGAACTATCATTCCCTGATTCAGTTGTAACTGGACAAATGTTCCCTGTAAAAATCACATCAAAAGCCACAATGACTGAACCATTGGAAATAAAACTTTCTGTTGTAGATGATAAAAATAACGTACTTTTTAGCAAAAAAGAGCTTTTTAGAGATCAGTCTACTATAAGGTTGACATTACAGGAACCTGGAGAATTCTTTATCGAGCTACAAGCAATAGACTTTTTTGACAGAAAATCCATAATTGTTCGCTCGCTTGATTCAAAAATTGAAGAGCTAACCAATGAAAAAAATTATGTTGGAGCGGTGAATTTCATAAAAGAATATATAAAAAATGCAAATTATCCAAATTCATTAATTCCATATTTACTGGAGAAACTTGCCGAGAATCAGTTTAGGGCTTCATTGGTTGAAGGTTCAGTTTCAAGGCTTGATGAATTTATTCAGATAAGCGAAGAGTTTCAACAGGACTTAAAAAAACCCGTGAATTTTTACTATGAGATCATTGCCCATTATTACCTCGGCGAGATAGATAAAACTTATAAAAAACTTGAAGAAATAACATTTAAACAAGAAGAAAGAGTGTCAGTAATAAACTCTCTGTTTGTCGTTAAAGATAATCCCGAAAAAGCACTAGAAATTATTGAAGATATTGCAGTTAATACCTTTGAACCTTTTGCGACTAGAATTTACATAGAAGCTTTATTATCTCTTGGTGAAGATGAGAAAGTGACGAAATTCTGTGAAATGCTAATCGAATCAAAAACAGATGATCCGTTTATGCTAAGCAACATTTTTTTGGGTGGGTTCTATACAGAAAATATCGATTTATTGGATAAAGTAATCAGTTTAATGGAACCTTTCGAATCTCTTAAACCATTGAAAACATATTGGAATTACAATAGATTGAATTTGATGGGAAATTTATCTGAGGCTAATGATGTACTGGAAAGCGCTACCATTTATCCCAATATTGTCAAAGCTAAACTTCTAAGTTTTAGTATCACGAAGCTTGACAATTTGTTTGAAGAACTAAAAAATATTGACCCAGTTGATACGAGATTCCTATCGTTGCTTGAAAAGCCTTCACTCGAAGCATCTTTATCTCTTGAGATACCCGTAGAGTTACCATATATTACAAAGCTTCAAAGAGATATTTCCATAAGGGGGAGAAGTAGCCTTTCGATATTTACTCCTTTCTTTTTGGAAAATAAACGAATGAAAACCTATGTTGATCCTTTTATCATTTTCTTTAGAGGTTTCTCTTCTTACACTCCAAAACAGGGTAAGTACTCAGCAAAACTCGGCATTATCAATGTTGATGGCTCCAAAATTGCAGAAATACTTGTTGACATTATTTATGACAAAGTTTCACCAATAATTAAAGTGGAAAGATTTTTCTATACTTCACATAATACATTCACATTCGAAGCGGAAATTGTTGATGATACAGAAATAGAAAAGGTCTTACTTGATGGAACAGATGCTGACTATAAAGTTGTAAATGGAAAATACAATATTACCTATGAACTTGACAGAAAATCAGAAGAATTAACTTTAACAGCTGAGGACATTGCAGGTAATATCACAAGTGAGGAACTATATATTATTTATGATATCAACTCACCAGAGATAAGCATTAAAGGTAGATCTTTCACAGGAGAAAGACAGGCAAAACTTGTTGTCAGTGCCTTTGATGATACAGGTCTCCAATCTATTACAATCCAGGATAAAGAGTATCGCGCTGAAGGCAAGAAAACCTTTGAAGAGTCTATATTTGTGGAACTTGAAGAGGATGAAAGTAAGACTGTTAAAGTAGAAGCAGTCGATCTTGCAGGGAACTCTTCATCGAGAGTTTTTACAGTTGAACAGGATAACGAACCTCCAGAGGTTGAAATAACGTTAAGCAGTCAGGTTGTTTATGATTTAGCAGAGATAACAGTGACTGCAACTGATATAAGTGGTATAAAAAGGATAACTGTTGGAGAAATTACGCGTGATTACGATAATCCAAACAGCTTAAAAGAAAACTTCAGATTTAGTTTAAATGAATCGCAGGACGTAATTATTTTGGTTGAGGATGGCTCGGGTAATGTTAGAGAGCTGTCACGCTACCTTTATGTTGATAAAATGAGTCCTCTGATAGAACCAGAACTGGTATATGATGAAGGCTCCATCGAATCCGTTATGATAAACTTCAAAGATGATTCTGGTCTAAAATACCTTCAACTGGGAGACAAAATCTATAAATTAGCTGGAGAGAGAGAAAGGACTCTTTCAGTATCAACTAATGTGATATCAGAACCCATAAAATTAGCTGCTATTGATATTGCCGGAAGAAAAACTGAGAAAATCCTTAAATGGCTTGATATAAAGATGGACAGAGGATTTGAAAATACTGTAGGAACAGAAAGAATTACATTAAGCGCACAGGTAGAAGGACCGGAAATTGAAGATGGTGTAGCTGAAATAACAGTTGGAGAAACTTCATATTCAGTTCCCATAACAGATAACAAATTTAGCCAGAATATAATTTTAGAAAAAGGTAACAACAAAATATTTATTACGGTGAAATCTAAAAAAGGTATTGGTGGGCTTTCATTAGAAACCAATTACATAACCGGTCAACCAGCGTTAAAAATCACTCTCTCGTGGTCAGCTATGGGCGCAGACCTTGATTTATTTGTAAGAGAACCCGGTGGAGCCATTGTTAGCTATAAAAACAGGAGCAGTAGAGAGGGAGGTTATCTGACAACCGATGAACGTATTTATCAGGACAAACTCCATAAGGTAGAAGAATATATATTGAGATATGGAGAAGATTACATACCGCCCGATGGAAAGTATGAAATCAAGGTACACTATTTCAATGCCAAAAAATATGACGAATCTGTGCGTTTCAAACTCGATATTGAAGGTTATGATATTTCAGTTGAAAAAACAGCAACGTTAACTTATTTTGACCCGTATAACAGTGATTGGTTTAGTTATGGTATTGACTGGTACGATGCAGGTCTTGTTTCTTTGAAACTACCTGACAGAGAAATACCCGAAATAGCAACAAATTTAAATGAAAACATACTCTCAGATGAGAATATTATTGACTATACAATCACTGCTTCAGATAACAAAGGGCTTGACAGAATCATCACAAATACAGATTTCTGGAGAGTTACTGAACAGGAATACAGATTTTATGGGAAAAAGAATGTGACATTCTCCGAAAAAAGATTTTTCCCTGAAGGTGAATCATTACTGTATATTAAAGTTGTGGATATTTATGGACTCACCGATGATTTTGTTTACAATATTTACGTAGACACTACATCACCAATGGTTTCTTCAGAAGTTACACAAATAGAAAATAATAAAGTCAAACTGATACTTAAGGTTTCCGATAATCACAAACTGGATTGGATAAAAATCGATTCGTACAAAATCGATGCAGAGAACCTTAAGGAATTTGAAGTTGAAAGAATATTCAGAGAAGATAAAGGTGAAGTTCATATAACAGCTCAGGATATTGCTGGCAACGTTACTGAGAAAACACTCAGGTGGTGAATTTTATGAAGAAAATTTTGACGTTGGTTTCCTTAATTATTGCTTTAACTTTGTACGGCCAAATAACAGGAATTGATCTAAATCGCTATCCAGTAGTCAAATTTTATTTCACAGCTGATGCAACAATAACAGAAATAGCTGAGGATGGTAACGCGGTCGATTATTCATTAAGCAGAAATCCAAAAGGATTTGTTTCAGATCTTGATCTGGTTTTCTTGATAGATCAATCTGGCAGTATGAGAGATTACATTAATAAAATTGATGCACTGTCTAATGAACTTACAAATACTCTCTCTGAGCTTGATGTTAATGTACGTTATGCTTTAATTAGTTTCACCGATCAAATAAACAGCCTTCACAGGTTTACCTGCGACCCAAGTATTTTTTTGGATTGGGTAGGAAGCATTATACCCTTTGGCGGTGGAGATGACAATGAAAACTCCCTGCAGGCTATATATGAAGCATTGAACTTAAATTTCGACAGCAGAGCCAGAAAAATATTTTGTCTAATCACAAATGCCCCTCCTCATCTCACCACAAACAGTTCTCTTACCTCTCAGTCTATTAATAGTATAAGAAATGAGTTGAACGGAAAGGGAATAGAACTGGTACTATGTACACCCAACCATGAAGCTTTTTTAGAACTGGCATCCAAAACAGAGAGCTCTCTTTACAATATTTTCGCACTTGATGGTCTGATGAAAACGATTAATTATCTTAAGGAAACGTTTTTTAAGACTTACTATGTCGAATATAGAACGCCATACATGGATTACAATAGACAACATTCAATAAAGGTTAAAACTGTTTCAGGTAATGAATACACAGCCGAGTATCTGTCGCCACAATGGGAGAATTCACCACCCTCGATTAGTAGTATTTCATGTTTGCCTCCGGTATTATATTCAGGCGAAAGTGTTACTATAGCTGTTGAAGCTGATGATAAAGACGGAGATTCATTGAAGTATTCATGGAAACTGAACGGAAAATTATTGGAAAATACGTCTTCCTCGCTCACGTTAACGCCTGAATCAACTGGATCGTATGAAGCCATTTGCGCTGTTTCTGACGGTAAAACATACACAACTGGAAGGACCGGATTCAAGGTGGAGGATAAAGCTGAACCGGTAATAATTGAAAAAAAGGTAGAAGTTGAAAAGGTTATTAGTGAAAAGACTGCAGAAACCAGCGATGCTGATCTGGAGCGTTTAGAAAAAAGGTTTGATGTCAGGGTAACAGCTTCTTTAAGTATTGATAATAGAATTGTACTCGGTACTTCTGAAATAGATGGAGGACAGATTATATTTGTCAAAGATAACGAAATAGAATGGTCTGTTAGTCCTGGAAATTCCAGTGTATACTGGCCTGGAAATAATTTCAAGGTTGATTTTATTGCTACCGGAGATATCGATGATGATAATGAACGTGAAATAATAGCTGTTTTTAATCATGTTCCATGGTTTCCAGCTATGATTGTATCTTTGTCCTTTGATGGAAACATCAATGGTATATACTATCACCCGGGTCATATAAACAATATTTGTATACATGATACAAATAGCGACGGAATTGACGAAATAATATTTACCGCTGTTAATTCTCACCTTGAACAGACAAGCGTTTTTGGAGTGCTTGATGGCAGAAAACTCTTTGGGCAGGCAAAACCATATAACGGATATGAGGTAAGAGAAGCACATGAGCTAATATACAAAGAAGTTGAAGAACTGGATAAAATCACCAAAATAGAATTTAAAGTAAACGAAGTAATCCTGACTGATTCTAATGGTCAATCGATAGCATTTCCAGTGAACTGGTAAGGGGGAAATAATATGAAGAATTTTATTGTAATAATTCTTTTGCTATTAGCTACTATTAGCATTTTTGCGATGGAAATAGTCTCTATTGCTCCAGCAGGTTTTCCTATTGTAGTACTGAAATTATCTGGTACAAATGAAGTTCCTGCAATAAAGGAAAATGGGGATTCTGTGGAAATTCTTAAAGCAGAAAAAATTCAGAATGAGCTAATAATAACGTACGTTAGTAATACCCCGTTAGATAATGAGGAAGCTATAGTAAAGGTGGAAGACAAAGAAATGTCCTACAACATTCCCTCTTTCAAAAAATCGACACTACCACTGCTTTCCATTGATGAAGGAAAAACAATAAATATTGATGCTTCTTATAATGATTGGGCAAATATTTCAGGAGTGCGTTTATCCAAAAAATTTAGCACTACAAGAGGAAAAGAAATTGCAGGTGATAGTGATCTTAGTGCGGTCCTTAAGTCAGCAAAAGATGAAAATAATTACTATTTTCTTGTTATCGTAAACGATGATGTTCCGCTACCTTCTCCCAATTATGAATTAATGGAATATGGTGATGCAGTAATTTTATCACTGGATGATCATGAATTTTATATTATTCCAGGAAATTTCCTGACCCAAGAGGCTTCAATATACAAAAGTGATGGTTCATTTATTGAAGGTGCCAAGGTAAAAAGTAAACTTAAGAAAGGCTACTATATATATGAATTATCAATAAAACGTGAGATTCTAGATAGTTTCGAAAAGGTCAGTATAGAAATAATTGACAACGATGCCTCCCAAAAAGAAAATTTTAGCACGCTTAAATATACTGGAATAATAAGTGACATTTCCTACAATCCACCTGTAATTCATGTCGAAAGCCCGCGTGATGGTGTGACTTTTAGCAAACCATACCTTTTCATTAGTGGTTATGTTGAAGGCAAGGATGTTTCTGACATTTCGGTTAATCATGAAAAAGTGACCAGTGACGGAGAAACACTTCCACAAGAAGTAATAACTTTATCTCTTGATAATGGAAATTCCTTTACACATAACTTGCTTTTAGTAAGTGGTGAAAACAAAATAACTGTATCTGCAACGAACCTTGCAGGTCGAACATCTAAAACAATAAATGTTCTTTATCCAAAAGATAATGCACTGCAGTTTTTGATCAAGTGGGACGACAACACAGCAGACCTGGATCTTTATGTTACGCTGCCTGATGGTGAAATAATGTATTTTATGAACAGCGAAACCCCGGGAAAACTAACAACCGATAACCAAAGTGGTTTTGAACTATATGAAATACCTTTCAGCGAGATAAAGGAAGGTTTATATCATCCAAGGGTTCATATATTTTCGGGAAGCAATGAGAAAGAAATTATTGACTGCGAATTCATAGTAAGATGGAATTTTCCGGGCGAAGAGTCAAGAGAAAAAATTGTTTTCCAGGAAAACTTCCAGTTCAAATCAATCGACGCCAATCAGGAAAATACGTCCCCTGGAGCTACGGGTAAAGACTGGAAAACCTTTAATCCGGTAAGAATATTAAAACCGGAAGTTCCTTTATACATTGAGACAAACCTTCCCGAAGAATTAGAACCAGATATTTACTTTCAAGTAAACAACATTGAGTACACAAACAGTTTTTGTGGTCAGTATCCTCTGGGAACGAAAATAAACGCAACGATTTATCCGAGAAGCTTCAGAATTGAGGAATCAACAAGAATTGAGGGAGAAGATACGGAATATAAGTTTTCTTCATGGAAAAATCTGGGGACATCTGCAAATGTTGATGTTAAATTAAATTCACCAACTACAATAGAAGCTGTTTATGAAAAATCCTTTAAGGTAGTTGTGAGAAGAATAGACGAAAACGGAAAACAGATAGGCGAAGATAGTACCTATTGGGTAAAAGAAAATAACAGCATAGAAATATGTGCTGATGAAATTGGAGACTTATTATTTTCTGGATGGACATTGAATGGAGTTGAGAGTCAGACTAAAAGTCTTTGTGCCAATTTCACAATAACAAGACCTACCGTAATTGAAATGCATTATCTCGGAACCGGTGATGTGGCTTTAATAGATGTTCGTAAATTCAATCAGGACTTAGATGCTGCACATAGTTTCTTTGAAGAGCTCGGTTTTTCTGTTACGAGACTCTCACTTGAGACTCTCAAAGAAAATTCCTCTATTGTGAAGTCCTTTGAAATATTGTTTTTTGGATTTAGCGGTGCATCAAGACTTGATACTAAAGAACTATTTGACAGTGATATACGTCAGCTTATAAACTCTTTTCTAACTTCAGAAGGACTTATGCTCCTTTCAGGTTCCGGAGTTTATTTAACGGAGTTGATTGGATTAACTACAACAGAGGATCAAATTATTGGTTCTGAAACTCTTGAAATTCCGTCAAGACCACTTTATGATCCAGATAACTTTTTTTCGGAGTTGATTTTTACTTCCGCTGATTTCCTATTAAACGAAAAACCTGCAAATGAAACACTCACTGATGATTCTTTATGGGTAACAAATGATGAGCAAAAAAGTATAGCAATAAATAATTTTGTGGTTAAGAATCTACCAATCCATTTTATTGAGACAGTGAAATACGGTGAGGGTGAAATTTTAAAGAAAACTCATCCTGTACTTCTTTGGAATATAGGAAGTTCAAGGATTCTCTATATTGAAGGACTTTTTTCGGGCAAAGACTCTTTGGAATCCACCGGGATAAAATTTTCAAAACAGGTCATCAAGTCAACATTAACCGAAAAAACAACTCCATTATTAGTAACACCTATTTTAGATGCTGCAGTTCATTCAGAAAATATTGTTCAGCTCATGGTAGGAAAAGATAGTGTTGCCTTTTATGAAATCTGGGGTGAAACAAATGCCAATGAATTTAAATATATTGATACTGTTTATGGCAGGGAAATAATTGAAATCGATTATGAGCCTGATTTCAAAGGTTACTACGTGAGAACCCTTTCAAATCTTTATGTTTCTGAACTTTCCAATAAGAAAGAGGTTAACGTACCAATGAAAATCGACTACAAGGTATCAGAAAATGTAGTTGAAGCTTTTCTTGAAGATGGCAAAAAGTGGATCAAAGAGTTCAAAGACACTGAAGTCATTACACCTTTAGAGTTCGATTTCAATAGAAATAAAATTAAAGATATTTTGCTGGTTAGGAGAATAGATAGAAGCACTATTAGCATATCTCAAAGTAATCTTATATTAACTGCACTTTCAGCAAACAATAGTGTTATCTGGGAAAGAGTCATTGGTGAAAGAAGGATCTACGCAATTTATCCAAACTACATATTGGAGAAAATTATTAAATTCGAAAATAAAGACAGAACATATTTCACTTTGATTGCTAACTGTTATGATCAGGAAAATAAAGAAATTTTAAGCAGTGTTGTTACTGTAATAGATGAGAGTGGTACTATCACTGGTGAGCTCTGGCATCCAGGGCCTTTCAATATTGCAGAACTTGAAGATTACAACAGTGATGGGAAGAGGGAGTTCATTTTCGCTGGCAGAAATATTCATACAAAGGGTGCAGATTATATAATTATTTCTGTAGACGACCTCGTTAACAATTTTGTACAAACATCACCAGGAAAGGGTAGTTTCTTTCCGGTTACTGAAGGCAATAAATACATGATATATCCTGAATACAACGAATTCGTAGATGTAGAATTTCTTTCTGATGGAAAAGGTGTAAAATTCATAACAGAAAATAATGAAATTATTGTCAGGTGAAAACATGACTCTTAAAATAATGGCTTCATTATTTTTGTTATTTGTTCTGGTATCCAGTATCGCATTCTCCACAATTGAATATTTGGATTTTGATCTTTCTAACTTCCCATTGGTCAATCTTTTAGTATCCATGAATGGATACTATCTTATCGATGCTAATGAATTTTCAGAAAATGATAACACATTACCCTGCAATATTTCATTATTAAAAGAAATCGGAACAGAATCAATAAATGTTCATTTTTTTGTTGACACATCGCTATCAATGAACAACAAAGTGAAAACTGTTCATCGTTCACTGGAAGAAATAACTGGTTCATTAAAAAATATTGAAAGTGATAAAATATTCTATTTTCACAGCCTGGAGTATTTCGTTGATTCCGTAACAATGACAGATTCGCTAGAAACTAATACTATTGTAAGAACTTTGTTCAGCAAAATTGGTAACCCAGATGAGCAGCCCTTGAAATATTTACAAAAAACTATTGATAATACAACCTCTCCATCAATGTTTATTTTGTTTACAGATACTGATGGATTTGAAAATATAGAAACGGACAAAATGGAAGAGACTTCGAAAAAACTATATAGTGCAGGATATTACTTATTTGTAGTTAGTGATTCTGCTGAAAAAATAGAAGCTCAGAATGCTAGTTTTATTGACTACTCCCAAATTTATGAAATTACCTCAGTAATGCATGAAATCAAACATTATTTACTCAAGATATCATTCACAAGTGCTGATACAAATATGCCATTACATACTGTTTCGATATATGGAAACGAAAAAACGTATGTTAGTCCAATGAAAGATATACCAACAATTTCGCTGGTTGAAGACTATGAAAATCAGAAATATAAATCCGGTGATACACTCCAAATAAGCGGTTCAGCCCAGGGAGACTTCCATAGTTTTTCAGTAACGCATAATAATTCACCCGTTTCTTTTTCGCTTGATGAAAATGAGTTTTCCTTTAAAATTACATTTGAAGAAGGCATTAATACTATTAATATCACAACTTCTGGAAATCAGGGCAAGTGCGTACTAAAAAAGAATTTGTTAGCTATTAAAGAGAAACAGTCGACACTCGAGGTTTTTCTTAAATGGGAAGCTGAGAAAGCTGATATAGACCTATATATAAAGGAACCTGCGGGCTGGGTATACTTCTTAAATAAAGAAGAATTTGGTTTCCTAGAAGCTGACGTTCAGTCAGGAAACAAAGACGGAGAATATTATAGCTTGCCAAAAGTTATTCCAGGAAAATATGAAATATATGTTCACGCCTATAAAATTGAACAACCTACGATTGGTAATGTTACTGTTTTACTTGATGGAGTTGAAATTTCAAACAAATCATTCAGGTTTAATAAATCGAACATAGAAAATTGCTTCCCGGGTGATACTGGTGACGACTGGCAATTAATAGAAAAAATAGATTTATGAATTACATAAGGAGGTTCAAAGATGGCAGGAATTTCCAATAGGGCAAAATATATGCCTGCATCACCAATAAGAAAACTTGTTCCTTATGCTGATAAAGCAAAAGAAAAAGGAATAAAAGTCTTTCACCTTAACATTGGACAACCAGATATTGAAACACCGCATGTTTTTATGGAATACATTAACGAACATGGTCCTAAAGTTATTCCTTACTCGCATTCTGCAGGTTTAGTTGAATTGAGAAAGTATTTCTGCAAGTACTACAAAAGAAGAGCAGTTGATCTTAATCCTGAGGATATTATTGTTACTTCAGGAGGAAGTGAAGCGATAATTTTCGCTCTTGCATCAATTGCTGACCCGGATGATGAAGTTATCGTTATTGAACCTTTTTATGCTAATTACAGAGGCTTCGCAAGCTTACTGAATATAAAAACTGTTCCCACAACATCACACGTTGAAAATGGTTATAGATTACCTCCTGTAGAAGCTTTTGAAAGGGTAATATCCCGTAAAACAAGAGCAATCCTTTTCTCAAATCCATCAAATCCAACAGGAACTGTTTATACAAGAAAAGAAATGGACCAGCTAATAGAACTTTCCAAAAAACATGGTCTATTTTTAATCTCTGACGAAGTATATAGAGAATTTACCTTTGACAATACCAGATCTTATCCGTTGCTATCACTTTATCCTGAAGACCTTTCAATAACAGTAGATAGTGTTTCAAAACGATTCAGTGCCTGTGGTGCAAGAATAGGTCTAATTGCTTCAAAAAACAAAGAAGTAATGCAAAGTGCAATGAAATTTGCTCAAGCAAGACTTTCTCCTCCAGCAATTTCACAATTGGGTACAATCGGGCTGTTAACACTGAATGATAGTTATCTTGAAAACATTAAGAAGGAATATGAGAAACGAAGAGATGTTGTCTATGAAGAGCTTTCAAAAATTGATGGAGTGGTCATGCACAAACCTCAGGGCGCATTTTATATCTCTGTAGCTTTACCCGTAGATAATGCTGAAGATTTTGTGAAATGGATGCTTACCGATTTCTCTTTCGAGGGAAAAACTACAATGGTAGCTCCGCTACAGGGTTTTTACAATTCCCCTGAAAAAGGCAAAAATGAAGTAAGAATTGCTTATGTTTTGTCAGCTGAAAAATTAAAACTAGCCTGTAATATACTTGCAGAGGGAATTAGAGAGTACAACAAAATAAAAGTATAAACAGTTGAAATTACCCTTCATTAAATTATATAATACTAGAGAGGGTTACTTCAGCGTTAAGCCGGTGGTTATCACCGGTTCTTTTTATTTTCTATGATTTGTTTTGCAGTGTGCCAGGCAAGAGAAGCGCATTTTATCCGTACGGGAAATTGTTTTACACTTTCAAAAATGACTGCGTCACCTAGAATTTCACCATTGTAAGGCTCATCTTTTAACATATTGATGAAACTATCAATTATTTTATTTGCAACATCAAAACTCTTCCCCTTGAGTATTTCTGTCATAACAGATGCTGAAGCAATACTAATTGCACAGCCATTGCCTTCAAAGGTAATTTTTTCAACAGTATCATCTTCGATTTTCATGAAAATCTTTAACTCATCACCACAAGACAAATTGGCGCCTTCTTTTTCATCAGTTGCATCATTTAATATACCTTTATTTGAAGAATTCTGATAATGCTTAAGAATAATATCAGAGTAAAGATCCTTAATATTCATGAAAACCACCTCAATGCTTTCTTTATACCATCTACAAGCGCGTCAACATCCTCCGGAGTGTTGTAAAGGTAAAAAGACGCTCTGCACATTGAAGACACTCCAAGTGCTTTCATTTGAAGCTGGGAACAATGATGGCCACTTCTTACTGCAACATTTGACAATCTACTCAGTAATTCAGCCAGATCGTGAGGGTGAACATACTCATGAGTAAAACCAATTATGCCATGTGCATTTTTATCATTAAAAATCGTTAAACCATTTATTTTCTTCAGTGATTCCATAGCCTTCTTTGTGAGAAATTCTATATATTTATTCAACCTTGAAAGTTCAATCTCTTTAAGGTAATTCATAGCCTTTGCCATACCAGCTGCTCCGGCTACATTGGGTGTACCTGCTTCGAATTTGTATGGTAGTTCATTGAAGGTTGTAGATTCTTCATATACTCTATTAATCATTTCTCCACCAAACTCGAAGGGATTTATATTTTCCAGCAAATCCCTTTTCCCTACAAGAGCTCCTATTCCCATTGGCCCAAGCATTTTATGCCCGGAAAAAGCTAAAAAATCAACCCCGGATTTTTTAAAGGAAAAACCTTCGTGGGGTATTAACTGAGCACCATCAAGAACCAGTATCCCGTTATTTTTGTGAACGAGATTGGTTATCTCTTCAAAGGCGGTTCTATAACCAAGGCTATTTGTTAAGCCAGTAATAGAAAATACAAATGGCTTTTTGACCAAGTCAATTATTTTTTTAACTTCGTTGATCGAAAGCGTTCCATTGACTATATTTACGGGAACAAACTCTATACCAAAGCGTGACATCTGTTGCCAGGGAACGTAATTACTATGATGTTCAAATTTTGGTACAACAAATGTTTTATACTCATCAGAAAATGCTAGAGAATAAGCCAGTAGATTCAATGATTCAGTTGTGCCACGAGTAAAAATCACTTCCCGATCTTCACAATCGATAAATTCAGAAACCTTCTTGCGAGACTCTTCGTAAACCCTGGTGGATTCTTCCGCCAGTGCATACAATGCTCTGTGTACATTCGCATTTCTTTTCGTATAATAACTGTTAATGCTTTCTATAACCGATTCAGGTTTCTGTGTTGTGGCTGCATTGTCAAGATAAACTAAATCAGGAAACTTGCTGAACAACGGAAAGTCTTCCTTTTTTTTGACAAAATAATCAGTCAATTCTTTTTGCGATATCATCTTTCAACCTCTCATATTCTTGGTTAAAGCTACTTTTTATTTCGTTAAAAAATGTACCAAACATTGCAACGACAATCATCTTTTTCGCTTCATTTAAACTATAACCTCTGCTCATCAAATAGTACAAATGATCTTCATTAACCGTTCCTACTGTAGCAGAATGAAATGCCTCTACTTCGTTTTCAGTCACAAATAAACCTGGAATTGCTAAAGCATGAGAACTGTCTGAAAGCATAATAATATTACTCTGCTCTTTTCCGATAACACCCCTTGCTTCCTTTACAATATGAACGGATGGTCTGAAAACTGCTTTTGTAAAATCTTTAAGCATTCCTATACCATTTATTATACCATGTGACTCTTTACCAAAAAGCTTTATAACGTACTGAGAATCAATTTGACCACGATTTGCTGCAAAAAAAGCAGGAATGATATTTGCCTTTGATTTTTTCCCTTTACTCAATATGAAATGATGAGGGACAGTGGTCCCGTCTGTTATATTGAAATCCATAATTTTCAGTTCAGAGCCATCTTCAAGCATATAAAAGTTGTTGATGAAACTAAAAGCATTTTTATCTGTAACTCCGGAAAATAAAATCTCCAGTCTTGAATTATTCTGCAAAAGGAATCTGTTATTCATTACTTGAAGACCTTCAGAATTGTTTTCTAAATGAATTTTTACGTCTGAATTTTCTGGTATTATAAACAGGTTTGTTATATAAGAAGGAAAATTTGTGTCTGTTTCTGTACTTATTTTCAACGTTGTTTCAAAGCCTTTGAATATATATCCATTTGAATGAAAAACGTCAGCTAGTAAAAGTATCTTCCGGTCAGATCCTTCAAAATCAAGACCTTCGAACATTTTCCTTTCAGAATGTGACATTTCGTTTACTGGTTTAAAATCGCCTTTTCCTTCTATATTAATTGGTGCACTCAAATTATTTATCCATGAGGGAATATGAAGATCTTTTAATGAAATTTTTTTCCAATCAGGAAAACCGAGACTTTGATATTCAAAAAATCTATTCCTTCTAAATGTTGAATTTTCTGTCCATGCTTTTTTTATCACTGTATTTAACTCCGAACTCCCATAATCTCCTAAAGATAACTGATCACTATAGGGTTCAAGCATTTCCATATCATCATGTATTCTATCAATTACTCTTTCCATCGATATCACTCCATTATCCTATATTGTTGTCCATTTCAATATTTATCAACCTGTTAAGCTCGACCGCATACTCAAGTGGTAGTTCCTTTGTAATTGGCTCAACGAAACCTCTAACTATCATTGCTTTTGCATCATCTTCTGATAGACCTCTTGACATTATGTAGTAGAGTTCTTCTTCTCCAATTCGACCTATCCTTGCCTCATGACCGATATCTGAGAGATTATTTTCCACATCTATCACAGGATAAGTATCAGCTCTAGAATCGTTATCAACCATCATGGACGTACATTTAACAGAGGATCTGGATTTTTTCGCTTCTTTAGCTATCTTCAATAATCCTCTATAAAAAGCCCAACCTCCATTAACGCTGATACTCCTCATATCGATATTTGAAGTGCTTTCAGCACCTAAGTGTATGACCTTGGATCCAGTATCCATGTGCTGACCTTCTCCAGCATACGTTACACCAAGATGGTATGCATGGGCTTTTCTCCCATTTAAAACAGTTGTCGGGTATAACATAGTTTTTTCACTGCCAAGGGATCCTGAGACCCATTCCATTGTCCCGTTATCTTCAACGATTGCTCTTTTTGTATTAAGATTGAAAGTGTTTTTTGACCAATTTTGAATGGTGGAATATCTCACACTGGCATTCTCTTCTACGTAAATCTCAACCATACCTGCATGCAGATTATGGACATTGTATCTTGGAGCCGAACAGCCTTCAATGAAGTGAACTTTACTTCCCTTATCGGCAATAATAATTGTATGTTCAAACTGTCCTGTACCCTGCGCGTTCATTCTGAAATATGCCTGTAGAGGCAGAGCAACGTTTGTATTTTCAGGAACATACACAAAGGAACCCCCGCTCCATATTGCTCCATGCAATGCTGCATATTTGTGGTCTTCTGCAGGAACAAGTTTCATAAAATACTTCCTGACCAGTTCTGGAAACCTTATAACTGCTGTTTCCATATCTAAAAATACAACACCCATTTTCTCCAGTTCTTTTTTTATATTCTGGTATACCACTTCAGAATCGTACTGGGCTCCAACTCCAGCAAGAGCTTTACGTTCCGATTCTGGAATACCCAGCCTTTCAAAGGTATCCTTAATTTCATCAGGTACGTCATCCCAGCTATTGCCTTTATTCGCATCCGGTCTCAAATAGGGAATAATCTTTTGAATATCAAGTTTACCGGTATCTACACCAAAACGAGGTTCTTTAATATTTTTGTATCTTTCAAGTGAATTAAATCTATGTTTTAACATCCATTCTGGTTCATTCTTATATGAAGATATTTTCTCAATCAATTTTTTGTTTATACCGGGCTCACTTTTTGCGGAATATTTCACTTCATTCCTAAAATTAAAGGTTTTATCATCAACAAAGATATTATTCATAGAATTCACTCTCCTGATTCAGTCCTGGCAAATGCATATCCTGTTTCCTCAACCTGTTCAGCTAATTCTTTTCCCCCACTATTTATAATCCTTCCTGAAATCAGGATATGTACATTCTCTGGAACAATATATTCCAGAATCCTTTTATAGTGAGTAATTAATAATAATCCAGAATTGTTGTTTCTGTATTCATTCACAATAGCTGCGATATCTTTCAATGCATCTACATCCAGACCTGAATCAATCTCATCAAGAATTGCCATTTTTTTCTTTAAAAAGGCCAGTTGCATAACCTCATTTTTCTTTTTTTCTCCACCTGAGAAACCAACATTTAGATATCTGTTTAAAAAATCAGAACTCATGTTCATATTCTTAATTACTGACTCTACCTCTTTGTTCATTTCTATCATTGAAGCTTGATTGTCTTTCTGTTTGGTGGTAAACAGAAAATTCCTTAATTTAATACCATTTATTTCTGGGGGATGTTGAAAAGATAAGAAAAGTCCTTTATTTGCTCTTTCATCAATGCTCATTTCATTTATCACTTCGCCGTTAAATATGATCTTCCCTGATGCAATGGAATATTTGGGATTGCCCATGATCACATTGGCCAGTGTTGATTTGCCACTACCATTGGGACCCATTATTGCATGGGTTTCACCTGCTTTTATTTCCAGGTTAATACCTTTCAGTATCTCAACATCTTCGTCAGCAAGCTTTACATGCAGATTTTCTATTTTTAGTAAACTCATCTGATTCCCCTCCTAAATTCCGAGTATTTCTATCTGATTATAACATAAGAATTACTGCTTTTCATTTGAGTGACAAACATACTTCTGGTAGAATAATTCGGAGGGGGATTGCTTATCATAACTTTTATAGTCGGCTTCTTAATGGGCATAGCCAACTTGATACCGGGCGTTAGTGGCGGGACTATGGCATTAATAGGAGGGATTTACGACCGTTTGATCTCATCAATAAATGCCATGACTGCACTCAAAATTAATAGAGAAACTATCTTTTTCCTGCTGAAACTACTAACGGGTATTGTAATAGCCATCTTCGGATTTTCTCCTCTCATGAATCATGCAGTTGAAAACATACCGGGATATACTTATGGTTGTTTTATAGGACTGGTTGCTGGTTCTGTGCCTTTCGTGCTTGGAAGAAGAACCAGGGGGAAAAAAAGAAACTATCTATTTATAGTGCTTGGCATAGTTCTGGTTGTTTTTCTAGCATTCTCTGCAAATAATCCTGAACAACTTAATGAAAGCAATGAACTATCGCACTCCGTTGGATTACTCATTTATGATGGCCTTGCAGGTTTTGTTGGAGCAGCCTCAATGATATTGCCCGGATTGAGTGGTGCCTTTGTTTTGCTAATTATGAATGAGTATGTAAGAATCTTGAATGCTTTATCATCAATGGATTATTCAATTCTGTTTGCTACTGGTATAGGCATTTTGCTTGGAATAATATTCATTAGCCGTTTATTAAAAAACCTTTTAAAAAAATATCCTTCAGAAACATTTTCTTTTCTGGCTGGCTTAATGATCGGGGCAATACCGGATCTGGCGATAAGAGCGGGAGTTTACCCTGAAGTAGCTTTCAATGTTTTTATTGGTGCTGTAGTTGGTTTAATCATATCCTTTTTACTTTCCAGAGCGGGAAAAACAAACAGGAGCAAAATATAGATGGCGTGCCCGGTGGGATTTGAACCCACAGTCTCTGGAGCCGGAATCCAGTGCTCAATCCGTTGAGCTACGGGCACAAATTTTGTAGGTATATATTTGCTTTTCTTTTTTTAGCTCATCAGGACAATTTTTCAAATTTTCTTTTTTTAAGACTATCGATGAATATTCATTGGGGTCAACATCTTCTACTACGCTTACCGAAGAATAACCCTTCTTTTTAAGAAGGAAAAAAATCTGCGGGTCATCAGTTAAAATTTTAAGTTTTTCAACAACTTCACCCAGTGAAAATATAATTTCGGGATTATCAGGATGGTACACAAGCAATTGTTCATTCGATAAATCATCCCAATCAGGAATCCAACAGGGAAAATCATCAACAATTTTATGAGCGTTCGTTGAATCTGGATTGAACCTTCTTAGAATGTTTAGAGCACTCAATGAATCTTTATTATTATTGAAACTTTTTCTTGTAGCTGCAGTATATCTGGAACTCTCTGTAGATAATCTTTCATCAAAAAGCCATACAGGCTTGTTAACCGCTTTGAAAATCTTTAAAGCAAAGGAGATAGCTTTAAGTGAAATCTCATTGTATCTTCCCGACATTGAAACAGGCAAGCCAACTACAATAGTATCTATATCTTTTGTATTTACGATCTCATGTATCTTTTTTTTGTAGTTATCAACGGTGATTGTTTCAAAAGGCATTTCAACAGATTTTATTGAAACAGCCAGACCAATTCGTTTAGTTCCAAAATCAACGCCCAGTTTTTTCATAAAATATTCCTATTACGTTTTCTTTGCATGTTTTATGCTCAGACACTTCGATATTGTTATTCTCAAGTATTTTCATAGCCTTCTTGAGATCACTTTCATTAACTGCTATATGTAATTCTGAACAATTACCACAGCTTCCAACAGGGAAGATTTTTGCGAAAATCAAGTCTTTCCTTAAATAATTTAAGCCTTCAAGGGTATCTTCTTTCTTAATTGTTAGTAGAGCGTTCATATCCAAAGTATCCTTTAGCTTTTTAATATTTCACTTCCTCTCATAAGGTTTCTCAGAAGAGACCTTGTGGTAGTGGTGGATAATCTGGACGCATACCATCTACTCATCCTTTTTTCAGGTATCCCCTCACGGTATCTCAATGTTCTTTTCATTTCATCACTACTAAAGATTTTTCCGTTAAGTTTTTTCCATACTTCACCGTCGTATTCAACGTGCCTCATCTCTTCAAGTATCGCAAGATTAACCTTCGTTTCAATATTGCTCAGGCTCAATGCTTTTCTGATATCTTTATCCGAAGCAGGAAGAACATCTATTATATCCTGATAAAGTCCTTGCACCTCTTCACAGGTAGGAAAAAGCTTATCAATTTTATTGACATTCGACAATAAATCGGACTTGTTAAAAGCTAAATTCAAGAATAGTTCTGTATCATCTCCAGGTTTAGTTGACACAGCATCAAGCATCTCTAGAAAGTTTTTTGGAGCGTTATAAAAAACGATATTAGAATTCCCGAGCATAACGCCAAGGCCATCGCTGGAAGGTGTTGCTATCAATACCTTTATTTTCTGACGCTCTATTAGCGAATATATATTCATTCGCTGAAAGTATTTCAAAAGGTAGTTGTAAAAGATCAGTTCACCATTTTGAAGAGTGTGTGATAGTTTTTCTCCAAGGGTTTTCGTTAAAGCAACGGTTTTATTTGGTGAATCAACAATTATAGCTACATTTTCTCCATGTCTGACAAGTGAAAGTATCTGATCAACCTTTTTTCTAGTGCCTCTATTGTCAATTATTCCAACGTGTTTTATAGGAATAGGATTATAAATGTAATTTATACAAAAAGTCTCCATTAACTTTTCAACTTCTTCACTAAATATGCTTCCTGTGAAACCACCTTTTTGTAGAATTTCAGGAAGCCTATCCATAAGTCTTTTGTAATCAGGATGATCCTTATAGATCTCAGAAAAAATATAGATTGGTTCGTCAAAAATTATCTCATCATAATCTTCTATGAAATAGCTATAATTGTCCATGAAAAATGACAGAGTGCTGAAAACTACGGAATTAACTGGTTCACCCCGATAAAGAGAATTAGCATATAATGGTTTTACAGGATCTAAATAATGCTGCAGAGAATGAAATGTATGCACCAGAGTGCTATTCAAGCCAGACACTACCAGTGTCTTTCTCTCACTCCGGTAATTGCTTAGAATCCTCCATGCGAGATGTAAATGTTTCAACCTTATATTACCAAAGACACCCCAGGGATTATTAGAACTTATTCTCATAAAACCATGTGCTTTATGCGAAAGCTTTTTTTCCAGATCTGACACAATTAATGAAACATCTACCCTTGGTTCATTTCCAAAGGGTTGTTGGTTTTTCCAGTCCCTAATGAACTCAAAAACAAAGTTCTTGTCTCTTACCTCTTCTTCAAATACTGGATCTATGTAAATATTGGCATCCACCAAAGAAAGCTTAATTGTTTCAATATCCCCATACATATTGTCTCTTTTTATATTTACGACAACATCTGCCTTAAGCAAACTTGGCTTAACATAACGGTATTCTTCAAGGAGTTTACTCATTCCGAAACCAATAGCAAAAATCTTTTGTTCTCCCGATCTAAGTATTAATTTCAGGTGATTTCCATTATTACCAAAAACCTTCGCCTTCTGTATATTTAAATCTTTTATGAGAAATCTGGGTTCAGGATTTGAATGTCCAAAAGGTCTCAGTACATCTAGAACCTTCAGCGTTTTAGTTTCAATTTCATCAAGGTTTATTTCTTCATCAATTTCTATTGTGTGAAGTGGTAGGTCGTCACCATATATTTTTCTGTAAGCCTCGTTTATTCTTTTTCTCATAAGTGTTATATTTTCTTTTCTTATACTAAAACCAGCAGCCATTTCGTGTCCGCCAAATTCTTCAAACAAATCACTGATTTCGTTTAGTAATGCAATTATACTTACGCCTGAAGGACTTCTTGCAGAACCCTTTCCAATATCTTCTGAAGTTGAAATCAAAAAAACTGGTTTGTTATACATTGATACAAGTCTGGACGCTACAATTCCCAGAACACCCAGATGCCAATTTTCACCATACATTACAAGCACTCTTGACTCTCTTAATTCTTCATCTGATTCAATTTCTTTTTTTACATGCTCGAATATTTTTGCTTCGATCATCTGCCTGTTCTGGTTATGCTTAAGCAAACGTCTGGCAATTGACATAGTTTCCTTTGAATCTTCACTAATAAGTAACTCAAGAGCCACTATGGCAGAATCCATTCTTCCAGCCGCATTTAGTTTTGGTGCAATTTTGAAAGCAATATCTTTCGCAGTGATGGTTTCAGGGTTAATCCTTAAGAATCCCAGTAATGCTTTTAGACCGGGCAGGGGATTATTCTGAATTTTTTTGGTACCTTCCCTAACAATATATCTATTCTCATCCTTTAATGGAACAATATCAGCTATCGTTCCTAATGCCACAATATCTAGAAAATCTTCTGGATTTAAAGGAAGTTTCATAGCTTCATTTAAAGCGCACATTAATTTGTATGCTACACCAACTCCAGCCAATCCTTTAAAAGGATAATCATCGTCCGGCCTTTTTGGATTTATAATGGCTTCTGCTGGAGGCAATGAATCCTTAATTTCATGATGATCACTTACAACTACCTTAAAACCTAAATCCTTCGCGTATTTTATCTCCTCCACTGAAGTGACTCCACAATCCACTGTAATTAAAATTCTGTGCCCCTTATCGTAGAGTTCTTTTATGGCTTCTTTGCTAAGACCGTAACCCTCTTCAAGTCTAAGAGGTATGTAGTAATGAACATTAAATCCCATTTTTTTCATTGCGAGATAAAGCAGAGCAGTAGATGTAACTCCATCAACATCGTAATCGCCAAACACAACAATGGATTCATTTTTAGGCGCTCTCAATATTGTATTCACGGCTTGATCCATATCTTTAAGAAGATATGGGTCGTGAAGAATGCTTCTTTCAGGGTTTATGAAGGACATGGCTTCGTTAATGTCACAAATATCGCGTTTAACAAGTAATCTTGCTAGAAATTCATCAACCCCAAGATACTCCATAAGCCGAGATACCGAAGTATCATCATACTTACGGAGCTTCCACTCCTTTCTCATTTTTTCACCTTCTCTCTTTTTTTCCTTTGTAAAAATTATATCATTATATACAATTTTTATTGTCTGCTGAATTTTCCAAAAACATAATATAGTAAAATATACATATGAAGAGACTTGACAAATATATTTCGAGATTTTTAGACCTATCAAGAAAAAACGCCAAAAAAAGAATTCGTTCTGGAAAAGTAAAAATAGATGGTAAAATAACCACTGACCCATCCGCAAAGTTAATCGGTAACGAGATAGTAACCTTTGAAGATAAGCTTGTTATTCCCTATGGAAATGTTTACCTGTTATTGAATAAGCCAGTGGGTTATGTTTGTTCCAGAAACAAAAAAGAAGGTCCAACTGTTTTTTCTCTTGTGAACGAAATTTATGAAAAAGAGCTATCTGTAGCGGGAAGACTTGATAAAGATGCCAGGGGTATGCTCATATTAACAAACGATGGCAACTTTCTTCATCGTTGCATCAATCCAAAATATAATGTCCAGAAAGAATACATTGTGACTGTGAATAAAGAACTAAAACCTGGTCAACTTGAACAATTGTTGACTGCTGTCAAGATAGATAATGAAATTTATACTGCAGAATGCATTGAATGGGAGGATCCACACTCATTCAGGATTGTTTTAACAGAAGGCAAGTTTCATGAAATAAAGAAAATGGTACATTATCTTGGTTCAGAAACCAGGGATATTTTTCGAGTGAGAATCGGTAAACTAGAAATGCCTGAGTTTTTAGAAGAAGGTGAATATAAAGAATTAACGCTACATGAAGCAAAAAAAATCACCCCGTATACGGGGTGATTTTTCCTATATGAAATTATCAACTATGGAATGAGTTTTAAGTCGTAACTAAAGGAATAACTGTTTTCTTCAAAGTACATTTCTAGATGTACGGAATAATATCCTTCTTTCAACAAAAGTATTTCATGATAACCGGGTTCTATTTCTATGGTTGTATTTGTCCTGCCCACTTCATAACCATCCACAAATATTCTTGCGTTTGAAGGATTTGTGTTTATTTTTACTTTAGCTGCTGGCTTGATTTCTTCTAAAGTGAAATTGTAATTATATGATTGACCAGATTTAATCGTTATTTCTTCAGTTTTGGATACATAACCATCTTTATCCATACGAACTGTATAGGTTCCTTCATCAAGAGATAACTGAAGTGGTGTTGTTCCTCGATAACTTGAATTAATATAAACTCTAGCATTGGAAGGATTACTGCTGAAATTTACAACAGCCTTTGTTTTACTTAAGTTTATATTTATTACTCTATCAGACGATATGTAGAAAGACTGGCTGTAACTTGAATATCCACTTGCTTCCACTTCAAATTTATGTGTTCCTCTTTCAAGATTCATTGTAAGCGGTGTTCTTCCACGATAGGAACCGTCGACATAAACATCTGCTCCATAAACACTGGCGTTAATCTCTACGCGATATGTTTGTACCTGCTCTTGAAGGGCTACTGAGCGTGATGTGTCTGAATCAATATTGATTGTTTCGTCATGGGTCCTATACCCTTGTTTTTCTAATCTCAAAGAATGTGTCCCCTGATCAACATTTACTCTTATAGGACTCTGCCCCACATGACTGCCGTCTATATAGACATCCGCTCCGGCAGGTGAACTGTTAACTATTAACGAATATTGACGTGTGATGCTTTCAAGATTCAATGCAATTGAATTTGTTCTACCAGCTACAACATTAGCCATTGTACTTACCTGTTTGTAACCTTTTTTAACAGCGGTTATATAATGAGTTCCTTCAGAAAGTCTTGCACTCAAAGGAGATTTTCCATAGTGAACGCCATCTACAAAAATATCTGCTCCCGAAGGTTGTGTTTTTATTTCCAGTACTCCTTCGGTGGGTTTTGTGTTTACATAGAAGTACGTCTGGTTGACAGCATATTCTGCTTTCTCTACAAAGGGTTTGACTAGCTTCTCAATCACATTTTCCGCAGAGCTTCCAAACATGGGGAAAGGATCAACATCAAGTCTCTTTACCAGATCATCAAGAAATGCTATTGGAGATGTTGATGCAACTATCTGGAAAATTTCCAATCCGGAAGGGCCTGAAACCCTTAACTTGTACCTCGTCGAGGCATCTCCAGTTGGCAACTGGTATTCTGCGTTTGCCTTTACATAATTGTTTTTATCGTACTTGTTTGGGAAAAGCAATTGAACCTCTCCACTGGGCATTATATCGTAAATAGCTATGTAAGCATCTTTATTTGCTTTAAAATATATTCCTACTTCTTCTCCATTTCTATAAACAGATCCTGCTTCTTTGTCCAGCCATATTTCCGCCTGTAATTCTTGATCCGGATCAGGTACAATAATAACCTTTTGTAACTCATATTCACCTGCAAAAATTGTAACAGCTGCAAACAAAATAAATAGTACAGTTCCAATAAATACTTTTCTCATTATCCATCCCTCCTTTCATAACGCTATTTAGACCTTTTTTCTCTTTTCTGGTTCGAATCAGATGAAACTTTTTCTGATGACGTAGTTTCTTTAATCAATGCATATTCTTTGCTGAACTTTATTATAAAAAGTGCAATTAACGCAATTATCGTACCGAATATTATCCCGTATAAACTTCTTAATAGCTGAGTCCACAATGGAGGGGTAGCATGACAAAACGTATTAATTACAGATACGAAAGCGATACTTCCCACTGCTGGTATGAGTGCACCAAATCTGCCAAAATTTCTAAAACCTTGTACAATAGCTACTAACAAAAATGGATAGCCAATTAACTCTTTAAACCTAGGCCTTACAAGCAATAAAGAATCGAGCATGTCTCTTAGTTGTCTCTCGAAATTTAGTACTAGCGAGAAATTGCCGCTTCTTAAAAGATAGTAAATGATTCCAATTATGAAAATAACTACCATAATAATATCAAATAGCGTGAATTCTTTGCTTCTTCTGCGCATTAATCCCAATCCAAAAATGAACACCGGTAGTACAAACAGTGAAAGTTTCACTCCCCGGAATAACTCTATTCCATTCTGATAGGCGGGAGAAACCATCTGGGTGTTCACAGCAATACCAAGTATTACCGCTGAAATAAAGAAAAGAAATAATACCAATAATTCTTTTCCTTTGCCCTTTCTTCGTGAGATTCTCATCAGGGTAAAAAACAGCGCCACTTCGCCTATTACAACAAGATAGGTTAAAGAAAGCCATCCCGAAATCGCCAGAATTATTAGATATCCGAAGGCAAGGAATATATTAAAGGATGCAATAGCTAAAAAGCCAGTAATCACAGCAAGAGTCGGTGAAGATGGTTTATTGTAGCTAACTGACCTAATCGTATCTGAATATAATCCTTCTTCTTTGAGCTTCGTGTATACATTTTCTACAAGTTCTTCGTATTCAAAGTGTTCACTTTGACCGTAAACGAAAACTAAAGCATCTACACTTCTTTCTCTCACAGCTCTTACGTATCTTAATGTCGCACTTTCCAGATCATAATTTGGATATTCCTTTGATTTGATTTTATGTGCTCTGAAAACGAGGGAAGAATATTTTCTGTTTTCCATAATTTCCCGTATAAAAAACTCTGTTTCATCAAATTCATAATAACCGGTATAGATCTGATAATGATCCAGAATTCCAGCTATCTCAGATGGGGAAAGGGTCGAAACCCCGGTAAGAATTACCTGTCTGTTCTGCCTGAGGAGTTCTTCGAGCCTATCTCTTCGTAAATTCTCTGAAAGATTTACAAGAAGAATAGCATTCTTTCCAGCACCATCAAGTCTTTCCGTAAAACCTTCTTCGTCACTTTTTATAAGCTCATATTCATCTATTCCAGTCACATATCTTTCCAGAACTAATGCGGCATCTCCGGTATAAGAATCAGCTCTTGTCCTATCAGGTATATATGATAGGAGTAAAAAAAAGCCAAAAATCAGGAAAAGAATAAAAATAAATATCCTTGGACTTCTTATCCTTGTCTTATTTCCTCTTCTTGAACCTCTTCTGGTGTTCGTGGATCGAATTCTAACCCCCGCCACTTTCGATCTCTCCTTCCTAATAACAAATATATCATGAGTACTACAAAAAGAAGGTATATACTATATGGTATTAACTGTATTAATTTCCATCTTGAATATTCATCTTCAAATGTTTCATCAACAAAACCATTCATTGCCTGAATTATATCCGATTTATTATTAAATTCTTTAATGGTAGATTTGACAAACTCTTCGAAATTATACCTTCTTGACAGATATATTGCGAAACTTTCAATGGCAATGTAGAAGTTATCTTTTTCTTCAGGATAATCACCTGTGTATTCTGTAAAATCATCAAAAATTGCGTTAAGTGATAACAGATTAAGTTTCCATTTGTCCAAAATCGAAAACCACGAGGCCACCAGTTCATGGTACCAGATAGGTAACTCTTCAGCTTTTATACCAAATTTCTTTGCATATTCCATAAGAAAAACATGAGCCATTTCATGTCTTGTCTGTTCTAAATAGTAACCTGAAGCTGGTATTAAAACTCTATAACGAGAATTATATTTTACAGCTCGGGGATGATCATTTATTGTATCGAGGATAACAAGAGTGTAGTCAGGTTTAATTTCAAAGATTTCAAATAATTCATTATATACAGTCTCAACATCATTCTTGATATCAGCAACAGATATGACAACAGGGAAAATCAGTATAAATATAATCAACAAAGTGATTTTCATTATCGTTCAATACTCTTTATAACGTTATCCAGATCATCAGGCAAAGTTGATCTAATGTCAATCCGATTACCGTTAAATGGGTGATCAAATACTATCCTCGAACAATGTAGAAAATAGCGCCTTAAATCATGTTCCTTCCTAAAATGTTCGTTCAGCTCAATATCTCCGTATACATCATCACCCAATACAGGATGCCCTCTTTTACTCAGCTGAATTCTTATTTGATGTTTTCTTCCGGTCAGTAATTTAATATCAACAAGAGAACAAAGATCAAAAACTTTTCTAGTGTAATAACTGAGCTTCATTTTTTCCTTTCCCTCTTGATCAATCATTTCACCAGAGTCTTCTTCAAGCTTTCTCTTAATTAATGTCACGTAATATTTGTCAATATCTCTGGTCTTGAACAATTCTGTAAATCTTCTGGCTGCTTCAGGTGTCTTTGCCACCAACAGAACACCTGATGTATGTTTGTCCAGACGATGAACCAGTCTTGGTTTAAACCCTTTATCTTTACCATAAGCCATTAAACCTTCAATAATTGTTACTATCTGTATTCCCTTTCCCGGATGCATAGATATTCCTGGAGGTTTATCAATTGCTATCATATATTTATCCTCGTAAATAAATTTCAGAGGTAAATTCAATGGTTGAGGTTCTCTCTTTTCTTCTAGCCTTTTTAAAGGCTCTTCATTTCCTGAATATCTTATCTCTATTGAATCTCCAACAGATAATTTTAAAAAAGGTCTCCTTGCTTTTGTTCCATTTATCAGGATGTTACCTGTTCGAATTAATTTATAAATTGAACCAAGTTTTAATTCCTTTAAAGCATTTCGCAAAAATCTGTCCAGCCGCTCATAATAATTATTTTCATTGACTGTATATTTCTTTCTTATTGGCATATTAATGGATTGAGATGAATTTTTCTTTCACCTCAATTAGTCCTCTTCAACACCAAGCTCTTTGCTTATGTAAGCAACTATGTCTCCAATCGTAGCGATATTCTCTACATCCTCATCCTCAACTTTTACACCAAACTCATCTTCAAAAGCCATTACAAGGTCTACCAAATCCAGAGAGTCAGCACCAAGATCTTCTGTCAGGTCAGAATCTAATGTTACTTCTTCAGCTTCCACTCCCAATTTTTCTGTAACAATCTCTACGACTTTTTCTAAAATTTCTTCTGTGCTCATTATTCTTCCTCCTTCGTGCTTGACAGTTATATTTTGTACCATTAATTATATTGTTACTAGTTACTTTAGTCAATGTACTTTGAGTATTCTACCACATGTTGTTATATAATCAACTTGAATAACAAACTTTACAGGAGGTTATCAAATGTCGTTCTCAAAAATGGCTAAAACACTAAAAAACAAGTTGATCGAAACTCCAAATATTGCTTTAATTCTCGGTTCTGGTCTTGGCTATTTGACAGATAGTTTTAAAGATTCGTTAGCTATACCTTACAAAAAAGTGGAAGGTTTTCCAGCAAGCACAGTTAAGGGACATAAAGGTAGGCTGGTTGCAGGTTATTTCATGGGAAAATATGTCATTGCAATGGATGGAAGATTTCATTACTACGAAGGTCATGATATTAAAACTATTGTCATTCCACTTTATGTTTTCAAAGAATTGGGAGTTAAATCATTGATTATAACCAATGCTGCAGGAGCGATAAATAAGTCTTTTGTTCCTGGCGATCTCGTCGCGATAGAAGATATAATCAATTTTTCCTTTAAAAACCCTTTAATCGGACCGAACAACGAAAAATTTGGTCCTCGCTTTCCCGATATGTCTTCACCGACTAATAAAAGCTGGATTAATAAAATTGAAAAAAGATCAATTGAACAGAACATAGAACTGAAAAGAGGGACATATATTTGGACAACCGGACCTATGTATGAAACGCCTGGTGAAATTAATATGTTTAGAAAGCTTGGGGCAGATATGATTGGAATGTCAACAGTACCTGAGATCATTGTGGCAAACTATTTAGGTTTAAAGGTCATTTCTTTTTCATGTATAACAAATATGGCTTCGGGTATCCTCGAAAAGAAACTTGAGCATTCAGAAGTAGTACAGGCTGCAAAAAATGCCAGCAAGAAATTTGAGGGTGTTGTAAAGATTTCAATTGAAGAGGAAGATGCTGAATGAGACCAATTAATTCTCTGGTATCGGAAATACACGATTATGAAAGTATTTTAGTTTGTGGTCATATAATGCCAGATGGTGACTGTATATCTTCTGTACTGTCTTTAACGCTTGCACTGGAAAAAATTGGAAAACAGGTAATACCTGCAATCGATTGGGAAATACCGTCATTGTATTACAAATTACCTGATGTTGACAGAATAACTGAATTTAACGAATCTTTACCCGAGGTGGATTTGATGATTGTAGTTGACGCTTCATCTCCGGATAGAATCGGTAGGTTTCAGAAGTATCTAAATGAAAATACAAAAACCGCTGTGATAGACCATCATAAAACTAATACATATTTTGGAAATATTTCATGGGTTGACACTAAATACTCAAGTACAGCACAAATGATTTTTAAGCTAATACAATTGCTTGATATTAATTATGACAAAAAGATGGCCAATTTGAATTACCTTGGCATTGCAACAGATACAGGTTTTTTTAGATACTCAAATGTAGATCACAAAGTTTTCCAAACAGCTGCGGAACTCACTAAAAGAGGGGCTGATCCTACCAAAATTGCACAAATTATTTTAGAAAGCAGAAAACTTGAAGAACTTTATCTTTTTAGAGTAGCGCTTGAAAATATGGTGTGCGAAGGAAAATTAGCATATTCATTTCTGGATCACAAAGCATTTGATAAATTTGGTATGACAGAGAATGAGTTTGGCGGTTTCGTTGGGGAACTTCGTTCACTTGAGCAGGTAGAAGTGGCCATGTTTGCGACAGAAAGTAATCCTGGAGAAGCTCATTTTAGTTTGAGGTCAAAGCAATTCTTTGATGTTAGCGTAATTGCAGAACATTTTGGTGGTGGTGGCCATCCTAAAGCAGCAGGGTTCAGTTACCACTATGAAAATTCAAATTTAAAGGATGTAACTGAAGAAATTGCAAATTATATAAAGGAGCATCTGACTAGTTGAGAAATTTTTTTGTTCTTGCATTATTATTATTGTGTTCAATTATTTTTTATGCTGAAGAACTCAATATTTTAGGCTTTAGTTTTGACAATTATCCAACATTAAATGCCATTCTTCTTCCAACTGAATCTAAAGTTGACTTTGTCCGCATAGATGGAGTCCCAAGAAATGTAGAATCTGTACCTCTAGCCATTAGCAGAAAACAGGTAGCTATTGGTATTCTTTATCAGGATGATCTTTCAACAACATTTCTGGAAGAACTGGTTACAGACCTGTCTGAAGAATTTTTCGTTGAACCACTATTCACGTTGTGGAAATATTCAAATGAATTTTCACTCGTTATGCCTGCAGTTTCTCGTGAATTTATCTCTCCAAACCTTATTGACCAACCCCGTTATCATACAGATCCTTCAAGAACAAAACTTTTTGATTCAATATCTGCGATTACTTCATATCTAAAAAATATCGGTGATCTGAGATTCTTAATTGTTATTGGCAATGGTGATGAGACTGACAGTATGATTTCAGATAAAGATACTTCCAAATTGATTCTTGAAAGTGGGGTAATTCCAATATTCATAGGCAATTGGAAAAATAAGGTAATTCCCCTGGATATATTAAGAAAAATTGGATTTGGAATGTCAATTACGGTTGATAAAAAAGACTTTTCAAAAAGCGCTGTGGATGTCTTTGAATATCTAAAAGAATCTACTTTGCTTATATTTCAAGCTCTTGGTGATAGACAGGACAAAATCGTTGAGTTTGGTTTCGAAAATTTACAGAAAGAACAATATTCTCTTTCACCACCTCCCTGGAAGGTACAATGGTATACGAAAACCAATCCAATTAAAGATGGCAGAGTTGAACTAGCATTTGATATTACTCCTGTTGACTTTTCAACAAGAACGGCAATGAAAATTCGAAAATATTCTTCCACAGGGGATGTCGAAGAATACGAATTTACCTATTCTCCCGGAACATCAGAACTCGACAAAGATGTTCTATCAGAGGGTGTATGGTTATATTTGCTTTCGGTAGAAGGAAAAGACTATATTTCTGGTAATACCGTTTTTTCTAAGCTTTCTGGACCAAAGATACGATTTGAAATCCCTTCACTTGTTGGTTCAAAAAGGATTAATGTTGACCTTAAATATGAAGGTGGAGTTCCCTTAAGTGAAATCATAATAAACAACAAAAAATTTAATGTGGATAAGATCGAAAAGACTATTGTGCTTGAGTTGAAAAGTGGCTACAACAATATTGAAATGGAATATATAGATCACTTTGGTAGAACCTTTGGACCTGTTAGTAAGAGAATTTTCGTAGATGGTGAAGAACCAACAATTGATGTTGATGAACTCCCAAAATATACAAACAAAAATCAATTAATTGTCATGGGAACAGTGAAGGACAATCTGGGGCTTTTATCTATAAATGTAAACGGGAAAACACAAAGTCTTCAGGAAAAAGAAATATACAATTTTTCGACTCCGGTGGACATTTATCCAGGTAATAACGAAATATACATTGTTAGTGAAGATCTTGCAGGTAATAAAACAGAAAAAACCTATGAAGTAATTGGAGATTTTATTCTTCCTAACATCGTCGCCATAAACTATGACGAACATACAACAAAAGACAACGTAAATATTACGGTAAACGCAACGGACAATACTGAGATTTCACACTTAATGTTCAACGGAAAACGTTATGAATACAATGGAGGCCCATTTAATATTGAACTTCTGAATGAAGGAACCAACAAAATAGACATTGTTGTTTATGATATTACTGGAAATTCTCGAGAAGAGACAATCCAGATTACTAAAGATACAAAAAGTCCTGAAATTCTAATAGACGACTCAACAATTATCCTAAATCAATCCAGATTAACATTTAGGGTCACAGATAATCAAAAAATCAAAGATGTTTACGTAGAAAACAAAATGGCAAAAAAAGTAGACTCAGACATTTATTCTGCAAATCTTGGAACTATAGAACCTGGAGCTGAGAAAACAATGGAAATAACCGCTGTAGATATTGCTGGAAATATTAGCAAAAAAACGGTACGACTGATCAATGATACTAAACCTCCACAAATTATTGAAATTTCATCTCCATTTTTTTCAAGAAGAATATCCTTTTCAGATGATTTTGGGTTAAAAAAATTAACGTTTCAAGGAAAGGAATATGATCTCTCCGGGACTTCGACTTCCTTAAATATACCTTTCAATAATGGTGACAGGGGCACAATTATACTTGAGGATATCGCAGGAAACAAAACAGAGATTCCTATAAAAGCTCTTCCCTGGTATAAATCTCCTTACTTCGTCTATCCTGTAGTGGCTTTCGCATTTTTCTGGATAGGTTTACGGATAGGCATAATTTATATGAAAAAGCATCATCACAAAAAAAATAAACTAAAACTCTGACTAAAATTAAGAAGTTAAGACCAGGGCAAGAAAACTTGTCAGTTTTGTAATTGGCCACATAATAAGCTGGATTATTCCTAATAATGAAAGAACAACAAGGGCAAGTAATCCGTATAATTGATATTTGGCCAGCCATTGAACTTGTTCTTCAGGAACTAGAACCATCAATACTGAAGATCCATCCAGCGGTGGTAAAGGAAGCAGATTAAATAGAGACGTATTAAAATTAACTAACATTGTCCAGTAAAGAGCATCGGAAATGTAATTCATAAAAGGAAATGCAATTGGTGCTTCGTTTGTAACAGTACAAAAAACATTCAGATCCGTAAAAAATAATACTACAGCAGTTGCAAATCCAACTAAAAAGTTAGCAATAGGACCAGAGAAAGCAGTTAAAAGTGCTTTTGATGTTCCCTTTCGTTTGAGTTTCCAGTAGTTAATTGGATATGGTCTTGACCATCCAAAATTAAAAAGATAGTACATAAGCAGACCCAATGGATCAAACCTTTTTATAAAACCAAGTGAAGGAAGGTCTCTTTTTTTGAACCCGGTAAAATAGAGATACAGCCTATAATGGACAAACTCATGAATCATAATTGCAATAACAATTCCCGGTGTCAAAGCAAGAAAGGATCTAAATAATAATCTAATATCCATTTTCAGCCCTCCCTTTCTACCTTTATACCTGACATAACTACGGTTATTTCACCAAGAATTTTATCATTATCAAAATATGAAATAAGCTGACTTACTGTTCCTTTATAAAGTTCCTGATGTACTTTGGTTAATTCGCGGGCGATAAAACAAAATCTATCATCTACTAAATTAAGCCAATCCTTCAAAGTGTTTTTAAGTCTGTAGGGTGAATCAAAAAAAACAAGCAATGAATCATTATATAACCCTTCTGATATTTTTCTAAACAATCTACGGCGGTTCTTCCCCCTTGGAATAAAACCAAAAAAAGTATAATGTGAACCTGGAAAACCACTAATTGCAATTGCAGTTGAAACAGAACTTGGTCCGGGAGCTATATCAACTTTATATCCATTTTTTATACATTCTTCAACCAATTCATTCCCGGGATCCGAAATCACAGGCATACCTGCATCTGAAACAAGAGAAATTGTCTTACCTTCATTCAATAATCTCAAAATACCTGGTATCTGTTTAGTTTGATTGTTAACATTAAGGCTAATGATATATTTACTCATAATATCAAAATGAATAAGTAGTTTTCTTATCCTTCGTGTATCTTCAGCAAGTATAACTTCGCTTTTTTTTAATATCTTTAGTGCCCTCAATGTAATATCATCGAGATTACCTATAGGTGTACCTACAAGCCAGAGTTCTCCTCTTTTATTAACGTTCAAAACAATCACCCTGAATTTTTTCCGAATAAACACCAATTGGTTTTTTGAAAGCCTTTCCAACCCGTCTTGGGAAAATCTTGGGCGTCTTTCTTAGCTTCCTGCAAATAAGCAATGACCGCATTGAGTCATCTGTAAGCCTATAATCAATAACATCAGGTTCACTAAAACCAAGTATTGCGCAAGCTTTAATTACCCTATCTTTTTCTTTTTTCCAAGACGGACCTTTGTAAATATAGCAATCGCCACCATTTTTTACAAAAGGTGCACAGAGTTCAAGGGTAATATCTGTTTTGCTTATGGCTCGTGAAAAGGCTCCATCAAAATACTCTCTATATTTATCCGGTAATTCTTCGGCCCTACCCCGAAGCGTATTTACATTTCCAAGTTTAAGCTCTCGAACAAACCGTTCTACTTCACTTATCTTTTTTTTAACAGAATCTATCAGAACCCACCTTGTTTCAGGAAACTTGATTGCCATAACCAGACCGGGCATCCCTCCACCTGTACCCACATCGATAAAAAGTCCCGTTAATGTTTTCCCTTCAAAGGGTTTTACAATATCTTCTACATGCTTAATGTAAGCTTGTTCAGTTTTTTTTATTGATGTCAAATTGTGAGGGGAGTTTAGAAGCAGTTTCAAAAAATGACGTAGTTTTTCTTCAGGTGAATTACTATCTAAAACCATTTTCCACCTTTTTCTATGCAGGCATAGGCTTCGTGATTATGTATTGATTCCTGACTCGAGACCTCTACCCTGTACCAATCTATACGCTCGTCTTCTTCTAAATATAGGACAACTTCCCTGGACAAATCTTCTACAAAACGTGGCCTATCATATGAAAGCTCCGTTATAAAACGTTCATCTTCTCTTTTTAGTAAACTAAAAATGGGAGCACTTGCTGATTTTTCCGAATATTCAATAAGCTCTTCTATCCATACCAGAGAATTCATTCTTATCTTTACTCGTACGTTGGCTCGTTGATTATGAGCGCCACGATCACTTATCTCCCTGGAGCAGGGACATACAGTCATAACAGGTATATTAACCTCAAGAATGAAGTCAAAACTTTTATTCATTGTAGTTATAAAAGAACAGTGAAATCTGCTGTAGCTTTCAATTTTACTGATTGGTGCTGCCTTTTTCATAAAGTAAGGAAATGATACATTAATGTGGGCAACTTTGGCTTTAAGAGACTCTCTCATATCCTGTAAGATCGAACGCATATTTTTTGGTGTGATCTTCTTATTGTGTCTGTTTAAAACCTCAACAAATCTTGACATATGGGTGCCTCTGAAATTTTGAGGTAAATCTACAAAAAGATCAAATTGCCCTATTGTGTTCTGTTTTCCTTCTTTTCTATCAAGTACAACAATCGGGTATTCCAGCGATCTTATTCCCACCATGTCAATGAAAATATTTCTGTTGTCAAGTTCACTTTGAATATCCTTCATATAATTCAACCTCTTGAAGACTTTTTTAACAAAGGTTATAATGAACCCTGTGGAGGCGTATCCTAATTGGCAAGGAGCCGGTCTTGAAAATCGGTGGGGTGAATGCCCCTTGTGGGTTCGAGTCCCACCGCCTCCGCCAAAAAACCGGGTTTAAAACCCGGTTTTATTTTTGTATGGGACCAAACCTAGAAATATGCCAGATTCTTAACATTGGTGCACCAACAATGTTTTTTTCTGGAACAAAACCAAAGAATCTTGAATCAAAACTGTTCTCCGAGTTATCACCCATAAAAAAATAAAAACCTTCAGGAATTGTGATTTTAACAAATTTTGTTGTAGGATCCTGCTCAATGTATTTGTCCATATCAAGTGGTTTAAGTATTTCATCATAATAACTTGTGTATTCTATTACCTGCTGGTAATACTTAAAATATTCATCATATATTGAATGGACCTGATCCGGATGTGCCAACCCTTTATAAAACTCCGGTTCTGCAAAAATCCCTATTCTTGAATATCTTTGCATAGCCAGTTCTGCTGTTAACTTCCCATTTATGTAAATCTGATATCTTGCCTGGGAATCAGCTGGTAATGTTAGTAGTGTTTGTCTGCTATCTTCATACTCGGGTGCAATTTTTAACTCCAGAGTGTCTCCGGGTTTTCCAACCAACCTTTTCACATATTTCACATGACCCTTAAATTCCTCAGGAGAAAACATGTTCATAAATTTATCAAAGGGTCTCAACATTTCAAGTGCCTGTTTGTCAACATGAGGAGCCCAAAAGACCACAATGTCACCATAATTCGGAGTTTTAAAATCATACGTAATTTTCTCCACAAATAGTCTGTCACCAACTTCGATAGTGGGAACCATCGAAGGAGTAGGAACCATCATTGTTTCAAACATGAATAGTCTGATAATTGTTCCAAAAACTATTGCATAAGCCAACGCTTTGCCCCACTCTTTTAGTTCCCGGGCAGCTTTTGATTCATTTTTGCTATCTTTGTTTCTGGCTTTGGCTGACACTATTTCAGCCCCTCTTCTGTTTGATTCTCATCTTTCCTTTTATATTACGTAGATAATAGAGTTTGGATCTTCTTACCTTACCTTTTCTAAGACGCACTATGCTTTCAACTGAAGGACTGGAAATTGGAAAAACTCTTTCTACACCAATGCCCAATACCCCTATTCTTCTAACCGTTAATGTCTTATGAACGCCTGAGCCTTTTATTCTTATTACTACCCCTTCAAAAGACTGAGTTCTTTCTTTATTTCCTTCTTTTACCTTGACATTGACTCTTACTGCGTCACCAGATCTCAATTCAGGCATATCATTTCTGGCATAATCGTTTTCGATTGATCTGATATACTTATCCATTGTTATCCCTCCTGATTTATTCTTGATTTATTGTTAGATAGTCTCTCCTATTATTCTATCAAGTATTATCGCTACTGCAGCCCTAACCGATAAATGATTGAAGGATGCTTCCTGCCTTATAGGCTCCAGTGTATAATCACATATTTTACGTATTTCTTTCGGTAAACCCCAGCTTGTTCCAAACAATAAAACTATTGGTTCTTCACTATTTCTTACAATCTTTCTAAATTGATTATATGTAAACATGTTTTTGTTCTTTTTTGCTGAAGTAAAGACAAGTTTGGGTTTCATTACTTCATTTCGTTCAATTTCTTCCAGAGCATCTTCAAGATAAGAAGCTGTTCTAACTATCTTCAACGCTTTGGTTCTGCTTGGATTATATTCCTTACCAAAATCCTCTGTCCAGTAATGTAGAACATTTTCAACTATTTCCCCTTGTGCAGGCAGATTACTAATAATGTAATATCCTGCAATATTATATGTTCTACATGTTCTCGCAATATCATGTACATCCATATTAGTAACAGCACTTGACACAATATTACCATTTCTTCCTAAAACTGGGTAGTGTAATAATGCCACATATAAATTATCAAACATCTTCAACGTTCTCCTTGATAATCTCAATTAGCGACTTTTTATCAATCTGATCAAATTCATGTTTCATAAACAAATCGGGTCTTCTCATAATCGTTTTCAAAAGGCTTTCTTTACGTCTATAAATCTCTATTCTTTCATGATCACCACTTAGTAAGACCTCTGGAACCTTCAAATTCTCTACATCTTTTGGTCTCGTATAATGTGAATGGTCCAGTATTTCACTATAAAATGAATCTCTTTTTACCGATTGAATATCTCCAACCACACCTGGAACAAATCGAGAAATAGAATCTATCATGACCATTGTTGCAAGCTCTCCACCACTTAAAACAAAATCTCCAATGGATAGTTCATCATCTACAATTGTCATAACTCTCTCATCTACACCTTCATATCTTCCGCAAAGGAAAAGCAGATTCTTTTTTTCTGATAGCTCTTTGGCCTTATCATTATCAAATAATTTTCCCCGGGGAGATGTAAATATTACGTAAGGTTCGATCCCTTCTTTCTTTATAGATTCATAAGCACGAAAAAAGGGTTGAGCTTTCATTACAAGACCACTGCCTCCTCCATAGGGGTAATCATCTGTAGTTCTATGCCTATCGTCAGTAAAATCTCTTAAATCCATTGGATTTATTTCCAAAATACCCTCTTTAATTGATCTTGAGATTATACCCCATTTGAGCAATGGCAAAAACATATCTGGAAAAATCGTCAAAACCTTTATTGATAATTCCTTATTTGCCATCCGGTGGCAACTCCTCATAAATTGGTTTTTTAGCCACTATCCTTTTTTTACAAAGATCGATATCCTTTACAAATTCCTTTGTAAATGGAATTAATTCCTCCACAGATGAAAATCTAGACGTTTGTCTTGTCACAACAAGAACTTCATTGGCACCCGTTTCGATAATATCGCTTACAATACCAACGGATGAACCGTTATTATCATATACTTCACAATCCATTAACTGAAAAAAATAGAATTCGTCATTTTCTGTTAAGGGCAGTTGATCTTTATTTATGTACAAAACACTATTCCTAATCCGTTCTGCATTTCCTATATCATTGAATCCCTCAAAAGCTACAATGTATCCCTTTGGTGTCTCTTTCAGTCCTTTAATCCTAATATTTACGATCAGGTTATCCTTTTCTCTAAACAATACCCCTTCACCTAAATTTTCCAGTAGTTTTTCATCATCAGAAAAAAACTTAGTTTTAACCTCACCTCTAACTCCATGAGGTTTTATTACTTTTGCAATGGGAATCCAGTTTCTTTGCAAATCTTCAACAGTTACTCTCACCTAATCACCTTTAATGTAAAGTTGCTGTTCGTACCACCTGAAAATGCATTCATCAAAACATTTATGGATTTTATAGTTCGCCCATTTTTCCCAATGATCTGTCCAATATCTTCTTCAGCAGCTCTTATCTCATAAATGATTTTATTTTCTGATTCTCTTCTTTCTACAATTTCCAATTTTTCAGGACTTTTGACAATTCCCTTTAAAATATTCTCTAAAAACTCCTTCATACTATTTCTCTTCACCTTTTTTCTTATTCTCAAGTTTTAACTCGTGTACTTTTTGCATAATTCCAAATTTAGAAAATATTGATCGTACAGTATCTGTAGGTCTTGCTCCTTTCATAATCCACTCAATTGCTCTTTCTGCATTAATATTGCTAACTGCAGGATTCTTTATTGGGTCGTAATAACCTAACATATCAATGTACGCTGCATCTCGTCTTTTCTTTGAATCCACAACAATGACCCTGTAAAAAGGCCTGTTTCTTCTTCCCATTCTGGTTAATCTGATTCTTAACACTTACTTACACCTCCTGAAATATTTATCTATTTAAAATGGTAGTCCTTTAAATGATTTTGGCATCTTTCCTCTTTTTCCAAACTTTTTCATCATTGTTTTCATCTGATCGTAGGTCTTCAACAGTCTATTAACTTCCTGTATGTTTGTGCCGCTTCCCTTTGCGATTCTTTGCTTTCTGCTATAGTTAATTATTCTTGGATTTCTTCTCTCTTCCATTGTCATTGAATTAATTATTGCTTCGGTGAATATCATATTTTTCTCACCTGAAGAAAGATCTACGTTCTTTGGCATTCCTGGAATCATTTCAAGCATACTGGATAATGAACCCATTTTCTTTATTTCTTTTAGTTGTTCGAGAAAATCTTCCAGATCAAATTTATTCTCTACAAATTTCTTTTCAAGCTTTTTAGCCTTTTCTTGATCAACGTTAGACTGGAGCTTATCAATAAGTGATAGCATGTCACCCATTCCTAGTATTCTACCTGCCATTCTATCGGGATAAAAGTGCTCAAGTCCATCTGGTTTTTCCGATACACCCACAAATTTCACAGGTTTTCCTGTAACTTCCCTTATAGAGAGAATGACTCCTCCACGGGCATCTCCATCGATTTTTGTGACAATAAAACCGGTAAGCTCCAGAACTTCATTAAATCTGTTTGCAGAATTAACTGCGTCCTGTCCGGTCATTGCATCAATAACCATTAATATTTCTTGTGGAGAAGTTTCTTTAGATATTGAATTTAGTTCATCCATCATTTTCTCATCTATATGCAATCTTCCAGCAGTGTCCATTATTAAGACATCAAAAAGTTCCTTTGTGGCCTTTTTTTGAGCTTCCTTAACTATCTTAAGGGGTCTTTTTTTATCACCAGAAAAAACGGTTATGTCTATTTCCTTACCCAGCTGTTCAAGTTGATCGATAGCAGCAGGACGATAAACATCTGCAGCAACCAATAAAGGATTCTTACCTTCTTTTCTCAATTTCAATGCCAATTTTGCACATGATGTTGTTTTTCCACTACCCTGTAGACCCACAACCATAATTCTCGTTGGGTGTCCCTGAGTGTTCAATCCGATCTCTGTTTCACCCAAAACTTTAACAAGTTCGTCTCTCACAATTTTTATAAACTGCTGATCAGGCGAAAAACTTTTTAAAACCTCTTCACCGAGTGCTTTTTCCTTAACTCTATCTATAAATTTTTTAACAACGTGATAATTTACATCTGCTTCAAGCAATGACAGTTTTATTTGTCTTACCACTTCTTTAATATTGCTTTCAGTAATTCTGCCCTTTCCACTTAATAGCTTAAACGCTCTTCCTAACTTATCTTGAATTTCTTCAAACATTAAAACACCTCCAGCACAATAAACAGAAGAACCAGATAATGGATATTGTGCCACTGATACGTATACTCATTAAATTAACTACCTATGCAATTATTACTGATGAAAGTAAAAATTAAGTTTCGATTACCTTATCAATACAGATAATTAATCGATAAAATGCACATTATTTTTAAAGTAGTTTAAACTTACTGTAACCTATAATACCATATCAGGTTCTATTTAATTTATCATAACAATCACGGCAAACTGCAACATATTTTTCAAAACCACCAACATCAATTTCACTTTCTCCATTTTCCTTCGTTCGATGAGATAGTACTGCATTGTACTCCCCACATACACCACATACTGCTTTCCTTTTTTTTACTTCATCAGCAATTCCCATAAGCCCCACTGTTGTACCAAATGGTCTATATTTAAAACTCATATCAAGTCCTGCACAAAATACATTTACGTCCTTTTGAATTATCTTCTTGACAACATTAATTAGGCCTTCATCAAAAAAATTAATTTCATCTATAAACACACCCTGCAATGGTTTTTCGAAATGATCTATTTCCTTTTCAATATCCGAGGAGTTTTCAACACTTATAGCGTTAACTTTAGAGCCAGTGTGCGTAACTATATGATCTTCTGAATAACGCGTATCTATTGAGGGTTTAAACACCATGAATGTTTTTTTGCCCAAATCGTAAATCTCTACCATTGATAAGAGTTCAGATGTTTTTCCTGAATACATGGGACCCACTATTAACGTTAGTTTTCCTGACATAGGCACCTCCAAAATATAATTGCGGGGTACATGTACCCCGCAATTAATTATAACCCGATGTTCAAAATTCGACAATCAGGGGGAGTAATATTGGATATTGTTTTTTATCTTTGTTATAGCTGCTTAGAATCTCTTCCTGTTTGTATCCATCAGGTACCAGTACATCGAGAACAAATGGTGCATATTCTCCTGCATCTGAAGGATAACCTCCCAATGTCCATTCAGAAGGATCCGGGGTTATGGACCTAAAATGATCAGGACCATAACCATCCTGGCTACCGCTCAATACATAAACAGCCATTTCATTTCCATATTCTATAGATTCTTTATTAACAATTACGTTTATTAGCTTTTCGCCTGTATCAGCTTCTACCTGTACTGCTTCGGGAATAACATCTCCATTAGCATCAGCAAGCATCTGACCATATGAAGGCCATCCAGCTACCTTTATAAAATAATCCCAGGGATTTTCCCCTGTAAAGGACACACGTGCTCCTGGAGAAAATGTATCTGTTCGTCCTCCGGATTTTGAATCAATGTATATGTTGATCAACTTATGAGAAAAACCTTTAGGAGCATTCCATGGATTCGTCATTTCAGGGAATGTTAATTGGAATATCAGAGAATCTTCATTTTCAATAATTCTCATCGTATCAATATCCCACAAACCTTCAAAGGGTTTAAATGCATCATTTTTGGGATACACATATTCTCCAAATCCGTAATCATCTCCAAGGGGATCATCGAAGAATGCTATTTCATTACCGGTTACTGCTTCGGGAATGTGGACCATAACAGGACCTTCTTTCGGGCAGTAATCCAGGGTATTGCTTTCTTTGCTATTCGAAAGTGCTACAACTAAATTAAACTTTTCACCAGTTTTTATTCCCAAAACATCAAAGGGAATTTTTAATTCAATTACTTCATCAATTGCTGCTGAATTTTCAATGCTTGGCGCATTAGGATCGTAGGACCAGTTTCCATTTCCAGTAGCATTATAGTTTGAAATTCTTCCAGGTCGTGATTTCCAGGACCTGAAACTAACGAACATGCGTTTTGCAGGTGCAAATCCAAAACTGTCACCTTTTTCAGTAAATGGATATCGTGGTCCAACATTAACAGTTTCTGCTCCGGGAATATCAGAATATATTTCAAGGTAATAAGAATCACCAATCAAACTCTGAGGATCCCTTTTCATCTGAATAGCGAGGTAAAGGTTTGCTGAATCTCTTCCAACATAAAAACCTGAAATTAGATCATCTCCAGCGATCATTGTAGACACTATCTGATCGCGGAAATATGCAGCTTTTTCCCATTCTCCCTCGTCAATGATTCCATCCAGTTCAGGCTCAATCATTCCTATTGCACCACTTTCTGGAGAAGCAGGTTTTTTATTCAATTCAAATAACTCAGGGGGGATTTCATCTTCAGTCATTCCCGTAGCTTTATATAACTGAATTAGACTTCTTTTGAAGGCTTTATCAAAAAGCACTTCGTTGTTACCAGCATCTTGATCTGCGCCATACCACCAGAACCAGTCAGAACCTTCAGCAACATACAGTGCATCCAGTGCTAATTCAAATGCTTCGTTTGATAGACTATTCTTAACACTCATTAGATGCTCTCTTGCTTTAGCAACACGTTCCCATCCTTCATCTTCCTCTTTTTCACCTATCCAGGTATCAAGGCTGCCTCCAGCCCAGGACCCCGTTGGTAAATAATCAAGGGTTTCTTCAACTTCATATTGAGAAAGATATTCGCTTGGTGTAACCATCTTGATAAGTGAGTCTGAAGAAAGTGTTGCATAAAGTAGTTTTCTAAAGTTATTCCCATTATTCGGATAATGCTCCCAGGCATTTTCTCCATCTAATGCTATTGTGATAACGGCTTTACCATCGTCATTCAGTTTTTGTAGCTCATGAAGACTGGTAACAAAATCCCTAACCGCATTTTCTGCTACCATACTCGAGTAATTAAATCCAATTCTATCCGAAAGATCGGTATCCCTAAAGAATACTATTAATTCTTTATTATTATTCTTTACTTTGTAGGGTTTCAAAAGATTTTTTATATTGCCCGTAGATACTCCAGCTTTTTGGAGTATTGCTTCGTCAGTTACTGTCCAGGTCAATCCAAAATTAGTCAATATGTCAACAAGTTCATTATGAACAGCTTGTTCTGGAGGCCATAACCCTGTGGGTTTTTTGTCAAAGAGTTTTTCAAAATAGTTTAGTCCCTTATCAATCTGAGCGACAGCATCCTCTTTCCATCCTTTATCAATAAGTATAGGCAAAATTGGATGATAGAAAGGAGATGTAATCATTTCTAACTTTTCTTCCTGCCACAAACCCTTGTGTTTTTCAACAATTGTTTCCATTATCTGTAAATGTTTTCCTAAAACATATTCAACATCGTCCATTGTGTACTTTCCATCCTGTTTTTCGAGTTGTGTAAGTCTGTCATCATTTTTGATGTAATCAGCATTTATCCAGTAAAGGTTCCATAAAACCTTCAAATCTAGTAAATCCTGACTGCTGAAATCTTCACCATTGCTTTTTTTCTCCTGAAGCTCTGTGTAACGTTCGCTTTTTTCAACAAATTGCGGATTTATGTCAAAGAAATGTTCTACGATAAATCCCTTTTCTTCTTCTGTAAGATACTCTTTGTATGAAAGTCTCATATATTCATCCATTGCATCGTTTTCTAAATAATCATTGATTTGTAAGAGAAGACTTGGAACATAATTAAAGGTTACACTACCTTCGTCAAGGTACTCATGTACAAGATCCGCCATATAAGGATAATCGTTTACTGCATGTGCTCGAACCCATGGCATTTCGTATTCCAGTGTTCCAGGCATTTTGTATAGAGGCTGATGTTGGTGCCAGATCAAGATTACATTAAGCGGTTCCTTATTTTCATCGCCTTTTTCGACACCTTCAAGGATTTCTTCAGCAAGTTCATAGTATTCACCTTTGTTCTTATCATCAATCTTTGCTATCTCTCCAGGTGTCCATGAAACCAAAAAGACCAGTGAGGTAATTAACAATAAACCAAGAACAAACCTTTTCATACTAACCCTCCTCCTCATTTTGTCTTATACAATCTATCTCCAGCGTCACCTAAACCTGGAACGATATAAGAGTTTTCATCCAGACATTCGTCAAGCGAAGCTGTAATTATTCTGACATCGGGATTTCTATCCCTAACATAAGATAATCCCTCAGGAGCAGATATCAAACTCATCAGGGTAATGTTCTTTCCACCAGATTTTTTTACTACATTAATCGCAGAAGTTGATGAAACTCCCGTAGCCAGCATTGGATCAAGCAAAAGTATTTCATTTTCCTGCACATCAGGCAATTTTGAATAATATTTTATCGGTTCTATAGTTTCTGGGTCCCTATAGATTCCTATAAAGCCAACAGAGGCATTAGGTAGAAGTGATAGAACTCCTTCAACCATGCCCAAACCTGCTCGTAAAATGGGAACTACTGTAACCTTTTTATCTTCAATCATTTTACTTTTTGTTTTGCATATTGGCGTTTCAATTTCAACTTCGTGTGTTCGGATAAAACGAGTAGCTTCATAGGTGATTAAGAGCGTAATTTCCTTTGTGAGTTCTCTAAATTCTTTTGGACCGGTATCCTTACCTCTAAGAATAGTCAATTTATGTTGTATAAGAGGATGATCTACAACTATAAGATTTTCGGAACTCATTACTCTTCACTTCCTTTAAGATTACGGTAAAGAGGAAATTTCTCCGTTAATTTGTGTACTCTGTCTTTTATTTTTGTAATAAACTCCTCCGGTAGCTCACCTTTCTTATCCATTATATTATCAATAACTACTGAAATCATTTCGGCAATCTGTTTCATCTCAGGTTCTCCCATATTTCTAGTAGTTACTGCAGGGGTACCTACTCTAATTCCGCTCGTCACAAAGGGCGAACGTGTTTCTTTAGGAATAGTATTCTTGTTAACTGTAATATCAACCTTTTCCAGTGCTTTCTCAGTGGCTTTTCCTGTAACATTTTTTTCCGTTAAGTCAACAAGAAATAGATGAGTATCAGTGCCACCTGAAACAATTCTTAAACCATTTTCTTCAAATGCTTTTGCAAGTGCTTTTGCATTTAAGATAATTCTGTTCTGATAATCTTTAAATCCATCCTCAAGTGCTTCTTTAAAGGCTACTGCTTTTGCAGCAATTATATGCATTAGCGGACCACCCTGAGTTCCAGGAAATACATTTTTGTCAACTGCTTTAGCCAGCTCTTCATCATTGGTAAGTATAAGACCTCCTCGCGGACCTCTCAAAGTCTTGTGTGTAGTAGAAGTGACAACATGCGCAAAATCAATTGGATTTGGATATAGTCCAGCTGCAACAAGTCCGGCAAAATGAGCCATGTCGACTACAAGATACGCACCAACTTCATCTGCAATCTCTCTAAACTTTTTAAAATCTATAATCCTCGAATAGGCACTACCACCCGCTATTATAAACTTGGGTTTGTGCTTTCTCGCTAGATCTGCAACATTTTCATAATTAATGGTTTCAGAATCAGGCTCCACTTCATAGGAAACAACATTGAACAGTTTCCCGGAAAAGTTTACCGGAGAACCATGTGTTAAATGTCCTCCATGACTCAACGACATACCCATCAGTGTATCTCCTGGTTTTGCTAAAGCCAGATAGGCTGCCATATTGGCCTGCGAACCAGAATGAGGTTGCACATTCGCAAAATTTGCATTAAAGAGTTTCTTAACTCTTTCGCGCGCTAGTTCTTCAGCTTCATCAACAAACTTGCAACCTCCATAGTAACGTTTACCAGGATAACCTTCGGCATATTTGTTTGTTAATACGCTTCCCATTGTTTCCAGCACAGGTCGTGACACAAAATTTTCCGAAGCTATCAGTTCCAACCCATCTATTTGTCTGTCAAGTTCTTTAGAAAGAATTTCATAGATTTCATTATCTGTTTCTCTTACCTTTTCCCACATAATATGCCTCCTCTCACCATTTTCTCATGGCAATCGTTGAAGATATTGGATTTATTTCAATTTCATTTTCAACAGTTTTACTGTTATCGTCAAAAGCTTTAAAGTCAAAGAATTTCAATTTCCATTTTCCTTCATTATAAAAGCTTGTCCTATAATGACTTGCATTATGCACGATTAAAATTTCTTTGTTACTCCCAGTAACTGTCAGTGCTATTAGCTGATTTGCTGCATGTAAGATCTTTAATCTCGATCGTATTTCATCGGCAGTTTTTAGTCTTAAAAGTTTTTCATTTTTTCTAAATGCAATTAGTCTCTTCACATAATCAAATAAGATAGAATAATGAGATTTGCCAAGATAATTGATTTCATTTACGAGCATAGCCGATTTATAGCTATTATCATCCATTAATTTTGTTCTACACATTTCTGAACCACCATGCAAAAAAGGTATTCCTTGAGATGTTAAAACTATACCAATTGCAAGACCAATCATTCTTAAAATACTTTTAAACTCTGCGTTTTTGGATGACTTTATCAATTTATCAATAAGCGTTAGATTATCATGAGCTGAACAGTAGTTAATTGTTTCAAAGGGTTCTGAAGCGAATCCCTTTAATAACGCTGAATAAGAAATTTCCCCAACTATTCCTTTGCAGATATTAAGCTCTTTTCCATAAGCTCCAGAAACAAAACCGGTCTGCTCATTATCTAGTGGTCCTTTAAGCGAATCTCTTAATTCATCGTTAAAAACAGCAATATTGAGATCTTTTTGTGAACCTTTAAAGAAGGGTTTATCCGTCATACTACTATCGGATGCCATCCAGGGTTCTCCGTAAATTATTAAATCATCTTTCTCTTTCCGCAATTCAGTGCTAATCTTTTTCATTGCGTCAACACCAAGTAAAGCCATTAAGTCAAAGCGAAAACCATCTATGTGATAATCTTTAACCCAGTGTTTTAATGAATTTATTATAAAGTGCCTGACCATATTTCTTTCTGTGGCTATTTCATTACCACATCCAGATCCATTTGACAGTGATCCTTCTTCCGTAATTCTGTAATAATAAAATGGGACAAGCTTCTGGAAGGGGTTATCAAGATCGTAGGTGTGATTGTATACCACGTCAAGAATGACCCCTATATCGTTATTATGTAATGATTTTACAAGCCTTTTTAGTTCAATAATTCTTTTTTCAGGACTTTCAGGTTCATCACTGTACAACCCCTCAGGCACATTATACAAAAAAGGATCATAGCCCCAATTATAAGAATCGGGGTTTCCCTCATCAACGCTTTTAAAATCCTGAACAGGCATTAGATGTACATGTGTTATCCCGAGTTCTTTAAGGTGGTCAAGAGTAGTTTTTTGCCCCAACCTATTTTGTGAATGTTCAGTAAACGATATGTATTTTCCCTTTTGTTCCAGACCGGATGTCCATGAAGTACTTAAATCTTTAATGTGTGTTTCATATATAATACAGTCAACATAACTTCCGTAAACAGGCCCTTTATCTGTTTCCCATTTTATCGGAATAAGTTTATTCCGGTTAAATATAACAGAATGAGTTCCATTCTTAGTTGCAGAAATACCATAAGGGTCAGCTGAAAAGAGCCTGGTTCCGTATCCCTCAATTCTAAATCGATATGCATATCCTGTAAGGTCTTTTTCGACAATCACTTTTCTGATTTTTCCCTTTTTTTCAAAAGGATATTCTTCAATCAAATCCTCCAGATTGTCTGGTTCAAAAAGTTCAAGATAAATCTCCTGTGGTCCAGGAGCCCAAATCTTGAATTCAGTTTTTCTTCCTTCAAAATCTACGATAACACCCAGGCTGCCATTGTAACTGTAATTCCGATCAAGAATACCTACAGGATATGCGTAACACCATTTATTATATGAAAAATAGATTGCTATCTCCTGTTCTGGTAGAATTTCTTCATTCAGTTCAATTATGTATGAATAATTTGTTTTTTTTGATGATGTAAACCCAATGTCAGAACTGTCAGCTGTAATTTTCTTCGGTTTTTCCACCGAAAATAATGTAATAGTTTTATGATTATCAATAACCCCAAAGGGCTTCATATATTTCACTCCGGTTATTAGTTTATTCAAAGGTCTGGAAAAGCGACCTTAACGATTCTCCATAGGCAGGATAAGCGATCTTTTTATCCGTTATAATGCCTTTAATTAGCTCAGCCGGAGTAACATCAAAAGCAGGATTATAACAGTTGACATCGTCCGGAGCAATTTGCTGTCCTTTGATATGTGTTATTTCTTTATGGTCTCTTTCCTCAATAGGTATATGATCGCCATCTGGACACGACATATCGATTGTAGATAGAGGAGCAGCGACATAAAATGGAATATTATGCTTTTCTGCCAGTATAGCCAAAGAATATGTTCCAATTTTGTTAGCTGTATCACCATTCGAAGCAATTCTGTCTGCTCCTACTATTACAGCATTTATCCTGCCCTGCTTCATTGCCCAACCAGCCATATTATCGGAAATCAGTGTGACGGGAATTTTGTCCCTCATCAATTCCCAGGCAGTTAACCTTGCTCCTTGTAGATAAGGCCTTGTCTCATCAGCATAAACAGATATTTTTTTGCCATGCTCTATTGCTGCTCTAATAACGCCTAATGCTGTCCCATAATCAACAGTAGCCAGTGCTCCAGCATTGCAATGCGTTAAAACCGTATCGCCATCATTTAACAATGGTTGTCCGTTTTTTCCAATTTTTTTGTTGGTTTCTACGTCTTCTCTTGCAACTGAAACTGCTTCTTTTTCAAGTTCTTCTATCCATTTTTCTTTATTCTTGATTGATGTTTCAAGCTTCGAATGCATTCTTTCCAGAGCCCAAAAAAGATTTACAGCGGTAGGTCTGCTTGATCCAAGATGCTCCTTTACCTCTTCCATATGTTTCATCACCTTACTGCAGTTACTGCCAGAAACCTCCATAGCGCCAAGTACATAACCAAATGCAGCACTTGCTCCAATGGCCGGAGCTCCACGAACAACCATATCCTTAATTGCATGGTATACATCATCATGGCTTCTGCAAACTACCATTTCATTTTCAACAGGTAATTTTCTCTGATCAAGAAAAATCAAGGTATTTCCTGTCCATTCAAGTGTTATGCTTTTAAAGTTCATTTTCCGTTGCCCTCCAGAGCATCAAATATGTTTTTTATTAGTCTACGATAGCTTTTTTCCAGTTCAGAACCTCTCATATGAGAGACTATACCTTTTCCGTTATCTGAATTCACCACAACCTGTGGATCAAAGGGTAACGACTCAAGAAGAGGAATATCATAATCTTTAGAAAGTCTGTCACCTGCACCCTGACCAAAGAGCAAAATCTTCTCACCACAATTTGGACAACGTAAATAAGACATGTTTTCAACAAATCCCACTACGTCCTTTTTAAGCGATCTAACGAAATTGAATGCTCTGCTCACATCACCAGCAGAAAGATTTTGAGGAGTAGTTACCAGTATAGATTTAATATCCTGAATTGTCTGAAGTATTGTTAACGATTCATCACCGGTACCAGGAGGCGCATCTATTACTAGAAAATCAAGATCGCCCCAGGCAACATCACCTAGAAATTGATATATTGCAGAGGTCTTCATTGGACCTCTCCATATAACTGGAACGTCGATTTCAATAAAATTTGCAAGTGAAACTACCTTCAAATTTGGTAAAGGCTCTTGAGGAAGTATTTGCCCTTCCAAAACTTCCGGTTTACCAGTTATATCAAGCATCATGGCTACATTTGGTCCATGTAAATCTATATCAAGCAAACCAACATTATATCCCTCGTCTGCAAGTGCAACAGCTAGATTTACTGCTACAGTAGATTTACCTACACCACCTTTACCTGACATTACAAGAAGTTTATGTTTAATGGATTTAATATTCTCTTTTATCTTCTTCATTCGCTCCTGTAGTTTTTCATTTTGTGCCATCAATATCCCTCACTTTTCAACATAGTTAATATCATACGTCAGCTTAACTGTTGCCTTTAACATAGCAGTAACTGAACAATACTTATCCTGTGAAAGTTCTACTGCTTTTTCTATCTTGTCTTTTGGAAGGTTTTTTCCAATAAAATTGTATGTTAAGTGAATTTTTGTAAAAACCTTTGGATGTTCATCGCTTTTCTCGCTATCAACTTCCATATAATACTCGTAATCAGTTACCTTCATTTTTTTCAAAATAGAGACGACATCCATTGAAGTACACCCCGTAAGGGCAACAAGTACGTATTCCATTGGTCTTGCAGCGCTATCTTTTCCTCCAACCTTTTCTCCACTATCCAGATGTACATCATGCCCTGAAGGAGTTCTGACATAAAAAGCCATTTCTCCAATTCTTTCCAGTTTCATCAACATATCATTTCCTCCTACATTGATTTTTGCAAAAAAAAGGGGCTGCTGCCCCGGTTAATTTTGTATCATTTCTTTGAGATAGTTTCACGCGCAATTGAAACGTATTCTTTGAAAGCTTCAAAATCGTTAACTGCAAGATCGGCAAGCATTTTTCTGTTGATATTAATGCCTGCTTCTTTTAGTCCATGAATCAATTCATTGTACTTTATGCCAAGCGATCTTGCTGCCGCATTTATTCTGGTTATCCATAATTTTCTAAAATCTCTTTTCTTTTCTTTCCTTCCAAAATATGAATAAACACCAGACTTAATATAGTACTGTTTTGCAAGTCTGTATCTTCTGCTAAGCGCACCTCTGTAGCCTCTTGCAGCTCTAAGTATCTTTTTCTTCTTCTTTTTGGCTGCAACTCCACCTTTAACACGCATTTATAATCACCTCTCGTCTAGTAACGATTATTATTGAATTCCCTGTTTTACCTTTTTGGCAACTTTCTTATTTTCTACTTCTTCCCATTTTCTTGCATCTCTGCTGTAATTTTCTCGCATTTTTCCTGTGTTATGGTTCCTACCAGAATGTTGACGAAGCACTTTTCCATTTTTCGTTATTTTAAATCTTTTTGCACTTGCTTTATGACTCTTCATTTTATTCTTTCTTCCCATCTTTTTTGCCTCCTTGCTTTGTTTTAGGTTTGAGCATCATCCACATATCACGACCTTCAACTCTGGGCGATTTATCTACCTCACTTATATCACTTAACTCATCAGAAACTCGCTCCAGTAATTCCTTACCCTTTTCAGTAAAAGCCATTTCTCTTCCTCTGAACATTATTACGACTCTAACTTTGCTCCCTTCTTCCAAAAAATCTCTTATATGGCCAACTTTTGTGTTAAAATCATGGTCTTCTATTCCCAATCTAAACTTCATTTGCTTCAATTGATTTTGTTTTGATTTTTTCTTTGCTTCTCTTTCACGTTTTTCCTTTTCATACTTATACTTTCCGTAGTCCATTACTTTAGCGACAGGAGGATTAGCATTGGGAGCAACAAGTACAAGATCATAACCTTTATCGCGAGCCATATTTATACCTTCATTTGTAGGCATGACACCTATTTGCTCTCCATCTTCGTCGATAACCCTAACCTTATCACTACGTATCTCGTTGTTCTTTGGAGCATAACTCTTTTTGTTTTTCGGTACTTTAGAATAATTTCTTCCGATAATTAATCACCTCACAAAATAAAATAGGCGGAAGAATCCCGCCTTTTGTTTAATTTTTCGTCTTATACCCCTCAGCTTAAGCGGGGGTGGGAGTTACGGGACTCCTCTTGCTTTTTCTGGTGGGCCGTGCAGGAATCGAACCCGCAACCTACTGATTAAGAATCAGCCGCTCTGCCTTTTGAGCTAACGGCCCAATCAAACACATTTTAGACCAATGACAGCTTTATGTCAACTCCATCGACTATTATGGATTTTCTCTATTAAGCTTTAGTGTATATATATCATCTTTAATATTTGCAAAATAGGCATGACTATCTCCAATTTCTTCGTATCGATAATGTTTCTCAACATCAATATCCAGAGTACTCCACATAATCCCTTCACCAGTTCCCAGACTCTCTACCACCTCTCCTGAAGGAGAAACAATTCTGCTTTGTCCCAACAATTCCATCTCTTTACATTCCCCGGACTGGCTGGAGGTAACGACGAAAATTCCATTTTCCAGAGCCCTTGATCTCGTTGCAATATCATATATTCGATACCTCTCTTTACCAAAAGCAAAGGGCATCAACAGAACTTCAGCTCCTTCTCTAACCAAAATCCGTGATAATTCAGGAAATCCAACTTCGTAACACATGACAATTCCAAAGGAAATCCCATTAAATGAGAAGCTAAGTGGTTTATTCCCGGCGATAAAGCTCTCTTTTTCCTTCCTGAAGAGATGGATCTTGTCATAGAAAATAGGTTCTTCATAGGGTTTGAAAACAGCTGAGGAATTTGCAAAACCCTTCTTTACTTTTCTTATCATTCCAGCCACTATCACAACATCGTTATAATCCGATAGCGCAGAAAGTGTTTCTATTGTTTCTTCATACATTTCAACAGCTACATCTATTGTATTTTTATCAGAACTGTACCCTGAATTAAACATTTCCGGAAGAAGAATAAGCTTAGTACCTTTATTAACAAGGGTATCAACTGAATCCATTGCTATCTCAAGATTACTCCCAGGCATATTACTTAAGGCATTAAATTGTACACTGCCTACACAAATGTTCTTTTTTGACAAAAAAATCACTCCTGTTTATTATCACCGGTACTCTGCTTAATTCCTACCAGCAACTTCCTTATGTCCTGAACCGCTATCAATACAATCAAACCTGCTGCCAGTACAATACCACCATATCCCAGTTTTTCGTAAGATACAAGACTCAAGCCCAGAGCAATAAAACCCCAGAAAATAACTGCAAATAAAACTGCAATCTTTTTAAACGAAAGAAAACCTTCCAGGCCTGAGAAAAAATAACCTATAGAAAAGAACAGCAAAGATATCTGTCTATCTGCTATTCCACCTTCTCTCAAATAGGAGAAAGCAGCAAACGCATATATTAGTAGTAAGGTTAGTCCCTGTAAACCTACGATCCATTCTCTTTCTTTACTAAGAAATGTACCTAAAACCAGTAAAACAGATATCGCTACTATATAATGAAATTCAAGTTGTAATGTATTTACCAGTAATATTGGTAAAATTGCAAAAATATAACGTATTAATGATGAGTGCATGTTTTATTTATATCCATTCTCCTTCAACCACTTTTCAGCTTCCTCTTTTGATTCTTTACCTTGTGCTTCAAATTCTGGTTGGATAGGCATTTCTAGGATTGTTTCATAATATTCTGCCGCTTTATCAATCTTTCCCCATTTTTCATAAAGTAAGGCAAGCTCGTAGTAGGCGTTTATATAATCGGGATCAAGATTTATAGACTTCAACAATAATTCCTCTGACTTATCATAATTCTTAAAGGGCCATGGTGTATCTCTGTATCTCATTCCCATAGCCATAAATGGCATATTGTTTTCAGGCATTAATTCCATTGCTTTTTCTATAAAATGATCAAAATCCCCCAGCATAAAAAGTGACTTTACTATACCTGCATACTCTGCAAGTTGTCCTATTGAAGCTCCAGCCACGTAATATGCATAGCCATATTCTGGAGCCATTTCAACGGCTTTCTCTGCAAGTTCTCGGGCTTTTTCATAATTTTCAACCTTCTCCTCTTCAGGCGCCCAGTTTGCATATTCTCTTTTGCAATCAGCAAGAAGCGTCAGAAATTTTGCATTTTCATAAACCTCCGGTTGATTTTCAAGTTGTTCAATTAGATCTCCCATTTCTTCCACATTTTCTGAGGATCGAATCACGATGAATCTTTGATAAGCTTCATCATAATCAATTGAGAAAGCTGTTAATGAGACAAATAAACCAATTAAAACAATAGAAATAAACTTCTTCATAAATATTACCTCCCATCATGATATTCAAGCAGAATTATTATATCATTGTTAATGAGGTATGAAACAGGAGGTTTTTAATGAAAAGTATAATAGTTGTAAGATACGGAGAAATAGGATTAAAGGGCAGAAATAGAAAGAACTTTGAAAACATGCTCATAAAAAACATATCAAACCAGCTAGATGAATACTATGTATGGAAAGAGAGAGGCAGGATATTTATTGATGGTGTGTTGAATAAAAAAGTTGAAACTGTTTTAAAAAGTAGCTTCGGTATACAAAATTTCAGTTCTGGTAAGCAGTGTGGTCTTGATTTTGATGAAATCAAAAAGGCGGCTTCCTTTATTGCCAAAAAAAATATCACTCGTGGACAAAAAACATTCAAGGTTGAAACAAAACGTCCCAATAAAGATTTTCCTATGAACAGTCTCGAATTTAGCGCCTGGCTTGGTGAGAAGATTCTTGAAAAACATGACATGTTGAAGGTAGATGTACATAACCCTGATTTAACTATTAATGCAGAAATAAGGGATAACCACGTTATTATTACAGGAGAAAAAAAAAGGGGACCGGGTGGACTTCCTGTAGGTACTGGAGGTAACGCATTGCTTCTACTCTCAGGAGGTTTGGATAGTCCTGTTGCTGGATGGTATGCAATGAAGCGGGGACTTATTATTGATGCGATTCATTTTTATAGCCCACCCTACACTGGAGAAAAGGCGTTACACAAAGTTATTGATCTGGGAAAAGAACTAGCAAAATTTAATGGAGGTCGTATATTCAAAATATATTCAATAAATTTCACCAAAGCCCAGACAACTATACACAAAAATGTTCTTGAGAAATACAGTCTTGTAATTCAGAGGAGGATTATGATGAAAATTGCTGATAATCTTCGTAAAAAAAATGATTATCTTGCATTAATCACAGGAGAAAATCTTGGACAGGTCGCCAGTCAAACGCTTGAGAATATTAGTGTGATCAGTAGTGTTTCGGAAGCAATTGTACTTAGACCGCTTATTGGATTTGATAAACTGGATATAGTGGAAAAAGCCAAAGAAATTGAAACCTTTGAAATATCTTCGAGACCATATGAAGATTGTTGTGTAATGTTTTTGCCATCGAACCCTGTAACAAAAGCTAAACCCCATCTCGTCAGTAGAGAAGAAGAGAAGATTGACATCGATGGTATTATAGATGAAACTCTACAAAGTATAGATCTATATCAGCTTAAAAATGGGGGAATAATAAACAGGGAGAAAATAGACTATGAGGAAAATATTTGAATTTCTGGTTACCATATGGGTTGGTTTTTCATTTGTTTTATATGTTTGTGTTTACGGTTCTATTGTACTGCTAATAAGTTTGATAATAGAGAAACTATCATCTCGCGAAAAAGCTAAAGATTATCTGGGAATAGAAGTTGGACGTTTTGGCAGAGCAGCATTTTTGCTATCATTTAGTAAAGTGAAAGTTTCTGGCAAAGAAAATGTACCTAAAAACGGACCAACTATAATAGTTTCAAATCATCAAAGCGCTTTTGACATACCGCTTATGGCAGGTTTTGTCAAAGGAAGAATTTCTTTTATAGCAAAAAAAGAAATTGGAAAAATACCCTTTTTGAAATGGTTCGTAGTAAGACTTGATGGAATTTTAATTGAACGTGGAAATAAGATACAAACAGCATCATCCATGAGAAAAATTTTGCGTGTTTTGAAGAACGGGGGAACAATAATGCTTTTCCCTGAAGGAACCCGAGACAGCAGTGGTAACATGGGTGATTTTAAAAAAGGAAGTCTGGCTATACCCCATAAACTTAGCATACCAATATTGCCTGTAGCCTTTGATGGAACACGAAAAATGATGAAGAAAGGAAGGCTTCTAGTAAGTCCATCAAATATTACCGTAAAAATATTAAAACCACTTCATCCTGAAAATTTTGCTGATGAGGAACAGTTAAGGAAGAAAACGGAAGAGCTTATTGGTAATGCCCTGACTGCAATTATAAGCAACGAAGGGAGTGATATCAATGCTAAAAGTTAAGATTAGAGGTCTTGCAATTGATCAATCAAATACACCCGTTGTTATACTGGAAACTGAAAAATCCGATAAAGGATTTGGGATCTGGATAGGCCGTTTTGAAGCTGAATCACTTGCTCTGGCGGTGAGCGGAAAGGAATTTCCCAGACCACTAACCTATGATTTGTTGTTGAACTGTATAACATCATTAGGTGCCGCGATTGAAAAGGCAGTTATTCATTCAATAGAGGAGGATGTATATCACGCTTTTCTGTATTTGATCAAAGAGAACGGTGAAAATCTTACAATAGATGCCAGACCTTCAGATTGCCTTGTGCTTGCTGTAAAATCCAGTTTTCCAATATATGTAGAAGAGGAGGTTTTTGAACAGAGCGCCATCGACCTTCAAAAACTGGGAGAAGACTATCCGGAAAATACTGCAAAGCGTGGAAAGAGTGAAGAATTTAAGCAATTCATTGAAAATATTCAGGTAGAAGACTTCAAACGTTACCTTCGCAGAAAAGATGATGATACCAATGAAGACGAAACTTGAGAAATTCGTAAAATACTTCGATAACAAACTAAAATACTATCTAGACTCCAAAAGTATTCCTTCAGAATTCAAAAAAACAATGAAGTATACCCCCATTGCCGGCGGTAAGCGTCTTAGACCATATCTGATTCATTTATTTTCAGAAAATTTGGGAATAGATAAATCAACAGTATTACCCTTGCAACTCGCAGTAGAAATATTTCACAGCGCAAGTTTGATTCATGATGACTTGCCAGCAATTGATAACGATAACCTTCGACGCGGAAAACCCTCTTTACATACCGTTTTTGGAGAAGGTGAAGCATTACTTGCTGGAGATTACCTGATGCTTCATGCCAGCCACTTAATTAATTCGATAAATATTAAACCTGAATACCTTATAAAGCTAAATAAAACATGGAATGCTACAGTGGAAAATGTAGTAATGGGTGAATATCTTGATATCCGGTATGAAAAATATGGTAAGAGTATTCTCGATAAAATACACAAGCTTAAAACAGGAGCACTTTTTGGATTTTGCTTTTCTTCACCGTTTATTCTCAAAGGTATGTTTGACAGAGCAGAACAATATGAAGAAATAGGTACAAAATTTGGAATATGTTTTCAGATAATGGACGATATTAAGGATGTTACAGGAACAATTGAAACTCTTGGAAAAACTCCCGGTAAAGATAGGAAATTAAACAAACCTACCATCCTTGACCGCCTTTCTTTAGAAGACTCTATTGAATTTAGCGCAAACCTTTTCAAAGAAACTGTTCAACAAATAGAATATGAGTCTATACAAAAAAATCTAATTGAACTAAAAGAAATTTTTGAAAAATCATGAAAACAAATATCGAATAGGTGAATTTAAATATTTCAACATGTTATTGATGTTGGGAAATCTATTTTGTGGTAGAAATTCCATTGATTTTTCAATTACCTTCTTTAGTCTCTTCGAAATCGGAGGAAAACGCAGCTTTTCACCTTTGAGTCTATTTGTTGCGGGTAAAGGGTCCTGCCCTGTAACCATAAAATATATGATAGCACCCATGGAGTAAATATCAGATTGAACTGTCAGAATCATTTCCTGAGTAAAACGCTCCGGTGAAGAGTAATGCATTGAAACAATATTTCCTATAGCACCTCTGTAAAGTGTACCAATTGATGAAGCTGCCCCAAAATCAGTTATTTTAACAGCCTTTTCATCATCAGTAATCAAGATATTGGAAGGCTTTAAATCTCCGTGAAGTATTCCTTTGCTATGAATTACATGTAATCCTTTACCAATTTCATCTATTAGTTCTTTAATTTCAACATCAGAAAGAAAACCTCTTTCATTTACGTATTTTCTTAGCGTTCTGCCCTGTATAAATTCCATCACGTAATAGGCTGTTTTATTTTCTTTAAAGGCATTTAACACCTTAACAACTCGTGGATCATCAATGGAAGATACAAGCTCAGCTTCCTGAAGAAAGTTTTCTATTTTTTCGAAAGTATTGTCCCATTCCGAATCAGATGACAATTCTACAGAAGAATTTCGACGAACAGCACCAGCTGGAAAAAATTCTTTTACAGCTACATATTCTCCGGTTTTTAGATCCTCACAAAGGTAAGTTAGTCCAAAACCTCCTCTACCTAATGAAACAAGTATTTTGTACCTGTCATTCAGTTTTGTGCCATTTTCCAGGGCTCTCCGGATAGATATCCCTCCAAAACAACTCAATACACTGTGTAACTATATTAATATATTATAGGAGAATTCCAGAAAAACCAAATGGGCATTACTAGTATGCACTCAGTTATATTTTCGATTTAAGTTTAATTTAATATATTCACTTAAAACAATCCACAAAAAACCCGGTATTTAACCGGGCTAGAAAATTAATACTTCATAATTATATTAATTAGCTCTTTGTTGCTGATATAGCAGAAAGTGCCAGTGAAGCCAATTTTGAACGTGCAACATCTGCTCTAGATACTATTACTATTGGGACTGTTGCTCCAAGGATGATTCCTGCAATTGTTCCATCAGCAAGATAAACAGCTGATTTACCCAGTATATTCCCTGAGTGAATATCGGGAACTATAAGAACATCAGCATTGCCTGCAACAGAACCAGGAATTTTCTTTATCCTGGCTGCCATCTTACTTAAAGCATTATCCAATGCAAGAGGTCCATCAATTTCACAATTTTTTATCTGGCCACGTTCAGCCATTTTTGCAATAGCAGCTGCTTCAAGAGTTTCAGGCATACTTTCATTTACAACTTCTACAGCTGCAAGTAAAGCTACACGTGGTTTGTTATAACCAATTTTATTCATGAAACCAACAACATTATCGATTATTGCTGCTTTTTCATCAATATCCGGCTTAATAAGCATACCACCATCTGAAACAAATATAAGCCTATCCACCACTGGAACATCAAGAATTGCCAGATGACTTAAAAGCTTGCCTTTTCTTAAACCCCACTCTTTATTCAGTATTGCCTTTAATAATGTAGAAGTTTTTACTAGTCCTTTCATCAAGATTTGTGCTTCATTATTTTTAACCGCTTTAACACCTTTCTCAGCAGCATCAATTGAATTAGCAGCATTTATAATTTCACACCTAAGACCAATTATGTCACACATCCTGGTTGTCTCTTCTTTATCACCTATCAACAATGGTTCAACTATACCCATTTCCTGTGCTTTTTTTATTGCTTGTAGTCCTTCTTTATCTTCAGAACCTACAAGTGCAACACGTTGAGTTTCAAGCTTGCTAGCATACTGAATCATTTCGTCGAAATTGCGGAACATAAAAATCTAGACCTCCGTTCTATTCAAGGTCATATATAAACAGATTTTTTCCTTCAATGAGATTATCCAGGCTGGTTATTAATACTACTTTTTCTATACCAGAATAACTTTCACACTTAATGGTTATAGGCTCGACATTTTCAGGAATATTATCTATTAGATTTGCTAATAATTTTTCATTATCATAATAAGATATTTCCTTTACACCATTACTAAATAGTTTTATTTCACCAAATTTACTGATCTTATCTCCTTCGTTGAAAAGCACCAATTTACCATTAGTTGTACCAAGCAATATGAAATCATTTCCAAGTATCCTGTCCTTAAAGATGGAAATATAATGTTCATCATTTACAGCAGTACGATCTCCATCTGTAAGAAAATACCAGTAACCTCCATCTGAACTTCCATCATAACCATCATCTACTACAATACGCCACCTGTAAAGGGTGAAAGGTCTAAGGAAATTAAAATGCATCGTTTCAGAATGTATGCCTGATATTCTGAGTGATTCACCAGAGAATACATTCTCCAGTATCAAATCGTAGCTTAAATCATCATTATCAAGATCCGTCGCTCTCCAGCTAAAGATATCAAAGTTCATTTTTACCTTTGAGCCATCCACTGGAGAAAAGGCTCTCGGAGTTCCAGGTACGGTATTACCAATATGGAATATGGCTGTGTCAGTTGAATTTCCTCCATATCCATCAGACGTTTCTATTACTACTTTATATTTGCGATTTCCAGGCAGGAATGGCAAAATCAAACTTTTCGTATTAACACTGTCCGAAAATACTTCTTTCTCTGTTTCTAGATCCGTTACAGTAATCAGTTGTTCCAGTTCATCACCATCGTAATCAAAGCTCTTCCAGTGAATTTTTACAAAGCTAGAACTCATAAATTCAGGGACTTGAAGCATGGTAATTGGTTTGTTATTTTTTGTTTCAAAATATTTACTGCCTCTGCTGACTCCACCAAAGCCATCTTCTGCATATATAACAACTTCATATTCACTATGGCCTTTAAGATTGGAGAATATAACGGAAGATTCTTCAAGTTTCTCCTTTATACTAACCTTATTATCGGAAACATTTTTTAGTTCAACAGTATAGTTTAGTCTATCTCCATCAGGGTCATATCCATTCCATTCTATTTTTACAGAAGCAGGAACATTGTTCGTTGCCATACTGGAAATACTGATATTCACCACTGATGGAATTCCATTTCTTGTAGTGAATGTAGCTGTTTCACTGTCAGAACCACCGAAATTGTCTCTTGCTATTACTTTCCAGCTATATAAACTGTGTCCTTTTAGTCTTTCTTCAGCACTAAGCTCGTAACTATTATTATTTGTGGTTACAAATGGTGTTCCAGGTTCTTTTTCATCGCTTTTCCAGATGTAAATCTGATATCTTAAAGCATCACCATCAGGATCATCTGCTTCCCATATAAATTCAGGTCTTGATGTAATTTTCTCAGCTCCTGGTTTGGGATTAATCAAACTACTAATTGATGGTGGAGCGTTTTCCGTTTCGAATTCAATAGAAAATGTAGTTTCGCCATCAAAATTATCCCTTGCTACAAGCGTTGCAATATATCGAGTGTGACCCTTCAACGGCTTTTCGGCAGAAAATGCATTGTCATAAATCAAGTCGCTTTTGACAACAATTTCGCCTGTAGATGCACTTGCAATTTTGAGTTGATATTCAAGGGTATCTCCATCAGGATCCTTTGCCTGCCATGAGAAAAGTGGATATCTGGTTATACCTTCCAGCCTTTCTGACGTTACATTACGTCCATTTGAATCAACAATTGCAAAATCTCTAATCGCAGGTGAACGATTGGGCGTCTCAATTGATTTCTTCACATAGGAAGTCTTTGCATACTTTACTGTTGTACTAAGTACATCAGTAACGGATACTTCAACTGAATAATTATGATGACCGGTTAAATCCTTGCTTTCTATAATAACTTCCGGTTCCATTGTTTGTGTTTGATAAATTAGTTTTCCTTCATCGAATAATCTCACTTTATATTGTAGTACATCTCCATCAACATCTTTTGAGTCGATAGACAATACTGGATAAATACCTTCAAAAGATATCGAGAAATCAACTTCCGGTTTATTGTTTAGCGTTACAAAAGGTTTAAAATCAGTACTGAACAAAGCATTATGATTATCCTTTGCAATAACTCTCCAATAGTATTCTGTATGAGGTTCCAGATCGGTTACTGTATAGCTCTCCTCATCGGTAGTATACTTTCCATAGAGCTTTCCTTTGTTTATCTCTCCTTTGTAAATTTCTATTTCACTGCTTACTTTGTCACCATCGAAATCAAAAGTACTCCAGCTAAACTGAGCATTTTGGTAATCAACAAAACCTTCTTCATCTTTTACTACACTATATGACAATACCTCGGGAGGAGAATTTGGTGTCTCAATTAAACTTGATACCTTGGATGACTTTGAACTATACATTAATGGAGGATTATCATATACTTCAATAAACAACTCATATTGCGAATGACCCTTTAAATCAGTGAAAATGATTGTGAATTTTTGCTTCATTTGTTGTTTTTCCCTTTTAATCTCTGGCTTTCTGTCTAAATCGTCACCTTTTAGTTGGGCAGCTACAATAACATCATCCCCATCAGGATCAATCACTTCAATATCCGTTGTTAATATATAGCCGGTATCATCTTTTTTTACCGAATGTTCAAAAACTTCAATAAGTGGCGCTCTATTTAATAGTGGTAATTCTTTGGTTTCAATCGTTTTACCATCATGTTCATCTGATACTTCTAGTTCAAAAATATAAATGCCCCTCTCAGGTAGTTCAACTGTGAATTGTTTTTTGTTAACTTCGTGTTCTTTTATGAGGCTTCCATCTTGATTCTTTATATACAAAACAGCAGTTAATTCTTCCCCATCTCTGTCTGAATAATCTGCATTGACACTTACTACTTGTCCTTCCTGTGCAAATTCTGCTTCAAGCTCAAAAAGATCAATCGAAGGCGGTGTGTTGATCTGTCTAATTGTTGTCGTTTTACTGCTTATTCCCCCGTATTCATCCAGAGCTTTAATAGTTACATCATAAGTTCTATTCCCTTTTAGTTCGGGCATTATTTCTGGCTTTATAAATGTTTCGTTAGTTTCTAAATCAAGGAAGGTATCTTCGCGTCTGGTTATAGTAATTCTATATGACAATTCATCTCCATCACGGTCCTCACATTTCCACGCTATACCTTCTTTCAAATCATAAGGTTCTTCTGTATTCTCTGGTTTCGTGATTTCAGGGGATTCAGGTGTACGGTTCAATGTTTTAAAGGATACAGAACTGGTAGATGATAACCCATGTTCATCAATAACCTTTATTTCAAGCAAGTATTCATCGTGCCCAAGGATCTTTTCGGGAGGCAAAACAAATGCGGCTTCTGTTTCAGTAAGCACTAAATCACCATCTAAATAAACTTCGTAACTTAACTCTGCATTTTTCACATCCGTGGTTTCCAGCTCAACCCTGATATTATCAGGATTTATTGTAGTCCCTTCTTCGGGTATTATTAATTTTAATGCCGGGGTAACAAGAGAGGTGAGAAATTCATTTGTTTTTGGAAGTGAGCCGGCACCAAGACTATCTGTTGCAGTGATCTCACATCTATAAATATTATTTTCATCAAGATCTATTCCATATTCGCTAAATTTAAAAGATGTAGCTTCAGGGTCGATTAATTCATCAAATAAGGGTTCTCCCTCTTCGGTAATAATAAATCTAAGTTTGGAAATACTATCTCCATCAGGATCTATCGGTTCCCATGAAATGCTTCCTGTTAATGGATTTACGGTCTCTCCTTCTTTTGGTGAAATAAAATTTATATTAGGTCTTCTGTTTTCTGTTTTAAAACTCCATACAGGACTGGGGAAAAGTTCTTCTCTTCCATTACTCTTCAAAAGAACAACGTACCAATTATATACAGTATGGGGTTTTAGTTCTTTTACCGTTATTTGTTTCTCTGAAGTCACCAATTCTAAAGGTTTCCCAGGTCCTTCCTTTTCTGATAGAACCACCTTAAAACGGAAATTTTCAAGAATTAGATCTTTGACGTCCCAGCTCAATATGTGTGTAGTGGCAGGTTCGTCTCCCGGTTTACTACTACCAATCCACGAATATTCGCCTGTAATTCTCAACACATCGCTGTAAACCCTATCATAACCATCATCAGCAAATGCCCTTATATAAAAATCTCTGCCTAATGGAACTTCAATCGAAAAACTATCATCAATCTTCGTTTTATTTTGTCGTGGACCGATTGTTTCAGAATCAGTGAAATCAGGATAAATTGAACTCTCTATTCCGTAATCTACTTTATCGCCATCTCTTTCTTCAATGAAAACATCTACTATAATTTCACTTTCTTTTGTCACAATCGTTCCATCCGGTTCAATATTTATATCAGGAGGATCATTTTCCACTATTACTTCCCAATATGAGACTTCGCCATCACTGTCTAAATTGCTCAATTTCCCCTTATCAGAAATAACATCAACTGTCCACAAATAATTGCCAAATCTATCAAAATCTACTTTTGTACTTTGCTCATTTAACCCCCGGGTTATATTTTCTGGACCTTTTAATTTAAAAATATATTGGTCTACTTCTATATCTTTTCCAAGCTCCCAGAAGAAATCAGTCAATCCTCTTGTAACTGTTCCTGTGGGAGATGGATTTACTACAGGATATGAATATGGTACATAGAAAACTCTTTCAGCTCTTTCAATATCTACATTCATTCCATCAATGGAAGAAACTTCCACTATTACTCTAAATTCATCGTTTTCAGGAAGTTCTAATTCGATAAAATTCTTCATAGTATATTCTTCACTTATTACACCTGGTATTCT
>JAWODV010000085.1:0-13237 GCA_046483075.1 Kosmotogaceae bacterium | reverse complement strand
TGGTGCTTAAAGCGCCAAAACCTAAATAAAGGAGAATTTATATGGGTATAAAAATTGTGCCAAAAGTAAAATGGGTTGGTAAGGTAGATTGGGAACTCGAAACCTTTCATGGAGAAGATTACTCAACACACAGAGGTTCAACTTATAATTCATATTTAATAATGGACGAACTTAATGTATTAATAGATACTGTTTGGGCTCCATATGCTAAGGAGTTTTTAGAAGAGCTTGAAAAAGAAATCGATCTAAATGATATTGATATTGTAATTGCAAATCATGGAGAAATTGATCACAGTGGAGCACTTCCATTAATAATGGAGAGAATACCTGACAAACCAATCTACTGTACAGAAAACGGTATTAAATCACTACAAGGACATTATCACAAGGACTGGAATTTTAAACCTGTTAAAACCGGTGATAAATTAAACACGGGAAATCATGAACTAATGTTTATTGAGGCTCCGATGCTTCACTGGCCTGATAGTATGTTTACTTATATGACAGGAACGAATATTTTGTTTAGTAATGACGCTTTTGGTCAACATTATGCTACAGAACTGCTTTTTAATGATCTGGTTGATCAAGCAGAGCTATATCAAGAAGCTATTAAATACTATGCCAATATTCTAACTCCTTTTAGCCCTCTGGTAAAAAAGAAAATTGAGGAATTTGCTTCACTGGATTTACCTCTTGATATGATTTGTACAAGTCATGGTGTAATCTGGAGAGACAATCCCATGCAAATAGTTGAGAAATACCTGAGCTGGGCAGATAAATACAGTGAAAATCAAATAACCATAGTCTATGAAACCATGTGGGGCGGCACAAGAAGAATGGCAGAAGCGATTGCAGAAGGAATAAAAGAAAATTCAGATATCACTTTAAAGCTTGTCAACGCAGGAAAATCAGACAAAAACGATATCATCACAGAGATTTTCAAATCCAAGGCTATACTGGTTGGTTCCCCAACAGTGAACAAAGGAATTCTATCTTCCATTGCGGGACTACTTGAAGAAGTAAAAGGTCTGGGTTTTAAAGACAAAAAGGCAGCAGCCTTTGGAACCTACGGCTGGAGTGGCGAAAGCGTTAAGAGACTTGAAACGTTCCTTAATGATGGTGGTTTTGAAGTTGTAAGTGAAGGGATTCTTGAAAAATGGGAACCTGACCAAAATATCCTTGATAAATGCAGGGGTTTTGGTGAAAAATTCGTGAAAAAAATCCAGTAATTTAGATCATTAATTTAGTTTTTACCTAGCATGAAAGCAGGTTAAATACATTCGAATAAGCTTTAGTAACGTCTTTTATGGTGCAGCTTCTCGCATTAATATCTGATATTTCAGCAGCTTTACCCATTATAAATGTACCAAGAGAAGCTGCGTCAAATCCCTTCAAATTTTGGGCCATTAGAGCTCCAATAGTTCCTGAAAGCAAATCACCACTACCACCTTTTGCAAGACCGGTATTTCCTGTTATATTTAATCTTATATTCTTTGATTCATCACTTATTATTGTAGTGGAACCTTTTAATACGAATGTTGAAAGCCACTTATTGGCATATTCCCTTACCAAATCAACATTGTTTATCAGTTCATCTATTCTTTTTTCTGTTAATGCTGAAAACTCTCCAGGATGAGGTGTAAGTACTATATCGTCAATACTATTAAGTAATTCCATATTATCCTTCAGAGCAATAAGCCCGTCAGCATCTATAAGAACTTTTAATGAATCTATTTTTGAAGCCATTTCAAGAAGGCCCAGTACAAATGACTTTGTTTCTTTCTTTCTTCCTATTCCGGGACCAATTACCAATACATCAATATCATTGATTAAATCTCTAACAATCTCGAGATCATCATTATTTAGATTTTTATTTTTTGAACCAAATGCTATAACCTGTGGTAGATTATTTCTTAAAACGGTTTGTACATTTCGGGGAGTGTATGTTGTTACTTTTCCACAACCCGATATGAGAGCACCTTCTGCAGCCATCAAAGCTGCTCCTGTATAGTTTTCACTTCCTCCAATGATCATAACTTTTCCATAAGATCCCTTGTGTTCCCAGGGATATCTTTCAGGCAAAAGGCGCTTTGCAAGATTTACATCAATACATTCATTTACTATATATTTTTGAATTATTTTTTCTGGAAAACCAATATTCTTAACTATTAGTTCACCGGTATAGTATTTACCAGGTTGTAAAAAATGACCAAATTTTGATAGCCCAAATGTTACTGTAACATCAGCCAGAAAAGCTGTTTTGTCTACCTCACCCGAACTGCCATTGACGCCGGATGAAATATCTATAGCAATTCTTTTGCATTTGCAGTTGTTAATTACTTTAAAGGCAGATGAAAACTCTTCAGGCAAGGTCCCTTTAAATCCTGTTCCAAATAATCCATCAACGATAACTTCTGAAGCCTTTACATCAGAAATTAATTGATTATAATCATCGAAATTATTTACCTTACCACCAATATTTATGAATAAGTCATGGTTGTGTATGCAATCTTTAGATTTTGGTTTTTTCCAGGAATAAACCTTGACCTTGTATCCTTCAATAAGTAATCTTCTTGCAAGGGCATATCCGTCTCCTCCATTGTTTCCGGGACCGCATAAAATCAGAATTTTTCCCTTGTATCTTTCATTAATTATATTTTTGACTTCTATTGAAGCAGATTCCATAAGAACAAGCGATGGGACCCCCATCTCAATTGTTTCTTTATCTATCCTTTTCATTTCATCCGGGAACGAAATCCTCATAATAAAACACCTCAAAAAAATTATATCACCATTTAAGAAACTATCTCGAACTAATCATAAACTGTGCTTGATCAAGTAATAAACAAACGATGATCATTGACTTTTCTTTATTAAAAAGAGTATAGTTAATATGGATGTCCGGACATCCAATCTTAACCGGGAGGTGATAGATTGGTGTATAAAAGCAGTCTAATTGAGGTGATTTTTAAACCTTAGTTACCTTCCGGACTTAACTTTAGTCTGGTCAGGCCACGACATTTGTCGTGGCCTTTTTTAATGGGATAAATTTATTTTGTTATAATTTATACTGAGTATAATTTTATATTTATAAGAGGTGATAAGATGTATAAGATTAATTCATTCCTTCCAACAAGAATTATTTTTGAAGTTGGAGCTGTAAACAAATTACCAAAAAAAGCCAAAAAATTGGGTAAAAAATCAATGATTGTGACTGGCAGGCATAGTACGAAAAAATCTGGTTTATTGGACAGAGTTCAGAAGCTATTGAATGAAGCAGGGATAGCATCTATTGTTTTTGATAAAGTAATTCCAAACCCCTTAAGCACTCATGTAGATGAAGCAGCTGATATAGCTAAAAAGGAAAACATTGATTTCGTGATTGGATTGGGTGGAGGAAGTCCAATAGATAGTGCTAAGTCTATTGCAGTAGCATCTGCGAATGAGCGTAATATTTGGGATTATTTCGACGTTACAAAAAATTATAAACCTGAAAAAGCTCTTCCTATTATTGCAATCACCACCACACATGGAACTGGAACAGAAGCTGATCCATTTACAGTATTAACAAATCCTGAAACTAAAGAAAAGATTGGAACTGGTTTTGATGTTACATTTCCTACAGTTTCGCTTGTTGATCCAGAGCTTATGTTAACCCTTCCAAAAGATCAAACGGTTTATACATCTATGGATGCTTTTTATCATTGTATAGAAGCATTTTTAAATCAAGAGGCTAATCCTTATTCTGATATTATAGCTCTTGACGCTATGAAACGTATCGTGACAAACCTTCCCCTTGCTTACGAAAAATTAAATGATTTGGAAGCTAGAACCGAGTTAACCTGGGCAAATACAGAAGGAGGGATAGTTCAAACTGTTACTGGAGTTATCGTAAATCACGCTATCGAACATGGTTTAAGTGGATATTACCAGGAGATAACTCATGGCTTGGGCCTGTGTATTACTGGGCCATATCTTTTTGAACATATCTTTGAGGAAGTTTATAAAAAACTTGCAATTGTTGGACGGGAAGTATTCTCCGTAAATGAATATAATGATAGAAGAGCTGCAAAATTAATGATCGCGAAACTACGATTTTTCCAGAAACAATTTGATTTGAATCAAAAATTATCAGAACTCGGAGTAAAAAAAGATGATTTAAAAAGTATGGCATCTACAGCTTATAAAACTATGCGAGGAGTAATAACACCAACTCCTGGTAACCTAAAAGAAGAAGATTTATTAACTATCCTTGAAAGCTCATACTAACAAAAGATATTAAAAGAAGAAGAACCCTTTTCGGGTTCTTCTTTTTACTCAAAAGTATTATAATACTTTTCTTTAAATTGTTCGAAAAAACTTGTTGATTGCTCAAAAGTTACTTCCTCAAACTCAAACAATACCCATTCTTTTTTGAACCTTTCGGAAATCTTTAACGTTTTCGGTATCGGTAAGAATCCTTCTTTTTTATGAAAATTCAGATTGATATTAATCATATTGGGTACGTACCCACCACCGCCAATTAAACTTAGAAATCTCATTCTTGTTTCATCGGGAATTATTTGATATTCAATATAATTATTCTTCTCCAAAACTGTCCATTTGTAATTTCTTTCATCCAGTAAGCCTTCCAAAAAATCTGACAAGATGCTTCCTACCAATGTAAATTGATTTTCAGTACGATACTGTTTCCATGGATCTCCTTCGACAACGCTAAACAGAATTTTTTCATTTTCAAGGTAAGCAAATCCAATTTCATCTAATTCCTCTGGTTGACTGAATTCAATAAACCAGTTTCCTTTAAGATCTTTCTTAAAGTTAAAAAATATCACAATATCAATAATCTCATCATTACCTTCCTGTTTGGCAATATGAAAAGTTACCCTGACATCCATTTCCACAAGCTCATTTTCAGTTAATACTGAGATAAAATGAGTCAATGTATTATAATTATCATTATAATTATCTGTAGAAGCTAACAAAAAAACAAAATTTGATAAAATAAAGCATATAAGTATTATTTTTTTCAAAATCATTCCTCCGGAAAAAGTATAACAGAACATTCAGCAATAAATTTTATATTATATTCAATAGAAAAGTATTTAGTTAATTGGAGGTGCTATCCATGGAATATAGAAAAGTAGGTAAATGGGGGCTTAGAATCAGCGAGCTTTCTCTTGGTTCATGGCTAACTTTTGGTAAACAGCTAGATATTGATGGTGCTAAAGAAGTTGTTAGAAAGGCTTTCAAAAATGGGGTTAATTTCTTTGATTGTGCTGAAGCATATGCTAATGGTATGGCTGAATCAATGCTAGGGCAAGTATTGAAGGAATTTAAAAGAGAAGATTATGTGGTTTCAACAAAAATATTTTGGGTAGGTAAGGGACCCAATAATTCGGGTCTATCAAGAAAACATCTTCTTGAAGGAATATGGAATTCATTAAAGAGAATGCAACACGAATATGTAGATTTAGTGTACTGTCACAGGCCCGACCCTGAAACACCTATAGAGGAAACAGTACTGGCAATGGATTATATTATTCGTAACGGACTGGCACTTTACTGGGGAACCTCAGAATGGAGTGCTGAACAGATTACATCTGCTCATAAAGCCTGTGAAAAATTAAACTGTATACCACCTGTGGTTGAACAACCTCAATACAATATGCTGGAAAGAAATAAAGTAGAAAATGAGTTTTTACCTCTCTATAAAAAGTACGGTATGGGCTTAACCACTTTCAGTCCTTTAGCTTCAGGATTATTGACGGGAAAATATACTAATGGAATTCCCGAAGGTAGCAGATTTGATGTTTTTCCGGAATTGAAAAAGCATTTTGAGAAGACTGGCCTCTTTGAAGAAAAAACTATTGGTAAAGTTAAAAAATTAGTAGAAGTTGCAGATGATATGGGTATAAAACAGACTCAATTAGCGATTGCCTGGGCATTAAAGAACAAGAATGTCAGTAGTGTCATACTTGGAGTCAGTAAACAGGAACAACTTGAGGACAACCTGAAATCAATCCAGATAAAAGATAAGCTTGATAATGATGCAATGAAGAAAATCAACGATATTCTTGAAAGCTGAAATAATGGAGATTGGTATTATGAGAAAAAGCCTTTTGTTTGTAATTCTGTTTATTATTTTTTCCATATCCATTTTTTCAGTTAACATAAATCTTGAAGCCAAATATTTGAATAAACAGATATATAGAGACGATTATCTTGATGTTGTTGGCATTGAAATAGATGTTCCTCTATTTTCTATGGTTCAATACAACCTGGGATGCGGTTTCATTCACGATGGACAAAGAATAAGTGGCTGGGAAGATGAACTCCTTGGACATAGATGGTACAACAGTTCTGGCTATTTTTACCATGAATCAGACAAGCTTAACGTTAAACTGGGACTTCAAACTTTCTCGATCGGTCAGGGGAACGAATACCCTTTGTTTTTTCGAGAAGAAGTTGGATCTTTTAATGGTCTATCTTTGAAATGGTCTCCCGTTGAATATTTTACCTTCGTAAATAATCTCATTCTTGTAAGATTTTCACCTTATGGAGTGGTTGGAACTGAAGGAGATTCTGGGTTTGCGAAAAATGTCTATTACAGGCGATATGAATTTGACCTTAGAGACTTTAGTTTTGGTTTTCAGGAATCAATTCTATTCATTGATAGAAATTTTGATCCCTGGTATGCTTTTTCGTTCTTACCTTACACTGCAGTTCAGGAAATTAGGCATATGTCGGGCCCTGAAGAAGAGAAAATCAATGACAACGCTATGATTGGCGTTTTCGCAAGTTATGAACCTGAAAATTTTAGATTTTATATGGATTTGCTAATTGATGATATAAACGCCAACGCAATATTAAACCCTTCAAATCAAACTGTAACAAAGCTCGCAATAAATGCTGGTGCCGATTACCAAACAGATGTATTTAAATTAAATATTGAAGGTGCGATATCAAGCGCTTATGTATTTGCCAGGACCCATTCTTCTCTACCCTATGAGTATTCGAAGGGTGAAAAAGAAAATGTAAAGAAATACATAATTGAAGAAAATATGCTCGGATACAAGTATGGTGAGAACAGTTCAAGTATTTTTTTGAAAATTGACCACAACTCTGGATTTTATGGAAGCTATGAAAATATTCTTATAGGAACTAGAGAACCCTGGAATCCCTGGCATGGTGAGCCTACCTATGAACAGGGTACAAACTTCTTTTTGGGAGGAGTAAGTGAAATAGGAGATATTATTACACTTGGATATAAATCTAGTTTTTCTTTTCAATCTATATCATTTTCTGTTAACTTATTCAGTGGTGTAATTCATAAAAATATTTTTGACAGTAACACTTTTGATCCATTAATTGGTATTAATATTTCGATGAATTGGGAGTGATACTATTCTAATAAAAAGAGAAAACGACTTATTTTTCATGCGATTTGATGATGGTGATTCTTTTGTTGATGAACTTCACAGCAAATTAAAAGAAACTGGATTAAACTCTGGAATAATAATCAGCGGAGTAGGCATGCTAAGAAATGTAACATTAGGATGGTTCAATGTTGATACATCTGGATATGAGCATACTACATATTCAGATCCTTATGAAGTACTGTCGCTGTCGGGAAATATTTCGTTGAAAGATGGTAAACCCTTTGCTCATGTTCATGCCTCTTTAGCTGGAAGAGATAACAAAGTGATTGGTGGTCATTTATTTTCAGGTGCAGTGTGCAATACAATAGAACTGTTCTTACTGGAATGTAAATCAACACAATTTATTCGACAAAAGGGTGATACATTTCGCCCACTGGGTTATAAATAACTTACATCATTTTTATTATTTTGAATATTAAGCAGGTGATTTCATTATGCTCGAAAGAATGAAATTCCGTAAGAAGAAACGAAGTGCCCCTGGTACGTCACCAGGAACAGTTTCTATAGATGAAACCATGACTCAACCGGTTGTATATATTTTTGACTACAACAAAGATACATTCAGTGAAAAAACTCTTGATGATTTAAAAAATATAACCGAAATTGGAAATATAGATGAAAATACCTGTAGATGGATTGATCTTCAGGGCCTTGGAGACGAAAAATTTATACGCTCACTTGGAAATGCCTTCTCTATACATCCACTTGTGCTGGAAGATATTGTAAACGCCCCCCAGCGACCGAAGGTCGATTATTATGAAAATTTTGCTTTTTCTGTAATGAGAATGTTCAGGCTTACCAAAAATAATCAAATAATCTCCGAGCAGATAAGCATAATCACTGGAAAAAATTTCGTTATAACCTTCCAGGAAAAGTTGGGTGACTGTCTTGACCCAGTAAGAGAAAGGATAAGAAATAATAAAGGTATCATTAGAAAAATGAAGGCTGATTATCTTTCTTATGCTGTAATGGACACAATATTTGATAATTATTTTCCAGTGCTGGAGATTATTGGAGATGATGTTGAAGAACTTGAAGATAAAATTACATCAAGAGCAACAGAAGCAGAATTAAAGATGCTACATGAAGCAAAGCACAATCTTCTTGCTTTCAGAAAAGAATTGTGGCCTTCACGAGAAATGATTGGTAAACTTCTAAGAGAAGAAACGCCCTTTATAAATGATGATGTCAAGCTATATCTACGTGATTGCTATGATCATATTGTCCATGTAATTGACATAGTTGAAACATACAAGGAATTAAGTACAGAATTAATGAACATTTATTTATCTTCATTAAGTAATAGTCTTAATGAAGTTATGAAAGTTCTCACAATAATATCTACAATTTTTATACCATTGTCTTTTATTGCTGGAGTTTATGGAATGAACTTTGAGTTTATGCCCGAGCTTGAATATAAATATGCGTATTTCATCCTTCTGGGTATAATGATTACAATTGGAGTCACAATGCTATTTGTTTTCTTTAAAATTGGATGGCTTGATTCTAAGAAGAAAAGGGAAAAACCAAAATCAAAAAAATAAGATATTAAACAGTAGCATCCTATTGTCCGAAACTAACATCGTATCGATCGTTAATTATCGGAATAATGTAGTACATAGGTTCTTCATAAGGATGAACTTCTCTTATTGCTTTAATGACATTTTTTATGTACTTCTTTTCGCAGATAAATTCAACTTTTCCTTCTTTTCCACTTTCTATCTCATTAAAATTCCCTTTATAGGGACTTGAACCTTCCAAAGACCGCCAGTAACCTTCTACCAGCAAAAACGAAAGGCAGTTATCGTACCTTCCAAGTTTGCAAGCTCCAGCTTCATTCACCTTATTCCTGAGAGTTTCAACGTACTCAGCAGGTATATAAACCTCGAATTTCACATATTTATATTCCATGAAAAACACCTCTCATGAGGTTTTTGAGAAGCAAATAACTGTCTAGAAACTTCATGTAATTCGTTTAATAAGAAGATTTACAAAAGTTTCTATTAATCAATTATTTTTCACCTTTATAACAAGTTGTGAAAATCCCTTTCCAATCTTTAATTTATGCGGGTAGCCAGCAGTTATAACAGCTACAGATCCTCTTTTAAGTTCAGTTTCTTCAGGATTCGTAATCTTTCCTCCTCTATATTCGCCATCATCAACTTCTTTTGAATCAATCAATTCCTGTCCAAGGGTTAAAATAGCATTACCTTCAAGAACAATATAAATATCAGTCCAGTATTTATGCATCTCTGGTTCTGTTTCGACATTTTCCAATTTAACAAATTTAGCAAAACAGTTATTTGAAACCTCAAACTCATATGGTTCTTTATCACCTTTTTCAAATATATCCTTCAGAATATATGGTTTCATTCGGTTTTCTTCCCTCCAAAGATAATTTTAATTAGTTTTGTAATATATCCACCACTGAAAGTTAGAGTAATAAGTACTATGAATATTATCGAAATGGGTCGTGCGAAGAACAAAGTCATATCTCCACCAGTTTTTGTAAGACCAACTCTTAAATTATCTTCAATCATAGGACCAAGGATAATTCCAAGTATCATGGGTGCTAGAGGAACATCTACTTTTTCCAATAGATATCCAATGACCCCAAAAGCGAGCATTATATATATATCAAAGAAACTGTTTCGTATCGCATAAGATCCAATCATTGAAAAAATTACTACTCCAGCCATAACAGTAGATGTTTTCAATTTAAGCACCTGGGAATATGCTTTTATTCCAAGAAAACCTACAAAAATTAATAAGAACTGCGCAACTATGGCAACAGTGAAGATTCCTGTTACAAGATCACCACTTTGTTCAAATATTAAAGGTCCCGGTTTAATCCCAAACATAAGCATTGCGCCAAGGACAATAGCAGTAATTGTATCACCAGGTATTCCAAAAACAAGAGCTGGAATCCATGTTCCACCCAGTGCCGCATTATTAGCACTTGTTGGAGCTATTACACCTTCTACAATCCCTGTACCAAATTCTTTAGATTTTTTCGATGTTTTCTTTTCAACACCATAGGCAACCCACGCTGCAATATCTGCTCCCGCACCTGGTAATGCGCCAATAAATGTACCTACAATGGCAGATTTTATTACAATGAAGGGTCTTTTAATAATTATTTTCAATGCTTCAAGAGGTGAAACTTTTATTTTTTCCTTAATAGTTGGTGATCCTAAACCTATACTTCCCCCTTCTATTCTTTTAAATACTTCTGATATTCCAAAAAGGCCTATCATTGCAGGTATAAATTCTATACCACCCATTAATTCAATATTACCAAAAGTATATCTGGGATAACCGGTTGTTATGTCAATTCCAATTGTTGAAATTAACAGACCAAGAATTGCAGCTGAAAGTCCTTTTATAACATTTCCTCTACTCAGTACTGCACTCATACTTAAACCGAAAACTCCAAGCCAGAAATATTCATAATTAGTAAACTGTAGTGCAAGATTGGCAAGAGGAGGTGCAACTGTAATTAGAAGGATTATACCAATTAATCCTCCGATTACAGAACAAAACAAATCCAGAGTAAGTGCTAAACTACCTTTACCCTTTTTTGTCATTTCAAATCCATCAAGAACTGCCGCTCCAGATGCTGGTGTCCCGGGTATCCTTAGAAAAGTAGCTGGAATATCTCCAGAGAAAATTGCAGTGAATGCTGCACCTAATACCATAGCCAAACCAGCAAGAGGACTCATGTAATAACTTATTGGAATAATTAAGGCTACCGCCATTGTTGCTGTTAGACCTGGTATCCCCCCAACAAAAACACCAAAAATCATTGATATTAATAATGGGAGAAGTACGTCTGGTTGAAATACTATTAAGATATTTTCCATCATATCACCCCATGCTTATAATGAGAAAAATATTCCTTCTGGAAACGGTATTTTAAATAGATAATCAAAAATAATTAAAATAAAAGCAGTTAGTATAGCTGAATACAATAATGATCTGATAATTCCCATTCCAAGAATGCTCATCAAAACTGTCGCAAAAATAAAGGCTCCTAATTTGAACCCAACTATCTCTATAAAAGGAATGAACAGAACTATTCCAACAAAAACAACAATTATGTTAATTATTCCTCTTTTTGTAATACCGGTTTTTTCTTTAACCTCTTTTTTTTCCATTTCTTTTTCATTCACTTTCTTTTTCTTAACAGTTTGATAAGTTCCCAACACTATCTCATATATTCCCATAATAATAAGAATTCCAGATATTACCTGCGGGAAAAACTTTGGACCAGGTAATTCTTTTCCACGTACTACATAACCTGGAAACTCCATACTAAGCAAAATAACGATAATTGAAAATACAACAAGTATTATCCCGTAAGTTATATTTTTATAGTTCATCTGCAGCACCTCTCGGAATTACAAATATTAAGTAACCCCGGCGTCTACCGCCGGGGTAAAACAAATTACTCTTATTCTAAATATCCGCCGATTCTCAAAACTTCTTTCCACACTTTGTCCTGTTCTTCAACAAAATCTGCAAATTCTTCTGAACCACGAACAATTGTTCCGAATCCGTTCTTATCCATGAACTCTTTGAAAGCATCTGAATTGGCAATTTTAATAACTTTTTCTTCCAACAAATCTTTGATTTCCTGTGGTGTACCATTTGGTACAGCAATACCACGCCATGTTCCCGAAGACCAGTCAATTCCCTGTTCCTTCAAAGTTGGAATATCTTCAAATCTTGGATCTCTTTCATCAGCCATAATTGCAAGTGCCTTCAGGTCTCCTGATTCAATTTGTGCCCACGCTTCAGGAATGCTACAGGTTATGGCATCAACATGTCCACCAAGCAATTCAACAACAGATGGAGCTGCACCGGTTGTCGGAACCCAAACTGTATAATCTGGTGGTATACCAACAGAATTTAACATACCTATTCTTGAAAGGTCCCAGATTGTTCCAGCGCCTGATCCTGAGAATAGAAATTCTCCTGGATTCATTGCAACATCAACTAATAATTCTGCAGCACTTTCCCACTCGGAATCACCTTTAACCATCAATCCAGCTGGATCAACATTAACCTGAGCAATATAATCAAAATCTTCATAGGTTAATGGAGTCAGCCCTAACCAATGCATTGTGGCGATTTCCAGAGTAACAAGTGTGATAGTGTAACCATCTGGATTTGCATAGGCGCCAGCTCCGTGTCCTACTGCTCCACCACCGCCAGTTTTGTTAACCACAACAAATGGTTCTCCAAATTCTTTAGAAAGTTCATCAGCAAGAAATCTTGCTAGTCTGTCTGTACCTCCGCCAGCACCCCACGGGCAAACGACGCTTACCGTTTTCCTGGGATAATCAAGAGCGAAGGCACCAACAACAAATGCTAACACTAAGAAAATTACCAATAGTTTCTTCATACAAACACCTCCTATAAGGTAGTTACAGATTATGATTTGGCCTTCAAAAGGCTTTCAACTTCACTTCTAAAAGGCTGTCCTTCCACAGAACCCGTTTTTGTACAAGTGCAAGCTGCTGCTGCTAAAGCAAATCTTAAAGTTTCCTTATAGCTCATCTTTTCAATAATCCCGGCTAAAATGGCAGCAGTAAAGGTATCTCCTGCTCCAACGGTATCGACAATTTCAACATTAAAGGCTTCCATTTTAGTTACTTCTTCTTCAAAACCGATTAAAGCCCCCTCGTCCCCTCTTCTGAAAATAACCACGCTTGGTTTTTCTTTTAGCACTTCTTTAACTGCATTTACAGGATCTGACGGTAACCCCAAAATATCTGCTTCCTTTTCATTGAAGG
>JAWODV010000064.1:0-66639 GCA_046483075.1 Kosmotogaceae bacterium | reverse complement strand
TGGAGCCAATCCAGAACCACCAGCAATAAAAAGAATACCTGCATTTGTATCACGGATAACAAAATCTCCAAAAGGTCCTGTAAATGATAATCTGTCTCCTTTTTTTAGATAATTGTGAATATATGTTGTAGCAATGCCACCTGGTACAAGCCTTACCAGAAGCTCAACCTTATTTTTGCTTGATGGAGGAGATGCTAAAGAATAAGAGCGAATGGTTTTCTCTTTAATATTGTTATATGGTGGTATAGCCAGTTGAATGTATTGTCCAGCTTTAAAAGATAAGGGTTTGTCAGTGCTCAAGGTTATACTTTTTATATCATGAGTAACGTCCTTTATAGCTTCGACAACCGAGTTATATTCCCAAGAAAGTAAATCTGCAGGTATCTCTACTGAAAGGTTCTTTTCTACAACAACCTGACACGCAAGTCTATAACCTTCAGTTTTCTCAGAATCTGTCAGGTGTCTGTTTTCTGAATCAGTATAATCACCTGCATCAGTAAATATCTTTATCCTGCAACGACCACACATACCTCTTCCTCCACAGGCTGAAGGAAGATAGATGTTGTTATCAATTAAATTATGAAATAATGACTTTCCTTTACTCAAATCATAAGTTTTCTCATTATTGATCGTTAATTTAACTTTATTATGCATTATTTACCTCCAGAAGAAATTTACATAAAATTTTATTTTTGCTTGACTATAATTATAGTCATAGTGTATAATTTCTTTTGAGGTGAGCATGTTGCCAAAACTTGAAAAACTTCATTTTTATACAATAGCCGAAGCAAAAGCAAATCTTTCAAAGGTTATTGGCATAGTAAATCACGATGATTATGATGTAATTATAACAAAAAACGGTCTTCCTTCTGTTGCTCTCCTCTCCTATGAAAAATATGTAAAAATCCAAAAATTTCTTGATTCTGTGTATGAGTTGTATTTAATGGATGCCGGTACTGATGTTGTAAGTACGGATTTGAAAGATATACTAGATAGTACTGACGAAGATTAATTGGAGGTGTTTTGATGGCTCAGGTGGTTTTGAAGAATATATCAAAAGTATTTCCTGGTAATGTAAAGGCGGTTAAGGACGCTAACTTAATGGTTGAGGACAAGGAATTTGTTGTTTTGCTTGGACCTTCAGGATGTGGAAAAACAACAACATTAAGAATGATTGCAGGACTAGAAGAAATTACTGAAGGTACAATTGCAATTGATGGGAAGGTAGTAAATGATGTGGAACCAAAGGACAGGGATATCGCAATGGTTTTCCAGAATTACGCGCTTTATCCTCATATGACAGTATATGAAAATATGGCCTTTGGTTTAAAACTAAGAAAAATGCCCAAACCTGAAATTGAGAAACGAGTTAATGAAGCTGCAGATATTCTTGGAATAAGTCCCCTACTGAATCGAAAGCCTAAACAGCTATCAGGTGGTCAGAGACAAAGGGTCGCTGTTGGAAGAGCTATTGTAAGGGATCCAAAGGTTTTCCTGTTTGATGAACCACTTTCCAACCTTGATGCTAAACTGAGGGTTCAGATGAGAGCCGAGTTAAAGAGGTTGCAGCACAGATTAACAGCAACAATGATATATGTTACCCATGATCAGGTTGAAGCCATGACCATGGCTGATAAAATTGTTATCATAAAAGATGGGATTATTCAGCAGATAGGTGATCCATATTCAGTTTATTTTGAACCAATTAATAAGTTTGTTGCGGGCTTTATTGGTACACCAGCAATGAATTTCCTTAATGTAAGAATTGAAAAAGAAAATGGAAAATATTGGATTACAAAAGAGAATAGAAAGCTTCTCATTCCTCAGAAATTTTATGAAAAGATAGAAGATCTAGCAGATAAAGAAATTGTTATGGGTATCAGACCAGAGGATATGTACGATAAGATGTTTGCTAAAAATGCTACTGAAGAGAACACCGTAAGTGGTGAAGTGGAAGTTGTAGAACCTCTGGGAAGCGAAACGTTGATTCACATAAACGTTATGGGGGATACTATTGTAGCCAAGGTGGATCCTAAATCGAGAGCGTCAACCGGAGATCAAATGGAGCTCGTATTTGATATAAAAATGTTACACGTTTTTGATCCTGATACTGAAGAGAACAGACTCGCAGGCCTTCATGGAGAAGAGCTTCAGATTGAAGAAGAAATGAAAAAGGCAAAATCAGCAGAAGCGCAGGATATTAAAGAAAGGGAATAAGATATTTAAAAAGAGGGGTATTATGTTTACCCCTCTTTTTTTATTTATGGCTTTCCATATAATTTTTAGCTCTTACAGTCAATCGAGATTTCTTTCTGGAAGCCTTGTTTTTATGAATTACACCCTTCTTGGCTGCTTTGTCAAGAACAGAATAAGTTGAAGAAAGCAGTTCATGAACTTTTTCCGGGGATTCTTCTGTGTCAATTGCAGCAAGCAACTTTTTGGTAACATTTTTCATTCGAGTTTTCAATGCTTTGTTTCGAATACGTCTTTTTTCGTTCTGTTTTACTCTTTTCTTGGCTGATTTAATATTTGCCACTCGGGTATCCTCCTTTCGACATTTCTGAAGTTTATTGTATCATTAAATTCTACAAATTGAAAGCTCTTTTTAGCTCATCGACCATATCAAGCTTTTCCCAGGGGAAAATAGTATCTTTTCTGCCAAAATGACCATAAGCAGCGGTTTTTTTATAAAAAGGTGTTCGTAACTCTAGTTTATCGATAATTGCAGATGGTCTGAAATCAAAAAGCTCCGCAACGACTTTCTTTAGTTTATTCAAATCCACCTTCTCTGTTCCATAGGCATCGAGCATAAAAGATACTGGAGAAGCCACACCAATAGCGTAGGCTACCTGTATCATTAATTTTTCGGCGAGGCCAGCTGCAACAACGTTTTTGGCAGCGTATCTTGCCATATAATTTGCTGATCTATCTACCTTGGTAGCATCTTTTCCACTAAATGCACCTCCACCATGAGGAACCCAACCACCATATGTGTCAACAATAATCTTTCTGCCGGTTAAACCTGTATCGGCAGCTGGACCTCCCTTTACAAACCTGCCTGTTGGATTGACGTGAATGGTGGGGTTCTTGGGGAGAAATTTCCGGGGAATAACAGGGTTAATAACATGCTCCTCAACCAGATTACGAACCTCCGATAATTCAATATCCGGATCATGTTGTGTTGAAACCACTATTGTGGTTACAGCAACAGGTTTTCCGTCTTCATATAAAACAGTCACCTGTGTTTTACCGTCGGGTCTAAATCCTTTGACTATTTTTTTCTTCCTTACTTCTGTAAGTCTTCTTGATAACTGATGGGCCAGTATAATAGGTAGAGGCATAAGTTCTTCTGTTTCAGTAGTCGCGTATCCGAACATCATGCCTTGATCTCCAGCTCCAATTGTGTTATAGCGATTTTCGTCTGATTGTCTGGCTTCTACTGATTTATTTACTCCCAGTGCGATATCTGGAGATTGTTCTTCGATGCTTGTTAAAACGGCGCATGTTTCTCCATCAAATCCAAATTTTGCTCTAGTATATCCTATATCCATAATGGTGTCTCTTACGATACTGGAGATATCTACATAGGCTCTTGAACTTACTTCACCTGCAACAATAGCCACCCCGGTTGCTACTAGTGTTTCAACCGCAGAACGCGATTCAGGATCCTGTTCAAGTAAAGCGTCTAATATACTGTCCGATATTTGATCAGCTACTTTATCAGGATGTCCTTCGGTTACACTTTCACTTGTGAATAACCATTTATTCATCTGATTGCCTCCTTTTTTATATTAACTATTGTTCTTAGTAGCTTCATAATCTTCTTTAGAAATGAATTCTCCGCCAATTATTTCAAAATTCTTTGGTTTAAAATTTCTTTTGAAGCTGGCGTAAATATGGATTTTATTCTGGCATTCACTTCCAATAAATTCTTTATCAAGTTTATATGAAAACCCTCCTGCTGTATAGTCAACAGCAATGTCGTAATATTTTCTCAGGTGACTTCTGAAAACTTCTCCACATTTTTTGCATTTGAAGTAAACGACAAGGGTATTTCTTTCATCGTAAAAGGGATTTTTTATGATATCTTTTTCTTTCTTCCATGAGAACAAACGGATCACCTCCGCTCAATTAACCGAAATTTAACTTCTGCGCTATTTCCCCAATGATCTATTACTACCAGTCGAGCATTTTTTTCTGAATTAAGATCAACAGTCTGCCATTTGTTAACAGTGACAATCTCTTCAGGTATGGTTGCGTCAAGTCTAAAACGATAGTCTCTCATGGTTGAATTCGTATATATTTCGTGTACCAGATCGCCATTTTCCAATAAGAAATGTGAAAAATCAATGCGATATATCAAAGAGTCCTCAACATATATTGAAATAGATCTTGGGTTAATAGGCTGTCTTGATTCAACACGTGTACGGAGTAAAAAAGGTGTATATTCTGAGATTTTTACAAGCGGGTTAGGGTATTTTGCTAGATCGTAGACATCGTTACCAGAAATAATTTCGATTACCTTTACAGTTGTACCTGTATATTCTGGTAATTCAAAATACATGCCCGGATTAAGAACCATCGTTTCATCTAAATTTCTTATCTCTACATGAAGATGGGGATCAACATTACCTGTATTTCCACTGTAAGCAATTAACTCGCCGTTGTTGAATACTATTTCGTTTTCAGGAAATTTCACCCGGATGTAGCTTGAACCATAGTCAAGCAGCAATTCATTGAATATTTCATTTAATCGCCTTCCACTCAAATTGGTAAGGCTTCCCAGGTCCTGTAAATGACCAAAAAGAATTTTAATGCCCTTTTCGTTGGTAACAATGTTCTTTACTTCGGGGAGCGTTAACATCAATGCTGTACCATAAAGTGGATGGTTAATCATTAAAGAATCCACATACCCACTTTCAGGAGCATATAATTCCAGACCTACTCTGGAATTCGTTGAAAGGTCAATGCCTTTGTGGAAATGTTCGCTTATATTCAAATCTGATGAAAAAGTGCTCCTGTATTCTCCGAAATATCCTGTAACCAGTAATTTTATATTAAGTGGATCGGAAAGAACCGATGCCGTAATTATTGATGCAGATAGTATTAGAACAACAACAAGAGTAACGATTTTTTTCATGGTTACTCCTCCTTCACAGTCTTGTTAGTATATGGTTCTGTAGTTCCTTGTCAGTACGATACGTTAAGTAAGCTACATTATTGGTATATTTTTCTTCAAGAACTGTCATTTTTTCTCTGTATTGTAAGAATTTTGATAGCTTATGAATGGGAATTTTTATACTGAAAACTTCCTTTTTTCTGTTGAAATATTGCTGTACCCTTTCCAGCATTTCCTGAATGTTGAAACTTTTTTCAGCGCTAACAAATACTGCTTTTGGATATTTGTTTTCAAGCTCTTTTATTCTGCGATTTGTACAGAGATCTATCTTGTTTAATACAATAATTCTGTCAATTTTGTCAGCGCCTATCTCTTTTAACGTTTTTTCAACTGTCGACAATTTTTCATCAATATCTTTTTCCGAAGCGTCCAGGATAACAAACAACAGGTCAGCATAATTTACTTCCTCAAGAGTTGATCTAAATGAGGCCATTAGTTCATGGGGTAAATCTCTTATAAAGCCAACTGTATCAGATAGTAAAATTTTATCACCATCGGTTAATGAGGTGCGTCTAACACGTGTCTCAAGAGTTGAAAAGAGTTTGTTTTCTGTCTGCAGTGAACTACCGGTTATCTCATTCATAAGAGTGGTTTTTCCAGCATTTGTATACCCTACAAGTGATACCAATGGTATTGAGCTTTCTATTCTTCTTTTTCGCATTGTGGAACGTTCTGATCGCAGCTTCTTCAAAGTTTCTCTTAAGTGAGCTATTCTTTTTAAGGCATTTCTTCTGTCAATCTCAAGTTTTTTCTCACCTGGTCCTCTTGTTCCTATTCCACCACCTAAGTTTGATAATTTATTTCCCTTTCCCTTCAATTTAGGTAAAGAATATCTCAATTGAGCCAGTTCAATTTCCATTTTTCCTTCTTTGGTTGTAGCATGTCGCGCAAAAATAGAGAGAATTAGACCGGTTCTGTCAATTACTGTTAAGTCAAGTAATTTCTCCATTTCTGCTTTTTGTGTTGGTGTAAGGTCATCCATCGCAATCAAATAAGAAATATTTTCATGGTACGAATATTTTTTAATATATTCAAGTTTTCCTTTCCCAATGTAATGAGCAGGATGTATGCTTTCGCGATTCTGAATAATCGTTTCTGCAACTACGAAACCTGAAGTTGTAGCCAGAAAACTCAATTCATTACATAATTCTAATGTTTTCGTTTTATTTTTTGAACTAGAAACAGCTACTATTAGCGCCTTTTTTGCTATTTAATATCACCTCTTTAGTTCTTTTGAGAAAGCTTAACATATTTTGAAGGTATCAACATTTTAATGGCATGTTTGTATACAAGTGTTTGCTCCTCACCATCTTCTAGTAAAACGGTAAAACTATCAAAGGATTTTATATCGCCTTTGGTTTGAAATCCACCTTCTAGGAATACTCTTACCTCAATTTTATTAATACGCAAAAGATTAAGAAACCTATCCTGAAGGTTAAATTTTTCTGTCATCCTTATCCCCCCATATACTTAATAGTTTTAATTTAATTGACTCAACATTATTATTAAAAGAATTCTTCGATAGATTGTACCAGGTTGCCTTTTCATATCTTCTAAACCATATTATTTGCCGTCTTGCAAACCTTCTTGTATTTCTTTTTATTAACTCTACAGCTTCTTCCCATTTTGTTTTTCCATCAAGATAATCATTTATCTCATTATAACCTATACTCTGCATAGCATTTAAATCTGGAGAAAAACCCATTTTTCTTAAACTTTTAACTTCCTGTAATAATCCTTTTTCCAGCATAATATCAACGCGTTTGTTTATTCTTTCGTGTAACTCTTTTCTGTCTCTATTTAGTATTATAACAGCAAAACTTTTTGAAGGTTGTGCTTCTTTTTGAAGAAAGGATAAAGGTTTGCCGGTTGTAAGAAAAACCTCCAGATACCTTATGGTTCTTTTTTTATCCTGTTCATGGAACTTATCAAAAGCTCTCTTATCTACGATTTTTAGCAATTTACGCAATATTCCGTTATTTTCTTCTTCAATGGTGTTTAATGCCCTTCGAACATTTTTGTTTTTTGGAGCATTTTTTACTAAGCCTGACAGCAGTGTTTCCGCGTACATCCCTGTTCCACCGGCGGGAACGGGAATCTTATTCTTGTTAATAATATTATTTATGGCCTTTTCAGCTAATTCTTTGAATGTAAAAACATTGAATTCCTTATTAGGTTCAACAAAATCTATTAAGTGATGAGGCACTTTTTTTGTTATGGTTTCATCTGGTTTCGCAGTGCCTATGTCCATGTATTTATAGATCTGTCTAGAATCGATTGAAACCACTTCAATAGGGAGAGTATTCCCAATTTCCAGAAGTATCTCAGTTTTACCCACTCCTGTTGGTCCCAGAATCATTGGAATAGTCATGATTCTATCACTCCGTAGATTACTCCGCTGTTCTTGCTTACCTTATAATATGAAAAGTCAATATCTAGTTCATTGAAAAGATTATCTGTTGTTCTGGATTTCAACACAATTCTCTTTTTGGCAATTCGCATGAATTCTTTGACATCATCTCTAGATAACTGTTCGTAATCAGCAAAATAACGGAGTGGATTAATCGAATCTGACCTGAATTGGGGAACTTCAAACATAGGATCACAGTAGACAATATCGTATGAGTTTGAGGTAATTTTTCTTATGAAATGTTTGAAATTTTTATGCAAAAGGACTATATGAGTTGCAGCCTCTGAAATCCACTGATACTTAAAGGGATAGTGCTTCAAACCATGTGACACAATTCTAAAAATGTGTATGGATGATTCCAGACCCACTACTCTACCATTATTGAGATAATGAGCAAGTAAAAGCGCTTCACTTCCAAGACCAAAAGTAGTATCGAGTATTAATTCATTACCTTTAAGCTTCATACATTCTATAAGATTGTCATTTTGCCCATTCAAAATATTTTTTCGTCTTACCTTTGCGGTGGAGGGATGAAAAAAGAAAGAAGAATCCCTGAACTGAATTTTCAACTGATAATTTCGATCAAGAACATATATAAAATCAATTTCCATATTTTTAAGCTTTTCATTGGCGATATTTCTCATTTTATATGGAATATTGAATTGCCTGGAGAGGTTTTTTGCCAACGTTGCCAGTTCTTTAGTGGGTCTATTGGAAGTTGTCAAAAGATACTTCATTTCTCGTTATCAATCTCCTCCAATAATCTTAGTAATTCTTCAACCTGTTCTTCTTTGCTTTCAAGTTCTGATTCAAGTTTTTCATAATCATCTCTAAGTATTTCAAGCTCTCTTTCAGCTTCTTTATATCGCGTATATGATCTATAGGTAGTTATCGCTACCATTACTATAAGTAATACAAGAAAGAGAGTGAAAACAATTGAAAATTTATTTTTTTTACTTATTTTAAACCACTCCTGGAAATTCCTGCGATAAAGTATTTTTGGGTTATCAGGAATAATATAACCACAGGAATAATTGAGAATGTGGCAGCAGCCATTAAGAGATTATATTCTGTTCCAGTAGCACTACTAAAATTTTGAAGGCCTACCGGTAATGTTCTATATTCAGGGCTCTTTGTGACAATTAATACCCACAGGAAAGCATTCCAGCTACCAACAAACTTTAAAAGAGCTCCAGTAATTATAGCTGGTTTTGATAATGGAACCATTATCCTCCAGAGAAATTTCCATTTAGATAAACCGTCAATTTTGGCAGCGTCATAAAGCTCGTTCGGGACTGTCATAAAATGCTGTCTTATTAAGAAAATGGCAAAAACACTAATTACCCAGGGAACAATGAGAGCGTAATATGTATCAATCCAGCCAAATACCGTTAGTGTAATGAAGTTTGGAACAAGAAGTACCTCCCCTGGAACCATCATTGTAGCCAAAAACAATGTAAAGATAAAGTTTTTACCAAAGAAATCCATCTTCGCAAAAGCAAAGGCTGCCATTGCAGCAAATATTATTTCAAGAAAGGTGGTTGTAATAGCTACAAAGACTGTATTTGCATAGTATCTTCCAAAGGGCGCAGCATTCCATGCGCTAACATAATTCTGCCAGAGGTTTGCCATTGTCTCAAAAAATGTAAATTCTGCAGTTCCCCTTATTATCGAATCTTTAAACCAGACTGCAGAAATATCATTAAATTCAATCTCAAAGGTTTTTGTTCCTGTAGTGTTACTTCTCCCCCTGTAATAAACTGTTTTAATTTCTTTCATTTTTTCAATTATTTCCAGTTCACTAAGCGCATCTGAATGAATTTTAGCAAATGTCCCAATCCAGCTAGTTTGTTTCCACCTCATGGAAATAAGATCTATTAAAGTATCTTCAGTAATGATTTTCAGAAGATTATCTAATTTATTAATGTTGGCATCAAACACAACACCCTGACCACTAAGATTTCCGGCTTCCCTAAATAATTGGGTGAATTCGTTGTAGTCAGGATTATTGTTCATTGTGTTGTCAATTTTCTTGTCCAGTTCGGGATTCTCAACTACGAGAGCAGTGCTCTTCAAAAGATTGATAGTGTCGGATATTAACTCAGAGATTTCTTTTGTATTTGGAAAGTATTCTTCAATTCTATTGTTAAATTTACTGTCAAGATGTTTAAGCAAAATATTTTGAGCTTTTCTAACATTACCTGGATTCAAATTATCTCTTAAATATTGCTTAACAGATTCTGGTGCATCCCATATGTCGAGTTTATCCAGTAATACTTGATGGACTTCTTTGTCTGTCCTGATTTTTCCTTTTACATATGCTGATGACATAACCTCAGTCTGGATATTTATATAATAATTCTTTACAGAATAGTACAGATCGAGGAGATTACTCCATTCCTTTAAAGGAGTAATGATATTGCTGTCGAAAGCGTTTTTTAAATTTTTTGAAGCAAGCATTAGTTGTCTGTTGTCGGTAGAGATCTTTTCATCAATTGTCTTATAAACATCTTCTTTTACATTTAAAGCTTTTTCGAGTGTTGACCCGATCATTTTCCTAATCTGATCAAGTTCTGTGAGTTCAATCAACCTTCCTGAACCTCTTCTGTACGTTCTGATATCGGTAGCATTTTGAGAGAGAACAGCAAGTAATGGCACCACTGTGCTATTTATTTCCTGTTTCAGAGTTTCTTTTATCTGTTTTGTTTCCTCATTATCAATGGGAAAAGGCTTCAAAGAATTCTCAACAATTTTTTTAAACCCTGATTCTGCTTTTATGAAAAGCTTTTCAAGACTGGAAGATAGAACAATTCTTCTAGTAAAAGCATCGCTTCTGTATTCCGCTATATCGAAGAAATCGTCCAGAAATAAGGATGGGTCATTTGTTTCTAAATCGAGACCACCTTCGTATGCTTCTGGTAATTCTGAGATACACTGTCTGTATTTTTCTACAATAGATTGATATTTGCTGTTTTCAGGATATAAAGCATAATTATCGGGAGAGTCTTTATCTTCTTTCTGCAGTATCCCGATGGTTACTGTTCCCCGTCTAATATTGTCATCGTTTAACTTCAAAACCAGTGTATTAGCGCCTGTTGTTTCACCGACAAGGGAAGCAAAATTCTTAAACTGGTCAAGGCTTAAGGTGGATAAGTCCAGCCCACCTGATGTTCTGTATTGTTTTTGAAGTTGAAAATCAATTTCCGATTCTGCATTTTTTGTCGTCCATTTAGGAGGCCATGTCGATACCTCGCTGGATGCTTTGAATGATGTGTCAACCATCCAGGCAAATGGGATTAGCATTACGAAAGCTCCAGCAAATATTAAGATGTATATAAAAATTTGAGATAGAGATTTTGTAGAATTCTTCATTTCATATCACCCTAAGATTCGTAGTGTATTCGTTTTTTGCCGATTCTGAACTGAATCCATGTAAGACCCAGAATAATCAGGAATAAAATATAGGCACCAGCACTGGCAACACCCATTCTTTGCTCATTGTAAAATTTCTCAAATACGTAATATACGAGAGTCAAACCACTTTGATTAACCGGTCCTGGAAGCCCCTGATAAAGAATGAAAATCTGCGAAAAAACTTTGAAGGATCCTATCATTGTAATTATTAATACAAAGAACGTTGTTGGTGATAATAGGGGCCAGGTAATGTGTTTAAATTGTTGCCAGCTATTTGCTCCGTCAACTCTTGCTGCTTCATAATATGATCTGTCTATGCTTTGTAATCCTGCCAGGAATATTACCGCTGTATATCCAAGATGTTGCCAGACAGAAACTATGGCAATTGTAGGTATTGTCCATTGTTCTTCTTTAAGCCAGGCTATCTTGTCAATTCCGAACCATGAAAGAAAATAGTTTATCAATCCGAATTGATCATTGAACATCCATTGCCATACAAGGGATACTGCAACAACCGAAGTAACAAAGGGTATAAAATATGCTGTTCTGAACAGCGACCTTAATTTTATCTTCTTATTGAGTAACAGCGCTACTACAAGAGCAATAACTATCTGTGTAGGAACAGCCAGCAAAACATAATATATTGTATTGTAGGTTGCCTTTATGAAATCTGAGCTTTCTTTAGCGAGAGTAAAGTATGTTACAAGGTCATCTCCTGAGGGTACCAGGATGGTAAATGTAAAAACAGAAAAGAGAATAACTATAATCAAGGAAGTCCAGCTTCTTGATCTCATTATGTTAAGGTGCTCATCATTACTTTTATTAAGAAGAATTCCAGCAGAAATTGCAATGAAAATTAGTGCGACTATAAAATGAAACCATGAAAACACAGTTTCCGGATAAATATTTCTTGAAAAAATCATTGCTACCCAAGTGGCTACTGCAATTAAGTATGGTGGCATAAATTTATTAGAAGGTTTATAATATTTCGTAAAAGATGAAGCAATGTAAAAGAAAAACCTGGTCAATATAATGGCACCAAGAATATAGGCTATCGTATTTACCGTTGCGTATATAAAATTCAAACTAATGGGATATGAAAGTCTAAAAAGTTCTTTATAGTTTGATAATCCTATGAAATATCTTTCAGCACTTGTATAATCCCACTTAAAAAAGCTTAAAACTAGTGAAAATCCTATGGGCCAGAAAATAAAGACTCCAAGAACTACGAAAGATGGTAAAAGAAAAAGATAAGCTTGAAAGGTTTCCCTCCAGTATTTCTTGGAATATTTTTTATAAGCCACAACGAACCCTCCCGGAAGCTAAATCATAAAATTATATCATGAAACTTTTAGTGCTTTTAAAACGTGAATTGTTCTTAGATTTTGCTTTATGTCGTGAACTCTGATGAAATGAACACCTTTTAAAAAAAGGTACGCTGTTATTGCCAGAGTACCTTCAAGCCTTTCTTCAATTGGTAGATTAAGTATTCTTCCTATAAAACTTTTTCTCGAATGACCAACAAGAACCGGATAACCACTTCTTGTGAACACATCAATATTTCTTAATAATTCAAGATTATCTTCATGTCTTTTGCCAAAACCAATACCTGGATCAATTACAATACTTTTCTCATCTATTCCAGAAGCAATTGCTTCTCTTGTTCTTTCAAATAGAAAGGAACTTACTTCTTTTAGTACATTAACATAATGGGGATTTTTTTGCATTGTTTTTGGTTCTCCTTGCATATGCATTATTATCGCTGCAGTTTTGTATCGTTTTACAATTTGAAGAAGCTTCGGATTCTTTAGACCAGTTATATCATTTAGTATGTCAGCTCCAGCCTTCATAGCAGCTTCAACAGTTTCAGGATGGTAGGAGTCTACAGAAACCAGCAAATCAGGAAACGTTTTCTTAACTTCTTCAATTAATGGAACTACCCGGTTAATTTCAACTGAAGAAGGAACAGGTTCCGCACCGGGTCTGGACGATTCTCCTCCAATATCTACAACCCGTAAGCCCATATCAACCATATGTGAAATAGTTTTAATAGCTTTCTCTTTGTTGAAGTTTCTACTGTTAGAATAAAATGAGTCCGGGGTCACATTTATTACCCCTACTAGCTCGGTACCTTCAAAGTTGTATGTTTTACCTTTTATAAGTAATTCCATGGGTACCTTCGCCATTTCTTATAGAGTTAGCAAATCCAAGAAATAGAGGGTGAGGTTTTCCTACTTTTGATTTGAATTCGGGATGATACTGTACGCCAATAAAAAATGGGTGATTGTTAAGTTCAATTGCCTCAACAAATCTCGATTGTGCAGAAATAATTAGCTTTTTTCTGGTTTTCTCTTTAACGGATCTTGTATACATAACTTTAAAAGCTTCGTAGTTAACCTCATATCGATGTCTGTGTCTTTCAGTTATGTCTGTTTTATCGTAAAAACTGGCCAGTTTCGATGAAGGTGATATTGTCATTTTTTGATTGCCAAGTCTCATTGTCCCACCAAGGTTCATAATTCTTTTTTGTTCTTCCATCAAATCTATTACTGGATATGAAGTCTCAGGATTGAATTCGGTAGAGTTGGCGTTTTCCATTCCATAAACATTCCTTGCAAATTCAACAATCATAAGCTGCATACCCAGACAGATGCCCAAAATAGGTATGTTATTTATGCGAGCATATTTTATTGCTCTTATCTTGCCTTCTATACCTCTTTCACCAAAACCTCCTGGAATGATTATTCCATCATAACTGGCTAATTTTTTTTCAAGCTTAATGTCACCCATTTCATCGAATTCATGTACATCAATTATCTCTGGTTTCTCTACTCCGCAAAGTAAGATGCTTTCACTTATACTTTTATAAGCATCTTCGGTTTCTGTATATTTACCAATAATGGCAATCCTAAAATTATCAAATTTTACTGGATATGACCAGTTAAACTCATTTTTTATTTTAAGATTTAGCTCTGAAGCAATGATATTATGAATGCCTTGTGAGTAGAGAAGTGAGGGTATTTCATATACGTTGGATACATCTGGAAGGTTGAAAACATTTTTTCTTATCACTCCCCCAAAGAGTGATATTTTATCAAGTTGCTCATTGTCAAGCGTGGATTTTGAACGGACAACTATTATGTCAGGTTGAATTCCAATTTTTCTTAATAGCTGAACAGATTGCTGTGTTGGTTTTGTTTTAAACTCTCTTGAGGCCTTCAAATATGGTACATAGGTTACATGAACAAAAAGAAAATTCTCAGTTCCATGTTCTAAAGCCAGTTCTCTTATTGCTTCTAAAAATATTTCCGCTTCTATGTCTCCAACGGTTCCTCCGATTTCAATCATCACAACATCCCCGGGAATTTTCTTTATTCGATCTTTTATCTCATTGGTAACATGAGGTACTACCTGAACGGTTGCGCCAAGGTATTCTCCCGCTCGTTCTTTTTCAATAATAGTTTTGTAGATCTGTCCTGCAGTCATATTATTACTACGTTTCATTTCTTTTCCTAAAAATCGTTCATAATGTCCCAGATCAAGGTCAGCTTCGTAACCATCTTCGGTTACGAATACCTCTCCATGTTGATTGGGATTCATGGTTCCAGCATCAATATTTAGATATGGATCAATTTTCAGTGTGTTTATTTTTAAATCACATTCTTTCAAAACTCTAGCTGTTGACGCTGAGAGTATACCTTTGCCAACACCGCTTAACACACCACCAGTAACTACAATATACTTTTTATCCATTGCTATTTGCCTCATTTTTCAATATTGATTTTATTCTTGTGATATCTTGTTTGTGCTCCGGGTCTTTACCAGGCGTTTCAAGGATAAGAGGTTTCTCTCTAAAATACTTGTATGAGAGAAAACAGGCAAACCCTGTATCTCCTATATAACCTTCTCCAATCCTTTCATGTCGGTCTTTTGCTGAGCCCAATGGGAATTTTGAATCATTTAAATGAATCATTTTAATACTTTCCAACCCGACTGTCTTATCTATTTCATCCATGAGATTTTCCATTCCTGACTTTTTCGTAATATCATAACCGGCATCAAAACCGTGGCAGGTATCATATGTAATACCAAATCTTTCTGGATAGGAAATGAGATCAAGAATTCTTTTCAACTCATAAAGAGTACTGCCAATATTTCCGCCCTTTGGAGAAACATTTTCAATAAGCAGAACTATTTCTTCTGATTCACTTTCATTCAATACTATGTCTAGCCCTTTGGTTAATCTATCAATCCCATCGGATAATCCCTTTCCAAGATGACTTCCAGGATGGAAGTTTAAATATTTTAGCCCATATGAAGATATGGTATCAATCTCTTCTTTTAGTAATTTTACAGATTTTTCCCATACATCTATTTTTGGACTGGCAAGATTTATAAGATAACCTGAATGAACCAATACTTCTTCATTCGTAAATCCAGCTTTATTCATAGAATTTTTGAATCTCTTTATTTCTTCTGGGTTGGGGAACCTTGCCTTCCATTGTGACGGGCTGTGAGGAAATATCTGAAATGCTGTTCCTCCAATTTTCAAAGAGTTTTCTGGAACCTTGTGATAACCTTTAGAAGTGGACATATGAGCTCCCAAAATTAACACCGATTACCCTCCGTTCTATTCATCGAGTTCATCTGATTTGAGTAATGCTAGAAAAGCAGTTTGTGGAATTCTTACCCTTCCAATTTCTCGCATTTTCTTTTTACCTTCACGTTGTTTTTCCAGAAGTTTCATTTTTCTTGTGACGTCCCCGCCATAACATTTTGAAAGAACATCTTTTCTAAGAGCTTTGATGTCTGTTCTTGTAATAATTCTTCCACCAGCTTTGGCTTGAATAGGAATTTGAAATTGATGTTGGGGAATAAGTTCCTTCAATCTATCAACCATTTTTTTGGCCATTGCATATTGCTTGCTTTTGTGAACAACAAAGGAAAGTGAATCTACCTGTTCTTTGTTGACAAGAATAGTGACTTTAACAAGGTCCGATACTTTATAACCAATGATTTCGTAATCCATTGTCGCAAAACCATGAGAAATCGCCTTGATTTTATCGAAAAAGTCAAACATTATTTCAGAAAGAGGTGCAACAAAATAGAGAATAACTCTGTTTCTGCCAGCATTTTCAACCTTTTTGAAATCCCCTCTTTTTTCGGAGGTCATGAAACTTATAATATTGCCCATATAGTCAGACGGTGTTATTAATGATAGATCAACAAAGGGTTCTTCGGCTTTTTCGAAATCACCATCTTCAGGAAAATTCGTAGGATTATGAATTTCATAAGGTTGTCCTTCCTTAGGTTTAATCTTATAAACAACATTTGGAGCTGTAAGGATACAGGTTATTTCATGTTCCCTTTCAAGTCTTTCCTTTACTATTTCCATATGAAGTAATCCAAGAAATCCTACCCTGAATCCAAATCCCAGTGCTGGTGAATTTTCTGGTTCGAAAACAAATGATGCGTCGTTAAGGCGAAGCCTGTCAAGTGCTTTTCTCAATTCCTCATAATATTCGGGCATACCTGAAAACAAACCTGCGTAAACCATCGGTTTTACTTCCTTGAAACCCGGAAGAGGCTCTTTAATCGGATCATCTGCGCATGTTATGGTATCACCAATTTTAGCCCTTTTTACATCTTTTATCCCTGCAATTATATACCCTACCTCTCCTACACCCAGTGAATCGACAGGTAACAGATCAGGTGAAAAAATACCCACCTCATCAACCTCAAATTCCTCATCAATACTTGAAAGCTTTATTTTATCGCCAGGCTTCACTGTACCATTAAAGATTCTTGTATGTACAACGACACCTCGATACTTATCATAATTGGCATCGAAAATTAATGCTTTAAGTTTGCTTTTCGAGTCACCGCTGGGCGGTGGAACTCTCTTTACAATAGTTTCTAGAAGCTTCTTTACACCTTCTCCAGTTTTACCGCTTGTAAGCACGTATTCGCTTTCACTAAAGCCTACAAGGTCTTCAAGCTCCATTTTGGTTTCTTCGATATTTGCTTCAACTAAATCTATTTTGTTAATAACCGGTATTATTTCCAGCTCATTTTCCAATGCCAGATAGGTATTGGCAAAGGTTTGTGCCTCAACACCCTGAGAAGAATCTACTAGCAATACAGCTCCTTCGCATGCAGCAAGGCTCCTGGAAACTTCATAAGTAAAATCGACATGACCCGGAGTATCAATAATATTTAATTCGTATTCAAATCCATCCTCAGCTTTATATAAAACTTTTACAGGAGACGCTTTAATTGTTATTCCATGTTCTCTTTCAAGATCCATAGCATCGAGATACTGTTCTTTCATATTTCTTGTTTCAACAGAGTGGGTTGACTCAAGTATTCTATCGACCAGAGTCGTCTTTCCATGATCTATATGAGCAATTATTGCAATATTTCGAATTCGGCTTTTTTCGTACATATTTTCATTCCTCCCGGGCTTTCTGAACAATTCTATCACGCTCATTTTAATACTGCATAAAAAAAGGGGATTTCTCCCCTCAACTTAATTTACAGTACTAATTCATACGTGATGAATAAGTTCCTTAAGAAATTCAGGAAGGCAAAAACACGCTTTATGTATTTCAGCATTGTAATATCTCAATTCATGCTGCAGTTTTTTTACACGTTCGGGGTTGAAGTTCTTAAGAGGATCATATTTTTTTGAACCTAAAGTATATGTCCACATTCCTGAAGGATAAGTCGTCATGAAACCCGTGTACATTCTTGAAATGGGAAAAGCGGATGAAATTCTGTTGAAGGCTATAGCTACCCATCCTTTGTCATAGAAGGGATTTTCAGTTTCAGCTGATAATAAACCATCATCTTTTAGGGCTTTATAACAATCCTTATAAAACTCCCTTGTGAATAAATGACCACCTTCACCTGCAGTTGGGTCTGTAGAATCTATAATGATTGCATCAAAATAATCTGAATAATTTTTTACGAAATCTGCTCCATTATCATTTACTATCTCAGCCTTTGGATTATCAAAATCAGTTGCGGTCATTTTCAAATACTTTTTAGATGCTTCAATAACCATGGGATCTATTTCACATAGTATTGCCTTTTCCACAGTTTTATGGCGAAAAACTTCACGCAAACTTCCTCCATCTCCCCCACCAATTATTAAAACCCTTTTTGGTTCAGGATGAGTAAAAAGAGGAACATGGACAAGCATTTCATGATACATGAACTCATCAACTTCTGTACACATAGTTATTCCATCAAGGGCAAAAACTTTTCCAAAATCTTGGTGTTCAAATATATCAATACGCTGGAATGGGGTTTGTTCAGAATACACTACTTTCTTTACTTTCATGAAAAGTCCCGCATTACCTCCGGTATAATTTTCTTTATAAACAAGATGGCCAAGATTTTTTAGACTTTCTGAAATTTTTCTCATATTAGGAAACCTCCGTTATTCACTTACTTTGTAAGGTGCATATTCAGGAATATTGAGTTTTTCATATACTCCTCTGAGATATTCATATACTTCTGTTCTATCAGCTGAAAGTATATCTCTAAGGTAGTCAAAAGCTTTCCAGGGATTAACTTCATCGCCACATGTGAACAGATCTATGGCAGCATAACCGTATTCGGGCCATGTATGAATAGTTAAATGCGATTCTGCAATTACCACCACACCACTGATGCCGTGAGGTAAGAATCTGTGGAAAGAAGAATCAACTATTGTAGCCCCGGCAACTGCAGCAGCTATTTTCAAATTTTCTGAGATAAAATCAAGATCATTGAGCGCCTCATTTGAACATGAGAAAAATTCTGCAATTAAATGCCTTCCGAGTGCTTTTACTTTTTTCAATTGCTGTACCTCCAAACAGAAAAAATCGGATATCCTTTTAAAAGGAATATCCTTTGTGCGTAAAGCATTATATTCTTATTGAGTGTCTAAAGTCAAATAATTTTAGTAAAGAAAAGGTTAACATGAACGATAATAATCATGTTTTTTTCAAAGGCTTGATATTCCTGCTAAACTAAGGGTTCAACAAAGGTAACTTCATTCTCTAGATGATATTCAATATTTCGTTTTTCTGCAAATTCTTTTACATTGCTTAGCATTTGCGCTTTTACTGCAATTGAAACATGTACTTTGTCCGTGTATTCAATATTTCGTTTGTTGTATTCTGTATCTTCTTTGAAGATCTTGTTGAAACTATCCCAGATGCCATAGTCCATAACAAAAGAAACAATTATTCCAGAGCAATAACGTGCTTTATGAGTACTTTCTAAAGCTCTTGTTGTAATACCTCCATAGGCATCAATCAGTCCTCTTATTCCAAGCTTAACGCCACCAAAATACCTTGTAACGACAATCACGATATTTTTTAATTCTGATGTTTTAATTGATCCAAAAATATGACGCCCGGCTGTTCCCGATGGTTCACCGGCATCTGAATAATTTTTCCTGGTTTCCATGTTATCTACAAAATATGCCCAGCAATTGTGACTGGCATCTGGATACCTATTATTTATTTTTTGAATGAATTCTTTGCATTTTTTTTCTTTTTCACAGTGGATACCGTGAACTATAAAAAGGGAACGGTTGATTTTTTCTCTGTGTTCCAGCCGTCCCCTTAATGAAATATAGCAGTTCATTCTCCAGCTAAAAATCTTTCTATCAGATCCATTCTTGCATCGAGTAGGAATTTTGAATCTTTGAGTGTTGATTCATAAACGCTCAAGCTTTTCCAGAATTCGTAGAACTCTTCGTCTTCGGAATAAGCTTCTGCATAGATTGTTAGGGCTGATGCGTCACCGGTACCTTTTAGTATTTCTGATTCTCGACTGGCTTCAGCAACGATCAAAGTTGAATCTTTATCAGCTTCCGCTCTTATTATGGCTGCTTCCTTTTCACCTTCTGCTCTAATTTTTGCAGCTTCCTGGCTTCTTTCGGAGTCCATTCTGTTGAATACAGCATTTTTATTTTCCTCTGGTAAATCAGCCTTTTTAACTCTGACGGCAAGAATTTCAAGACCAAATTGCTTCATTTCAGTTTGTGATAGCTTGGTAACTAAATCGAGGGTATCTATTCTTTGTTTAGAAATAATTTCATCAAAAGTTCTTTCACCAAAGGTGTCTCTTACAGTTGAATATACAACGTCATCTATCCTTGTCAATGCGTTATTGACTGTTCTCATGGTCTTCACAAATTCTACAGGATCAACAATTCTCCACATTGCAAAAGTGTCAACCAGTAAAGTCTTTTTGTCTTCGGTATAAATTCTCTCTGCAGAGATGTCATAAAGCTGAATACGCTTGTCAAATTTCACCACGTTGTCGATAAAGGGTGTTTTTGTATATAAACCCGGATCAATACTTACCTGAACAATATCACCAAATCTCAATACTACAGCCTGTTCTACCTCATCCACGAAGTAAAAAAAGCCTGGCAGAATAATCAGTGCAAGAACAATTATTACTACAAGTGTGACCAGTAATTTCATTGTGAACCGCCTCCTTTATAGCCTGTTATATCAAAGAATTTTAGGAGGTCCTCACCATTTGTTGTTATAATTTTATCGCTGTCTTTTAGAACTTTATCTACAGTTTCCAGATAAAGTCTTGTTTTCGTTACCCTTGGCGCGTTTATGTACTCTTCGAGGATACTTGTAAATCGCGAACTTTCACCTTGTGCCTTTAAAACCTTTGATCTTGCATAGGCTTCAGATTCGTTTAAAATCTCCTTTGCCTGCCCCTCTGCTTTTGGAATGATCTCGTTCTTGTATTCTTCAGCTTTATATATAAATTGCTCTCTATCCTGTTTCGCGCTGTTGACATCATCAAAAGCAGCAATAACCTGTTGTGGAGGGCTTACCTCCTGAAGATATACATTTTTAACCTGGATACCTACTCCCAGTTCGTCCAGTTCCTGCTGTACTCTAGCTGCTGTACGCTGGGCAATAATATTTCTGCTTACTGTAAGAATTTCATCGACAGTAACAGCTGCCACTTCTTCTCTGAGAGCGGAAGAAGCATAACTTTTTACAATATCTTCGTCACTTTTTAGATTAAAGGCGAATTTTTCTGCATCTGAAATGAAATACTGAATAACAGCCTCTGCGTATACGATGTTTCCATCTCCCGTTAGCATCAATGCTTCATTTTCTCTGCTTGAATATCTACCGGGTGAAATGGTTTGAAAACCTATCTCCTTTTTCCTCAACTCAGAAACATTCACAACAACTACGGATTCAATTGGATATGGCAGATGATAGTGCAATCCAGGGCCAACCTGATTTTTGTATTCGCCAAAACGCTTCAAAAGCCCTACTTCTGCTGGTTCAACTCGATAGAATCCCGTTAAAAAGTAAATTGCGATCACAGCAACAATAACTATTGGGGCAATGACTTTAATCAATTTCGTATAATCCTTTTTGGGCTCAACATCACCAAAAAGATCATCATTATTATCCACATTTACACCTCCTTATGTTTACGTTACCATAGTTCTATCTCGGTTTCGAGTAGAACCCCAAAATGATACTTCACTTTGTCCTTTAAAAAATTGACTAATTGTTTGACATCCATTTGTGTGGCATTTCCAGCGTTTATTATGTAACCTGCATGTTTTTTTGAGACTTCTGCACCACCGAATCGAATTCCCTTCAATCCAAGTTTTTCAACTGCATAACCTACACTAAAATTTTTGCTGGGTTTTTTAAAGATGCTTCCAGCGCTTTTCCATTCAATCGGTTGTTTATTTATTCTCTGGTTTAAGATAGCATCTGATCTTTTCTCAATTTTGTTTTTTGAATCTTTATTTAAATAAAGGGTTGCTCTAAGAACTATATAACCTTCTTTTTGAAATGAACTGTTCCTATAGCCAAAGGTTACTTCATCTTTTTCAACTGTAATGATTTTCCCTTCTTTATCAATCAAATGGGCTGATTCAAAAAAATCTCCTATTTCCCTTCCAAAAGCGCCAGCATTCATATAAAGGGCTCCACCAATTGTACCAGGTAACCCCGATAAAAATTCTAATCCTGACAACTCATGATCAATTAATTCAGGAATAAGTTTATTCATGGAAACCCCTGCATCCACAACAATACCTGAAGGTAAGTATTCTATCTGATTCATATTGCAGGTAGATATTATTACATCATTTACGTCATCACCCGGTATTACGTTTGAACCACGACCCATTATTCTATATTCAAAGTGATTATCTCTGAGATGGTTTATGACGTTTAATAGAGAATTTTCTGTAGAAGGCAAAATAAAGACTGATGTGGAACCTCCGATTCCGATGGTTGTATGGGTATTTAAGGGCTCATTTATGGAAAAACTACAGTTGTTTTTATATAGATAATTATATAGTGAGGAGTTAATTTTGTTCATTTTTCTGTTGCCATAAATACAATTTGTCCAAAATTTCTTTTCCTTTGTTTGTTTGCCTCAATATCTCGCTGAACGTAGGGTTATGTGCAATAAGATTATGAATGCCTTCAAGAACAAAAGAGCGGGTTGATTTATCAATATTTTCACCGTGATATAGTTTGGTCAACCTTTCCAGCGCTTTTCTTGTTCCTGTATTGCTTAAAGCCATAACTAATAGTTCTATGAATTCGGTATCTTTAGCCTCATCCAGCATGAGTATGAGAGGGTCAACAACTTTTCCACCTTCACCCAACTTTGCTAGCGCTTCGTAAATAACTACCTGTGAACGCTCATCGTTGTATAGTTCCAGAAAAGAGTAGAAAAGTTGAACAAGCTTTTTGTCTCTCTTCTCAGCCAATCTATCAATAATATAAAGAGCTGTCATATCGCCACTACGATTTTCGTTTTTTATTTGCTTTAGTTTATTAACCAGAGCTACTTTACCAGCTTTACCCATGCCAAGAAGTGCATCAAGACATATCTCAGCAACATCTGTATCTTCTTCTTCAAGCAATTTTACTAAAATCGGTATGGCATCTTCTCCCTTTTCTTCTATAATTCTATCTACAAGTTCTCTTCTATTTGTCATTATCTATTTCCACCCTTCCGTACATTTTTTCGAGTTCAACAAGTCTTTCGTTATGTTTCAAGTGTACAACATCAGAAGCAACACTTTCTTTAAACTGTTGTTTTTTTACAACAAAGTGTCTGGATGCTTTGGATGCAATCTGGGGAAGATGAGTAATTACTATTGTTTGAAGGCTTTCAGAAAGCTCAACCAATTTTGCTGAAAGAGTATCACCCATCCTGGCACCAACACCTGAATCTATTTCATCAAAAATTATCGTACTCTGCTGTAATTCTTTTTTTAGGGCTGATTCAATCGCAAGCAAAATTCTCGATAGTTCTCCACCTGACGCTATATTATTTAGTTCCAGCATTTCACCTCCAGGATTTGTTTTCGCAAGTATTGCAACGCTGGATGTACCGTAAGATTTTGGTTCATCTTCAGGAATTATTTTAAACTTTACCCTGGCTCCAGTCATTTTAAGGTCTTCCAGATGTGGAATTATTGCCTTTTCTATCTTTTCTGCACTTTTTTCTCGTTGTTCATCAATTTTTTTGCCCGTTTTAATCAATTCATCTTTCAACGTTTTTTCCGTTTCGATGAGCTCTTTTCTTTTTTGTTCATTATTTTCAAGCTCTTCATATTTATTTGTAAGATCTTTCCAGGTTTTGAATATTTCGTCTTCGGTTTGCCCATATTTGCGCTTTAAGCCCTGGATAACATTAAAGCGACTTTCAAGCTTTTTGTACTCTTCATCATCTATATCAATGTCTTCTAGTTCACTTTCAATAAGATGATAAATGTATTCGGTTTCTTCGAGCGCAATATTTGAGTGTTCTATCAGGTCGCTGTATCCATATTTTTCGAAATCTTTTAAAGCCTTAACCGCTTTCCATAGTTGCGTATTTACTGATTCTTGACCATCGCGAAGTAAATGCATCAACCATTCAAAGGTTTCCTTCAATTTTTGACTGTCAAGTATCTTTGAATATTTGCTTTCTATGGTTTCCATTTCACCAGGTTTCATGTTAGCTTTTTCCAGTTCATTCAGTTGAAATCTAAGATAATCTTTTTCTCTTTCAAGTTCTTCCGGGGTTAATTTGATCTTTTGTAAACAAGATTTTGTTTCAACATATTTTTGATATGTTTCCTGATAGATTTTTTTTAAGGAAACGGGTAATGTTTGGTCAAGAATTTTGTGGTGTGTAGAAGAATTTAGAAGCTGAACACTGCTATGTTGAGAATGGATTTCTATGAATCTATCAAACAATTCCTTGACAAGTTGTCTTGGAATAATCTGTCCGTTAAGCCTGTAAAGGGTTCTTTGAGTACCAAATGAAACATTTATCATAAAATCGTCAGGAGGAATATCAAGACCAAGTTCTTTGGCTCTGGTTTTCAGGTTTGGGTTTACTATGAAGGATCCTTCCACAAAACTTTCATCGTTAACTGAATTGTACTTTACTGGTTCACCAGTGATGGATTTTATTGCTCTCATGATTAAACTCTTCCCTGAACCTGATTCACCGGTTATAACGTTCAAACTATCACTTAGTTCAATATAAAATTTTTCAAAAGTGAAGAAATTTTTCCCCTTTATTGTTAGTAACATAGCATTTCCTCCCAGTTACTATTATAACCTCTTATTGAGTTATTAAGGGATTTGATAATAGTATAACTTTACCTTTTGGTATAAAAATGTAAGCATATGTGAACAATCTTAATATCCAAGTCCTTGACACGTCAATTCAGGCTACGTATAATTCTAATCGACATGATTGTAAGATAGGAGGATCAATATGAAAAGAACTTATCAACCTTCAAGGTCAAAACGAAAGAGAACACATGGATTTCTTGCAAGAAAAAAGACAAAAGCAGGAAAACGTATTCTTGCCAACAGAAGAAAGAAGGGCAGAAAACGAGTAGCTGTGTAAAATTAATTCCAGTAACATTAAAAAAAACAGAATTAATAAGAAAAAAGGCGGACTTTAAAAGAGTGCTTGCAAATGGAACAGTAATTGAGGATAAATTTTTCATTACTTTTGTTATCTATAATGGTCTGCCTTTTTCACGTATAGGAATATCGATCAGAAAAAAGTTTGGAAATGCTGTAAAAAGAAATAGATTAAAACGGCTTGTTAAAGAGGTTTACAGAACTAGAAAGCTGTTATTCCCCTCCGGTTATGATATACTCTTTATTGCAAGAAGACAACTATCAGACGCGTTTAAAGAGAGACCTTTAGGATATGTGGATATTGAAGGAATGGTCTTAAACATCACGGTTAATAAGATGAAGAGAGTTAATTAATATGAAGGTTCTTATACTGAAAGCAATTTCTTTCTATAGAAAATATATATCTTCATTAAAAAAGCCAAGCTGCAGGTTCACCCCAACCTGTTCGTCTTATGCGTATAAAGCTGTAGAACGGTTTGGTGCGTTAAAAGGTATATTACTTGGTGTCTGGAGAATACTTCGTTGCAATCCTTTTAATTCAGGTGGCTACGATCCTGTCCCGGAAAAATTTAGTTTGATTAGGAGGAAAAAAAGATGTACAAACGAATAGCAATCGTTGCCTTATTTGTTGCTATAATCGCTGCAGTATCCTTTGCTGCAAAGGAACCCACAATTGAAGCAACGTCTGGCATGATCAAAATTGAAACGGTAACCATGGAGATAGTAATTAATTCTGAACTGGGTGTACTAGAAAGACTTAATATGAAAGTTGAAAGAAGTAATGAGTTGATTTATAGATATGCCGATGATGGATATGATATTTTTGAAGATAATGAGAAATTAATTCCTCATGATTTTGATTATTATATTGATGAGAACACGGATGCTGTTGTTGAGTTTTATTATGAAAGTGGGACAAAAAGATTCGTAGTGAAAAACAATCCTTATTACAACTTTCTTGTAATAACTGATTTTCCCGGAAAAAATTTGACAATGAAAATACCATATGTATCTACGTCTGCTCAGAACGAAAGAAGTGGATTTGGTTATCATGTCAGTTTTAGTGACAAACCAACGAGCGTTTTCGTTACTACCAGTGATGTTGGTCGGGTGTCATTAAGAGAAATTACAAATATAACCGGAACCGCAGTAGTAAGAAATTATGCGGGTCCGAAGAAGCTTGTTTATATATCTAATGCAGTTCCCAACCATTATGATGGAGTAAAAGAATCACTCGACGATATTGGAGCCCTGAGTATTTTTAGTTACATTCATCACGGTCTTGTGGTCGCTCTTTACTGGTTTAGAGAATTAACAAATAGTTTTGGCTGGGCCATAATAATATTTACATTAATAATCAGATTGATATTGTACCCACTCTATCATGTGCAGACAAAATCAATGATAGAAATGAGAAAACTGCAGCCGGAAATGCAAAATATTAAGAAGAAGTACAAGGATAGACAAAAGCAACAGGAAGCGCTAATGAAGCTTTACAAAAAAGAGGGAGTTAATCCCGGTACAGGTTGTCTAACGTTACTCATACAACTACCGGTCTTTTTTGTACTGTATTCTGTTATCAGGTATTTTGGTGAGATGTTTGCATTTTCTCCCAAATTTTTCATCTGGAACGATCTCTCCACCGGTGGATTTGGTCAAAATATACTTTTAATACTGATAAGTGTTGCTGCAGGTATCTATATGGCCACCATTACAAGTCAAGATGGTAGATCTGCCAGGCAGGCAATGATAATGTCGTTGATTTTCCCATTCCTGTTTTATTCTTTGCCCACAGGGTTGTTTATCTATTATGCCACTAACAGTGTAATTCAATTGCTAATAACGATGGTTGTCTATAAAAACTATGACATGAAGGGAGTATCATTAAGGGAAGTACTTGGACTACCCCCAAAACCAGCGAAATAGATTTAATAGGATATTCAGGAGGTGCAGCTCTAAATGAAGCATATTGAGATAAGTGCTCCCACTGTTGAAAAAGCTGTAAGACTCGCACAGATAGAACTAGATGCATTTAATAATGAAATTGAAGTAGATGTTATTGAAAAAGGTTCGAAGGGGTTTTTGGGACTTTTTGGAAGCAAGGAAGCTAAAGTAACGGTAAGTCCTTTACCCGTTTATTATGAAAGGAAAGTCAGAGATTACTTAAAGGAAATTCTTGAGGCATTTGATAAAGAGGTTTATTATGATGTAACTTTTCAAGGGAAAACCTTCAAAATAAATATCCAGGGTGATGAGATTTCAAGGCTGATAGGAAAACATGGCAAAACGATTAGTGCTTTACAGCATATTATGAATATTTATGCCAACAGACTATCAAATACAAAAGTCAACGTTTTTGTGGATGTTGGTAATTACAAGGACAATAGAAAGGAATCAATTGAAGATATCGCACATAAAGTGGCAAAAATTGCTATGAAAAAGAAAAAGCGGGTAGTAATGGAACCCATGTTTGCCTTTGAAAGAAGAAAGGTTCATGAAATAGTTTCTGAATACAGTCACTTGAGAAGCTATTCAAAAGGACTTGAACCCTATAGGAAAGTTGTTATTGAATATGTTTCAAAGAATGGAAGATCAAGACAGGAAAAAGAAAGGAATGAAAAGAAATGAAAGACAAGGTTTTTGTCAATGATGCTTTCCAGGTAAAACCAAATATAATAAATAACGAAAAAATAAAAAATGTAAAGAAAAGGCTCTTGATAGGTAGCGATTTGGGAGCTCCAAATTTCTTTATGAGATTATTTGTTGTTGGACCCGGTGGACATAGCCCTTATCACAGTCATAGCTGGGAACACGAAGTTTATGTAATAAAAGGTAAGGGTACTGTTGTGACCGAAGATGGTGAAAGGGAAATATCCAGTAACAGCTATGTTTTTGTACCGCCAAAAATTAAACACCAGTTTAAAAATTTAGGAGACGATGAATTACATTTCATTTGCGTTATTCCTTCAACAGCTGATGAAGAATAAAATAGAGTGAAGGGAGCGAAATATATGCCTTTGTATAATTACTATTGCAAGAAATGCAAAAAAAAGCATCAACTTTTACTAAAAATGTCCGATAACGGAACACATAAATGTCCGGACTGTGGCGAACCAATGGAAAGAATGATTTCAAATGTTGGCGTTCTATTCAAAAGTGACGGGTTTTACATAACAGATTCAAAAAAAGCGCAGACTAAAACCAGTAACGATTCTTCAAAGAAAAAGAAGGAGACTAAATAGTAAGATAAGGGATAGCATTGGTATCTAAAGGGGAGAAATCTTCCCTTTTTGTTTTTTTGTAAGCAACGTAGGCAATCATACCTGCATTGTCAGTGCAAAGTTCAATAGGAGGAAAGTAAACCTCCTTTTTCTTTTCTTTAGCCATAATTTTTGCTTGATTCCTGAGATATTTATTAGCTGCAACTCCACCTGCGAAAACGATTCTATTAATATTAAATTTGTCTGCAGCCAGGAAGGTTTTTTCTATCAAACTATCAGTAATCGCTGACTGGACGGAAGCAGCAATATCTTCCTTTTTAATGTCTTTGTTTTCCCTCAAAAAATACAATACTGAAGTTTTAAGGCCACTGAAACTGAAATCGATGTTGCCCTTTTTTTTCAGAGATCTGGGGAAATCATATATATCGTTTCCGTTATCAGCAGCCTTTTCAATGGCAGGTCCTCCAGGATAACCAAGATCAAGCATCCTTGCTATTTTGTCGAAAGCTTCGCCTGCAGCGTCATCTCTTGTTTGTCCGATTTTCTTTATAGAGTTTGTATTTTCCATTAAAAATAGTTCCGTATGACCACCAGAAACGAGAAGAACTATAAAGGGAGTTTCAAGTTCAGGAAAAGTAATAAAATTAGCATAAAGGTGACCCATTAAGTGGTTAATTGCCAGGAAAGGCTTTTTCAAAGAAATTGAAAGCCCCTTAACGAAAGATAATCCAATTAGTAACGAACCAACAAGCCCGGGTCCATAAGTAGCAGCAAAAGCATCAATTTCATAAAGCTCAACACTGGCTTCATCAAGCGCTTTTTCAAAAACCGGTATAATGTATTCAAGATGCTTTCTTGCTGCAATTTCAGGAACAACGCCTCCGTATTTCCCGTGGATATCTATCTGTGAAGCAGTTTCGTTTGATAAGAGCTTACCATTTTTTACTATTGCGACAGATGTTTCGTCACAGGAACTTTCAACCGCAAGAACAATCATCAGGCAGATTTCCTGGTTATTATCTTGGGTATTCCTTCTTCAACAGTTTCAGGTGTGACCATTACTTTCTCTACATTTTTCTTCGATGGCATGTCATACATGATATCTAGCATCACATTTTCAAGAACACTCTTTAACGCTCTCGCTCCTGTACCACGTTTCATTGCTTTTTCTGCTATTGCAGTAAGAGCCTCATCAGAGAACTCAAGTTCTATTCCATCGATTTCGAGTAATTTTTTGTATTGATTGACAATAGCATTCTTTGGCTCAAGCATAATTCTTTTTAAATCTTCAAGTCCAAGATCATTTAAGGTGGCTGTTACTGGAAAACGTCCAACAAATTCAGGAATCAAACCATATTGAATTAAATCATCAGGAACGGTTTTTGATAAAATAGCTCCCAATCTTTCCTCAGATCTCTTTTGAATGGTTTTTCCAAACCCCATTGATGAATGCGTAATACGATGTTTAATCGTATCTTCAAGATTGTCAAAAGCTCCACCAACAATAAACAAGATGTTTGACGTATCGATTTTTATGAAATCCTGGTAAGGATGTTTTCTTCCACCCTTTGGTGGAACATTGGCAATGGTGCCTTCAACAATTTTTAGCAATGCCTGCTGAACGCCTTCACCGGAAACATCGCGCGTTATCGATGGATTTGGTGAACGTCTGCTTATCTTATCAATTTCATCGATGTAAATGATTCCATGTTGTGCTCTTTCAACATCAAAATTAGCTGACTGAAGCAGCCTTAGAATAATATTTTCAACATCTTCTCCTACATAACCCGCTTCGGTCAAAGGAGTGGCGTCAGCTATTGCAAAAGGAACTGATAATATCCTTGCCAGGGTACTTGCAATCAGGGTTTTCCCGGTACCAGTCGGTCCAATTAGCATAATATTTGATTTTTCAATCTCCAGATCTTCGGGAGCATTGAACACTCTTTTGTAATGATTGTAAACTGCGACTGATATTGTTTTCTTTGCTCGTTCCTGACCAATAACAAATTTATTGAGTTCTTCATATATTTTTTCCGGGGTTGGTAACTTCCTGTCTTTTTCACCAAAAGTTCTGTTTTCTTGCTTCAATATATCGTGAAAAAGATCAACACATTCATCGCAAATGTATCCTTCTGCTCCAGAAATTAATTTTTTAACCTGCGATGATGGTCTTCCACAAAATGAACAACGTTTTTCAGCTGGCAAAAAAAATCCCTCCAAATTATTTTTCTATTCAATTATACACTTGCGATAAACAAGTCTCAACAACGATTTTTAAAGAGTATATGAACAAATGTGCATATTCTGTTAGGAGAGTAATATGCATTATAATTAACAATGTTAGCTTTCCTTTATGGAGGTTACTTATGAAAGCAGCAGTTGTTGATTGCTATACAGATGAACCAGCATCTTTTGGAGTACCGCCTTACATATCTCCAAAGATAAGGTTAATTGCTGGCATCTTTTTGTCAAAGGGCATTTATGTTGATTATTTTACAATAGATGAGATAAGAAAGGGCAATTTGTGGGATAGCTTTAACGATTATTCTTATCTTATAATACATGGAGGACTTACGACGCCAGGACATTATATAGGTGGGTCTCCCGCTACATTGAATGAATACAAGAAAATTATTGACAGCAATAATGAAACGACAACCATGGTATCCGGACCTATCACTCTAGGGTATTCCTTGAAAGGTGGAATTAAAGCAGTTGAAGCGCGATTGGATGGGGCGGATTATGTTTTTTCTAATGAGATAGAAATATCAAAACTTCTTGATATAAATATAAAAAGCTCTTTTTATGAAAACGCAAACGAATTTTATAGATTGGGAGCATCTATAGTCAAAAAGCATCCCAATTATCCTGAGTTAATTGTTGAATTTGATATATCCAGAGGATGCGAACGGACAGATGGGCATTGCTCTTTTTGTACAGAACCATTAATGTATGGAAGCTTTGTCAGTAGAGATAAGGAAGGAATATTCAGTGAACTGAAAGCCCTAAAAGAAGCCGGAGTTAAGGCAATCAGATTTGGAAGAAGTTCGAATGTTCTTGCCTATGGTTTTGATCTAAACGGTTATAAACCCAATGTGGAAGCAGTTAGAGAGCTTTTCACTACAACAAATGAAATTCTTAATCCAGAAGTATTTCACACCGATAATGCCAACCCACTTTTCATTGCACAATACAGAAAGGAAACAACAGAAGTTTTATCAATTATCAACGAGCAGTGTACTGACGGGAATTCTCTCTCGCTTGGTATAGAAAGCTTTGATGAAAGAGTTCGACGTATGAATAATCTTGGCGGAAACGCAGAAGATATGAAAAATGCAATTCGAACGATAAACGAGGTTGGCAATAAAAGGGTTGATTGTATACCAAGACTTTTACCAGGTATAAACATGATATTTGGATTGCCTGGTACAACGGGGAAAACAGCTGATGTTGATTTAGATAATCTACATGATGTAAGAAAAGAAAAACTGCTTGTGAGAAGGCTTAACATTAGACAGCCAATGATATTTTCAGGAACACCACTACATAAAATGAAACTGCCAAGAATTAACCATAGATTATTCAGAGATTACAAAGAGAGAATAAGGAATGAGTTTGATGCTGTTATGATAAAGAGAGTTTTCCCCTTTGGTTCTTTGTTGCGAAAGGTTATTCCCGAGTTCAATAGAGGAATGATAACCTTTGGAAGACAGCTTGGGAGTTATCCGATTCTTGTAGGTTCACCTTCAGAATTTAACTATCCAACTGATATGATAGTAGTTGATCATGGTAAAAGATCGGTAACAGCATTGCCGTATAATAGTTCATTGAATAAATTGTCTATACGTGAACTGAGTTACATTCCAGGTATAGGAAAAGCAAGAGCTGAAAAAATTGTAATGAATAGACCCTTCTTAACATGGAGTGGAGTAACCAAAGTTCTTGGAAATGAAGAAACAGGATTCCTGAAAAGAATTGGAATAAAGATCTAATTGTAAGGAGGTTATTTTGAAGACAGCAATAGTAACAACTGGCGGAACGATTGCCATGATAAAAGACTCAAAAACAGGAAAATCGCTTCCAGCGGAGGGAATTAACCGTGATATAGTAAATATCAAAGAACTAGGCAATATTTCTGAAATAGTTCATTATGAGTTTTGCAATCTTCCAAGTCCACACATTGGGATTTCAAAAATGTGGGGTTTATCAAAACTCATAAATGACATAACGAATGACGAAGAAATTAAAGGTGTCGTGGTTACTCATGGAACAGATACCCTTGAAGAAACTGCTTATTTCCTTGATCTTACAGTTAATAGTACCAAACCCATTGTATGTACTGCTGCTATGAGGAATATTGATGAAACCGGTACTGATGGACCAAGAAATGTCTTGTCTTCTGTGAGAGTAGCAAATAGTGAACAGGCGAAAGAAATGGGAACTCTGGTTTGCCTGAATGATGAAATCCATGCAGCCCGTGAAGTTACGAAAACATACACCAGTAATGTATCTACCTTTGATTCTCCTGGATACGGACCTTTAGGTATTGTCGATGAAGACAAAGTGATTTTTTTTAGAAAACCACTCTTAAGGAAAACATATAACTGTGAAAAAATTGAAAAAAATGTCGCCCTGTATAAAACCTTTGTTGGTGATGACGGAAAAATTATGTTAAAGTTATCGGAATTGGGATATAAAGGTTTAGTTCTGGAAAGCTTTGGAAGAGGTAATGTACCACCAAAAGTAGCAAAGGCAGTAGATACGTTGATAAAAGAGAAAGATATTCCTGTCGTACTAACATCCCGTTGTTTTAAAGGCAGAGTGCTGGGAGTCTATGGTTATGAAGGAGGGGGCGCCGATCTGGAAAAGAAAGGCGTAATTTTAGCTCAGGGACTTTCATCACAGAAAGCACGTATCGAGCTTATGATAATACTTGGAATTACAAATGATAGAGAATTGATTAAAACTATGTTTGATCATCTTAAAAGAGGTGAACATTTTAGTGAGAAATCCCTTTAAGAATAAACGTTCATGCGCCTTATTATTTAGCATAATTTACGCAGCAATCGGTTTTTTGTTACTCTCATTATCTTCGACGATATCTGCGATAATACTCTTTACACTGGCTATTGTTCTTGTTTTGGAGCCATGGATTCACTTTAGCAGAAAAAAACTGGGATTTAAAAGACCTCTGGCTATATTCATTGGTGTAGTAGCGCTTTTTCTTGGACTTGCTGTGCTTTCCTTCTATTTGGTTCCCCTTGTTGTACGACAGGCAACAAATTTCTATACATTGATCTATGATTTTTTTCCTGCAGATGACGGGTCTTCAGTATCCGTTCTGGATTACACAACAGTTGAAGAGAACATCAACGAAATATTTAATTCAGAGGGGACAGTTAAAAGGCTAGAAAATACCGGGATAACGAAGGAACAAATTGATGAAATGAAGGAAAAGATTAAAGAGTATTATAAAAGCGTGTATAAAGAAAGTGAAATTGAACCAGAAGTTTCTATAAAAAAGCAGCTTGAAGATAACTTTGATCTTCCGGAGAGTACGTTTATAGTTATAATTGGAGGAGATCAGGAACGTGAGCAGATAAAAGAAGAAAATCTGGAGAATATTCTAAAGTCCTATTTGCCAAGGGATACAGCTGAATACTTAGAAGGAGAACTGCTGGAAAAGGCTGTCAGAATAGAATCTAAAGAAAATTGGAGAAGATTTACAGAAGCAATTATACCTAAAGCGATTTCTCCAGAACGAAAAGAAGAAATAATAAACAATATCCGGAACCTGCTTATTTCTCTACAGGCAAAATTTAGAGAGTACATACCTTTGATTTTCCAAAAGGTTCCATCGATAATTTCTTCAGCTTTTACAGTCATATTCTTTGTTATTTTAGGGACTGTTTATCTGAGTTATTATTTCCCATTAATGAAACGATATTCAACAAAACTCTATCCCAATCATTCGAGGGATATTGCGAAAAACTTCTTAAAAGATACCTATAGAAGTCTGCAGAGATATGTTAACACTATTTTAGTGATATCGTTGATGGTAGGATTCCTGGTTGGAATAGTGGTTAGATTGCTTTCACTTGAATATAGCATTTTAATGGGTTTTTGGGCAGCTGTAACAAACTTGATACCCATAGTAGGGGTTGCTTTGGAAGTCATCCCCCTGTTTTTATTGGCTGCTTCGGTACAAAATTTGGGGATACTGATTGTATTGGCACTGGTACTGATTGCTGTTCATTCAGTTGCTTTCGTCTTTTTCCTAAAACTCATGAAGGGTTATGGAAGGATCAATCCGGTTGCGATTATATTTATGATAATAATTTTCGGTCAGATTCTAGGTGTGGTTGGCGCTTTTATTGCTGTACCGATTGCAATTGTTTTTAAGCATTTTTGGGAACATTTCATATCACCCTGGCTTGACGGAAAAGAGCTGACCTGACTATTTAGATGAACAAACAGGAATCTCCAAAGGAGAAAAATTTGTAGCGTAGATAAATTGCTTCTTTGTAAGCTTTCAGTGTAATTTCTTTACCTAAAAAAGCTGACACAAGCATTAACAAAGTAGATTTGGGAAGGTGAAAATTTGTCACCATACCTGAAACGACTTTGAATTCAAATGGAGGATAGATAAATATGTTTGTTTCATCGCAATCAGGTAACACTTTACCGTGCTTTTTGTAGTTACTTTCAAGAGCTCTTACCACAGTCGTACCAACGGCAATGACCCTTCCATTATAATTTAGCGTTTTGTTAATTAACCGAGCACAGGTTTCATCAATGCAATAGTATTCAGAATGCATTTTATGGTCTTCAATTCTATCTGTTTTTACGGGTCTGAAGGTTCCCAATCCGACGTGCAGGGTTAAGTATGTAATCAAAACGCCCATTTTCTTAAGATCAGTTAGAACACTCTTTGTAAAATGTAAACCAGCCGTAGGAGCTGCAACAGATCCGTTCTTTTTTGCATATATTGTTTGATAATATTCTGGACATTCAGGATATTTCTTTATATAAGGCGGTATAGGTAAACGCCCTGCTTCAAAAATTTTCTCGTCAGAATAATCATCCAAAAAATGAATTAATCTCGTTCCATCCTCGTAATGCTTAAGTATTGTACACCGAAGGTTTGAAAATATAAGGGTGTTACCAGTTTTAATTTTATTACCAGGTTTTACCAGAACTTTCCAGTCTCTTTTACCAACTTTTTTCAGTAGGACAGCTTCAACATTTGCCCCGGTTGTTTTTTTGCCAAGTAACCTTGCAGGTATGACCCGGCTGTCATTTAAAACCAGTAAATCAGAAGGTTTCAGGTACTTTCCGATATTCCAAAATACATCATGTTTAAACAGTTTCTTTTTTCTGTCAATTATCATTAATCTGCAGCTATCTCTTGGTATGGTTGGATTTTGTGATATAAGGTCTTCAGGCAGATTGTAATCGTATGCGTCAACCTTCATATAGATCCTCCGGTTTATATATCTTTATACCCGTTGTATCGTATTCGAGAAATCTATCATAGCTAATAACACATGCATTCCTCGCATCTGCCAGCTGAAGGATTCTCTCATCAGCCGGTGAATATAACTCGGTTTGTGGCAATGTAAGCCATTTTTCTAGTTCTTTCTGCTGGAAACCCTTCACCAGGTATCTAACATTTGCATCAAATATGATTCTATATGGGAAAAAAGTGGGTTTTATTCTGGAAAATTCATTTGTGAAAAGCCTGTCGATTTTTGTTATATCAGGAAAATCTTCTCCTGAATATATGATATTACTACCATCGATTATTGCTTCAAAGGTTTTTTTGCTGGTTACAACTTTTTTCACGTAACTATTTTTAATACTGCTGACAATTTTCTTTTGTTCGATTTTGTTTGCTTTGTTCAATCTTGCTTGTAATCTTTTTATATCGGCTATATGTTTATGATTAATATCTTTAAATTCTTTATAATTAATTTTTTTAATATTATTTTCTGAAGAGCTTTTGGTGAACAAAAGCGCACTTTCTAACATCACATAATTTTTTATAACGTTCGGTACCAGTTTATTAGCGAAATTTAACCAATTCAGATAATCATCTAACCGTGTTATTTCACTAACTAAAATACCAGAAATTGGTGGATTTTTGTTTGGATACAGAAAGTATGCTATGCGTCCAGCCTCCTGAACTGGAGCGTTTATTAAATTCATAACATATTTAATTGAATCAGGGTTACCCTGCTTTTCTTTCAAGATGTCTATAACAAAGGAAATATTCATGCTGTCCAATGAAGAAATTACAGGGTAATCCGCTGAATGAACCATGTAGTTTCTGAGTTTTATGTCGCTTGATTGATGAAATAATTGATTTATTCTACTTACTTTCTCTTTTCTTTTCTTATAAAAAGTATAAAATCCCGACGAAGATATGTTTGCATTGATGACTTTTATTAATTCTTTCAAACGAGATCATTCCCTTTCCTTTTATAATGTTATATTGAATAGTTATGAAAAAATATTTCTTTTGACACCCTCCAATACGTATGATATAATGATTCTTGTAAAATTACACTATAGAAGAGGTGAAGACCTGATGAAAAAGGATATCCAGCCCAAGTTGAAGCTGGTTACCGCTAAATGCACATGCGGTGCGGAACATACATTTTGGTCAACCAGAGAAAGTATAAAACTGGACGTTTGTTCAAATTGCCATCCATTTTATCAGGGAGGCAGTGGTTCTCTCATAATGGATAGTGAAGGAAGAGTACAGAAATTTAAGAGTAAATATGGAGACAAATATTAATAGATTGTTTCTATTTACAACAAAAAAAGATTTTGGAGGTTAGAAATGTGAGTGTGAAAGTTGGTAACGTCGTTGAAGGTAAAGTTACCGCTATTAAGAAATTTGGGGCGTTTGTATCTTTGCAAGATGGAGAAGAAGGTTTTATACACATTTCAAAGGTATCAAAGGATTATGTTAAGGACATTGACAACTATCTTAAGGTAGGACAGTCGGTTAAAGCCAAAGTACTGGGAACAACGAAATATGGAAAATGGGAGCTTTCAATAAAAGATCTAGAAAAGAATTCCGGAGAAAAATCAGAATCTAAATCCAATCAGGATTTCGAAAGGAAGCTTTCCAAATTTATGAAAGAGAGTTCGAAAAAAATATCAGCTTATAAAAAGAGGCTTGATAAAAAACGCGGAGTAAAAAAGTAAAAAATATATGGGAGAGCTTTTAGCTCTCCTTTTTTATTATCTTCAATAAAGAATTCTTCAAGCTGTTTGAGAGAAAATTAAATGTTTGTAGTGGATTATAGTGAAAATTTGCTTCAGAAATTTTATAATATATCTATTGATTCATTTTCAAAAGGAGGAATCAGATGCGTTTTCTTGAAAGTATAAGAGCAGTTCCCAAGTTACCCAAAAGGTTGGAGCGCCTGGAAGAACTGGCTTACAATTTTTGGTGGACATGGAATCCATCAGCAGAAGCAGTATTTAAAAAGATGGACATAGATTTATGGTATGAACAAAAAAGAAGTCCTGTCAAACTTCTAAGAAGGATAAGTCAGAAAAAACTCAATGAGTTGGCCAAAGATGAAGAGTTTTTAGAATTATATGATACTGTTTTAGAAAAATTTGATGATTATATGAAATCTGAAGATACATGGATGAAAAGAAATTATCCAAAGAAAGTTGATCATACAATTGCGTATTTTTGTGCAGAGTATGGTATTCACGAATCCTTTCCAATATACTCGGGAGGACTTGGAGTTCTTGCAGGGGACCACCTGAAAACCGCAAGTGATATGGGTTTTAATCTTATCGCTGTGGGGTTATTATACAGGAATGGTTATTTCAGTCAATTACTTGATAAAAATGGATGGCAACAAAATATATTTCAAACATATAATTTCGAAGATTTACCGGTAAAAGAGGTAAATGATGATGATGGAGAAGAACTGCTGGTAACTATTCAATTTCCTGAAAGGAAAGTATATGCCAAAGTATGGAAGGCTGAAATAGGTAGGGTACCGCTTTATTTACTGGATACAGATATTAACAAAAATACACAGGAAGATAGAAAGATCACAAAACAACTTTATGGAGGAGACCGCGAAACCCGCATAAAGCAGGAAATTGTACTGGGAATTGGTGGTGTAAGAGCTTTAAGAATGCTGGGGCACAGCCCTTCGGTATGGCATATGAATGAAGGGCATGCTGCTTTTCTTGGAATAGAAAGAATAAGAGAATACATGCATGGCAAAAATCTGGACTTTAAATCAGCTATAGAAGCAGCCCGATCAAGTATTGTTTTTACAACACATACTCCCGTACCGGCAGGAAACGATGTTTTTGATCCCGTAATGATTGATAAATATTTTTCAGAATTCTGGCTTAATCTTGGGATAACTCGTCGTGATTTCATGGAGCTTGGTTCAGAAAAAAAGGAGAGCGGCTACGAGCATTATAGTATGACGGTTCTTGCATTGAGATTGTCCGCTTATGCAAATGGAGTAAGTCTGCTACATGGTAAGGTTTCTAGAAAGATGTGGAACCATATATTTCCAGATTTACCGGAAATTGAGATACCCATAGATCACATAACAAATGGAGTACATCTCTGGACCTGGTTGAACAGAGACCTGTATGCTTTATTAAATGACTATTTTCCAGCAGATTGGGAAGAAAAAATCACAGACCCTAAAATATGGGAAAATGTAGATTCTATACCTGATGATGAGCTATGGAGCATTCACTGCAAATTAAATCAAAGATTGAGAAAGTTTACACAGGGCAGACTGAAGAGACAAAGAGAAAGGCTTGGAGAAACGGTTGAAGAACTTGCGGAAGTTGAAAATATATTACCAGAGAAAGTCCTGACGATAGGTTTCGCAAGAAGGTTTGCAACATACAAAAGGGCGATGCTAGTTTTAAAGGATATTGAAAGATTGAAAAAATTGTTGACCGATCCTGAAAAACCTGTACAATTTATTTATTCCGGTAAGGCACATCCTGCAGATGAACCAGGGAAAGAATTAATTAAGCGACTTTACGAAATTTCAAGATTACCTGAATTTAAGAATAGGATAGTGTTTGTAGAAAATTACGATACAAATATAGCTCGCCACATGGTTAGTGGCGTTGATGTTTGGCTTAATACACCAAGAAGACCCCATGAGGCCAGCGGGACAAGTGGGGAAAAAGCTGGAATGAATGGGGTTTTAAATTTCAGCGTATTGGATGGCTGGTGGGTTGAAGGCTATAACGGAGAAAACGGTTGGACTATCGGTGATGATAGAGATTATGAAGACAAAGAACTTCAGGATAGGATAGACAGTGTATCCATATACAATACTTTAGAAAATGAAATTATACCCACTTACTATAAGAGAAACAGTAAAGGTGTTCCTGAAAAGTGGGTTGAAAAAATGAAAAATTCGATAAAAAGTGTAGGAAAACACTTTAACACGCATCGTATGCTTGCTGATTATGCTGAAAAACTTTATTTCAAAACAATAGAAACAGCTGAGTTTGTAAAGAATAATGATTATGAAAAGGCCAGGGAACTGGCTGAATGGAAAGAACGCCTTGCAAGCAACTGGAAGAATATAAGAATAAAACCCAACAAGTTTTCACCCTATTCAGAGGAAAGCATTAAGGTAGGAACAAAAGTAAGACTGACTGCCAATGTATATCTGGGTGAACTGAAACCAGAAGAAGTTCAGGTCGAAATTTTCCTTGCAATTTTTGACGAAGAGGACAGAATAAATGATTACAAAATGTATCCGATGAAACTACAAAAAAACGATGTACACAATGAATACATTTATTCAGGTGAATTCACAATTGAGCAAGAAGGACTTATAGCTTATACCATAAGGGTTGTTCCAAATTCAAAATATCTTCCTTTTAGAAGGTACTTTGCAAAAGCCAAATGGGTTAATTAAAAAAGGCGGGTTACCCGCCTTTTTTATTCATCAAATGAATTGAAATCGCTTAATGTCCGTTCGAAATCTTCTTCCTCAATATCGCCCCACAAATATGCGTGAAAAAGGCCCGGTACAGATTTTAGTGTTTCGATTTCATGATCAAGGAACACTCTTTTTCGTCTATCATAATTACCGCTAAAGATGGTTTCTGTTGAATCAGAACCAGTTGCAATCATCTCTACCGTAGCATTATATATTGTATCGATTTCTTCGTCTGACAATCCGAAATTAGATAGCTTCTCAAAAATTTCATGGGTTTCGCTTCCGTCAACCAGCATTTTTAGTATGATACTTACAAGCTCGTTAAAATCAGTCATCTATGGTTCTCCTTCCACAAGCTCTCTGAAACGCAGGGCGTTATTTACAGCCTGTCCCATATGACAGTTATTAAAATAAACATATACTTCATTATCGCCTTTCAAAAATTCTACCACATCATTGGCAAAGCGTCTAAGCTCTTTTTCAGAGTAGTTATAATTATAACGCTCGCTTCCTTCAGCGCTAAACCAATTGGGATTTCTACCATGAAATCTGAAGTAAGAAATGTTGTTACTCTTTACTGGAATGTAGGGAAATAGTTTTCCGATCTTTGGTTCATCCACGGTAACAGGGATAAGGTACGTGGATACCTCGTTCAAAACATTGTTTTTGGACCACTCTACATTTCTGAATTCACCTGCTACTTTGTAATCTTTTTTTTTGCAATAATTCGCAATGTTCTTAAGATATTTCATGGTGGATTTATTTAAGTGGAAGCTGTAGGGAAACTGAAAAAGAAGCATCCCCATTCTATTTTCATTTTTTAGAACCTCCAGAGGTTCAAAAAAACTATCGAGCATATTATAAGCATTTCCAATACTTTCACTTCTCCAAAATTCATGTGTTACCTTCCCCGGGGCTTTCACAGAAAATGAAAAATTTCCAGGCACTTTTCTTGTTATACCAACAATATTTTTATAGCTTGGTAGTCTGTAATAAGTGAAGTTGAGTTCAACGCTACTAAAATGCCAAACAGAATAATAATATCTCAGCATTTCAGATACTTTGATTTTTTCAGGATACACCATTCCTTTCCAGTCACTGAAGCTGTAACCGCTTGTTCCGAGATGCAACATTTTATAATTCATCAATTATAAATACTTCGTCTCCATTACTTAAAAAAGCTGCGTTGGCTTCATCAACATCAACGTGAAATTCCAGTGCATATTTTTCACTAACCCTAACCAGCACATCATCAAAGATCGTTTTTCTTTGACCATTTCCTTTACAGTACACTTTAACAATATCCTTATCCATGACATCGTATAGTTTTGCTTCCTCTGGAGTCATATGAATATGTCTTTTTGCAAGTATCGTTCCGCTATTAAGAATCACTGTCCCTTTTGGTCCCACAATGGTTATTCCTGGAGTTTGAGAATGATCTCCTGAATCCTTTATTGGAGGATTAACACCTAATTTAAAGGCATCTGTTCTAGAAATCTCAACCTGTGTTGCCTTTCTAACAGGTCCAAGTACCCTTACACCAGGTATAGCGTTCTTTGGACCAACAATGATTACTTTTTCTTTGGCTGCATATTGTCCGGGCTGTCCCAAGTCTTTAATCTCTTCGAGTTCGTATCCTTCACCGAACAAATTTTCCAGATCCCCCTTTGAAAGGTGAACATGTCTGTTTGATGCGCCAGCCTTAATTCCTGGTTTTTTTAGTTTCATTTACTGCACCTCCAAAATAAGTTTAAATATCTATTTACTTAAATGTATTGGACTCAATAAGTCCCATTCTTTCCGTCAATTTTAATCCTGATGGAAATTTTATGTGTAACCTGGCAGGACCCCTGGCAACACTAAACCATCCCAATCCACTTATGTTTATTTCTGTACAGGTACTCAATTCAACACTTGTTTCCTCCCAGGTATAATCTATCAATTCTTTCTTTTTACAGGGTGGAACGAGCATTGTACCAAACCATTCGTCCCATTTTTCTGTTGCTTTATCCGGATTAGTTTCGTGAACTGCTGAATTCTCCGATGTAATGATATTCAATATCGGTGAGTCTGTTCCTGATCTTCCCTTTATTGTTACCTTTAGAAAACCGCTAATAAAAAAGGTTCTATCTTCTTTCGCGTTGATTGTGTATACCTTTAATTTTTTCTTAGGTGTTATCTTTTTTTGACATTCCAGGGATAAAAAGTCTGGCATTCTGTAACTCGTTGAAATTCCAGGTGTATCAATAAAAGTAATGTTGTATTTGCTATCATATATTTTTAGTGTTTTCATTGTTGTACCAGGGTACTCACTTACCGTAATCGTATCTTCAGCTTTTAGTGCATTTATCAAAGAAGACTTTCCGACATTTGTCATGCCCATTAAAAGGAATGTCCTTTTTTTCCCATTTGAAAGCTTTTTTAAAAGCCTGTTAATTCCAAATCTTCGTGTTGCCGAAACCAGATTAATTGTCGATGAATCAACGTTCAACGACTTCGAGGTCCATTTCAACAATTTGTCCATTGATATTTCATCTGGAATTAAATCAACTTTATTTATTATAAAATAGGGTTTTTTTCTTTTAAGTTTTTCTATAAGCTTCTCATTGGCTGTACCATTAAAATCAAAAATATCAATAACGAGAATCACTTTATCCGCAAGTTTCAAATATTCTTTTATATTGCTAAAACCTATTTCACCTGTCAATTTTGAGGGGAGTACTCCATAATGTTTCAGCTTAAAACATCTTTGACAGTATACAGGTTCATTTGATTCAATTCTTTTAATCAGTACGCTTTCTGGTATATACCCTTCAAGATCGGATTCAACTGTTTGTATGGTAACACCACAACCAGCACATTTCATGATTTCTTCACTTCTTTTAGCCCCTGCTTAATGAATTTGAGAGCGAATTTTTCAAAATATCTCAAAATTTTCGTTATAAAAAAATCTTTATCAGAAAGGGGATTTACCTTAATAGTAAAGGTTCCCAGAAGATTTCCCAGCAAAATATCGGTAAAAAGCTGATCCCCAATTATTACCGCTTTATGTGGTGGAATATCGTTATTCTTTAATAGTTTTCTTGTTTTTGCTGGAATCGGCTTCCTTGCTTTTGGTACCACCTCTATATCTGGTATAAGCTCTTTTATCTTGCTTATCCTCTTCTTTTTTCCATTTGAAATTATAGCTATATTCATACCCATTTTCCTTATTCTGTTCATAAGCAGTATTTTTTCATCTGAAATGATATCAGTGCTCCATGGTTCAAGTGTGTTATCAAAATCAAATATAATCATTTTATAACCGGATTCACTAAGATTTTCATAGTCCACTTTACCAATATCATTAAGGAAAACGTGGGGTGTTCCAAGCTCTAAAATCCTGAAAAACCATCCTATCAGGTAAAAAAATACGATATAACTTGACACGGTTAAAAAAGCCATTATTTTTTTGTAAAAAGGCATCTTCTCATGAATAGGTGGTTTAACCAACACAGTGTAAAACCCCATGCGATTTCCTGCTATTGTGTCGGTTAAGAATAAATCCCCAACTAGTACTGTTTTTTCTGGTTGGGATTTGAGTTCCTTTAAAACCTTTTGCATTTCTTTTGTACTAGGCTTTTTCATGGAATGATAGAGCTTTATTTTGTCACCATATAACTCTGAAAGGTTATCTATTCTCTCTTTTGGAGCATTGGTAACAACTGCTACCTTCTTTTTTCTTTTCAAAAGATGTTCTATGACAACTTTATTTTTTTCATTGAAATCTGATCTCCATACAGCAAGTGTATTGTCGTAATCAAATAGGAATGTGTCATATCCTTTACTAATCAATTTATTGTAGTCAACGTCTCTGACACTATTGGCCTTTTCTTTTGGTAAAGGTAATTTAAGTAACTTAAGTATGTCCAGGGTTTTCATGTATATCCACCACTTCTAAATCTATAACATTTTTGATTGATTCAATAAAATTTAACGCCTCTTCAAGCATATCTCCGGGAACAATAATTTTTAAATGCCCATCATCTGTTGTATGACGTACGTTCATTAAATTGTCCTCAGCTTCTACAATATAACACAACACATGTATGTCTTTCTTGCTAATACGCAAGAAAATGTCATATTCTAAAGCATATTCTTTGTATTTGAGATTATTATTCATAGTAGACTTGCTGCTACTGTTGCCAGTTCAGAGCGTTCTCCTTTAACGAGATTGATATGACCTGCTAAGCTGCTTTCTTTAAATCGAGAAGCAGCATAAATTAGCCCACAACTGTTGGTATCAAGATAATTGTTATCTATTTGATGTGGATCTCCGGTAAGTACAATCTTTGTATTTTCACCTACCCTTGTTATTATTGTTTTGATTTCATGAGGAGTTAGATTTTGTGCCTCATCAATTATAATAAATTGGTTTGGTATAGATCTTCCTCTTATGTAGCTTAATACCTCAATTTCAAGATTCTCATTTTTTTTAATAAACGATGATGAATCCATGTTTCTATTCTTAAGAAGTAAATGTAAATTATCATAAATGGGTTGCATCCAGGGCCTGACTTTTTCTTCACGCGAGCCCGGAAGGTAACCAATATCCTGACCCATTGCGATTAGAGGGCGTGCGACTATTAATCGGTGATACTTTTTTTCATCTTCAACTTTTCTTAAACCGGCAGCAAGCGAGAGCAAGGTTTTTCCCGAGCCAGCTATACCTGGTATAGAAACAAGTTTTATTCTATCATCTAGGAGGAGCTCGAAGGCAAAAAGCTGTTCTCTATTTCTTGGATATATTCCCCAGCAACTATCGTTGACTGTTCGTTCCAGATTAACAACTTTTTCTCCATCAGGTGAAATTTTCCCATACACTTCTTTACCAAAATCAACAAATGAATTGCTGTAATAGGTATTCCCAAGCTCAGATACCGTAAGTTCACCATCATTCTTAAACTTTTCTTTAAATCTTTCATCGGATATCTCAATGATTCCAGATAACTCTTCATCTAACCCCACTTTATCAGCCAGATAATCCTGTGTTTCTATGTTAAGTACATCTGCTTTCACTCTCAGATTGATATCCTTTGTAACAAGAATAACGGGTTTTTCCGTTTGCTTTTTCAGGTCAAGGGTATATCTTATTATTGCATTATCCTTATATTTTTCTGCCACAAATTCAGGTAGAGTTGAGTTAAGCTTTTCAAATAACAAAACCTTTAACGTGCCACCTGAATTAAGTTTTATACCTTCAACTAAACTGTTTTCATTTCTGAAGAGATCAAGCTTTCTATTTACTTCTCTTGCGTTTTTTCCAACACTCCCCTGCTTTGATTTCAGTTTATCGATTTCTTCAAGAACAGGAAATGGAATAATTATGTTATTATCTTCAAATTTGTCGAAGCAATCTGGGTCATGAACAAGGACATTTGTATCAAGCACAAAATTTTTTATCATTCTAACCCCTCCATTGGTATTCATATTGTTTTAGCGCTTTACTACCACCTATTTTGTCCATTAATGCAAGAAAAACCTTTGCTGTTACCCGTGCATCATCTAAAGCTCGATGGGTTGGTCTGTCCGTTATTTTAAGTCTTTTTGAAACTGTAGATAGATTATATGGCCCTCTATTAAAAACCAGCTGAGATAATTCCAGTGTATCTATAAACCTATTGCTAAGTGGAAATTTACCGGTTTCTTTGGCTGAAATATCAAAAAACTTAAGGTCACTAAAAATACTGTGACCAACGATTATTGAGTCTCCAAGGTAGTTTCTTAATCGAGGATAAATTTCGAACATTGTTGGCTTATCAGACACATCTCTATCTTTAAGGCCATGTATTCCTGAAATATGAGCAGGGATCTTTATTTCTGGATTCACAAGTGTATGAAACATCAGATCATAATAAATTTTATTTTTGTAAATAGGAAATGCTGCTATTTCAATAATCCTATCGCCCTTCAATGGGTTAGATCCGGTCGTTTCTGTGTCAATGACTATGTACACTGAAGACATCTTTTTACCTCCTGAACTAATTTTATCATGCGCACATAAGGAAGGTAAGATCAAACTAGTTACTTCTTTTTCTTTAGAAGGCTGGTTATATGTTTTAGTTCGTCAATCTTGAGTATTTTTGATGAAATGTAATAAAGAACAAAAGCTATTGCCAGTAGTACCAGGGTTCTCATTGTTGAATGATCTAAAATCATTTGAACACAAAGAATTCCCGATGTCATTATGGCAGTTGCCAGCAATATTTTTAACGTTTCCATCAAGAAATATTTCTGAAAGCCAATACTCCTTATAAAAAATGGTGAAACAATAACGAGTCCAATAATTCCTGATATCGATGTTGCAAGAGCAATGCCTTGAACACCAAGTGTAAATCCCAATACTATATCCAATATTATGTTGACAGCTGCCATAATACTCGCTACGATAGCCGGGAACAGAGGTTTTTTCATTGCATAATATACTCTGGCTAAAATACCAAAATATCCATAAAAAGGTAATCCTAATAGATAAGCTCTCAGTACCGAAGAGGTGATTTTCGTATCCTCGGCCGAAAATGCCCCGTGTTCAAACAATAATGCGATTATGTCTTTTGACATGAATAGCAAAGCAAACAATGACGGCATTATAAAAAAGGTCAATGTTCTTAATGATTCAAGGATATTTGGTTTTATACTGTTAAGATCGTTGTTCTTTAGTTTTGCAGTAAACTCCGGCAGAGATACTGTTGCTACAGCAATGGCAAATATTCCAAGGGGAAGCTGATATAATCTCATAGCGTATTGAAGGCTTGCAACAGCTCCTTCTTTTAATTCCGTAGCTACTCTGACGTCAACCATTGAGTTTAACTGGTTAATAGCGGGAGCTATAACTGTTAACAGAAAAAGACTTAAAAATCTCCTGGCAGCTTTTTCATCGAAACTGAAATAGAAATTGAATTTTTTCATATGTGAGAAAATCATCAACAAAAGAAGTTGAACAATTCCCCCGGTCAAGAATCCTATTGTTGGTCCCAAAATGGGCTGATGTAAATGTTTTGACAAAAGAATTCCTGTGATTGTAGCAAGATTGATAAAAGCAGGAGATAGAGCTGCTATAAAAAAAGCGCCCATGCTATTTAGAATACCGTAGTAAATACTCCATAGCGATACCAGTAAAATGAAAGGGAAGGTAATCTTCATTAGTTTAGCAGTCAATGCGATGGCATCGTTGTCAAAACCTCCAGCAAAGGTCAGGGAAAGAGGTTCTGAGAAAATTACGCCTGATAATGAAATCGCTCCTGTGATAATAATGATGAGTATAATAATAGTTGAAGCGAATTTAAACGCGCTGGTCTTGGATATCTGATAACGTTCTTTGAACATAGGAACAAAAACCAGTGACAATGCACCTTCAGCAAATATCTTTCTAAGAAAAAAGGGGATTAAAATTGCTACCAGATATGCTTCATAAACAACTGATGTTCCAAAATAATTTGCAAAAAAAATGTCTCTTATAAGTCCGGTAGACCTAGAAATAAGCGTAGCAACGGCAAATGCAATAGTTCCCTTTAGAATTACATGAGACATCAGTTTATCCTCCATACTATAAAGCTGTTCTTTAAATAGTATAACGAACTTTTATCTGTTTTTATTTATGTGAGTTTCTTCTTTTAGAATAATTCAGAATTCGTTTATATTTTTTAAGCATCTGAATGAGTGTTATTATTGTTATGGAGGTATTTACATGAAAATCGAAGAATACGGATTTGGTTACATCCGTATAAACGGGAAAACCTATGAAAACGATATCATTATTACCCCCGATAAAATAATTGATTGGTGGAGAAAAGAGAGTCATAAGGTTTATCCTGAGGATCTTGATAATATCCTGGAAATTAAACCTGATATGGTTATTTTTGGAACAGGTAAATCGGGTAGAATGTGCGTTACTGAAGAGGTAAAAGAACTGCTTGAAAACAAATATATAACTGTAAAAATAGTCAATACAGAGCTGGCTAAAGAAATCTACAATAAGTCTTTTGAAAAAATGAAGGTTTGTGCACTTTTGCACCTTACCTGTTAACTATTCTCCAATTATCTTAACAAGAACCCTTTTTTGTCTCATACCATCAAATTCACCGTAAAAAATCTGTTCCCATGGACCAAAATCGAGTTTTCCTTCTGTTATTGCAGCTACAATTTCTCGTCCCATGATCGTTCTCTTGAGATGTGCATCACCATTATCTTCAAACTTATTATGATCATATTGTGAATATGGTTTCTCTGGGGCTAACTTTTCAAGCCATCTTTCAAAATCAATATGCAATCCCGGTTCATCATCATTTATAAAAACACTGGAGGTGATGTGCATACTGTTAACCAGTACAAAACCTTCTTTTACACCACTTTCGTTAACACATTGTCTAATCTGGTCAGTAATATTTATCAGTTCTCTGCGTTTGTTTGTGTTAAACCAAAGCTCTTTTCGGTAAGATTTCATTTTCAAAGCACCTCCGGATTACAGAAATTTGCATATTTGTTTTTGATGTTTGTACATTTATTTTAACATCATTTATTTATCTTCTTTTTTTCATATGTGACAGTTTGTAAAACACTAGGTAATTAATATTAGAATTGACTAAACTATTAAAAGGAGGTGAAAAAATGAAAGTTTATATCATTTTAGCTTTAGTACTTATTTTAGGAGTTGCACTTTTCGGAGAATTTTCAGTGGGTCTGAATTCGTTGTTTTTCACAAATTATTCGTTAGGAGTTCCAGGGACACCAACAGCTGGCGGAGTGATAGGGATTGATCCAAGGATAAGCTTTGGTCCTGTCTACGCTGGACTTTCCACACCATTCATGTTTTTTGGAGCATCATTAGGTGAAGGTTCTGCTTTGATTCCTTTTCCTCCCGGTTTTATCTGGCATGCTTATATTGGGGGAAAATTTGATATTGGCAACTTTTATGTAATGGGAGATATCGGTGCTGTACTTGTAATACTTGCAGGAAATGTACCAGGCATGGCCCCCATTAGAATTGGCGGAGGCTGGTATTTCAGTGAACATGGTTTTCTTGAATTAAATACCCTTGCTTTTATTCAAGATTTTTTTGGTTCTGTAGGTAGATTTTATTACTTAGAAGTAGGTTATGAATTTTGAATATTATATAATAAAAACCGCCTTTAAGGCGGTTTTTTTAACTTAAGACTGTGTGAAAACTTTTTGATTATCTATAAGGATATCCTTCAAAATAACCTGGATTAGCAAGAACAGCTATTACTGCTATAATGGCGAAAATAAGAGCGATTATTATAAGAATGCCCTGAATTTTAAAAAATGCTCTGAGATTATCAAGTCCACCTTCCAGTTTATAGCTGGATTGGCTTAGCATATATTCTTCTATCTCTTTTTTGGCTGTTCTAAGTTTATAACCCATTATAAAGACAATAATTGAAGCTATCACTGAGGGTATGGCAGCACCTAGTCCTGTCATTCCACCGGTTGCTACACCAAGTATTGCGCCAATAAAACCAAGTATAGCTCCAATCAGTATCCAGATACCAAGAAAACCTGCCCAATATGAAAGACCTTTTAATGTTGAATAAGTAATCTTTGTCTCCTGAGTAAATTTCTTCTCGTCATCAAAATTTTTGTCATTTTTTTCCATTCCCATGAATTTCCCCCCTCAAAAAATTGTTAAATAAAGTATAACAAAACCAAAAATAAGTTCCAAAGGACTTTATAGAGAACAAAAAAATCAGTACATTAAGTCAGGATCAACTTTTTCAATTATCGTTCCATTTTTTAGAAATTCTTTTAGTTGTTCATAGGATTCCTGGGACATTCTTTGTAGACTTGTTGGTGTGAATCCTCCAACGTGTGGCGAGAGAACAACATTGGGTAATGTATGCACAGGATACTTTGAAGGTAAAGCAGGCTTATCACGCTTTTCTGGATAGCTGTACCAGACATCAAGAGCGGCCCCTTTCAGTTGATTATTCTTCAGCGATTGATATAACGCTTCCTCTTCTACGATTTTTCCTCTGCTGATATTCACAAGATATTTCCCATGAAGATACTCGAACTCTTTTTTCCCAATAAGTCCTATTGTTTCTTTTGTTAGCGGTAAAGAAATGAAGACAATATCTGATGATTCAAGCGTTTCGTACAGATCAAAACTAAATCTGTCTACAAGATTATCGTTTTTGTTAGATGAACGTTTTTTATGAGCGATGATTGAACAACCAAAGCATTTAATAAAGCGAGCTATGTTCTTTCCGATACTCCCATATCCAATAATACCGCACGTTTTATCTTGAAGAGTGTCCCACATATCACTTTCTGGTGCTCCGGCAGAAAAGCCATGCCATATACCCTTTGCAAGATCATTGTGATACTGGACAATTTTTCCCAACAAAGCAAGAAGCATACTAACTGCTCTTTCAGCTACAAAACGAGAATTTCCATGATTATTACTGACTGTTATGTTCTTTTTTCTGATCTTTTCCCATGGTAAGCCATTAACACCTGCCCAGGGAACAAAAATTGCCTTTAGATTTTTCGCTCTTTCCAGCTCTTCATCTTTAATATGCCCGCCTACAATAATATCAGCATCTTCAATATGTTCATATGGATTGGCTTTATTAAACGTTATTATCTCGTGCTCAGAAAACTCATCGTTAATTTTTTCAAATTTGGTTAACCACTCTTTTGTTAATTTATGTAATACGACTACTTTCAAAGCTCCACCTCCTGACATTTTTTAATCATTTGTAAGAAACTGACATTTCTATTCAACCACCCTCACTTTTATGGTGGGAAATAAACCATTCGTAGAGTTCTGGATCTGTGTAAGCTTTTATACAGCAGTCATGCCCTATGTTATCAAAAAGTTTTACGTTTATATCTCCACCTTTCTCTCTCATTTTTTCAGGAATTTTCATTGCTTCTTGGAGTGGTACAATTTTATCTTTTCTACCATGATAAACTAGCACAGGAACCTCGAGTAAAGAAGTTACAATGCTGTTTGTTTTCTCTTTTTCTATTGGTCCACTACATACAGGAGCTATAGCGCTAAACTTTTTCGGATAATGAGAAGCTATCATCCAGACACCATGACCTCCCATATTGTAACCAGTTAAATAAATATCGTTGACACGATAATCCTTTTTTAAAAAAACAATCATTTCCTTAATCTCAACATAAAGGTCACTCCAGATCGTTTGAAAGGGGCACAATGGGGATACTGTAATAAAAGGAAAGTCTTCCATTTCATTTACTATCTTCGGTATACCGTTGAGCTTTAAGTCATTTATATTAGTACTCTTTGCCATAGTTCCGTGTAGGTACAAAATCATTGGCCAGAACCATTTATTATTACTATTATACTTCTCTGGAAAAGATATTAGATATTCAAGGTCTTTTTTAGAGGTTCTTGTTTTGAATAGTTGTTTGATTAATCTCATATAAAACACTCCCTTAAAAAAATTATACTATTTATTGTAATAAATTCATGTTTGGTTATGCCAATGAAAAATCAGGCAGGTTTTTGTAAAAAAACAAGAGTTTTGTAATGGTATGATTAAAGTGAGTAGTACTTTAAAAGAAAGGTGTGAAATTAATGAAGTATATAACCGGACAGGTTCTTGGAGTGTATCAGGTAGACATAGCAGAAAGTGAGCTTGTAAATGAAGCTCACTGGGAGTATGAAATAAGAGATGTAGAATCAGGAACGGTATTTACGCTTATAGACAAAAGTGTAGCTGAAGAGCAACCATTTGCAAAGGTTGGAGATATTGTAATAGATGCTCCAGTTGAGAACATGCAAGATTATGAAGATATCGTGAAATTAATGGACAATGATTTTGAAGTTGAAAAGGCACCAAACCCCGATGACGTTGAATAAACACATGGGTAAAAATCATCAGGGCCTTTTAACTAAATATCACATCTTCTTATAAAAGCTTTACTAAATACTAAAAAGACCGGGTATTTTGGGAAATAATCTTGTGAATTTTACGTGTTCCAGGTTGCATAAATACCTTGTAAATCGTTCAACTCCAAATCCGCAACCTGCAGAGGACAAGAGTGCTCCTTCTTCAGCGATTTTTAGATACCAGGCCAGTTCTTCAACATCTTTTTCTTTTCCATCTAGCCGTTTCATAATTTCATTGTAATCAAATTCTCTTTCTCCACCGGATAAACCTTCGCCATATCCTTTTGGCCATATAAGATCCATATCTTTTAGGGTCACACCATCGGAGGACAGTTTATCATAAAACTCTCTTTCCCATACGGGTATATCAATCAACCAGACTGGTTCATTAATATCTTCGCTTAATTTCAATTCAAAATCATCCCCGTAATGCTCCTGTGCATCAAAATACGGGATTTTTTTGAAGGGTTGTTTGGGAACTGATATTTCACTGTTTAGATTTTTCAGCTCCTCAGAACAATCATTACAAATTTCCTTAATCACATATACAAAGAGATCCTCCATCAACTTCATTATGTCTTCTCTTGTGGCGTCCCTGACCTCAAGATCTATCTGGGTGAATTCAAATAGATGTTTTCCTGAAACAGATTTTTCTGATGTTTCCAGTCTTATGTTTGGTGAAATTATAAATATTTTTTCGTATACGGTAACAGCAAGTTGTTTATGAAAAATCATTGATTGGGTTAATTTGTAGTTTTGATTGTAATAATTTATTGAATTATTGAATACTTCATGATTTAAGGGGTCCGTGATAGGAGAAATAATTGTAGGAAGTAGTTCAACAAAACCGTTATTTCTTAAGAACGTTGCAGATTCTTCCAGAATTCTGGATTTAATTAATACAGCATTTCTTACTATTACATTGTTGAGATGAGCTTTAATTGCGGAACTAATTGATGTTTCTTGCATAATAATCCCTCCTTTTTATAAAAAAAGACCGATGGTTTCATCCATCGGTCCTTTTGAATAATGTTTATATTACAACAACAAAGGGCCGACGAAACCAGGTCCGTTATTATTGAAATTATTGAATTTGTGATGAGACTTTTTGAAATTAAGCATTTTAACACTCCGTATAATAATTTTCTTTATCGTACCATAAAATCGCTCATTTACAAAATGTTTTAACTCATATCACTAATGATTGCTATGCACATATTTGTTTTGGAATTTATAAAGACAGGTTTAGGACAACATTTTATTTTAAAAGGCTAGTTATAATATGTTTTCTCAAAAAAATATAAAAAATAACAGCTTATCTGTTTAATTCTTTGGATGAATTGAGTTTGTGGTATTTAATCAAATTGATAATAACTTTTATGGGATCCCCAAAGGGGGAATAATTGTTGGTGTTATTCTGAGTGGCAAGGTTGTAATATTAACTTTTGCTCAAGCAATAACAGATTATTTGCCATCAGGTGGTCAACCTTCATCCATAAATTCTACATATTTAAATCCTAAATCCAAAGATTTAAAGAACGAATTAGTAAATCAACTACTTGCTGCAAAATTGAATGTTGGATTTGATCTTTTCGATCAAGATTTTGCTCCTGCTACAGGTAATTTAATGGATCTTGTATTAGCTTTTGGGACTTCACCACTGGATGGTTTTACTGTTGCAGAAATAATTAGTATCGCTGACCAGGTTTTATCTGGTATCGAATTGAATTACTCCCCTTCAGATATAGCCGAAGCGCTTTCAAAGATAAACGAAAATTTCGTGGATGGTGCTGATCTGGGTGATCTTATATACTAGTATCTTTGTAGGTGGTCCAGGGATAATTATAGAATACATATTATTTTGAAAAAGAACCGTTTAAGATAAAAAATATAACTTTTTTCAGAAGATTTTCAGAAAAAATGCTTTATGCATTTTGAAGCCGGTACTATTTAATTCGCTAGTACCAGATTTTAAAGTTTTGAAATTCTTTCCACATATTTATCCATATCAAATTTCTTTTTCAATCCACTATTACTCATATAACGCACTTTCCCAAAAATATTTCTTTCCTTAAAGGGCATATCGTGTTTCCCAAAACACCAGAGGATTCCTGTATAACCGTTGGGATCTCTGCCATCGAGTTCATATTTGTCATTTAGAAATATTAAATTATCATATGCTTTTTGGGGAGTTTTAGACCATTCTATTACTTTTTTGCCCCAGTACATTCTCATGTATCCATGCATTTTTCCCGTTATCACTAGCTCCTTTTTGAGCAGCATTCCAGTATTCATCATGGGTTTTATAATTCTCAAGTTCTTTGAGATCGTAGGTATATTCCCTTCTATCATCAGAATGCTCATTCAGCGTTTTTTTACACCAGTCAGGTAGTCCTTCCAGGCTGTCATAATTATCGTTGTAATGGGTAAAATTTCTGCTCAATTCTCTTCTTACAATTAGTTCTTCAAGGTAATCGCCAGCTCCTCTAACATCCTGTTTCCTGATTTCACGTGCTATAAAAACCGGCGATATCTGACCAAAATGAAGATAAGGACTCATATCTGACAAATAACTACTACCAGGATCATTTTTTAGTTCTGAATATTTTGAAAGTTTATCATTGATGAAGGTTTTTAGTATTTTTTTTGCTTCGGTGGTCCCTCCTCGAAACTTCTTTGAAGGTTTTATTTTGCTATTCAAATCTAACATTGAAAGTAAATCATCTATATCGGATAGATCAACGGCATCCATTTCCAGTGATTCATGATTAATCTTTTCTTTTAGTTTTTCTCTTTCATTTATCTTTAAAAACGTTGGTACATGTTTCCAGATCTTTTTTCGCAGTGTTGAAGCCCTGTATTCTTCTTTGCTTGAAGCTATCTCAATAGGTACGACGATGTCTGCTTCAACCTCATAAACAGTATTGTCAATTTTCTCTAGAACATCTGCTCTCCATTTTCTTTGTATTTTGGTGTACCCTTTATCGAATACAACATAAGATGCTTTTTTTGCAAGTTTCTCAACGCCTGAAGGAGGAAAGATAACGCTACATACAAATTTAGCACCCAGTTGGTTTAAACTGTTAGCTACTTGCTGTAAGCCTTCGATCATAAATCTAAAACTTCTGTTGTTTGCATGGGGATAATCCCTGTAGATTCCGAAAAAAACGATCAGGGGTTTTCTTTTAGCGTTGGCTTTTTTGATGGCAAAATTTAAAGCATCGTTTTCTTCTGTTCTTTGCGAAGCCTGCAACCAGTAAAGAATGTATTTTCCATCCTCGTTTCCGATTTTTAATTTAGTGATTCTTTCTTCTAAGCTCATCAATTTATTGTACTATAACTTGTTTCAAGTACATGCATAGAGAAGTTTAGAAAATTTATAGTTTTGGATCAGATATTCTTCTTGAATAGTTGAACAAATAGATTCTGAAAACTATCTTCCAGTCCATTCAAAGGATAGTTTAAAGAAGTCTGAAACTTGTTTGACGGCAGAAAATTCTGATTCAACCAGTTGATCAAGCATATTATTTAAGGCTATCCTGAAGGACATCTGATTATTACCGGATTTTATTTCCATGAGGCATTCAACTATTGCAGCAGTTAAATCAGCAGCTCTTACCAGTTTTCCGTTAATCCCTTCAAAGGGCTTAAGAATTTTGTTTTTAAACTCCGAGATTAATTCTTCGGGCATATCATTCAGTAATTTGTCTGTAACCATTACTTCTTCCACTCTTTCTACCAATTCTTCAAAACCCGTGACTTTTTGTTTTGTCGGTGTGATAATGTCGCCAGTCAGGCTCTCTGGAATATCGTGCAATAATGCTCTTTTAATTATCTCAATTTCATCCAGTTTTACGTTTTTTGATTTTTCTTCATATGAAAAAAGAAAACTGATAAGCGCAACATAAAACGAATGACCGGCAACCGTTGTTTTGACATTACGATTAAGTCTGTTCCATCTTACTGCTCGAATCAACACTATGAGTGATTCTTTATAAGTAGTGAACCACTGGCTATTAACAAGGTCTCTATACGGTTGAAAGTTATTGTATCGTGAAAGTCTATCGTCAAAGCTTTTTAAAATTACACCATAATATTCTGGAAAAATTCTATTATGTAAATCTGCCTCGAGTCTTGCCGAAAGAAGGTCGGAAGCAGAGATGATTTTACCTTCTACCGAATCGTCCTTTGCTCTGTGTATAATGGAGGAGAACTGATTTTTTTTGGTCTCAGGTAGATAATCAACTACCTCGTTAACAGCAGTGTTATATACAGCGTTCCATTTTTCAGGGTCTAAATCCCTTATCAGTATTTTTGTATCAACAGAGATGTCGGACAGTACGCATTTTGGGAGTTCTTTGAGAACGATTCTTTCAAGTAATTCTTTTTCATTGACTCTCATTTTGGATTTTCGGGCAAGATTTGACATCAGCAAAGCAAATTGAGCGGATACGAAGGCATTTTCTGCTTCGTTTGTTCGCAACATTGTAGGTGTATTGTTCCAGCGGAACATGGTAAATAAATTTGTAGCGAGTTCCAGCAATTTCATTATTCCCTGTTCCATACGAATTCCTCCTGGATTTTTTTAATGGAGTTGAACTGAATTCATCGATTATTGTATTATAACAAAAGAGACTTAGAAAGAGGGTGAACAGATGATTGTGAAAAAGTGGATTAATAAGGCTTATCCAATTTTTAAAACGGAGCAGAAGATAGCTGATGTATTTAAAGAAAAAGAAGAATTCAATTTGAGTACAGTTGTAATAAAGGATGGAAACGGCTATCTGACTGGTGTAATCAAAAAGAAAGATCTGAAGAAGTTTGACCCTGAACAAAAACTCGGGGACGTTGCTTCTGATGTGACTTATTATTGTTTTGATAAAGATTTGGTTGAGGACGCAGTCTTATTATTGATTGAAAGTCACGATTTTGTGGTACCTGTTGTTAATGAAGAACTGAAACTGAAGGGCGTTATAACAGTGTTTGAGGTACTTGAAGCGTTAATGGAAATAACGTCCATGGCAGTTGAAAGTGTCAGAATTACCTTTTTGTTACCTGATAGGCCCGGGTATCTGAAAAAAATTGTGGATGTTCTGGCGGATGAAGAGATAAATATTTTGTCATTAATCACAACACCTGATGAAGGAGGACAGAAAAGGGTGATAATTAGAACTGAAAAAATGAATTCTGAATATATAGCCGGGATATTAGAAGAAAATGATATTGTCTTTGATTCCGTATCGGAAGAGGAGGGTTTTAGTGTCTGATATTCTATTAATTCCCTTTCTCGGAATTATCCAGGGACTAACAGAATTCCTTCCGGTATCTTCATCAGGACACTTAACAATTTTTTCAAGTTTTTTTGGACTTGAGCTGGATGCCCAAAATCTTAAGGCACTTTTTGCTTTTCTCCATTTGGGAACATTTTTTGCTGTTCTATTTTTTACCTATAAAGATTTGTTGAAAATTTTTAAAGGTTTTTTTATAGAAAAAGAAAGGAAAAATTCTCTGAAATTATTCTGGTTGCTTTTCCTTGCCACTGTTCCTGCAGTAGTGGTAGCCTTGCTCTTTGAAAATCAAATTGATAGTGCCTTTTCAAGTTATTTGTTTCCTTCATTAATGCTGTTCATTACTGCATTTATCCTTTTTGCAAGCGATAAATTAAAGGGTAATCAACTAATGACAAATATGGCATTTAAAGGGGCCATAATTATAGGTTTTTTTCAAGCATTTTCAATACTACCCGGGATTTCAAGAAGCGGTGCCACTCTATTTGCCGCCTTGTTGATAGGATTAAATAGAGAAGATGCAATAAGGTTCTCATTTCTTCTGAGCTTACCTATAACTCTGGGTGCTGGATTAACCCAGTTAAGCAGAGTAACAATAGATAATGTTTTTCTTTTTTACGGATTTATAGCTTCTTTTTTAGCGGGTTTATTAGGATTGTGGTTGTTAAAAAAATTGGTTATAAAAGGCAAATTAAAGCTTTTTGGAATTTACTGTATAATATTTGGTGTAGCAAGTATTGTGTACTTTGGAGTGGTTTAGTTGAGATTTGATGTCTTGCTTCCCGGTAGTACCATCTTTATTCCAGGATCAGTTGACGCGCCTTCCAGTACTGTCACTATGCTTAAAGATGAGTCAAGAACTATTTTGATCGATCCTGGTAACCTACCATCTATTCCTTTTTTAGAACAGGCTTTGGTAGAAAAGGAAATAGAACCCGGGCAAGTAACTGATATACTTTTAACACATTTCCATATGGATCACGCTTTCAATTCAATTTTCTTTAAAAATGCGACTGTTCATCTTCATGAATCATATTCAACAAGAAATTACAAGAGATTTGGTCCCATTGTAGGTCAATTATATACAAACATATTAAACAGCTGGAAAAAGATTGAAGTTTTTGAAAATAAGTTGTTATGGAAAACGATTCGAGTAATAGAAACCCCTTTTCATTCACGTGACCATGTTTCTTTTTTCATAAACACAGAGAATAAAGGGAATGTATTCTTGTGTGGTGATATATGTCCAAGACAGATAAACTATTATGAAATGAAAAAGGGAATGCATACAGATCAAGCATCTGAAATTGTATTACATTACGCAAAAAAGGCAGATTTGATCGTATTTCCACACGATGAGCCGATTTCCAGGAGGTGATTTAATGAAGATTATTCTAGCATCATATGAAGTTTTCCCACTTGCAAAGGTTGGTGGACTGGCTGATGTTGTAGGAGCTTTACCAAAATACTTGGCTAAAAATGGTGTTAATGTTGAAATAGTTATGCCATTTCACAGTATTGTTGAGAACAAAATTGGACATTCTGTTTATATAAAAGAAATTCAGACAAGATTTATAAAAGAGGCTTTTCTCTTTAAAATTTATAGAACAAATTTACCGGAAACAGACATTCCTGTTTTTCTATTTCGAAACGAAAGATTAATTGATTCAGAAGATGTATATGGAGGATCTGATTTGGCGAAACAGGCACTTGCATTTTGTGATGTTGCTTCTACATTTATTTCAGAAAGAGGTGTTGATATTGCTCACGCTAACGATTGGCAAACTGCAGTTATTCCAGCTTATCTTAAAGAAATCGATAAGAATATAAAAACACTTCTTACCATCCACAATCTTGGATATCAGGGAAGCTTCTCAAAGAAATATTTTTCGCTTTCCGGTCTTTCAAAAAATCTATGGGATAAAAAGATAAGTCAGAATGAAGGTAACTTCAATTTACTTAAAACAGGAATATTAACTGTTGATTATGTTAGTACTGTCAGTTCACAGTACGCCAGAGAGATTCAAACTGAAGAATTTGGAATGGGATTACACGAAACATTAAGAGAAGTTTCAGATAGATTGGTCGGTATTATGAATGGCATAGATTATGATGAATACGATCCAAAAACAGATGTGAGAATTCCTTACAATTTTGACAGTTCAGATATTTCTGGAAAAAGTAAATGCAAAAATAAATTGCTGAAATCCTTAGAATTACCAAAAAACAAAATGCCTTTGATAGGTATGATTACAAGATTATATGATCAAAAAGGACTAGATCTTTTATCCGGTATCTCTAAAGAATTAGTAAAACTGGATGCTCAACTGGTAGTTTTGGGTACTGGTGATAAGAAATACGAAGAACTTTTAAAGAGGTTATCTGAAAAGGCACCTGAAAAAATATCTGCAAAGATTATGTTTGATATAGATCTTGCACAGCTTATTTATGCTGGGGCAGATATGTTTCTTATGCCTTCAAAGTATGAGCCCTGCGGTCTTGGTCAGATGTTTGCTATGAGATATGGTACTGTTCCCATAGTACGTTATACTGGTGGGTTGAAGGATAGTGTAAAAGAATTTGATCCAGTTAAAGGAACGGGAAATGGATTTGGTTTTCATAACTATAAAACGAATGATCTGTTAAAAACTATAAACAAAGCCCTGGATTGTTACAGAGATAACAAATTATGGAGAGAAGTCATCGATAATGCAATGGAAACTGATTTTTCTTGGGAAAGGTCTGCAAGGGAGTATAAGGAGCTATATAGAGAAATTATAAAATTTAGGAGGAATATAGATAATGCCTGAACTACGCAAAGACCAAATATTAAAACGATGGGTGATTATAGCAACTGAACGTTCAAAAAGGCCAAAGGACTTTGCTACCGCATCTGAAGAAAAAACCAACAGCTTCTGTCCCTTTGATACAGGCAACGAACACACAACACCACCTGAAATAATGGCTTTTAGACCGGCGAATACAAATAAGGATGAACCAGGCTGGTGGATCAGGGTAGTTCCCAATAAATTCCCTGCACTGGATCCCGAGGAAACTCCAGAAAAGTTTGGACATGGTATGTATGATGTTATTAGAGGATTTGGGACACATGAAGTTATTGTAGAAACACCCGAGCATGATACTAATATGGCACTAATGCCCTTAAAGCAAATTCAAGAGATAATATGGGCCTATAAAGAACGATTTACAAGCCTGGAAAAGGATGAAAAGATAAGTTATGTGCTCATATTTAAAAATCATGGTAAAGAGGCAGGGGCATCATTAATGCATTCTCATAGCCAGCTTATAGCAACTCCAATAGTTCCAAAACGTGTAATGGAGGAAATTGACGGGAGCAGAGATTATTACAAATTCAAAGATAGATGCGTTTTTTGTGATACGGTTAATCAGGAAATACTTGAAGGAAATCGTGTCATAGAAGAAAATTCTGATTTTATTGCATTTGAGCCTTTTGCTTCACGATTTCCCTTTGAGACTTGGATTCTTCCTAAAAAACATCAATTTAGTTTTGGGAAAATAGAGTCTAGTGGAGTAGAAAACTTTGCACATATATTGAAAAATGTTTTATTTAGAATATATAGTGCACTGGATAACCCTCCATATAACTTCATGTTACACACAGGCATGGAAAGATTGGAAGGAAAGGATTATTATCACTGGCATCTGGAAATTGTACCTCGATTAACTCATGTAGCAGGTTTTGAATGGGGTTCAGGTTTTTATATAAATCCTGTTCCACCCGAGCATGCAGCCAATTATCTTAAAGAAGTAGAGCTGGAATAGAGGTGAAGAATATGAATAAGAAAGGCATAAATGTTGATGAAAAATTACTTAAGCATCTTCAAGAATTATCTCAATTGAATCTTGAAAAGGATGAAAAAGAATTCTTGAAAAAGGATATCAGTAAAATACTTGCATATATTGAACAGCTTAAAGAGGTTGATTTAGAAAATATTGAGCAACAGATAACACCAAATGAAAGTAATCTGAAATTGAGAAAAGATGTACCAGAGGATTTTGAAGACAAAGGGCAATTAACTGAACTTTTTCCTGATTCAGAGGGTCGCTATCTCAAGGTACCGAAGATTTATTGATATGTCTAGAATTGCAGGAAAGGAATATGAAGAAATAGCCTGTCGTTACCTGGCAGCAAAAGGATTTAATATTCTTGAAAGAAATTTAAATTATGGTTTTGCTGAAATAGATATCATATCGAAGTTTAGGAAGGCCCTTGTGTTTGTAGAGGTTAAGGGAGGAAATCCTGATTTCCCACCCCGTTTGCGAATAAACAGAAAAAAATTAAAGAAAATTGAGATGGCAGCTAATAGATATATAAGCATGAACAATCCGAATTATGAATCATGCAGAATCGATGTAGTTGAAGTTCTATCAGATGGGAGGATAAACCATATTGAAGGAGTAGGAGGATGGTGAATTTGAACAGAAACAGGAGCCAGATAAAGGAAGAGTACAACAGATGGATGAAAAATGTCGAAGTGGATCTGTTGAAAGTTCTAAAGACGATGGATGAAGATGAAATAATGGATAGTTTTTATAAAGATCTCGAATTTGGAACAGGTGGTCTGAGAGGATTAATGGGTGCTGGAACAAATAGAATGAATAACTACTTGGTGTCCAAAGCAACAACGGGTTTTGCGAATTGGCTGAAGAAAAACAATAAAGACCGTGATTTAAGTGTTGCAATAGCTTTTGACACAAGGAATAATTCAAAAGAATTTGCAAAAATATCTTCAGAAGTACTATCCAGTAAGGGAGTAAAGAGTTATGTTTTTTCTAAACCCGCTCCAACGCCCCTGTTAAGTTTTGCAGTAAGAGATCTAAATTGCTCTGGAGGCATAGTTATTACGGCAAGTCATAATCCTAGCGGATACAATGGTTACAAGGTTTATACTTCTGATGGGACTCAGGCTGTTCCAAAAGTTGCCAATGAGATAATGTCCGAAATAAAAAAAGTTGACTATTTTGATAGAAATGAGAAAAAAAATGACATGATAAATACTATTCCTGAAGAAACTGAAGAAAGATTTGAGAAAATCATAATTGATTTAATGAACGATCTTCATCCCAATTCAAAACCAGTAAAGGTTTTGTACTCCCCTTTACATGGAACCGGACATCCATATGTTACTGATGTACTTAGGAAGCTTGGACACAAAATTTCAGTAGTTAAAGAGCAAATAACGCCTGATGGTGATTTTCCTACTCTGGAGTATCCTAATCCTGAAGACAAAAAGTCTTTTGCCCTGTCACTAAAAAATGCTGAAGAAACGAAGCCAGATATAATTATCACAACAGATCCAGATTGTGACCGCATGGGGATCATGTGTCTTGTAGATGGAGAATATGTAAGGTTGTCAGGAAATGAAATTGGTGTACTCCTTTTTAATTATTTAATAGAAAAGGGTAAAAGCGATAAGGATTATTATATTGTGAAAACAATCGTAACAACTGACCTGGCAAAGGAAATGGCCCGGAACAATAATATTGAATTGAAGGAAACTTTAACAGGTTTCAAATTCATTGGTGAATTAATTGAAAAAAATGAACAGGCCGGAAAAGGTAAATTTTTATTTGGTTTTGAAGAAAGCTTTGGTTACTTATATGGTACACATGTAAGAGATAAAGATGCAGTGGTTGCTTCTGCTCTGGTAGTAACAATGGTATCGCAGATTAAGACTCAAGGTGAAAACGTTCTAAAAAAACTGGATAAGATTTATAGAAAATATGGTTATTATGGAAACAAGCTTCTTAGTTTTAACTTTGAAGGCTATGAAGGTAGTAAAAAGATTCAGAGAATAATGAAGAACTTTCGTGAAGATCAGGTAAAAATTGTAGGAAAAAATAAACTAATAGAGAAAACTGACTACCTGGAAGGTGTTGAAGGGTTACCAAAATCAAATGTTATAGAACTTAAATATGAGAACGATATTAAATTGATTGTAAGACCTTCAGGAACCGAACCCAAGATAAAATTCTACTTGATGGTTAAGGCAATATCTGAAGAAGAAAAACAGATAAAACTTGATACACTTGAAAAAATGGTAAAGGAGCAGGTAAATTGATGAAAAATAATTATGTTCATATCTTGTATAACGAAAAAAACTATATGACTCCAAAAAAAATTCACTTTAATCACAGAGTAAAGAGTGGTTATCTTTCTGCCTGGTCATCTATCCGTGCTGGAGAAATGCTAGAAACCAAGTATTGGAATTGTCTGAGTGCTTATGCGCTTGAATCATCTATGAGAAGAAAAATAATATTTCAACGTAAACATAGCAATCATAATCTACTTTATTTTAAATATGAGCTGGAGATACCAGAGCTTATAGAAGCTTACTATGATGGTGATATGATAAAAGAACTTGTCGGTTCTTTGTCATTACGACAAATAACCGAAGATATTGTTAAGTTCCTTGAATCATATGAAATCGGTGAACTTAATGCAGAAAATAGCGCTCTTGAAAACTGGTTAAGTGAGACATTGGAAGGTATACCTTCTATAAATAAAGAGAAATTGGAACACTTTGTTCTTAAGTATACTGAAATCTTCATAACGAAAATTTTCTGGGGTGTATATAAAGGAGATCTTGAAAAGCTTAGATGGGATAGTGGTTCCATTGTATATCTTTATACTGAAATGCTTAGCGCCAACCAGAAAGAGAACTGAGTTAGTCTATGAAGAAATTTGCTGCAATTGTTGCATACGATGGTTCTGATTTTCATGGTTTTCAGGTTCAGCCTGACCAAAGAACGGTTCAAGGCGACATTGAAAAAGCATTAGAAATTATTCATAAGCAATCTGTTCAATGTGAAGGAGCAGGAAGGACCGACACAGGCGTACATGCATTGGGGCAGGTAGTTTCTTTTGATAGTTATCTGGATAGACTTGAACCAGAAACAATGAAAGATGCTTTAAATGCGAACCTTCCCGGTGATATTTACGTCAGAAAGGTGTACGTAGTTAGAAACAACTTCAGTCCGAGATTTTCGGCTAAAAAGAGAATATATAATTATTTGATTGATAATTGTGTTGAACCAAATATATTCAGGCGAAAGTATTTTTGGTGGTTTCCATATAAAATGGATATTAAAAGCATGCGTAACACAACCAAATACTTGATAGGAGAAAAAGATTTCACTGTTTTTCGAACAGGTAGGGACGAAAGGGATCCAATAAGAACGATAAAGGACGTAAGAATTATTGAATTAAAGCATGACATTTTTTTGGTTAGAGTGGAAGGTATTTCGTTTCTGCGTAGAATGGTAAGAAATATTGTAGGTACCCTTACTCAAATCGGTGTTGGAGGTATTGAGCCGGAGGATGTAAAAAAACTTATTGATAGTAGAGATCGAAGCAAACTACCTTACTCTGCTCCCCCTCAGGGTTTGTACTTTCATAAGGTTATCTTTGATGAATTTGAGAGTTGATTAAAATTACAGATATTAATATAAAGGATAAGAAATAATGATAAAAAAAGCTTTTTTAATTTTATTCTTGATTTTAACAATTTCATTGCTTAATGGACAGGAGATATTTGATTTTGTTCCCGAAAATTCTGGTTATTTTCTTGTTTTAAGAAGTACCTATGAGTATCTGAAAGCCTTAAAGGAAAAAACTAATTTGTTCAATGCATACCTTGCAACGCGCGAAGTTGACCTTGAAAGTATGTTAAAAAATTCCTTTGAAGCTCTGGTAAGGGATAGTACAGGGCAAGAATCTGAAGAATTTGTAAATGATGCATTGAAGAATGATTTTTTAATAGCCGGAGAAAAGTTTGTTCTGGGAGTCAATGATCTTATTAGTTTTGATCCTGTTTATTTACTTGAGAGTTTAAAGTCAAGTAGTTCAAATATTTTTCTTGTTTGGAAATCAAAAGAACCTGAACTCCTTTTGAAGGTATTTTCATCAATATTAGGGATGGAACCCTTTGTGCAAACTGGGTCAACAGTAAACGAAATGAGAAGTAATAATGGTGTTTTGTATTTTTTTGCAGGTAAAGAGTACATTATCGTTGGAACTTCGAAAAGAATAGTTAATAAAGCTCTTGATACTTACAAAGGAACGAATAAAGGGATAGTCGAAAAGAAAGAGATCGCTAATAAAATGGCAGATTTAAGTAAAAATAATTGGATAACAGGTTATTTTGATGCAGATTGTTTCAAAATAGAACTAGGTGCGGAATGGCCTTATACTGTTGATGAAACGTTTTTAGTTGCAGGAATAGAAGGTGATCGTTTTGTTTCAACAATATCCCAAAACATCACCTATCTATCAGAAGAAGAACAGAGCAGATTTGATTCATGGAATATAAATGGGGACAATGGTATCGAAGAAAAAGTATTTGGAGATTATGTTGCTGTTTTCCCAAGTGAAAGTGTTGGGACACTTCGTAATGAATTGAGTTACTGGTTTGAAATGGATCTCAAGCCCTATCAGAAATTGTCTGACCTTATAGTTCAGATATCAAGCAAGAGTGAAGGAAAAGTTACATTATGTGGCAACATCATTTCAGATATTGAAACACCTATTTTAATGATGAAATTTACAGGAAAACCTGATGATTATATTGAAGAAAAACAATCATTAAGAGAAAAGGATGCGAAGGAATACCAACTCAAAGAATACAAAATTTTTGAAATAGAAATGATGACAGATACGTTCTATTTTATGTTTAATAATACACGTGCCTTAATCACGACTATCAGACCTGAAGAGGGTCTTGAACATCTAAAAAATGGCGTTGATTTGAACGAGCTGGATTCTTATAATCGTCTTAGAAATAAGCTTAATGATGAAAGCATTGTAGAAATCTTCATTGATATCAGTAAGATTTATAAAACAGTTGCAGGGCTGGAATCTGATACTGCATTATTGTATCAAGAAACTGTTAATGATAAAGGACAGGTAATTCATACAATTAGCTTTTATTAATCAAGAGGTGCCAGTTTAATGGGTATATTTAGCAAATTTTTTGACAAAAACAAAAGAATCCTGAAAAAATACAAATCCACACTTAAGAAAGTGAATGAACTAGAAGACGAAGTAAAACAGTTAACTGAAAAGGATTTTAAGGAAAAAACAAAAGAATTCAAAAAGAGAATAAATAATGGAGGGAAACTTGACGATATTTTACCTGAAGCGTTTGCATTGGTAAGAGAAAGTGCGAGAAGAACCGTTAATATGAGGCCTTTTGATGTACAGGTAATGGGTGCAATATCTCTTCATGAAGGAAAAATTGCCGAGATG
>JAWODV010000060.1:0-6222 GCA_046483075.1 Kosmotogaceae bacterium | reverse complement strand
AATATTATTTTTGAGATATATACAAATAAAAAACAAAACAAGATATGCAACACACCAAAAATAATCATAAAATTGGGGAATTTCAAACCTTTATTACTGCCGTAGGCGCAAATCCGAGCGCAGCTCGCACATCCTGCTGTCCCTCAAGCAGCATATCCGTGTGTTTCCCAACACGCACATCAACGGTTTTTGCACCTGTCGGTTCACGGTTCACGTGTTTTTTCTCACTTTCTCGGGCTCTCGGATTCTCGTTATTTTAAATTTTTCTCGGGCTCTCGGATTCTCGTCTTCTAGGTCCTTCTCGGATTCTCGACCCTTCTCGGCTTCTCGATTCACTTTTTTTCTCTCCGGAGATTCTCCATATTAAACTCATGTATCTTTGCAATTTCTCCCTGTCTGTACTTCTCATCCTTACCATTCATGATTGCATCTAAATAGCTAATATGTTCTTCAATATCTTTTCTTTCAATATCTCTGCTATGCGATGAAAGTAAAATATCAAAGTCCATTTCCAGATAGCCTTCCAGGGTTTCTTTAAACCTTTCCAGATTCTCCCATTGAAGCATTGGTAGCGGTATTTCTATGTTGTCTCCTACAAACAACAATCTGTCTTTTTCATCGTATATGCTCAGTGAATCAACTGTATGTCCGGGGGAGTAAAATAATTTAAGGTCTTCCCCGGGGAAACTCAAAGACTCCTCGAAAAGGATATCTGGAAGAACAATTTCAACTTCTCCATCAGCAAATTCAGGCTTTTCCTTTAAGAGCTTCCTTTCGTTCATATCAAGCAGTTCATAGCACTTTTCATGAGCCACAACAAGCCTATTGTCAAACAGGCATGTACCCCATGTATGATCATAATGAGAATGAGTGTTTATAATGAATAGCGGCCTGTCAGGCAATTCTTTTTTAATAAAGTCCCTTACTTCAGCAATGGTTTCAGGTCCGGTGAGCGTATCAATAAGAAAATTGAATTTTTCTCCACGAATCACATAAACGCTTGTAATAAACCCATCACTCTCGAGAGTGAATAAGGTGCCCCTGCTTCCGATCCCTTCTTTTATTAGCATTTGCGAGTTATTATTCATAAAAGCCTCCTATTGTCTTGTTTTTTCTTTGAAATAACTTTATACAATCTGATCTTCATAACGCGCAAGCAAATAAAGAAGATCAGAGAGTTTGTTTATGTATTTGAGTAAATTTTCTGAAATCTTTTCTTCTTGACTCAAAGACACTATCCGTCTTTCGGCTCTCCTTGCGATTGTTCTGCAAATATCGATATAAGCTGATTGTGTTGTCAACCCCGGAACGACGAACCCCTTCAAATCAACTTCCGCTTCAAAATGATCAATTTGATTTTTCATACTCTCTATATCTTCCTTGATAATTAATTTGCCCTTTTTATTATTTTTGGATGCCAATTCTGATGATACTTTAAACAAATCCTTCTGAATATTATGAATGGCATTTTTAACAACAGCCGAAGCACATTCATGTTTTGCTTTTCCCAGAAAAGAGTTAAGTTCATCAACGGTTCCGTAGGATTCAACCCTCAAATCATCTTTGAAAACCTCTTCGCCTGACCATAAGCTCGTTTTCCCTTCGTCTCCTCTACCTGTAGATATACTCATAAATATCACCTCACAAAAATAATCTGCATGGTACGAACTCACTTTAAAAAACTGGAGAATCACATTTCTATACCTTTTCTGGCGATGATTCCTTTCTTGTAGTAATGTTTTATTTCTCGCATTTCCGTTACCAGATCAGCTTCATTGATAAGCCTATCCGATGCGCCTCTACCAGTAAGTATCAGTTCCATTCCATCAGGTTTTCTTTTCATAATTTCTATAACCGAATCTTCACCAATAAGATGAAAAAGCACCGATGTGATTATTTCATCCGCTACAAGAATATCGCATTCTTTCTGATCCATTAATTCCTTTACCCTTGCTATTGCTCTTTTTGCTTGTTTAATAAACTTCGAACCTGGAGGATCAGTTATTCTACAAAACTCTTTGTCTCCATATTGTTCGATGTGAATGCGTCCTTTGAGTTTCTTAACTGAATCAAGTTCACTGTAATGCTGCCCTTTCATAAACTGAACAATATTTGTTTTTAATCCTACACCAGCTGCTCTTAATGCAAGTCCTAAGGCAGCTGTCGTTTTTCCTTTACCATTTCCTGTATAGATATGAATATAACCTCTGCCAATTTCCGACATTTCAATATGCTCCTTTTATACATTTCACTTCCTATTTAACATTATAGAACCTGGATAGTCTATCTACATTAATTATTTTTCTTGCTATAATGAGGACATAAAAGGAGGAATATCATGCCAATATATCGTTATAAATGTAATGAATGTGGCTGGAAAGACGATTTGCTTCTTAAGATAAATCAGGATCCTGGAGTATGTCCTGAATGTGGTGGAAAATTGGAGAAACTTATTACAATTTTCGCAGTTGCTTCAAAAGACGGATCTTCTTCTCCCTGTTCAGGTTGTAAGAGTAGTGATTGTTCTGGTTGTGGAAGTTAAATGAATTACAGAACACTTGGTGACTCTAATATTGAAGCAGGAATTATTGGGCTTGGTACTGAGCATCTTGAGAAAGCCAATATAAATACTATTGCTTCCATAGTAGACCTTGCAATCGAAAACGAGATAAATTATATCGATCTATTTTTAGCCAACCCGGATTTCAGAGATAATTTTGGTTATGCTTTTAAAGGTAAAAGAGACAAAATACTTATTGCAGGTCATCTTGGTGCTCTTCATATTAATGGGCAATATGTCCGATCGAGAGATGTCAAGAAATCTGAAGAGTTTTTCTATGACATGCTTAAAAGATATGGAACAGATTATGTTGACATACTGGTAATCCACTTCGTTGACGAAGAAGACGATTTTGAAAAAACCTTTGGCCCAAATGGACTTTACGAACTCGCCCTAAAATTGAAAAAAGAAGGTAGAACAAGACTCATTGGAATGAGCAGTCACAAGGTACCAGTTTCTAAAAAAGCTGTGGAAAATGACCTGATAGATGTACTCATGTTTCCTGTAAACCCAGCTTTTGATTTAACTGCAGGCGATGAAGAACTTGACACTTTGTGGAAAGATGAACCATACGCTAAAGACGGTAAATTAACCCCCGAATCCTCAAGAAGGTTATTACATAAACTCTGTGCCAGGAAACAGGTATCGTTAATTGCTATGAAAATTTATGCAGCTGGCTGGTTATTCTGGAAAGAAAATCCCAGTTCTATAGTACTAAATTCCACACAATGTTTGCACTATGCCCTATCTCAACCTGGAGTTGCAACCACTGTTCCTGGATGTAAAACCACTGATGAATTAAAAGCTGCTCTAAAATATCTTACAGCAACGGACATAGAAAAGGATTTTTCGGTAATCAATACAAACACCGCATGGAACATTAGAGGAAGTTGTATGTATTGCAATCACTGTTTGCCCTGTCCTGCAAATATCGATATAGCCAGAGTAAACAGATTACTTGATCTTGCTCACGATGAGATTTCACCCTACACACTGAAGGAATATAAACAACTGGATGTAAAACCTGATAAATGTATTGAATGTAAAGTATGTGAAGAACGTTGTCCTTTTGATGTCCCTGTTACAGAAAGAATGAAAGAAGCTTCTCAATTATTTAAAGAGTGATTTAGAAGGCTTGTTAATATGAGTCTTCTATATCTTCGCTTAGTTCTTTTGCTTTTATATAGGTATCGAATAGTGCTTTCATAATTGTTCCTCTGAAAGCATCCCTCTCCAGAGAATAAATGCCTTCTATCGTTGTTCCAGATGGTGACGTAACGAGATGTCTGAACTCTCCAGGATGACTTCCTCTTTCTTTAAGCAGTTCTCCCGAGCCAATAAGAGTATCAATAATGAGTTCTCTTGCTTTATCATAGGACAGACCCATCTTCAAGCCAATGTCTATAAGCGATTCAACTATGACAAAAACAAATGCAGGTCCACTTCCACTTAAAGCAGTGACAGCAGAAAAATGCTTCTCCTCAACCTCAACTACAGCACCAAGCTTTTTTAGTATTGACAAGACCTTCTCTTTCTTCTCATCATCTAAAGAATCATCAAGGTGTAATCCAGTTACTCCTTTACCAATAGCAGCAGGGACATTGGGCATGATTCTTGCTATGAAATTTGCACCCGCAAGTTTTTTGATTTTTTCAGTAGTAACACCTGTTATAGTACTAACAAGAATCTTTTCGCTAACACTGACTTTTCGCAACTCTTCTAATAATTCTCCAGCATCCTGAGGCTTAACAGCAACTATTAATAATTCTGACTTATCAACAACCTCATCAACACTGCCTGCGGCCTTAACGTTATCCTCCCCTGCAAAAGAGTCCATCCGTAAAGGATTTCTATCATAAATGACAATATGATTCTCATCAGTATCAATTAACCTTTCCACGAAAATACTTCCAATATTCCCAACACCAATAACACCTATGTTCATTACCTCACCTCACATGTGAAAGTACCATTTTTATTAGCCATTTATATTTATCATGTGTTCCTGATTGAATTTCCAAGCTGCGTTACCATACAGCTCTTTCATCGTAAGATCCCTGTTCACTAACTTTTTTCCATACACCACGTATGTTTTGTAATGTTTACCACCAATCCTCTTAGCGTTGGCCAGCATTATCGAATTTTTCCAGCTAATAGATGATCCTTCTATAGTTTTAAAACCCTGCTTTTTCATAGCCTCCAGTGCTTTTACAAACATAGCTATTGGAACACCTTTATTCCTAAATCCTGGAACGACAAACAGGATTGCAGCTCTTGCCCTTTTTATCTTTTTTTTATCCATAAAAAATCTAATCCAGCCAATTGGAAACAATCTACCATTTATCTTTCTTATGATGTCGCTAAAATCAGGAAAAGAAACAAAATAACCGATAGGTTTATCCTTTGAATAAGCAATTACTACAAGTGAAGGATCAGCAACTATCTTGAGCGTTTTGGCCATATCGAGTATTTCATCGTAAGTTGGTGGGATAATATCCTCTTCCCAATCAGGCATCGCTTCCTTCGTTACCTTATAAAATTCCTTCGATAATTTCTTAATATTTGAAAAATCAGCAGGTTTTACTGAAAAGTCATATCTTTTCATCGCAATAGCAGCAAGCCTTCTTTGCCTATCACTAAGACTGGTATCTGGATCATACTCAAAAGCATAATATTTCAGATACTCATCGTACTCATTAAAAAAATCCACATAATAAGAATGATTGTAAGGCATCAATATCGCAGGAGGATTTTCAAAGTTGTTTACCAACAAACCTCTATAATCATCACCATTTGTTGGTGATACAGGTCCTTTTAGATATTTCATTGAATGTTTTTTCGCCCATTCTTCTGCTGATCCCAGTAAAAGCTTTGCAGTATTTTTATCCCTATCCGACTCGAAAAGAGTGAAATAAGCATGTTCAACATCTTTATATTCATTAAGTTTCTCGTCTATTCCGACAGCAATTCTCCCAACAATTTCTTTACCTCTTTTTGCAAGAAAAAAATTATAAGTGCCGTTATTTAATAATAATGAACCCTTACCCCTAATGATTTTTGTGATATCACTTTTTAAAGGTGGTACCCAATTTGGGTCTTTCTCGTAGAGGTTAAAAGGTAATCTAATAAAACTTTTTCTGTCCTTTTTTGTTTTCACTTCAATAATATTTAATAAGCTACTCATACATCAACAACGCATAAACCTATGCGTTTTCACCTCCAAAAGTTACTCATTGCTCTTTAAATCATATTATCTGCTTATAAATTATGTTTTTTGATTTTACCATAAACATCTCAATACAAAGTATTTCACCAAAACAGGCTTTTGTATATGACGCTAGTGAAGTTGATTAATTGGCATTACGATGAAAAATCCAGTCAGCTGTCATTAGAAAAAAGAGAATTAAAAATCATCCATAAAAACATCTGATAAATTTTCTTTTTTGCAGAATTTACATGTTTTTATCCATAATTTGTGCCTTTAATATGATTTTTTAGACAAATCGATTTATTTTATAAATATTCTTCAATTTTTTATTTATTTTAAAATTATTATATAACTTTTGTGATTGTCTATTATTGTTGTTTACAGACTCTTTTTCTCATTCTGCTAACTTTTTTATCTTGAATATTATCAATTATTTTATAATATTCTTCACTTT
>JAWODV010000116.1:0-34352 GCA_046483075.1 Kosmotogaceae bacterium | reverse complement strand
CAGGTGATAGGTTTCATACCGTTGGTTATCTTTCAGCACTTGCTAAATAGAAAAATAATATATTTAGCTTCATTACTTTCATAACTATCCTTTCTAACCTCTGTAATTTGGGCATCATTGAGCCCTCGGTTGTTGTTACAGATTAAAACACAATTGCATGATATAATTTTCATGGAGGTGCTTTGATGAAGCTAATCGGGCTCTTGATGTTATTCCTGGTTATTCCGCTGGTGTGTTTTAGCAATACATTTTCTCTGGAGATCTTTCATTCTGATTTTTTCAAATATGATGGACTCGAATTACTTGCCAGTGACGGAGGAACGTTAAAATATTATTCCACTCCGACAGGTAAATTGTTAAATGAATATGGAGTCTCTTTTTCATATATTGAGAAGCGTTCCAGTGATTATTTCGGTGAGTTTAGATTGCCAGTGGTGTCAAAAATATTCTATGGAACGGTTTTTGATTCAAATCCAGAAGGAGTATTTGGCTATAAAGTAGGTCACAGGACTGGATTAATGACAGCTGGATTCGAAAAATTCGGTTGGTTTCTTGGCATATTTCCAGAGCTATATTTAAGGTTGCAGGCAGCTTATGTAAGTCTGGGAGCTGGAGTTGAGATCGGGACATTTTTTGAAGGTGAAATTATTTCTTCATGGGAAGTAAATCTTGAATTGGGATATACATTTTAAGGTGAGTTGATGCGTGAAACGGCTACGGTAGAAAGTGTAGAAAAGAATTTTGTGATTCTTTCGAAAATTAGATCTGAAGCATGCAAAACATGCCCGGTAAATAAAACCTGCAGTTCAGCAAGTGGTTCAAGGCAGGTGAAGATAAGAGCGAGAAAAGGAGATACTGAGTTAAAACCAGGGGATCTGGTCGAAATCGAAGTTAAGAATTTTTCAGCAACAAAGGTTGCCATGTTTCTGTATGGAATACCTTTAACCGTATTTATCGGCATACTTGTACTTATGTACTACATTGGTTTAGAGGATAATTATTCACTCATTTCTTCATTTGCTGGAATGGGTTTAACATATTATTTGATCTATCGTTATGATAAGAGAAACCGTGAAAAAATTATGCCAACGGTTGTCAGAAAGGTGAATTATTCCGATGTACTTGAAAATCCATGGTGATACACTAAGGCTTCTTGAATATAGAAAGATCCTCGATAGAATTGCTTCTTTTTCTTCAACAGAATATGGTAAGCGTTTAATTCGGGAATCCAGACCATTAGAAAAACCGGAAGATAAGCTCGAAAGATCAAGGCAGATGAGAGATCTGCTATATGCGCAAGGGGATATACCGCTGGGTGGAATCCATGATATTACAAGATTTATTGAGAAAATCGAAAAATCATATGTGCTTGAAGGCAAAGAACTGAAAAAGATCTCACTTACTCTTACATCCTTATCCAAACTCAAAGGGTTTTTAAATAGTAATTCAGAAGAATATCCAGCGATCTGGGAAATAGCAAAAGGCTTGTTTGATGTGAAATCACTCGTTGCAAAAATTGATAGATGCATAGGAGAAGAAGGAGAAGTTCTTGATAAAGCAAGTCCTACATTAAAGAAGATACGTAGTGATTTGAAAAAACTTAACCGTTCTCTAAGGCACAAAATGGATAGTATATTATCAAAATATAAAGAGGGACTTTCCGAAAATCTTGTGTTAACGCGTGAAGGAAGGTATGTTGTACCACTTCAGGCGTCCAAAAAAAATATATACGAAGGTATTTTACATGGCGCATCTTCAACAGGCATGACCGTTTATTTCGAGCCAAAAGAATTGGTTTCGATCAATAACGAGTTAAGGCTGCTTAATTCAAAAGAAACAGAAGAGGTCAACAGATTACTCAGAGAGCTCACAGAAAAGATCAAAGAGAGTCAAAAGAAAATTGAGCAAAATATAGAACTGTTCTCTGAAATAGACTTTATGTATGCATGTTCCAGATATTCAATGAAAAAGAATGCGTCATTTATTTTTCCCGAAGAAAACGGAACACTTTCTTTAAAGGAAGCAAGACATCCTCTTATTAAAGATGAGGAAGTAGTTCCGATAAATTTCGACTTTCCTGAAGATATAAATTCGGTGGTTATTACCGGTCCAAATACAGGCGGGAAAACCGTTGCATTGAAAACGGTAGGACTGGCTGTTGCCCTTTCATTGTCAGGACTTCCTGTTCTGGCAAGAAGTGATTCAAAGATAAGAAAATTTAAAAGGTTATTTGCGGATATAGGTGACGAGCAGTCAATAGAGCAGAGTTTAAGTACTTTTTCATCACATATGGGAAGAATTGTTCGCATAATTAAAGAAGCCGATGAGAATTCTCTGGTGCTACTCGATGAGTTAGGAGCCGGGACAGACCCAATAGAGGGTTCTGGATTATCTATGGCAATCATAGACAATTTAATAGACATTGGAGCTAAATCAGTTATAACGACTCATCTTTCTCCAATAAAGCTTCATGCAATTGAAAGAGAGGATATAATGAATGCTAGCGTTGAGTTTGATGTGAGAACACTTAAACCTACCTATCATTTGATTATGGGCGTTCCGGGTAGTTCTAATGCTATTAAAATATCAAAGAGACTTGGTTTGCCGGATGATGTACTGAACAAGGCCGAGAAGTATCTTGCCTCTGAAGCAATTGATTTTGAAAAAGCCATTGGGAAGCTTTATGAAGAGAAATCAAGAGTGGAACAAATAAAAAGAGATACAGAGAGTGAGAGAGAAGAGCTATCCTCAATAAAAAATAGATTTGAGCAAAAACTGGAAGCGCTTAAGGATAAACGTTATAAGGAAATAAGTGAAGAGTTATCCAGCCTTGAAGAACGTGTTGATAAGCTTTTAAAACAGGTAGAAAATGCCATAAATCTTTCTCGATCAGAAAAGGAAGAAGATAAGGTTCAAGCGGTAAAATTGCTTCAAAATGTGAAAAAAGAAATAAAGGTAGAACCTTTGAAACCCAGGATAGAAAACAGCAATAAGGAAATAGAATTAGGGGATACTGTTAAAGATAGAGACACGGGATTAACAGGTGAAGTGATAGCTAAAGAAGGCGAAAATTTTGTAATTAAAACCGGTAAAATAACGGCAAAACTCTCACCTGAAAATCTTATTAAGTTATCTGAAAAGAAAACATATACCAAAGAACAAAAAGGTTCAGAATATGTTAATACATCGAAGATATCTACAACCAATGAACTGGATATGAGAGGACATGTGGTGGATGATGTGCCGTTTCTTGTTGATGATTTCATAGAAGCACTAAAAGCGGGGAATCACGAAAAAGGATATATAATTCACGGAAAAGGAACGGGAAGACTTGCTTCAGCAGTGTGGGACTATGTCAGAAGTCATAAAAAAGTAAAGAATTTTCGAATTGGAACCCCAAAAGAAGGTGGGCATGGAGTAACCGTGGTTGAGGTTTAGTTATGGATAATCTTGAATGTGGCATTGATATTGTTAAAGTGGCCAGGATTACGGATGAACTTGCAGAAAGAATTCTTGGAGAAAAAGAAATCGATATCTATAATGCCTTTATAAATGAGACAAGAAAAAGAGAATTTGCCGCCGGTAGATTCGCAGCGAAGGAAGCATTTGTTAAGGCTGCCAATATGAAAGGACTGGATTTTTCTAAAATCCAGTTTATCAACGATGATACCGGGCGTCCTGTACCGGATGAGTCTTTAAAGAATATTGTTAACGCTTCAAAAATAAAAGTGAGTATTTCTCATGAGCATGATTATGCCGTAGCGATTGTTGTTATCTTGAGGGAGGAAAATTAATAATGGCCAACATTCCTGAAGAAACAAAAAAGAGAGTTGAAGAGCTAAGAGAAAAAATAAGATATCACAATTACAGATATTATGTAAAAAATGATCCAGTTATTACAGATAGAGAATACGATAGTCTGATGGATGAACTGGAATCACTGGAAGAAATGTACCCTGAGATCATTACCAGCGATTCTCCCACACAAAGGGTTGGAAATAAACCTCAGGAAGGTTTTGAGGAGGTAAGACATAGATATAGACTCTACAGTCTTGACAATACATACTCGGAAAAAGAAGTCCAGGAGTTCGATAAAAGAGTAAAAAAGAATCTCGGAATATCTGATTTTGATTATGTTTGTGAATTAAAAATAGATGGGTTATCCATATCATTGACTTATGAAAATGGGAGACTGGTTACAGGAGCAACAAGGGGCGACGGTTATGTAGGTGAGGACGTAACCGAGAATATAAAAACAATAAAAGCCATTCCACTCAGACTTTTCGAAAATCTATCCATAGAAGTTCGGGGAGAGGTTTATCTACCAAGGGATGAGTTCAAAAAGATAAATGATGAACGGCAGAAAAACGGGTTAAATCCCTTTGCAAATCCAAGGAATGCTGCTTCAGGAACACTGAGACAGCTTGATTCAAGAGAGGTAGCGAAAAGGAACCTTGATGCATTCTTATACCAGATAGTACTTCCTCTTGAATATGATCTTAAAACCCAGGTTGAGGTACTGGAATACCTTAATAAGATTGGTTTTAAAACAGAACCAAATGCAAAAAATGTTAAAAATGTTGATGAAATAATAGAATTCGCTAACAATTGGCAAGATAAAAAACATGATTTGAATTACGATGTTGATGGTGTTGTAATAAAGGTTAACAGGATTGAGTACCAGGATGAACTGGGATACACAGCAAAAAATCCACGATGGGCCATTGCTTACAAGTTTCCAGCGGAACAAGCAATAACCCAATTAAAAAAAGTAAATTTTCAGGTTGGGCGCCTGGGAACAATAACCCCTGTAGCTGAGCTAGATCCGGTAAAATTATCCGGGACAATAGTTCAAAGGGCAACTCTCCATAATTTTGATTATGTTGAAGAGAGAAATATAAGAGAAGGGGACATGGTTATGGTAGAAAAAGCAGGCGAGATAATTCCCCAGGTAATAAAATCCATTAAGGAAGAACGAGATGGAACCGAGAAAAAGATTCAACCGCCCGAGAAGTGTCCGGTTTGTGGTGACGATGTGGGTAAAGAAAAGGAAGAAGAGGTTGCATTTAAATGTTTGAATCCACTATGCCCCGCAAAAGTAGAACGAAGAATACGTCATTTTGTTTCAAGAGATGCAATGGATATTAGTGGAGTTGGAGAAAAATTGGTTGAGCGACTTGTCAACGATAATATCATTAAAAATCCTTCGGAATTATATAAAATGTCACCTAAAGATCTCCGACAACTGGGTGAGGGAATCGGTGATAAAACAGTTGAAAACTTCTTTAAGGAAATAGATAAAAGCCGAAAAAATCCTCTACACAAATTGCTTGTAGGACTTGGTATTCCCGGAGTAGGAAGTAAGCTTGCCATGGACCTGGCCAGGCATTTTGGGACTCTTGATAAGCTGAAAGAAGCTACTAAAGAAGATCTAGAAGAAATTTCAGGTGTTGGTTCTGATCTGGCAAGAAAAATAAGTGAGTTCTTCAATAAGGAACATATAAGAAAAGAAATTCAGATATTTGAGGAAGAAGTAAACACTACCGAAGAATTGGAAGAGGTGGAGACAAAATTAAAAGGACTGACAGTGGTACTAACGGGTAAGTTGGAAAAATTGTCCAGAAAAGAAGCTACAGAGTTATTAACCTCAATGGGAGCCAACGTAACTTCTTCTGTTTCAAACAATACGGATATCCTGGTAAAGGGTGAAGACCCCGGATCAAAATACGACAAAGCAAAGGAATTGGGAGTGAGAATTGTTGAAGAAGATGAGTTTTACGATCTTATTGGAGGCGTTGAAGAATGATATATCTTGATAATAACGCAACAACTAAGGTGGATCCAGATGTTTTGTCAGAAATGAATAATTTTCACAGTAAAACATATGGAAATCCCAATGCCGTACATCATATGGGTGTTGAAGCAGAAAATGCCATGAAAAGTTCAAGGGAAAAAGTTGCTGAAATTCTAAAAGCAAAACCTGAAGAGATATACTTTACTTCCAGCGCAACGGAATCCATTAATTGGGTGTTGAGATCATCTGTATTTCATAGAAAGAGAAGGAATAAAGTAGTAACGTCAAGCATTGAGCACAAGGCTGTTCTTGATACTTTACGGGATCTAAAAAATATATATAACATAAAAATAGTTGTTGTGAATCCTGACAGAAACGGTATTGTTAGTGCAAAGAAGATGATTAATGAAATTGACGAAGATACTTTTCTTGTTTCATTAATGGCTGTTAACAATATTACAGGGGCAATTCAACCTTACGAAGAACTGGGTAAATATCTTATCAACAAAAATATTTTCTTTCATATAGATGCGGTTCAAACAGTTGGAAAGATAGACTTTGATGTTGAAAAAGCACAATGTGATTTTGCATCTTTTAGCGGACATAAGTTTCACGGTCCCAAAGGCACTGGAATTTTGTATGCAAGAAAAGGTGTTCCTAATAGACCCCTGATAACTGGTGGTGGTCAGGAACGAGGTATGAGATCAGGCACTCAAAATGTTCCGGGAATAGCAGGTATAGCATTAGCAATGCAAAGATCATATGAGTATCTTGATGATGTGGGACAAAGACTTAGCGATTACAAAATAAAAATAGTAGAAACAATAAGATCTATGGGTGGAGTAATAAACAGCTCGCCGGATAAAACAATAATTAATACAGTTAGCGCCTCATTTCCTGGCATTAAAGGCGAAGTAATAGTAAATGCATTATCTGAAAAGGGAGTATATGTTGGTATTTCATCAGCATGTTCTACGCTGGGTGGTGAAGGTGATTACGTACTAAAGGCGATGAATCTTGATAGTGAGACGATTTTTGGTTCTTTTAGAATAAGTATGTCAAGATATACAACAGATGAAGAAATCGATAAATTTATTGAAATACTGAGAAATGTCGTTTCATTTTTGAATTTTTAGCTTTTATTGGGTATAATTGTATATAATTAACCCTAATGGGTTTTTGAGGTGAAGTATATGCTTACAAGCATGACTGGTTTTGCCAAAGCTGAAAGTGAAAAAAATGATATACATTGCTCTGTTGAAATAAAAAGCGTGAATTCAAAGTATCTAAGAATTGACACAAATGTGCCAGGGGGTTTTTCAGAGATTGAAGTTAAAACTTCACGCTTTTTAAGAGAAAGACTTAAAAGGGGTTCTATAAAAGTTTTTATAGATATTATTTTTTTGAAGAAAACGGATATAATTCAGGTTGATATGGGTATAGCAGGAGCCTATTACAATGCCTTAAAAACGATAGCAGATGAATTTAAAATCCCTGACAGGGTTACACTTGCAGTTATGTCAGGGATGAAAGATATTATGAAATACCAGGTTTCCAGCGGGCTAAACGAAAAAATCTGGGAATGCCTGGAAGAAGCACTAGAAGAAGCAGTTGAAAAGTTAAATGAAGACAGAAAAATTGAAGGAAAGAATTTATATAAAGTCATGAAGGATTACCTGAAGCAACTTGATGGAGTTGCCACAGAATTAGAAAATTCTTCCAAGGATTTTGTTAACTATTATCGGGATTTGATTACACAAAGAATATCGGAACTTGTAGAACATGAGCTTGATACAGAAAGACTCGAACAGGAAGTTGCCATACTAGCTGAGAAGGCTGATATAAGCGAAGAAGTTGTAAGACTGAAATCTCACATAGATTCTTTTTCTGAAATTTTGGATGAAGGAAATGAAGTAGGGATTAGGCTCGATTTCTTATGTCAGGAGTTGCACAGAGAATTATCGACAATCGCAGCAAAATCGAAAAAGATGGAAATTTCTTCACTAAGCGTTGAAGGAAGAACGCTTGTGAACAAACTTAGAGAACAGGTACAAAACGTGGAATAGGAGGTGTCCTGAATTGTATGGCTTAATCAATGTAGGTTTTGGAAATGTAATCATTGGAGACAGGGTAATTGCTATAGTTAATCCTGAATCTGCACCACTAAAAAGACTAAAGGAAGTAGCAAAAGAAGAAGGCAAACTTATTGATGCAACCTATGGAAGAAAAACTAGAGCTATTGTTATAACAGACAGTAATCATATAATACTTAGTGCCATTCAACCTGAAACAATAGCTTCAAGATTTATGCAGACCTTTACAGACATTGAAAAATTAATTGAAGAAATTCGCGAAGCCGGGAGAAATGCAGGTAAATGAAGGGAATTCCTTTTATAATAACCGGTCCTTCAGGTGTGGGAAAAACTTCAATAATAAAAAAGGTACTTGAGAAATTCGATGATTTCATTTTTTCTGTTTCTTATACCACCAGACCCAAAAGAAAAGACGAAAAAGAAGGCGTAGATTATTATTTTATTTCTGAAGATGAATTTAAAAAGCTAGTAAAAACTGGAGAACTGCTTGAATGGGCAGAAGTTCATGGTTACCTTTATGGCACATCAGCAAGTTATGTTAAGAAAAGGCTTGAGGATGGAATAAGCGTAATTTTAGATATCGATGTTCAAGGCGCTTTAAATGTGCTTAAAAAGATTGATGATATCGTATCCATATTTATATCACCACCTTCTTTTGAGGTTCTGAAAGAAAGGTTGATAAAAAGAGGAACCGAAAAGCATGAAGATATTTCAAGAAGATTGAGTGATGCGAAGTGGGAGCTATCTCATCTTTCCAATTTTCATTATGTTGTTGTAAATAATAGTATAAAACAGGCTTCAAAAAACATTGAATCTATAATAGTTGCAGAACTACTGAAAACCGAAAGGGTAAAAGATAGATTGGGAATAGAAGAATTGAGTATAAAAGAAAAATAAGGAGTGAGTTTTGATGGTAATAAATTATGATAAGTTGCTGAAGAGAATTAAACACAAATATGCAATTCCTATTGCAGCTTCTAGAAGAGCCGAAGAACTGGAAGATTTTGGTAGACCCAAGATCGACCAATCGGTAGTAAAAGAGTTGGGTGATAATGTCAGTATTGCATTAAAAGAACTCGAAGACGGCGTTATAAGAATAAGAAATGAAGAAATGCTGAGGATATTACTGCCTAAGGTAGACTAAAATGTCTTCAATCCTGGAAAATAGGAAAATATTGCTTTGTGTCAGCAGTGGTATAGCTATATATAAAACTGTTGAATTGGTTAGCACATTAAGAAAATCGGGTGCTGATATAAGGATAATACTAACGCCAAATGCGAAAAAAATGATATCCAAAATGGTATTTTCCGCAGTTGGCAATTGTGCTGTTTATACTGAAATGTTCGATATTAATGATGGCTGGATACCTCATACTGATCTTTCCAGTTGGGCTGATTTACTTATTGTTGCACCAGCTACCGCTAATACAATAGCCAAAATAAATAATGGAATTGCCGACAATCTTCTTCTTTCAGCATGCCTGGCTTATACTGGTAAAAAGATGATTGTGCCCACCATGAATATAAGGATGTATGAAAATATTGCCACCCAAAAAAATCTCAAAGAACTTCAAGAAAAGAATTGGAAAGTTCTTGAGCCTGGTTTTGGTCATCTTGCATGCGGAGATATAGGTCCGGGAAGATACCCTGAAAACGAAGTGATTGTACAGAATATAGAATTTTCACTATCGAAAAAATGGCTGGAGAATTACAATGTTCTTGTTACGGCAGGACCGACACGTGAGAAAATTGATAGTGTTCGTTATATTAGCAATCGTTCGTCAGGAAAAATGGGTTATGCAGTGGCTAAGGCTTTTAGATATGCTGGATCCACTGTGAACCTTGTTTCAGGCCCGGTAGAAATTGAACCCCCTGCTGAGGTTAAAATGACAAAAGTGGAAACGACAGAAGAAATGGGAGAAGCTGTTGATGAGCTTGCAAAGAATGCAGATATTATCGTTATGACAGCTGCAGTATCTGATTATTCTCCCGAAAATCCTGTTTCATATAAAATAAAAAAATCCAAGGAAAAATTTGTGGTTGATATGGCGCGAACAAGGGATATTATAAGTACAATAAATCGAAAAAAAGGTAGCATTTTAGTTGGATTTTGTGCTGAAGACAGTGAAATTGAAGAAAAAGCTCTACAAAAGCTTAGAAATAAAAATCTGGATATAGTATTTGCCAATGATATTTCAAAGGAAGGTATAGGATTTGATTCAGAATACAACGAATTGCTTATGATAACAAAGGATGGAACAAAAGAGAATCTTCCCAGACTTTCCAAAGATGAGCTTTCCCTGATGGTAGTGAAACAGATAGTAAATTATATCAAAAAGATTAAGTGAAATTGGAATCTTATTTTAAGCAGTTTTTCATTTAATTTATCGCTTGACAGCCTATAGATAAGCGGTTATAATAAGTATCGATTGTTGGGCCAACGTAGCTCAACGGAAGAGCGGCTGATTTGTAATCAGCAGGTTGGGGGTTCGAGTCCCTTCGTTGGCTCCACTGAAGATTACCGGTGGTAAGGTGCCCGAGTGGTCAAAGGGGGCGGACTGTAAATCCGCTGGCAGAACGCCTACGGTGGTTCAAACCCACCCCTTACCACCATTAATTATGATATATAGATGAGGTGACAATATGGCCAAAAAAACAAGAAGTAACAAGGTAGTTGTGACATTAAAATGTACTGAATGTGGAATCAGGAATTATTACCGTTTGAAAAACAAAAGAAAAGATTATAAATTAGATTCAAAAAAGTATTGTCCTAGATGTAGAAAACATACATTACACAAAGAATCTAAATAACAACCGTGTTTTGATGTCAGGAGGATTATTATGGCAAAAAAAGGTTTTTGGAGATTCTTTTCTGAAGTAAAAAGTGAAGCCAAGAAAGTTACCTGGCCCAACAGAAACCAGTTAATATCATCCACTGGAGCTGTTGTTGTTGTTCTAATTGTTTCTGGTGCATTTTTGGCCTTACTTGATCTTTTATTTACAAATGTAATTTCTGAATTATTGAAAAATCTTATTGGTGCATAAAGTGCTATTTTAGGTGATTTTTAGTGAAAAAAAGCTGGTACATAATACAAACTTATTCTGGTCTGGAAAATTCAATAAAAGAAGCTCTTGAAGCTAAAATAGAATCTTTTGGATTTTCACATTTATTTGGAAGAATACTTGTTCCTGAAGAGGTAAAACTTGATAGAAGTTCACCAGCTCAGAAACTAGTATTTCTTCCTGAAGCAAAGTTACTGGTAAAGTCAAATCAGGACGTACAAAAGGGTGACCCGATTGCTGAAGAACCAGCAGTTAACGCAAAAAACGACGCGATAATAAAAGAAATTAAGAATTACAGAGTAATCCTGGTGGAAACAGTAGATAGAAAATACACAAAAACATACTATGTTCCTGAAAGTGCAAAGATTGAAAGTGGTATAAAACCTGGTTCCCGCATACGACAGGGAATGCCTTTGGCCACTAGTGGCGATTACTTCTGCGAGCTTGACGGTAGAATCGTTTATACGGTAAAAATGAAACGAATCGTTACTGAAAAAGAAAATGGCGATGAAGATGTTTACATGGTTTATCCCAAGAGTTACGATGCAAAAGCGATAAGAAAAAATGCAAAAATTACTCGCGGGCAACAAATTTCTGAACCTCAGATAACTTATGCAAAGATAGAAGGAAGAGTTGAAGTAGCGGAGCTATCAAGTAGAAAAGAAATAAAGATATTTAAAATTAGCAGAACAAGAATATATCCTGGATATATGTTCATTGAAATGATAATGAATGAAGATACATGGAATCTTGTAAGGAGCACACCCAATGTTGTGAATTTCGTATCCGTTGGTGGTCAACCAGTGCAACTTAAGAACAAAGAAGTAAGAGCGTTGTTAAGATTGGTGGGCATTGAAGAATACGAAAGAAAAGAAAAGAAAGCAGTTACTGTTGAAGTTGATTTCGAGCTTGGTGAAATGGTAAGAATTAATTCTGGTCCATTTGAGGACTTTGTTGGAAGAGTAACCGAGATAGATCCTGAAAGACAGGAAATAAAGGTAGTAGTAAGCATATTTGGAAGAGAAACACCTGTTGTGCTTAAACTATCAGAAGTAGAGAAAATTATATAGCAAAATCGTGGGAGGAATTTAATTCCGCTTAACCACAGGGAGGTATTAGAATGGCGAAAAAAGTAATAGCAGAGATAAAGCTGCAACTTGAAGCTGGAAAAGCAAGTCCAGCACCACCAGTTGGTCCTGCACTGGGTCAGCATGGGGTAAATATCATGGAATTCTGCAAAAAGTTTAACGCTGAAACTGCAGACAAACCAGGTTTGGTATTTCCAGTGGTACTTACAGTTTATGCTGACAGATCCTTCACCTATATACTTAAGACTCCACCCGCAAGTTTTTTAATTCTAAAGGCTGCAGGAATTGAAAAAGGTTCAGGCGAACCTAATGCGATAAAGGTTGGGAAAATCACAAAGCAACAGGTGAAGGAAATCGCTGAAATGAAGATGCCCGATCTAAATGCCAGAACCATGGCAAGTGCCATGAAGATAATTGAAGGCACAGCAAAGAACATGGGCATCGAAGTGGTAGCTTAAGGAGGGACCGACATGAAAAGATCAAAAAGGTATAAAGAAGCAAGAAAACTTACAGACAGAGCAAAGTTGTATTCATTAGATGAAGCAGTGGAAACAATTAAATCTATGCCCGGAGCGGAATTTGATGAAACCATAGAACTGCATATAAAACTTGGTATACAACCATCAAAATCTGATCAGCAGGTTCGAGGAACAATCGGATTGCCTAATGGAACAGGTAAAACAGTTAGAGTTTTAGTTTTTGCAAGAGGTGAAGACGTGGAAACTGCAAAAGCAGCTGGAGCTGATTTTGTTGGCTCTGATGAGCTAATTGAAAAGGTTCAAAAAGGCTGGACTGACTTTGATATTGCAATATCCACCCCTGATATGATGAGAGAAATTGGAAAACTGGGACGAATTCTAGGACCCCGAGGGATGATGCCTTCTCCAAAATCTGGAACAGTGACTACTGAGATTGAAGATACTGTTAAGGCTTTTAAAGCAGGTAGGGTGGAAATTAAAAATGATAAAACAGCAAATCTGCATTTACCTGTTGGAAAAAAATCCTTTGACAATGAGAAACTGGAAGAGAATATTAGATCAGCGCTAAGACAGATAATTAAAATGAGACCAGCATCTGCGAAAGGTAGATTTATTGTCAAAGCCACGATAGCACCAACGATGAGCCCATCAGTGAAAATTAATCATAATGAATTGATTACAACAGTAGTATAGTAATAAAAGATAAACAAAAATAGAATAGTACCTAAGACAACAGGTAGGCAAATTGTCTTTAATGATAAAACGCCTGTCGAGGTATGCCGAAATAAGCTAGTTATTTCTGCGGCCTTGTTGGCCGCTTTTTTACAGAGGAGGTGCCAGTTAGCAGTGTTTACAAGAAAAGAAAAGGAAAAATTTGTGGAAGAATTATCTGAAACATTTTCTAACTCATCATTGATACTATTTTCTGATTACAGAGGGCTATCAGTAGATGAAATTACGGAATTAAGAGATCAGCTTTATGAAAGATACGAGGAGAATGCAGCATACACTATATCAAAAAACACACTTGTAAGATTGGCCCTGACAAAGGCAGGTTATTCAGAAGAAGAATGGAAAAATGAAATTAAAGGTACAACGGCAATACTTACAGTAAGAGAAGACGGCCCTATTGAAGCCATTAAAATCGTGTCGGATTTTGCCAGAAAGAACAAGCTTCCAGTTCTAAGAGGTTGTTATCTGGAAGGAGTTTACAATCCACCAGAAAAAATTAGTGAACTTGCAAAACTACCTTCAAAGGAAGAGCTTATTGCCATGGTAGTTGGAGGAATAGCTTCACCAATACGTGGATTTGTTTACAGTCTCAATGGAATTTTGACAAAGTTACTTTATGCTATTAATGCTATAAAAGAAAAACAAGAAGAACAGAAATAATAATTCGGAGGTGTATGAAATGACTAAGGAAGAACTTATTCAGGCTATCAAAGACATGAAAGTTTCTGAGCTGGCTGATTTGGTTAAGGCATTAGAAGATGAATTTGACATCAGCGCAAGTGCTCCAGCGGCCATGGCTGCTGCACCAGGTGCTGCAGGCGCTGCAGAAGAAGAAGAGGAAGAGAAAACAGAATTTGATGTTGCTCTTAAATCATTTGGTCAGAAGAAAATTGCTGTAATTAAGGTTGTTAGAAGCCTTACAGGGTTGGGCCTTAAGGAAGCAAAGGAACTTGTAGAAAAAGCTGGCACTCCTGAAGGAGTTGTAAAAGAAGGAGCATCTAAAGAAGAAGCGGAAGACATTAAAAAACAACTTGAAGAAGCTGGCGCTGAAGTAGAGTTGAAGTAATTACTTAACACGTGATTCACAAAAAGCGTTTATAATGTTTTTGAGAGATCACCTACATCAGGTAATGCACTGATGTAGGTTTATTGTGCTCAAGTAGACGAGAGGTGATTTCATGAGAAAAGAAAAGTTTGCCAGACGGGAACGCTGGGTCTTTGGCAAAGTAACTGAACCTATAGACTTTCCTAATTTGATTGAGATACAGACAAATTCTTTCCAGTGGTTTATTGAAACAGGATTATTGGACGTACTAAAAAAATATTCACCTATTAAATCACAAATGCAGAGAAGCGATGTTAGAAAAAGTGACAAAGGCTTTTCTTTGGAATTTGTAAAAACAAGAGTTGGAGAAGCCAGATATGACATTCAAGAATGTAGAGACAAGGGCTTAACATATTCTGTTCCTCTGTATGTAACGGTAAGGATAACAGATCTTTCTACAGGAGAAATCAAGGACGAAGAGGCATTTTTTGGTTATTTACCTTATATGACCGATGATGCTTCCTTTGTAATTAATGGTGCTGAGCGTGTGGTAGTTAACCAGCTTGTTAGGTCACCAGGCGTTTATTTTGTAGACGAACCAACAAAATCCAAGACATCATCCGAGCCGATTTTTGTTGCTCATTTCTTACCTGTTAAAGGAGCGTGGCTTGAAGTCCTTTTAAATCCTATTAAACAGATAATGCAGGTAAGAATTGATCGAAGAAGAAAAATGAATTTATTTTTACTGTTGAAAGCTCTTGGCTATGAAGATGAAACTGAGTTACTCAATCTTTTTGTAACAAACGTTGAAGCAAATGATGAATATGGTTTATCCACTCACAAAGGCAGTATTTTGCTGGAAGATGTAGGAGTAAAGGGCTCAAAAATTGCAGAAAAGGGCTCTGTCCTGACTGAAAATCTTATCAAAAATATTGCTGAATCAGATGTCAAAACAATAAAAGTACCTTCACCTTTAGCAATGAAAACGCTCACAGCATTGCATAAAACATATGGTAAAGATCTAAGCAGTGAAAATGCTTATATAGAGATGTTCAGAAAACTTAAACCTGGAGAGATTCCAAGAGTTAATGCAGCAAAGAATTATTTTTACAATCTTTATTTCAACCCTGATAGATTTGATTTTTCCGATGTTGGAAGGTTCAAAATAAATAGCAGGTTGAAAAGAGTTTATCATGATTACTTGAAGAAAGTCGAAGGCAAAAAAGATGTGCCTGAAGATCTTGAGTACGGTGAAGAATCCATGGTTCTTACGCCTATGGATATTGTGCTTGCTGCAAGACATTTAATTGCTGTGGAAGCCCGACCAGAACTTCTTGACACAAAAGATCATCTTGGCAACAAGCGCGTTAGAACAGTCGGAGAGCTTATGCAAACTGAATTTGAAAAGGCTTTCATGAAAATACACAGACTCTTAGAAGAAAAATTAACCATATATACATCTTTTGACAAGATTTCCATACAAAATCTGGTTAATGTTAGAACGCTAATGACCACCTTACATCAATTTTTTGCAACAAGCCAGCTTTCACAATTTATGGATCAGGTTAACCCTCTTGCAGAACTGACAAATAAACGTCGATTATCCGCGATAGGACCCGGAGGTTTAAAGCGTGAGCATGCAAGGTTTGAAGTAAGAGATGTTCACCATTCACATTTTGGCAGAATGTGTCCTATTGAAACGCCTGAAGGTGCCAATATAGGACTTATGACTTCACTTTCGACCTATGCAACTATTGACAAATTCGGTTTCTTGATGACACCATATAGAAAGGTTGTAAAAGGCAAAATAACTGATGAAATTGTATACCTTTCAGCAGATGAAGAAGAACATTACAACATTGCACAGTCAACGATAGAAATTGAAGGAAACAAAATTACGCAGGATTCCGTAGAAGTAAGATATGAGGGCGAGATTAAATTTGTTGAAAAAAATGAGGTCGATTTCATGGCTGTTTCGCCGAAACAAATAGTTAGTATTTCAACCTCCCTTATACCATTTCTTGAACATGATGACGCCAATCGTGCTTTAATGGGTTCTAACATGCAACGCCAGGCTGTACCTGTTGTAAACCCTGAAGCACCAATAGTGGGTACAGGTGTGGAAGCAGTTGCAGCAAGGGATTCAGGTTTTGTCTTGCTGGCAAAAAATGACGGCGTTGTGAAATACATTGACGGAAGAAAAATCATAATTGAGAAAAATAATAAAAAGGGGAAAAAATCCGAAATTGATGAATATAACTTAAGGAAATTTGTTAGAACAAACCAGGATACAGCAATTAACCAACGACCTATAGTGTCTGTTGGTGAAGAAGTGAAAAAAGGCGATCCTATCGCCGATGGACCATCCACGGAGATGGGAGAACTGGCACTTGGGAAAAATGTGGCTGTAGCATTTATGCCCTGGGAAGGATACAATTTTGAAGATGCAATACTGGTAAGTGATGAACTGCTTGAAAATGACACTTTCACTACCATACACATAGAGATGTACGAAACGGTAGCAAGAGACACTCAACTTGGACCTGAAGAAATAACAGCAGATATTCCCAATGTTTCAAAAAGTCTGCTAAAAAATCTTGATGAAAACGGTGTTGTTAGAGTAGGTGCATACGTAACATCTGGAGATATCCTTGTAGGAAAGGTTACTCCTAAAGGAGAATCTGATGCAACAGCAGAGGAAAAAATAATTAGATCCGTTTTCGGTGATCGTGGTCGAGATGTAAAAGACAGTTCATTAAAGCTTCCCCATGGCATAGAGGGAAGAGTAATCGATGTGAAATATTTTGATAAAGAACAGGTTTCAGAATTAGGTTCAGGTGTAAATAAACTGGTAAAGGTTTTCGTTTCCTGTAGAAAGCCTCTTGACATTGGAGACAAACTGGCAGGAAGACATGGTAATAAAGGAGTTGTATCAAATATTATTCCTAAAGAAAATATGCCATTCCTGCCTGACGGTAAACCAATTCAGGTTGTACTTTCACCGCTTGGAGTTCCATCAAGGATGAATGTTGGTCAGGTATTGGAGACTCATTTAGGATGGCTTGGCTCACTTACAGACAGGTACTTTGCGACTCCAATCTTTGATGGGGCTAAGGAAGATGAAATAATGGAAGAACTATTTAAAGCAAGGAAAGAAAAACGCCTTGATGCAGGAGATAACGAAAAGAACAAAACTGGAAAAGTTTTATTAAAGGATGGAAGAACTGGCGAACCCTTTGGTTTTCCAATTGTAGTAGGAACCATGTATATGCTCAAGCTCGTTCATATTGCAAAAGATAAGATTCATTCACGTTCAACAGGGCCATATTCATTGATCCACCAACAACCTCTTGGTGGTAAAGCTCATTTTGGTGGACAGAGATTTGGAGAAATGGAAGTTTGGGCACTGGAAGCGCATGGTGCAGCACATACGCTGAACGAGATGCTTACTATAAAATCAGACGATATAGCAGGAAGAAACGAAGTATACAAGTCTATACTTAAAAATATTAGAATACCAAAACCTGGAATTCCTGAAAGTTTTAAAGTTTTGATCAAGGAACTTCAGGGATTAGCTCTGGATGTAAAGGTATATGATCCAGATGGGAATGAGCTTGAAGTTGACAAATTATAATGGGGAATTATCCCTCAAGGAGGGAATAGAATGGCTGTAAATTCGTATATGAGAAAGATCAATACCGTGGGCATAGGAATTGCCTCACCTGAGAGAATAAGATCCTGGTCGAATGGTGAAGTAAAAAAGCCCGAAACTATCAACTACAGAACGTTCAAACCAGAAAAAGATGGATTATTTTGCGAGAAAATATTCGGCCCCACCAAGGATTATGAATGTGCCTGTGGAAAATATAAGGGTAAGAAATATGAAGGTACCGTTTGTGAACGATGTAATGTAAAAGTGGATTCGAAGGATTCAAGAAGAAGAAAAATGGGACATATTGATCTGGCTGCTCCCGTTGTTCATGTATGGTATTTAAAGAGTGCACCAAGTATACTTGCATCGGTTTTAAACGTTACTTCGAAAGATCTTGAAAATGTAATATATTACGGTTCTAGAAGAGTTATTGAGGGTAGATATGTTGTAACAGATCCGAAAAACACTGATTTTATACCCGGTCAAACATTGTATCAGACTGAATATGAAATATATTCAAAAAAACGAGAATTTGAGGTCGAACAGGGTGTTAAAGTAAGAAACCCCAAAAGCCCCGTAGTATCTGACATAGATGGAAAAGTAGAAGTAAAAAGTGATACAGCTAATACAGATAGAGAAATTAACTGGATAATAGTCAAATCTGAAGATGGAGTTACTGAAAAATACCCTGTTTTTGAAGGAGCATTCATATATGTTAATGATGGTGATGAAGTAAGAAAAGGAGATACACTGGGAGACAGATTCCTGTTCGAAGATGAAGTATTGTCATTAACGGAATACAGGCTTTTTGATGAATACTATCCAGGTAGCTTTGAGATTGAAACAGAAACAGAGAGTGACCGACCAATTGTATTAATTACTGAGATAGATGATGAAGTGTCACAGGAAATTAAAAAAGGTGTTGGAGACATCGTAATAGAAAATGAATACGAAGCTTATAAAGAACTATACCCAGGAAAAGTAAGGTGTGATTACGGAGCAGCTGCAATTAAAAAGCTCTTAGAAAGACTGGATTTCGAAGAATTAAAGGTAGAAATAGAACATGAACTGAAAGGTCTGGCAAAGAGCAGCGCCAGAGCGCTTAAATTGCTTAGACGATTGAAATTTGTCAAGGACTTCATAAAATCTGATAACAAACCCGAATGGATTGTAATGAATATTGTTCCTGTTGTACCACCCGATCTGAGACCAATGATACAAATTGAAGGTGGGCGTTTCGCGACAACGGATTTGAATGATCTCTATAGAAGGGTTATTAACAGAAACAACAGATTATCAAAACTGTTGAGTATAGGCGCCCCAGAAATAATTATTAGAAATGAAAAGAGAATGTTGCAGGAAGCTGTAGACTCATTGATATATAACGGAAGAGTTGGTAAAGCTGTTACGGATAAATCAGGAAGACCTTTGAAATCACTTACCGATCTGGTAAAGGGTAAGAAAGGACGATTTAGAAGAAACCTGCTTGGGAAACGTGTGGATTATTCAGGAAGGGCTGTTATTGTTGTCGGACCTGATCTAAAGATACATGAATGCGGTATTCCAAAACGAATGGCAATGGAACTGTTTAAGCCCTTTGTATTAGGAAAATTGCTTGGTAGTGAATCAAGCAAATCTGCAAGAAAATTAAAGAAAACAGTTATTGAAAGAGAAATGCCAGAAGCCTGGGAAGTGCTAGAAGATGTTATTAAAGGGCATCCTGTATTGTTGAACAGAGCCCCCACATTGCATAGAATATCGATACAGTCTTTTATACCAAAGCTGGTTGAGGGTAATGCTGTAAAACTGCATCCATTGGTTTGTGCACCATTTAATGCAGACTTTGACGGAGACCAGATGGCAGTTCACGTTCCATTATCTACAGCTGCTCAGTCTGAAGCGAAATTTCTGATGTTGAGTAGATACAATGTAATTTCCCCTGCCAATGGAAAACCAATATCTATGCCTGGTAAAGATATTATTGTTGGTATTTATTATCTAACTACCAGCGATTACGAATATGAGAAATTGGAGAAAGAGCTTAATGAGTACTACGAAGAACTTGAAAAATCAGGAATAGATGAGAATGAGTTAAAGAAAAAAGCAAGAAAGAAAGCACTGGAGAAAGTTAACTGGAGATTTGGAATGATGGATGAAGCGCTTATGGCATATGATTCAGGAATGATAGAACTTCATGAACCCATACTTGTTCAAATAAATGAAGATGAAGGCCTTACACTGACAAGTGCTGGACGAATAATATTCAATTCGATAATTCCGGAGAAGTTAAGAAACTACAATCAAAAATTCACAAAAAAGCACATTAAAACACTTATTTACGACTGTTTCCAGGAATTTGGAATTGATAGAACAGCTGATCTTCTTGATGATATGATGAGATTGGGATTCCACTATGCCACTGAAAGTGGACTTACCATATCTATAAGAGATATCATAATGTATCCAAGAAAAGAAGAAATTATTGATAGTGCTCAGAAAAAAGTTGAAGAGATAGATCAGTTATATAAAGAAGGATATCTTAATGAAAATAACAGAATTACAGAGATTATTAAAATCTGGGAAGGTGCAACCCAGGAACTTACATTAAAGACATACGATGAGTTTAAGAAACATCCTTTCAACCCTGTTTATATGATGGTTGATTCGGGAGCTCGAGGTAACATAGATCAGTTGAAGCAGCTTTCTGGAATGAGAGGTCTCATGGCCGATCCGTCAGGTAAGACAATTGAAGTTCCGATACTATCAAACTTTAGAGATGGATTGAAGGAGCTTGAATTCTTTACTTCAACCCATGGAGCAAGAAAGGGATCAGCTGATACAGCACTGAGAACATCTTTTGCAGGTTACCTAACCAGAAGATTGGTTGATGTTGCACAGAGCACTACTGTAACTACACCTGATTGCGGAACAGGTGATGGCATAGAATCAATTGAGTTAATGGCTGATGATGTTACCATAGAAAAACTTGAAGATTTCCTTTTCGGTCGCGTTCTGGCTGAGGACATAATTGATCCAATGACAGGTAAAGCAGTTAAGAATACAAAAACCGGAAAGTTATACACAAGAAATACCATGATAAGAGACGGAGATGAAGTATTTCTTGCCAATTTCAAGCGGACAGTACCTGTCATGACAGAAGAAGAACTATCGCTTGATAAGAAAGTGCATATAACAGATTATACAGAACTTGCAGAAGAGGTTACCTTAGAGGAAAAGACTTTTGAGGCCGGGACACAGTTAACCGGTGACATTCTTCATGAGATGAAAGAAAAAGATGTTAAAAAGATTAAGGCAAATGTTTATCCAGCCGTTAACAAGATATATGTAGGTCATGAATTTAGAAATAAAGATAATATTCAGCTTGTGAAATATCAAGAAAAATTGAGTCCAACAACTGCAAAAACTCTCTTGAAAGAGGGTTACGAATCTGTTGAAGTAAGACCATCCATAAAAATAAGAATGGTACTTACCTGTGAAGCAGAACAGGGAGTATGTGCTGCATGTTATGGAATGGATCTTTCAAATCACGATGTGGTTAATGTTGGAGAGGCTGTTGGTATAGTTGCAGCTCAATCAATCGGTGAGCCAGGTACACAGCTTACTATGAGAACATTCCATACTGGTGGTATTGCCACTGAATCAGACATCACCCGTGGTTTGCCTAGAGCTGAGGAATTGTTTGAAGCAAGGAAAAAACTCAAAGATCCTGAAGCATTGTTCTGTGAAGCTGATGGATTCGTTAAAGATATGGACACAGATGATAAAGGTCGAAGAAAACTATTTGTTGAAACACCTGAAGGCAAAATAAAGGAATACAGCCTATCATCGGTTATAAAGCCAAAGGTTCATGTTGGAGACAAAGTGCTTGAAGGAGAATCACTCACAACCGGTACGGTAAGACCAAGAAAACTGATGCAAAAACTTGGTATTAACCAGACAGCCATGTATCTTCTAAGAGAAATAAAACGAGTTTATGCAGAACAGGGTGTAGAAATTCACGACAAACACTTTGAATTAATTATCAAGCAAATGCTGTCCAAAGTTGAAATAACAGATCCAGGAGATACGGAATTACTGCCAGGAACCCTGATAAACATTCAGAAAGTGAAGAAAATAAATGAACAGATAAGTAGAAGCAACAGAAAAGTCGAAGAAAACAAAAAGATGGTTGTTGGCAGAAGATTGGCAAGAAAGGTGCTGGGTGAAGATGAAGATGAAAAGGTTGTGTCCCTTGGCATCGAAGGTGAAATGATTGATAAAGAGCTAATGAAGAAATTTGAAGAATATGGAATAAAAGAAATCAGTATCTACGATGTAGAAGAGGAAGAATATCAGAAGTTGCTGGAAGAGATAGATCCAGACTTCACTTTGCCTGAAAAGATAATACAGATATCTCAAAAAGATTATATAAAGTATAAGAGAAGATTGTTGAGAATAACAAAGGCATCTCTTGAAAGTGAAGGATGGTTATCAGCTGCATCATTCCAGCAAACACCACAGGTACTAACGGAAGCGTCTACTGAAGGTAAAATTGACCGGCTTCTTGGTCTAAAAGAAAATGTGATTGTTGGACAATTGATACCTGCAGGAACAGGCCTTGATATGTACTCCAATATACAGATTGAAGAAGCTGGTATGGCTGAAGAAGAGGAAGACATAGGATAATAATGAAAAATATCTGGGGAGCTGTAAAGCTCCCCTTTTTTTATTATTTTAATGGCGTGGTGCTATAATTTTTAGAGGTGGTAATAATGAAGTATTTAGAAGAATTAAAGGATATTGGAAAAGAAAGATCGATAATTAATTCTGCAGTGTCACTACTAGCATGGGATCAAAAGACATTTATGCCAAAATCTGCATCTGAATACAGAGCTGATGCCATAGGATATTTGAGTGAACTATCTTTTAGAAAATTTGTTTCTAAAGAAATAGAAGAAATAATTGAAAAATTGGAAAGTGCAAGCAAAAGCGGATTGTTAACTGATAAAGAAGAAAAAGTACTGAGAATGACAAAATATGAGTATGAAATAATAAAATCATTGCCACCCAGACTTCTTAAGGAAATAACGGTAGAATCATCAAAAACTGAAGAAATTTGGGTGAAAGCAAGAAGTAGTGGGAATTTTAGCCTTGTAAAAAATCAACTCAGTAAAATCGTTGATCTCTCGAAAGAAATTGCGGAGAAAATCAGCTATAAAGACAATCCATATGATGCTTTAATCCAGCGATTTGAACCTAAAATGACTTTTAGTAAACTTAAAAAAATAATACAATCATTAAAAACTGATCTTATACCTTTTATAAAACAAGTAAAAAATTCTGACGTTAAAACTTCCAGAGAATTGCTCAAAGAAAATTTTAACAAAGAAAGCCTGAAGTTAATATGTGAAGAGCTGCTTGGTGTTATTGGATACGATTTTGATGCAGGACGACTGGATGAAACAGTGCATCCATTTACGATAGATATATCGCATAATGACACAAGAGTACTCACCAAGTTTGTAACTAATGATATTGGGCCAACCATTTTCAGTACGTTACATGAAGGTGGCCACGCTTTGTATGATCAAGGTTTGCCTGAGGACTTTCTATGGACTGTTTTGCATGATGGTGCTTCTTATGCCTTTCATGAGTCACAGTCAAGAATGATGGAGAACAATATTGGAAGAAACCGATTTTTCTCCAAATTCTTACTAAATATTCTTGGAAAACATTTCTCTCATTTTGAGAATGTAGATCATGAGAGTTTCTACAGGGCTATAAACCATGTTCAACCTTCACTGATTAGAATTGAAGCAGACGAACTAACGTATAATATTCACATTATTATTAGAACAGAAATTGAGGAAGCCTTGATAAATGAAAAGGTAAAAGTATCAGAGCTGCCTGAAATATGGAATGAAAAAATGAAGGAATATTTAGGTTTAATACCTGCAAACGATAGAGAAGGGCTTTTACAGGATGTACACTGGTATGCTGGAATGTTTGGATATTTTCCATCATACATGCTGGGGAATCTTTATGCTGCTCAACTTTTCAGTTCGCTTAGAAATGAGATAGAAGATCTTGATAATATGCTGGAAAAGGGAAAATTAAAAAAGCTTTTAGACTGGTTGAGAACGAATATCCACAGTAAAGGCAAGACTTTGTATCCTGATGAGCTTATAGAAGAAGTTACAGGGGAGAAATTAAGGGCTTCTTATTTTATAGAGTATGTTCAAAGCAAATTTTCGAAAATATACGAACTTTCTTGAGTATAAAAATCTGAAAGAAAGATAATTATCAAAACATTTTACCGATTAAGTATACGATGAAGGATTGGATTATTGTGAAGAAATCTAATGAGAAGGTAAAAGCCAACGTATTATTGTTTGTTGTAGTTTTATTCTGGGGGATGACTTTTCCGCTACAAAAAATAATACTTTCAGAAGGCGTATCACCCGTATTCTATAACTTCATAAGGTTTATTATAGCCACGGTAATTATTGGGATTTTTGGAATAAATCGGATCCGAAAGACAACACGCAGTGATTTAATTAAAGGATTAATTTTGGGCAGTTTTCTAGCCAGTGCGTATATTTTTCAAACCTGGGGACTTGTTCATACGTCATCTTCTAAAAGTGCTTTTATAACAGCTCTTTATGTGACATTTGTGGCATTGCTTTCACCGATTATTGAAAAAAGAATGCCAACCTTACTTCAAATACTAGCTTTTGGCATTTCAATATTTGGTCTATACTTATTAACAACACCAAATGTTTCTTCTTTTAATTTTGGTGATCTATTGACCCTTCTCTGTGCTATCATGTTTGCGTTGCATGTAATATTTATAAGTGTGTTTACTGAAAATTCTAAGATAAACGAAATCGGTCTGTTATTCCCACAGCTTTTTGCCGTAGCTGTAGCCAATTTGATTTTGGTACCTTTCATTCCAGGCAAAATTACGTTGAATATACCTATCCTGGCGGTGGCAATCTTTACGGCTTTATTTGCTTCAATTTTTGCTGTAGCTGTGCAGTTACTTTATCAAAAGCATCTTGGATCGATCAGTGCTTCATTAATTTATGTAGGTGAACCAGCATTTGCATTATTGTTTTCGGTAATTATACTTGGTGAAAGTGTTGGTTTACTAAAAGGTCTGGGTTTGGGAATAATGCTCATTGGAGTGGCCTTTGGTAGTATATCGTCAGCTATAAGTTCGTACAGAAAAAATAGGAGAAGAAAATATGAAAGCGCAAATACTTCTGATTGAAGATGATCCACATATAAGTAAATTTGTGAAATTAGAACTTCAGCATGAGGGTTATGAGGTTGAACATGTTTTAGATGGCAAAACTGCACTTGAAAAAATTGATAAGGGGCTTCCCGATCTTGTAATCCTTGATATCATGATTCCAGAACTTGATGGTTACTATGTGTTACAAAGTATCAGAGAGGATTATTCAAATGATCTACCCGTTATTATGCTGACCGCAAAACGAGAAGTTAAGGATAAGGTAAAAGGACTAAGAAGTGGAGCTGATGATTACCTGACCAAACCCTTTCATATTGAAGAACTTATAGCGCGTATTGAAACGCAATTGCTCAGGAAGAGGGGACCTGAAAGGCTCGTATACAAAGAAATTACACTGGACAGGTCATCAAGAGAAGTAAAAGTAAACAATGAAGAGGTAAAATTAAGTAAAACCGAATTTGATCTACTCAATGTGCTTATGGAAAACAAAGGAATTGTTGTCTCCAAGAGTAAAATTCTTGATGAAATATGGGGAACCGAAGAATGGAGTAATGAAAATGTTGTCGAAGTTTATATCAATTATCTCCGTAAAAAACTCAAAAAAGCCGGTAAATATATAAACACAATTAGGGGAGTAGGTTATGTTTTCAAGTAAATATAATGGATTTTCTCTATTCTTTCAGATGGTTATGAGTGTATTACTTATAGCAGCAATAATTATTGGTTTTTTTTCCTATTTTGTATACATTAATTCGCGTTCTGTGTTTATCAGGAACTACACTGAAGAACTTAGTAAAGCATATATTTCTCTCACACATGGTTTAAGATTTAATCGATTGGATTTTGGCGGACAGGGAATGGGAAGGATGGGACCTGCAGTTACAGAACAGTTGTTCATAAAAATTGATGGCGAAATAGTGCAAAATCCTGATAATCTTGAAAGCTATACTTTTTTTTCTGGTTCAAAACTCGTGAATGCTGATAACAATCTTTACCTTTTATATGGTTTTAAAGATAACAATAATGAAATTATTCTTGGGAGCAGAATTGCTGAATATGAGCTATTTTTGCAGGGTTTTAGATCTTCAGTTTTACTTGCTTCTGTTTTTGCGATTCTGATATCTTTTGGTATTTCTATTATTTTAAGCAAAAGAATATCAAAACCACTGAAAAAGGTGAGTAATTCTTTGAGAAAGATTGTTGTCAGTGATCTATCTTCCCGACTTAATATTAAAACAAGAACAAATGAAATAAAGGAACTCACTGAAGCTATAAACAGAACACTTATAAGAATTGAGGATGGATACAAAAGGCAGGAACAGTTTTCATCTGATGTCGCTCATGAGATTATGACTCCATTAACATCAATTCTTGGTTTTTCGCGAATGATAACCAGATGGGCTTCAGAAAACCAGGAAGTGACTGAAGAAGCTGCAAAGAACATTGAAGAAACTTCTAAAAAGCTTATTGAGCTGGCAGAAAAGCTGTTAATATTATCCCAACCTGAATCCAGAAAAAACTTATCATCAGAAAACCTAAACGAGATTGTCCTGAAACAGGCAAAAGAAATTCAGTCTTACTTTGATTTAGAAGTTGAAACCGATATTCCTGAAAAAATGAAAGTGAGAACAGATAGGAACCTGCTTGGAATGTCGCTTAAGATCCTAATTGAAAATGCACTAAAACATGCAAAAACACATACTATCAGGATCCACTGGGATAAACAAAAAAATGAATTACACGTTATTGATAGCGGTGATGGAATTCCTGAATCAGAAAAAGAAAGATTATTTGAACGTTTTTACAAAGTTGATAGCTCAAGAAGTAAAGAAGGTTTTGGTCTCGGGCTTTCCATTTTCAAAAAAATCATAGATAAATTAGATCTTGAAGTACGCGTTGAGAATGCCAAAGAAAAAGGCACCGATTTTGTTATTTGGGGGTGGGAGATATTAGAGTAATACTTTTTATTGTTGAAGTGCTATTTTTCTGGTTGATAATTCCATACTTGATGCTTTTTCAAATAGAACATGTTAATATTTCTAAATTAACAATGTTTGTTGGTTATACTCTCATATCAGGTGGTGTCCTGCTTTCGTTATATTCTTCTTTAATTGCCTTTATACAAAAAGGAAAATGGTCTCTAATATTTGCATACAGTAGCCGGTTAATAATTTCCGGGCCTTACAGATTCATAAGACATCCTGTTTCAACGGGTTACATGGTTTATCTTACAGGTATCTTTATTCTCAATCCTTCATTTAAAACTTTTATTTTTTTGATGTTTGTTTCTGCTTTTGTTGTAATCATGCAGCTAATACTGGAGAGGTATAGCAAAAAGGAAATATCAGGGTATGATGATTATCGAACAAAAATTCCAGCATTTTTACCGTTACCTGGCAAAAAAATCTCTTTTGATTATTCTAATTCTGTTCCTGCAATATTTGTGTTATTGAATTTGCTTATAAAGCTTGCCATACAAATTACTGTATTTCCACGGATTAAAAAATATTCGAGTACAAAAAAGAACTCACCAGTAATTCTTGCTATACAGCATCAAACCCATTATGACGGACCGGCAATATACTATTCCTTAACCCAATATTTCAGACCTGTGGGAACAGCATTGTATGTTGAAAAACTTCCGCTATTAAGAAAGATGGGAACCATTCCCGTGAAAAGGTATGAAAGAGATATGAGAGCAATGAGAGAGATAATTAGTACTTTGAAAAATAATTATAATATTATCATTGCGCCGGAAGCAGCTAGAAGCTGGGATGGAGAAAGGTTATGTATTAGAAAAGAGATCTGGAAGCTTTTCAAAAGGCTGGGCATTCCAATAATCCCCGTAAAATTTAACGGAGCACAAAGGCTCTGGCCTAGATGGTCAAATATTATTCAGTTCTTTGGACATATTGTAATTGAATTTGGTGAACCCATAGAACCGGATGAACGTATGGAAGATAAATTAAAATCATTCCTTGATAAAGAAGATGTTTCATTTAATAAACCATATAGACACTACTTCGGTATTAAGCGTTTGTTATGGAGATGTCCAGAGTGCGGTACAATAGGAAGTATTAAGGGAAGAATAGGTGGTTTTTCCTGTGCTAAATGTAATTCGTTATGGAAAAAACCCACTGTATATGAAGTAATCGAACTGCATAAAAAGATAAGACCTGATCATATGAAGGTAGATTTTCCTGTTAATGATAAAGTTATTTACAAAAATAGTGAAGTTAAAGCGCAGCTTATGAAAGACAGGGCAATAATAGGAAATGATGAATTTGAATTCAAAGATATTCGTACCTCTTCAATTGAAGCAAATAAGGAGAATATTTTTGGATTGGTTCATGACACTTTGAGATTTTTTCCGGAGAGTTCTGCGTTGATGTGGAAGGAGATTATCGATCATCAAATTGTTTTTGAGCTTGGAAACAAAGACTACCACAGTTATTATTGGGATGAAAATTGTTAGAGGTATGCGATAACATTAGCGTTTCAATAATTGCAGAGATATTCTTTCTCTTTCAAGATCAACGCTTAAGACTTTTACTTTAACTATTTGGCCAATCGCAACAATTTCAAGTGGATCTTTCACTTGTTTACCCATTTTAGATTTATGAATCAGACCATCTTGCTTTACCCCGATATCAACAAAAGCACCAAAATCTACTACATTTCTTATCGTACCTTCCAGTATCATATTGGGTTTTAGCTGTTCCATCGTCATAACATCATCTCTTAACAGTGGTTTTTCAAGCTCTTCTCTAGGATCGAGACCTGGCTTTTTTAATGACTTAACAATATCGCGAACAGTAATTTCGTTTATACCATGTGTTTTTGAAAAAACTTTCCAATCGAATTCGTTGAGAGCTTTTTGAATCTCCTGTTTTTTGTAGAGTAAATCTCCTGAAGTAAAACCTATATATTGAAGAATGCTCTCTGCTAAATCATAGGATTCAGGATGCACCGTGGTGCTTTCAAGAGGGTTGTTTCCTCCTATTATTCTGCAAAAACCTGCTGCCTGTTCAAAAGCAACCGGTCCGATACCATCCACATCTATTAAGTCTTCTCTAATAGAAAAAGCACCGTTTTTAGCGCGTGTGTTTACAATGTTGCTGGCTGTGTTTTTGTTGAGACCTGAAATGTATTTCAACAGATGAAAAGAAGCGGTATTGAGGTTTACACCTGCAAAATTTACTGCTGATTCAACCTCCCTGTCCAGTGATTTTTTAAGTTTTTTCTTGTTAACATCATGCTGGTACATACCAACACCAAGTGATTCGGGAGGAATTTTTACATATTCAGCAAGGGGATCCTGTACCCTCCGGGCTATTGAAATGGCTCCACGGGTTGTCACATCATAATCTGGAAATTCTTCTACAGCAGTTTTAGATGCAGAATAAACAGAAGCTCCAGCTTCGGTTACAATCAGATATTTGCACTTAAGTTTGTGCTTTTTAATCATATTTGAAACAAAATCCCTGGTTTCTCTGGAAGCTGTTCCATTACCGATTGCAATAATTTCGATTTTAAGCTGTTTTATTGCTCCAGCCACCTTTGCTTCTGATGGCAACACTTCATTTTTAGGTGGGGTTGGATAGATAGTATCATGATAAATGGGATTGCCTTCTCTGTCTATAACTGCAATTTTACAACCTGTTCTATATCCGGGATCGATTCCCATGACAATTTTTTCGCCAAGGGGAGGTAGAAGTAAAAGGTTTCGAAGATTTTCAGCAAATACGGAAATGGCACGGTTCTCTGATTGCTCTTTTAGTTGTGATCGTATTTCTCTTTCAATAGAGGGAATTATCAATCTTGTTAAAGAATCATCGACTGTTCTTTTTAGCTCATCAAAATAAGCCAGGTGTTTACCGTAGTTTTTTATCTTAAGTATATTTGGAATAAAATTTCTCGTGACTTCAAAACTTACCTTCAGCTTTTTCTCCCTTTCACCTCTGAAAATTGCAAGTACCTGGTGAGCAGCCAGCTGTGCTAATGAGCGCTTAAATGAGTAATAATTGTTGTAAATGCCCTTTTGATCTTCTTCGTCGCCTTTTGTTGTCTCTAACCTTGCAGTGTTCTCAAAAATATCTTTAACATGCCTGCGAATATCAGCAGATTGTGAAAGCTTTTCTGCAATTATGTCACAGGCTCCATTGATTGCTTCATCAATACTGTTTACTCCCTTTTCTATATTAACCAACTTTTCAATAAACTCATTGTCTTTTTCCTTTGACGTTTCAATAAAATCTGCCAGCTTTGATAATCCTTTCTTTCTTGCTTTGTCGGCTCTGGTTTCCTTCTTGCTTTTGTACGGTAAGTAAAGATTTTCAAGTTCTTGAAGTGTTTCAGCTTTTAGTATGCTGTTTTTTAGTTCCGGGGTCATTTTTCCTTTTTCTTCAATAGCATTCATAATACTGTGACGTCTTTCGTCCATCTTTCTAAGAGTTTCAAGATTATCTGCGATATCCCTCAACTGGGTTTCATTGAGCTCGCCCGTATTCTCTTTTCTATAACGTGAAATAAAAGGTATAGTTTTTCCTTCATCTAAAAGCTTTACAGCGTTTTCGATCTTCCATCTGGCTATATTAAGCAGTTCGGCAATTTTAGTAACGTAATTATTCATGAAAAAGCCTCCTGAATCAATTGAATAAGAAATATAAGGGACTGATTTCTTTAATGGTAAAATTATACAGCACATATCAGTCCCATAATCTAATTATTTGTAAAAAGGGGAGATCGAATGGTGGAAAAAGAAACCGCTTCAAATATGTTGGGCGTTTTTCCAGTAAGATTTTCAGAACCATTATTACCTGAAGAAACTAAAAAAGCGGAAATAGGTAAAGTGGTAATTGAGAAGCTAAAAGATAATAGTATTACCATTCAAAATAAAGATATATTTGTTATAACATCCAAAATGGCTTCGTTATTTGAAGGAAGAACATTTCAAATAGCGAAGGTTCAACCGTCAATGAAAGCACGGTTTTTTGCGAGGGTATTTAAAAAAGATCCCAGTGAAATGCAGCTTATAATGGAAGAGGGGAACCCATTATTGGTTCTTCCCTTTAAGAGAATTGTGAAGAATAAAAAAATGTGGTCGAGGATACTTGAGCTTTCAGCGAATTATGAAGGGACTGAAAAAGCGCTGGAAATCTCAAGATTTGTGTTTATCATAAACAATCATGCGGCCTTTCTGGATGATGCCGGGATTGATTTTTCCAATGCCAGTAAAGATTACGTGACCATGCTTCCAAAATATCCATGCAAAACAGCCAGAAAAATCAGAGAATCGCTGAAAGAACTAACAGGTAAAGACTGCGCTGTTATTATAACCGATACGGTTTCTTTGCTTGGGAGAATTGGTTCCCAGGATATTGCCATAGGTTATTCAGGTATTGATCCTGTAACAAGAAAAAGTGGAAGTAAGGATATTTTTGGTAAATGTCATCTTGGAGGGAATGACTGTGTAATTGATTCCCTTGCAGGTATAGCAGGAATGATGATGGGCCAAATGGATGAACTCACGCCAATGACATTAATTCGTGGATACGACTATGTTGAAGAAAAGGAAAACAATGAAATGTGTATGAAACTACTAACTTATCCAGAAGGTACAACATTCAGATCTGTTTTTTTATCCCTGACGACTACCATATGGTATCACTTTCTAAATATTATCACTTTTTGGATGCCGAAAGGGTGACAAAAAATTGTTGACACCTATATTTGGGCGTGATAGAATCTTTTAGGAACGGAGAGGTGGCCGAGCGGCCGAAGGCGCTTGCCTGCTAAGCAAGTGAGGGCATTATGCCCTCCGAGGGTTCGAATCCCTCCCTCTCCGCCATTTTCTGTGCCCGTAGCTCAGCTGGATAGAGCGCTAGATTGCGGATCTGGAGGCCGGGCGTTCGAATCGCCCCGGGCACGCCACTTCTAATGATCTGTCTCATCGGTAAAATTTTTGTTTTCATTCTTTTCATTATGCAAGGTTTCATAATAATGATTTTCTTCTACAAGCAGTTGAGCTATAACGTTCATAACTTCATCGGGTTCTGCTACACCATACAGGCAATTTTTCGGATTCGCAATAAACTCCTTTTCAGTAGTTGTCTTTCCCATAAATCCCCCAGCTCCAGCACCTTTTGCGCCTATGCCTGCACCCATGCCGCCAAATACTCCGGTATCTCCAGCACCCATACCGGATGATGTTACTGGGATAACATGTCCGATTCCAAGCAGGCATTCGATAATAGAACGTTTCTTTAGAACGTTTGTTATGTTTTTTGAGATTATCAGTTGTTTGTTTGACCCAAACAATCCATATGAAATAGAGATATTTGTTCTTGAAATTTCATATTTGAAACTCACCCGGTATAACTCAATGAAAAGTAATGCAATCAGCGATATTATTGCGAAAGCCATATAAGGAGCATTTTTTGCCAGCATTACGATAAATTCATTTGTTATGAGGGTTTCGAATTCTTCATAATTTTGTAGATAAAGGTAGCCTGTCCAGCCAACAATATTCAAAAGTATTGTCCAGAAAAACCAGCCAAAGCGTCTTCTGTAAAAAGATAGAACGAGCGAAGGTATCATGGTTAATGCCAGCCAGATACCAAGATATTTCCAGAACTCTGCTGATGCAATCTTAACAGATTCAAGGTTTGCTAGTACAGTCATAACGATACCACAAATAAGATAATAGGGAAAAATAAAATATCGTAGAAAGAATGATCTACGCGTTGGTTTGAGGATCATTTAATCACCTTCTCCTCTTCGCGATTCAAAATATCTTCAAGATGCTTTTTGAAATTCTCATCAGGTTCAATCTTTATCACTTTACTGTCTTTTAAATAAAGCAAGTTAATCTCTACAGGATTTATCAGTTCCTTTAAAACGTAATAATAGAATTGCATTTGGAATTTGTGTTTACTCAATTTGATACTATCATAATGTGCAAACTTGAAATCAGCTATTTTCCAGCCCTTCTGAGTCATATATAGTTTATCTATTACACCAACTAGGATATATTTCCCAAATTTTTTCTGAAACATATTCTCGTTTTTAATCTGCTTTGATTCTTCAATCTCTTGAATCAACCTGTTATCAATGTTTTTTTCCAATATCTTTTTGACTGTTCTCAAATCATCTTCAGTAAATCTTATTCTATCAATTGAAACAGGATTTCCTCCGCAAAGCAAACTTCTCAAAGTAGTCCCGTCTTTTCCCACCTGTTCAAGAAACGAATGAGCCAGCGTACCCAATTCTTTAGGATCTCTTTTGAATTCAAAAGGGTCATGATTATAATCTAACTGAAAATCAATTTCCTCCATCAATGCGGTTGGTGAAATGTACTCATTATAGGTAGAAGAATCGAGACTTTTTACGAGTTCGATATCAAAGTCAGAAGGTGGTTCAATCGTTTCCTCTTTTCTATATTTCTTCTGGATGGTTCCTGGCTCAATTTCTTCTACAATATCTTCCATGTCAGGTACTAACTGCAACTCTTTTTCGTCGTAATTAATCAACGTTTCAAGAAACATTTGAGACCAGGGACGCTTTCCTGCAGGTTTGCCGTTCAAACTCAGAATCAACATCTCTCTTGGACGGGTAGTTGATACGTAAAGGGTACGTTTTTCCTCTTCCCTCTTCTTTTCGAGTTCTTCGCTAATTAGATCAGAAATTATTGTTTTATCTTCGTTCCCTGTTTGTTTTTCTGAGATCTCCCCGACAACAAGACGTACTCCGTAGCCACCCATGTCCGCACCCGACGCGATTGCCGAGTTGGTCAAGCGGTTCGACGACAACCGCGAGGCCTACCGCTCGGGCCAGTACAACGAGGCCCAGCTCCGCCAGGAGTTCTTGAACCCCTTCTTCGAGGCCCTCGGCTGGGACGTCTACAACCGCCAGGGCTACGCCGAGGCCTACAAAGAGGTCATCCACGAAGCGGCCATCAAGATCGGTGGGCGGACCAAGGCGCCCGACTACTGCTTCCGCGTCGGCGGCGGGCGGCCCAGCTTCTTCGTCGAAGCAAAAAAGCCGTCGGTCGACATCCGCGACGCCGTGAGCCCCGCCTACCAGCTCCGCCGCTATGCCTGGAGCGCGAAGCTGCCGGTGAGCATCCTCACGGACTTCGAGGAGTTCGCCG
>JAWODV010000103.1:0-5439 GCA_046483075.1 Kosmotogaceae bacterium | reverse complement strand
TCTGGCATTGTATGTAGTGTCAAATTTGATCCTACTGTGCATATTGCACCAGCATTTATTCCTAACAATTTAGCCAAAACAAAAAGAGTTGCTGCTTCCATATCAAGCTGAAGTGCTCCTGAATTAATCCAATAATCCAGTTTTTCAAAAATATCTGTTGGTAACCTTTCTCCTAAAGGTTCGGGTTTAGTGGCATAGAATGAATCAATTGAAAGTCCCATGCCCACATGGTAATTGACTTTATTTTTTTCACATGCATATATTAGTGCAGAAAGAATTCTATAATCAGAAACTGCAGGATAATTTTCTGGCACAAAAAGACTTGTTGTACCTGAATATCTTACACAACTTGTTAATACTACTAAATCACCCGGTGCAAGTTCCTTGGACAAACCTCCAGAGGTTCCAATCCTGATAATATTTTTCACACCCAATTTGTGCAGTTCTACAACAGCAATTTCTGTAGATGGACCACCAATACCACTTGAACATACAGCAATTGGAAACCCTTTATAATCACCTGTTAAGGTAATATAATTTCTGTTGCTACCTACTTCTTTTACATTTTCAAGAAAGTTTGCTATTTCATACACTCTGCCTGGATCACCTGGTAATAGCACTGTTTCTGGTAATTTATCAACCGAAAGCATTAAGTGATCTTTATGTTTTCTTGAATTATCCATATAATCATCCTTTCAATCCTGTTCTACTTATTCCTCTAACAAAATACTTCTGAAGGAAAAGGAAAAGAATTATTGGAGGTAAGCTTCCTGCTATTGCCGAGCTAAATAAATTTGCCCAACTTGTATTTTCAGTGGATCTATGAGCAGCGATTGCAACCTGAACTACTTCGTATCTACTCGAATGAGTGGCTACAAGCGGCCAGAACAAAGAATTCCACTGAAACATGAATATCATAACTATAACTGTAACAATAGCCGGTAAACTTAATGGTAAAAGTATTTTCCAATAAATCTTAAACCAGGAAGCACCATCTATTCTTGCAGCTTCCATAACCTCAGTTGGAACTTCAGAAAAAAACTGCCTGAACAAAAACACTGCCAATCCATTTGCAACTCCGGGAAGAATAAGTGCCAAATAAGTATTTTCTATACCTAACTGTTTAATCAGAACATAAAGTGGGATAACAATTGATTCAAAAGGAATCATGAAAGTGACCAGAACAATTGTAAACACTATTGCTTTGCCTTTAAAATCGAACTTTGCTAAAGCAAATCCGGCCATTGAAGCTACAAAAACAGTAATAATTATCGTAGAAATTGATACAAACAAACTATTGAAAATCGCTCTCCCAAATTTTAAATTAGCAAAAATATGGATGAAATTATCCATTGTAACTTCAGAGGGAATAAAGGTTCTCCAGGTTAATGGATTTGCATATTCATATAGCGAACTAGCAGGGCGGATGGCTGAGGCAACTACCCATGTCAGGGGTACAATATAAAAAAAGCTAATTATCGCCAATACTAAAAAAAGCGCACAAGCTTTCCAGATACTTCTATTTTTCATAACTAGTTCTCCTTAATACTCAAAACTTGCTTTAGTAAGTCTTAACTCAATAAAACTAAATACGAGTATTACGACTAAAAGAATAGACGTTATTGCTGAAGCTCTACCCATATCAAGATTTACAAAAGCACTTTTATAAGATTCATACATTAGTAAGTTTGTCGAACCCATCGGACCACCTTTAGTAACTATATAAACAGGTGCAAAACTCAAGAAATTGAACGCAGTATTGGCTACTAATACGAAAGATACAATCCTTGTAATAAGAGGTAAAGTTATTTTGAAAGTTTTCTGTAAATTTGTTGCCCCATCTATATCAGCAGCTTCATAAAGAGATTCAGGTATATTTTGAAGACCAGCAAGAAAATACATCATCCAGTAACCTGAACTCCTCCAGACACTGAGCATTATAAGTCCCCATAAAGCTTGATTAGGTGAAGTAAAAAAAGGCTGGGGTTTAAATCCGAAAAAAGTTAAAAATCCATTTGCTAAACCATAATAAGGATCAAGCACAATCATCCATATTACTGAAACCACAGCATAAGAAATGGCCGCGGGCAAAAAGAAAACCGTTCTGAAAAATCTCGTAAAGAAGTAACTATTATTAAGTAACAAAGCCATGCAAAGTGAAGTAATAACAATAATGGGATTAACTATTGCAGAATAAAGCAATGTTACCCAGAAAGAATTCCAAAAAACGGGATCGTACTTAAATAAATATTCATAATTTTCAAATCCTACAAACATTTTATCGCCAACGAAATTAGTTGTTGTTAGACTCTCAATAAATGAAACACCTATTGGCCAAATCTTGAACGTTAACAGAAATACTAATGCCGGTAAAATGAATAACCATGCAACTCTTTTATTTTTAAACATAAACCACCAATCCAATGAATATAATCAAAATACGACCCCTAATTTTTTTTATTTGTATCTTCTTAGCTCTCTGTCAATTCTTATTGCTGCAGATTCAAGCGTTTCTTTTGGATCTGCTCCGTGGTAAATTGAATTAAATGCTTCCCTAAGAATTAATTCATATTGTGAGTATCCTGGTGTCTCCGGTCTTGGGACAGCAGTGTTTTCCATCTCATACGTAAATAATTCCCACATAGGATCTTCAAAAACTTCTGGTAATGCCTCATAAACATCATATCTGGCAGGAGCAATACCGTTAAGTAAGTGCCATGTCATGACTGCATCTTTTCCAGTAACGAATTTTGTAAATTTTAATGCAGCATCCACTTTATTAGTTTTTGAGTTTATACCAACATGCCAACTGCCCGTAGGTGTTACAGGAGTTCCACCTTCAAAATAGGGAAAAGGAGTCAAACCGTAATCTAATTCAGGATAACTAAGCATTCTTCTAAGATTCCATTCATTACCCAACATCATTGCGGCTTTTCCTGTACCAAAGTATTCTCTAGCAATTGCAGAATCAGAAACGCCTTTAGGACATACTTTCCATTCATTAAATAATTTCCAGTAGAATGTTGCCCCTTCAATAAATTCATCAGAAGTTATATATCCTTTTGACACAAACCCATCATCAGACAATACTTGAGCTCCAAGAGACTGAACGAGAGGGAAAAGCAAATAAGGTCTATCAATCTGTTCAATTACCAATCCCCAAATATCATTTACACCATCATTATCTGTATCCTTTGTCAATTTTTGTGCCAGTTCAGCAACTTCTTCCCATGTTAATCTATCTTCAACGTCTTCTGGAGGGAAAGGTATTCCATATTCTTCAAATATCTTTTTGTTATAGAATAATCCTGCTGAAGAAGTTCCATAAGGCACTGAATAAAAAACTCCTTTATAGCTTCCCTGTTCAATAGACGCTTCAAACCAGGCAGACATTTCCTCATCTGTGAAGTAATCATCTAACGGTAACAAATAACCTCTTGCTGCATATGAAGCGGTATTAGGACCATCTACGATATAAACATCAGGGGTTCCATCTCCTGCTGCAAGCCTGACTTCAATAGTTTGAAAAAGCTGACCAAACGGAACTAATTGAATATCCACATTTATTTCGGGATATTCTTCTTCAAAAGCATCGATTATCTGCATTACTTTATCCTGTGGCCATCCCATCCAGAGCACTTCAATAGTGCTGGCTGTCAAAAGCACACCCATTAACAAAACAACTAAAAGTAGTACTTTCCTCACTTTCAAACACCTCCTCAATTTGTATAAAAATTACCTTTTCCTAACCAACTTGAACGTAAATTTCCCTGAAGGAAAATAACTCTTAGAATACAAAACTCTTTTATTATCAGCAACATAATGGATCTGTTCTAGTAGAAGTAATGGCGTGCCTAATTTAATCTTTAGTTTTTCTGAAAGTTCTTTATCTGAAACAGTAGGAATAAGGTCACATTCTGCATACCTAATATCTATTCCATAATAATCTCTAAGCCCTTCAAAAACGGAGTTGTGAATCTTCATAGGATCAATATCACCAATAATATTACTTGGAATAATATCTTTACACAATGCAATAGGGATTTCTTCAGCGTATTTAGTTGTCTCAAGAATAAAAAAAGTACAATTTTTATCAATTTCAAGTGTCTCGCAAATTTCAATATCACTGACATTAGTTTTAAAATAGTTAATTTCACTTCGGGACTTAAATCCTTGGGTTTCTATAAACTCTGCTACACCCGTGAGTCTTTCAAGACCTCCTTTAATGATAGGATATTTTTCTGTGACAAAGTTTCCAATTCCATGTTTTTTGATGAGAAGTCCCTCTCTTTGAAGCAAACCAATTGATTCTCTCAATGTATTCCTACTTACTCCTAATTCTGAAGCAAGCTGAGGTTCTGATGGCAATTTCTCTCCAGGATTGTATTCTCCGCTTAGAATACGAGATTTCAATTCATTTTGTATTTTAAAAATTAGAGAACCGCGAGTTAAACTTCTTTTATCCGTATTATTCATACTCCTTACCTCTTTTTTTAAAAAGATGTAGGATGTCCTACAACTATAAATATACACTATTTTTTCCTAAAAACCTAAAAAAATATGAAGTTTTTTTAGAAGTTATTCTGAAATTTTTGACAACTTGAAGCAAGAATTGCTAAAAAGAAAAAGTCTAATATCTTAATAGCAGTAATGGAAAACAATAGGGTCTGTCCCTTAATAGTGTCTCAATATTTATAAGCACTATCCTTATGATAGTTTTGTCTTCAGGCTTCAAAAGTTCAACTTCCTATCCTCTTGCTTACCTAGCTACGAGATCTAGCCTCCTTACTAGAACACGCGAATATGTTTCTACATTTCTCAATTTAATCTAAAAGTAAATTTTATAATGAATTATGTTAAATTTTTCATCTTTTATTCATTATTTGCTATAATCGATTTGTATATTGGGGGTGGGGACAATGAAAAGATATTTTGTTTTATTTGCTGTAATCTTCTTCCTGTTTATGCTTTCTTCATGTCCCAGCTTGACTAATAATCCACCAGTAAAACCTTATTCACCAGAACCAACCGATGGCGCTGTTAATCAGCCAAAAAACATAACATTAACATGGGAATGCACTGATCCTGATGGTGATAAATTAACGTACGATATATATTATGGTGAAGGAAACTTAGATTCGGTAGAATTAAGTCATACACAAAAAAGTTATTACCTATCAGGCTTGAAAGGAAACACTCAGTACGAATGGAAAATAATTGCAAAAGATGATAAAGGTAATTCAACTGAAGGTGATGTTTGGACATTCACTACTGGAAATGAACCTCCTTTAGAACCATCTAACCCTTCTCCTCAAGATAATGCAATTAATATTTCTATAGATACGAATTTAAGCTGGGACTGCAATGACGCAGACGGTGATTTCGTAACCTATGATATCTATTTTGGCACTAATGAGTATCCACCACAATATTCCAATG
>JAWODV010000120.1:0-32394 GCA_046483075.1 Kosmotogaceae bacterium | reverse complement strand
ACAATACCCAGGGCGATAAATACACCGTACCATCTAATTTCAAAAGGGCCAAACGCAAAGATTATTGGACTGACGATAAATTCTCCAGCGAATACAGTTCTCAAAAAGAAGAATAACAAAATTGCTACAGCAATAATTATTGCAATCAATATTATGCTTTTGGATTTCACGTTAGCACCTCCACCGTATATTTAAAAAATGGTGTTAATGAAAATAAATAACGAAAATCATAGATATGCAAAAGTCAGGGGAAGACTCTGCAGTTTTTCCCCTGACTATCTTATTAACAAAATTCATTCTTTTTTATCTTTTTCGTTTTGCTGTTCATCCTTTTCTTCCGATTCTTTTTTTTCGTCACTTTCTTCTTCATCTTCATATTCCTTAATTTTTGCTTTTTCTTTTACTGCATCAAAGACTTTTGTGCGTCTAATGCTCTCTTCGAGTTCTTCTTTCATTCGTTTTTTCTCTTTAATGACTCCCAGAGCCTGTTCTTCAGATATGCCCCAGTATGGAGCCAGTTCCTTTATTTTGTTTTCGATTTCTTCGTCTGTAACTTCAATCTTTTCTTTATCAGAGATCTCCTCTACCGCTCTTTCCTTTTTCAATTCATTTAGTATATTACTTTTAAATTCTTTTCTAAGTTCTTCTTCATTTTCTACTTCCTTCAGATATTTTTCATAGCTTCCTTCTTTCTTTGAATTCTCTATAGCCCTGTCCACAAAGTAATCAAGTGTTTTATCAGAAATCTCAATATCCACATAGTCGGTAATTACCTTGGAAACCTGCTGTCTCAGGAAATCTTCCTTCCAGTTTTCGTACTGTTCTGTCCCCTCTTCTTTCAATTTTCCTTTTAATTCTTCAAGGTCGTTTACATCGTAATTTACTGTTTTTGCCAGTTCATCTCCCAGTTCCATGAGACTCTTCCTGTACGTTTCAACTATATTTATGGTGTAGAAGTATTTATTATCCGAACTTTCAAAAGTTTTCTCAAATTCTACTGTGTCTCCTTTACTTTTTCCAATGATATTTTTTGCAATTGGTCTTTCATCGTTCTCAGTAATCTCGATTTCCTGTTTTTTGTTATCAGCGAGTTTCTTGCCACCTTTTTCAATGGAGTATTCTATTTCAGCTATATCGCCTATTTCCAATTTTCCTTCTTTTGGCTCCATTATCGAATGTTCATTTCTCAATTCTTCCAGTCTTGAGTCAATGTAATTCATGACAATTTCCTGTCTTTTTGGGACCTTTAATTCGATATTGGTGTAATCCTTAACCGTGGATTTTGGATCTCTATGAAGTTCTATGGTAAAGGCTGCATAGTTATCCTCAAGCTTTCTTTCGGGTATAATAGCAGGGATATAGAGTTCATCTGATTCTGCCTTTAATGCTTCTTCCAGTTTATCTGATAGTTCATCCAGAACAAGATCTTCATAATTATCACCAATAAAGTTAATTACTATGTTTTTTGGAACTCTGCCTTTTCTGAATCCTGGTATCTGATAATTCATGTTAACCTTGCTTACTACTTTCTCTTCTGCCTTTTTGATTTCTTCCTTATCAAACAAAAATTGAACAACCTCTACATTCTTGTCTGTTTCAATAACTTTTCTGTCCATTTGTCAAACCTCCATTCTGTAATACTCTATATAAGCTACAGTTCTATTATATTTTCCGTTTTACCTGGTTCTACGATAACACATGTTGGTTTTCCAGAAACCCAGCCACTTGAATCACCGGGATTAATAATTGTGGTTTCGTTTTCGTGTCTAATGTCAAGTTCATGAGTATGGCCATAAAAAACATAATCATAACCCTTCAAATCCCTAAAATTAAAAGGCTCGTGCATCATAAGGATGTTGTAGTTATTTACCCTAAGAGCCATTGGACTGGAACTAAGATTATCACCAAGTATCTTCTTTAGTCCAAACTTTTCACCATCATTGTTTCCGAAAACCGCATGTAACTTTCCTTTAAATCCCTTTACAATTTTTGCGCTGAAAGGAGCTATTATATCTCCGCAATGGAACAGATGCTGGATTTCTCTTTCGTTAGCAATTTCGATTGCCCTGCTCAATGTTTTGATGTTATCATGTGAATCAGATATTACAAGCCACATATTAACACTCCCATAATTCCCATTGTTAAAATTGCTTACTTACATTACAATTATAATGTTAATTCAGATATAACACAAACAACCTATCAGGAGAATATTTGATGCCATCATATGTATTCAGATTTGTAAGGGGGGGTATCATAAGGTACCTTTCCCAAAAAGAAACAGACAATGCTATTCAACGCTATTTTAAAAGGGCTGGTATCAGCATGAGATTCACGGAAGGTTACCACCCGAGACCCAGGATGGTTTTTACACCACCTGTACCCACTGGAGTTGCTTCAACAGCCTGGTATGTTCAAATTGAAACAACCGAAAAACTTAAGAATTTATCGCAGCTACAAAAATATGGTCATTTTACACTTAAGCCCATTCAAATTTCCCGGGTGCCTGACGACTTTAAACTGCAGAAATATATTGAAGCCTTTTTGTATAATTTGTACCTGCCCATTCAAAGATATAATCCCGATAGGTTCGTTCCAGAAAAAACAGTAACCAAAAAAACAAAAAAGTCTGTCAGGAAATTTAGAATGGATGAAGCCTTTGAAGATTTTTCTTGTTCAAAACTACATCAGTACTTTGTGGTAAAATATACTCAGCATTTAAATAAAGCTGTGAAGTACTACGAATTGCTTGATATACTGTCTACAAAAGAAACCGCTGATTCAGACGAAGAAGGGGTGTATGTTATTGTGACAGATGTAGTATTTCGTGGCAAAAAATTATCTGAAATCATAAAAGATATAGGAGGGGAAAATTATGTCTGGCCACAATAAGTGGGCAAATATTAAACACAGAAAACAGTCCCAGGATGCCAAAAAGTCAAAGATTTTCACAAAAATAATCCGTGAATTAATGGTTGCCGCCAGAGAGGGCGGAACGGATCCTGAAACAAACAATTCATTAAGAGTCGCTATGGATAAGGCAAAAGACGCAAATATGCCAAAGGATACCATGGAAAAAGCAATAAAAAAGGGTGCTGGTGAACTGGAAGGACAGAGTTTCGTCGAAGTTATGTATGAAGCGTATGCTCCCGGCGGTGTGGCATTACTAATCAGAACGCTAACAGATAATAAAAACAGAACCGCTCAGGAGATACGACACCTGCTTTCAAAACATGGTGGCAATTTGGCCGAAAGTGGTAGTGTTGCATGGATGTTTGAAAGAAAAGGAATACTAACGGTTCCCAAAAAAGAAATATCGGATACAGAAGAGTTTGAATTACTGGCGATAGACGCTGGTGCAGAGGACATAAAAGATGATACAGACCCAATTGAGATTATTACTGAACCCGATCAGGCTTCTGATTCAAAAGCAACATTGGAAGAAAATGGTTATTCTGTTTCATACCAGCTCACATACTTGCCAAAAAATACCATAGCAACAACTGGCGACGATGCTGAAAAACTTGTAAAACTTCTAAACTACCTTGAAGACAACGATGATGTTCAGGAAGTTTACGGTAATTTTGATATTGATGATGCAGAAATGGAATCGTTAGTGGAAAACATGGCCTGAACCAATTATTTTGATCGAGGTGATTGATGTTGCCAGGTGCCCTTGGAATTTTCGTAGCAATTATTGCAGATCAGATAACCAAATACATTGCAGAATCAAATCTCCAATACTTTGACAGAGTTGATTTTGTTGGCTGGTTATTTGGTTTTAGATATGTTCATAATGAGGGTATCGGCTTCGGAATGCTTAACTTCTTACCCATAGAGTTTATCTATACCTTATCAGCAGGCATCTCTTTTGTTATTCTGATTCTGACTATACTCTATAGAAACACACTTACAAAATGGGATAATCTCTTTATAGGTTTTATTATCGGTGGTGCTTTAGGAAACAATATTGACAGAATAAGGTTTGGCTATGTTGTTGATTTCTTAGAACTGCCCTACTGGCCTGTATTCAATTTAGCTGATACATTCATAGTTACAGGTGCTGCCCTTCTTCTTTTCTCTTTTTACAGGAGGGAGCGTATTGCTTCAAAAAATAGAAATATCGAATAGAGAGAATGGGTGGAGGCTCGATAAATTTGCCATAGAAGTTGTCCCAAATTCTTTCTCAAGAACACAGGTTCAAGATTATATAAAATCCGGAAATGTCCTTGTTAACAAAACTACAAAAAAGCCCAGTTATAAAGTCAAATCAGGTGATATTGTTGAATTCAATATACCCGATGAACCTGAAAAAATCAAGATCTTGCCTGAACCTATCGACCTTGACATTATATATGAAGACGATGATTTGCTTGTGATTAACAAGCCTGCTGGAATGATAGTGCATCCAACCGGTAACAAAAAGAGCGGTACTCTTGTAAACGCATTACTAAATCACTGTGATGAAATTCAAGGTATTGGCAAAAAACATCGCCCGGGCATTGTACATCGACTGGACAAAGAAACCAGTGGTGCAATTGTTGTTGCTAAAAGCGATGAAATTCATGAAGAGCTAAGTCTTCAATTCAAAGAGCGTTTTGTGCAGAAAAAATACCTTGCGCTCGTAGATGGAATTATAGAACAAGAAGGAAGGATTAGTTACGGATTAACGAGACACCCGATAAATCGGCTCAAAATGAAAGTCTCTGAATACGGGAAAAAATCCGAAACATATTTCAAAAGAATCAAAACCTTTGGCGACTTTGCATCTATGGTCATTGTCACTCCTAAAACAGGACGGACACATCAAATTAGATTACACATGAAGGAATCAGGCCATCCTGTTATTGGTGATAAGCTTTATGCAAAGTCAAAAGCCAATAGAATTCTTACTCCGAAAAGACACATGCTTCATGCGCTTACATTATCCTTTATCCACCCGAGGAAAAAAACAAAAATTTCTTTCACTGCAAAGGTCCCGAAAGATATGACAGAGTTGATCCAATCATTAATTGAACTGGAGAATAAATCATGAAAGTAGCTTTTCTTTCACAACCAGGTGAACCCTATGAAAGCCTTTTGAAAATTGAATCTACAATAAATGAGCTTAAGAAACGCAATTACAACACTGTAGTTTTGCTGAACAATGACCTTTCTCCTATCTATAACTGGTATATCAAGTTGAAAGAAGCTAACTTTCAAACAATTCCAGCACTAAAAGAAAAAGATGCTTATTACTTTCCCCTAACTAAAGATGGGTTGATCGAGCTTATAAAAAAATCAAACGGGATTGAATTTGACTCAAACCAGTTAACAAAAATCCATCTAAAAGAACCTTCAAAAGAAGACAGCCATACTTCATTTATAAGAGAAGTAAGATATCTTTATCCTTATCAAAAAGAGATTTTTGACATATATAGAAAAATTGGTAAAAAAGAACCTCTGGATGGCGATTTTCATCTGCCTGATGATGACGAATACCGTAAATTCGTTAATCCCGCAACAAAGAAAATGGATTTCATTAACAATGGCTTTTCCTTTCCAGAGTACACTCATCAATTTCCTGTATCTCTTGACCGCAAAGAAATAGAAACCAGAGCACTAAATAGTTTGAAAAAGTTAAATTTAGATACAAAGGAGTACAAAGAACGTCTTAAATATGAACTCGACATAATTAGCAAAAAAGGTTTTCTGGATTATTTTGCAACAGTATCTGAAATAACAAAACTGGCCAGAAACAATGAAATATTGATCGGACCCGGTAGAGGATCGGCTGTTGGCTCTCTACTTGTAATGGCTCTGGGAATCACATATGTAGACCCTGTGGAAAATAAACTATATTTTGAACGGTTTCTAAATCCCGCCAGAGAGGATTATCCTGATATTGATTTAGACGTTGAAGATGAAAGAAGAGAAGAGCTTATTCATCTACTTACAAAGAAGTTTGATAAAGAAAGGGTTGCCCTTATTCAAACTCAAAACAATTTCTCATACAGATCTGCTTTCAGAGCAGTTGCAAAGCATTTAAATATCCCGGACACTTCAGTAGATGGTTTTTTAAAAAGTAACAGTAAGAGAAAGCTTTCTGCAAAAGAGATTAGGAATGCAAATCTCAAGAAATGTCAAAATATAACAAATAAAATAATTGGTTTGCCTTCAGGTAATTCCATACACGCAGCTGGCTTGCTTCTTACTCAAAAAAACCTTCAACAAAGAATCCCGCTAAAAAAGTATCGTGGTTTTTTTGTTTCACAGTGGGATATGAATACACTAAAGGAACTTGGATTTCAAAAAATTGATATCCTTGCTTTAAAGAACCTTAGCTTTCTAAAGCATATGTCAGATAAAAAGCTCTCATGGCTTTCTTCGGTAGATAACAGTAAAACTTATTCTCTTCTTGGTAAAGGATTTACAACTGGAATCTTCCAGCTTGAAAGTGTGGGCGCTACAGAAATCATAAAGAAAGTAAACCCCCAGAATATTTCAGATCTTGCAGTAACTATTGCTCTAAACAGACCCGGTCCCCTTTCTTCCGGAATTACTTCAGAATACATAAGCAGAAGACGCATTAATGTGTCTATGGGAGATTGTCACCACGACATGCAGGAAATTCTCCCTGAGACCAATGGGGTTCTTGTATTCCAGGAACAGGTAATACAGGTCGCCACGAAAGCATTCTCCCTCAAACCGGAACGGGGGGAGCTTATCAGGAAGGCTATCTCAAACAAAGACCCTCAACTGCTTGATGAAGTCCTAAAAGAAATTCCTAAAGCAGAAAAAAAGAATCAGAATGAGCTTGTCGATTTTCTAAAGAAATTTGCCGGCTATAGTTTCAACAAATCACATAGTATTGGTTATTCATTGATTTCTTACTGGCTGGCATATTATAAAACTAATCATCCGCACATCTTTTATAGAACGATGCTACCTAACCTGTCGCAGGAGTCAAAAATAAGAGCAATAGCTGAAATCAGGGCAATGGGTTTTGAGCTATCAGTTATGAAAAATGATGATGAAAAAACGATATCACTTATGCCTTACGATGTAAATCCAATCTTTCACGACAGATTTGAGGGAGTACCTGAAAACACGTCGTTTTTTGATTTTGTGAAGGACCATAGAGATTTTCTAAATGCCAAACATCTTGAATTTTTAATAAAAATGGGTTTCCTTGATTTTTTGGGTAATCGCAATTCTATGCTTAAACAAATAAATAATGCGCTTGCAGGTGTTGACCCTTCATTGAAATCCGTACTGAAAGTATTTGGATATAAAGAAAGTCAACAAGAGAGTACTGAAGAATCACTATCAAATGATGAAAAAGCCTTAATGGAGCTTGAAGTACTTGGATTTAATATAACAAGGCCCAAGAAAGGACCAGAAATACATTCTGACTTAATAGATGATGAATTAACAAATCTGGTTGCATCATGTAGTAGCGGACTGGCATCCTATCGAAGACTGAAGGACAAAATTAACACCGCGATAACAGATGGTAATATTTTAATAAAAATATCTAACAGTTCTATTCCTGATGAAGGACAGGTTTATGTAGATAAAGGAAAAGTCAAAAGATTTTTTGATAAGCCACCAAAAACGGTTAAAAGAATTGTCTATGGGCCAGTACCAAAAAGTAATCTCGTTAAATCCAGCTTAAACAATATTTTGGTAATGAAACTAAAAGGAAAAACAGTTCGTGTTAAGGGTGTTAAGTTAAAAGACTTTGAATCTGATAGAATAATTATTGAATGAAAATATACCCAAATATTGTTGTTATTAAATTTAGAGGGTGTACCCTATGGATATTGATGTTTTCTTTACGCCGGAAGAAGAGTTAAAAAGTGAACTTTCAGTTGTAGTTGATGTATTGCGTGCCACAAGTGTTATCTCTACTTTGATAGAACTCGGCTGTGAAAAGATAATTCCTGTAAGTACTGTTGAAGAAGCATTTAGATTAAAAAAACGTTATCCAGATTTTCTGCTTGCCGGTGAAAGAAACAGCATGAAAATCAGTGGTTTTGATTACGGTAATTCCCCTCTGGAATATGATTCGAACATTCAGGAGAAAACTCTGATACTCACAACTACTAACGGCACAAAGGCAATCTTAAAATCAAAAAACTGTAAACAGGTTCTCATAGGTTCGCTTTTGAATATTGATTCCATTATAAAAACAATTACTAAATCATCATTTAAAACATTGAATATTGTCTGTTCGGGGACTAACGGCGAACTCTCACTTGAAGATATCTACTGCGCGGGTATGATAGCATCGAATATTGATGGAAACCTTACTGATAGAGCCAGGTTAACATCAGCATTTTTTTCAAATTATAAGGATTGCCCGGAAAGAGTTCTATCAGAAATTTCTTCTCATGGAAGGAAATTAGTCCTATCCGGGTTTGCTGGAGATACCATTTTTTGTGCTAAAATAAATTTATATAAGAAAATTCCATTTTACAGAAACGGATTGATACAGGAGTTAAAACAATGAGTGTTATTTCATCTGCTTTATTCATTGTTGCAATTGCGTTTTTTTTCATAAGTATTGTGACATTCGAAATTGGCACCAGAAGAGTAAAAGAAAAAAAGGCTCATAAAAAATATGACAAAATAGGGTTCAGATTGCTTTATATTTCAATATTTTTTACTGCAATTTCTGTATTATTTGCAATTATTTAATGGTCTAGGGGGTGCGTATGAATGCAAAATAGCGTAGAACTTGAAAGTATAGTAACACAGCTTCCAGGAGTTAAGGGAGCTAAGGTTGTAACCAGCGACGGTGGTGACCCCAAAGAAATTCATGTGCTGGCTGATTTCAAGAAACCCGCTAAACAGATTGTGCGAGACATAGAAACAGCTATTTATGCTGCTTCTGGTGTTAGAATTGACAGAAAGATTGTCAGTGTTGCTCAAATTAAAGGCGAACCCGTAAAGAATGATCAACAAACTGAAGACGAACTTGAAGAGGATTATGAAGATATTTCTTCCCGTTATGGACTTGTCTCAATAGAAACAAAAGCCACCAGAAAAAAATTGAATGTAACCGTCACTATCGATGATGACGGCAGCCAACTGTCAGGTAGTTCAGTTGTTGAATTGAACGACAGCGAAAAATTTATGGCAGTTGTTGAAGCGTCAGTAGCAGCCTTGCGTCAATCAACTCCAAGTTTCAGGGTTGATGTAGTTGAGAAGCTTAAATATGGTGTGCATGATGTGATACTGGTAGTATGCTCAGCCATCGTAGATGGTAAAAGGACAAAGGAAGCAGGGGCACGTTTTCTAAGGAAGGACACGTTTAACGATACGGTACTCGCTGTTCTTGAAACACTAAATAAAATGTAGCGCCGGGGGATTTAGGTGAATTTTTCACGAAATGTTGAAAACATAAAGCCATCGGTTACACTGGAGTTCAACCAAATGGCACTTGATATGATAAACAAAGGCGAGGATGTTATCAAACTCACCGCTGGTGAACCTGATTTCCCAACTCCTAAAAGCATTATCAATGCTGCCACAAAAGCGATGGAAGAAGGCAAAACAAAGTACACCCAGTCATCTGGAATTTTGCCTCTAAGGGAAAAAATTTCTCGTAAACTATCAGCAGAAAATAAATTATATTATTCTCCAGACGAGATAGTCGTTACTAACGGCGGTAAGCAGGCAATCTATAATACTTTACTTGCTATTCTAAATCCAGGAGATGAAGTGATTATACTTTCGCCATCCTGGGTTAGTTATGGCGCGCAGGTCAATCTTTGTGGAGGAGTTCCCGTATACGTAAAAACAATATCTGATAATGGTTTTTTGCCATCTACAAAAGATATTGAATCTTCTTTAACCAGCAAAACAAAGGCTATTATTATTAATTCTCCAAACAATCCTACCGGTGCAATTTACTCTGAAAAATTGCTAGGAGAAATAGCTGAATTAGCAAAAAAAAGAAATCTACTCATCATTTCCGATGAAGTATATGAAAAGCTGGCTTTTGATGAAGAACACATCAGTATAGCTTCATTTAAAGATATGAAAGAGCGTTGTGCAGTTATAAATGCTTTTTCAAAAACATATTCAATGACAGGATGGCGAATTGGTTATGTAGCAGGTTCCAAAAAATTGGCAAAAACAATATCAAAAATCCAGAGTCATCAGTGCTCTAATGTGAATACAATTTCACAATATGCAGCAACAGAAGCTTTTAATGTCGATATAACCTATATGGTAGACGCTTTTAAAGAAAGACGGTCTCTTGTAAATGAAAAACTATCCAGTATGAAATTTAATTTTTCTTATCCAAAGGGTGCTTTTTATTTTTTTATAGATATTCGCAAATACCTCGGTAAAAGATACAAAAATTCACTATCGTTCTGTAAATCACTCCTTGAAAATACCAGAGTTGGTCTTGTACCTGGTAGCGCCTTTGAAGCAGAAGGCTTCGTTAGGCTTTCATACGCAAGCTCTTTAGAAGAACTGAAAGAAGGGCTTAACAGGTTGGAAAGGTTTCTATCATTCTCTTAAACTTCATTATCATTATTCTCTAATAAAAAAAGAGATGGCGTTTATTTTGCCATCTCAATTTTTTACTGAAGGGGAGGCATCTCAACTAAATATCTTTAAAAGTATTTATTTAAACATATTATTGTGCTGTATATCCACCATCTACCATTAATCCGGTGCCAGTAACAAAACTTGATTCATCCGACGCAAGAAACAATACTGCTTTTGCCACTTCTTCTGGTTCACCCAGGCGTTTTACAGGGTGCATATTTACAAGTGCTTTTTGCATTTCTTCATCAAGATTTTCTTCTATCATAGACGTTTTAATAAACGCGGGGTTTACTGCATTTACTCTTATACCTTTACTTGAATATTCAATAGCTGCTGCTTTTGTAAGACCTATTACACCATGTTTTGCAGCCACATATGCCGAGGTATTCTCAAAACCTACCTTACCGAGAATTGAAGAATTGTTAATAATTGCTCCTCTAGTAGTCTGCTTAATCATCTGCGCAATTTGATATTTAATTCCATAAAATACTCCAAGCAAATTAACTGAAATTACCTTGCTCCATTCCTCAACAGGATACTTGTGGATTTTTTTCATTGGACCACCTATTCCAGCATTGTTAAAAGCTATATCAAGTTTTCCATATTTATCGACAATATCATTAACTACATTCTCGTGCTCTTTGGGTTCTGATACATCAAGTTTCTTAAATTTAATCTTACCCTGTGACTTTAGCTCTTCTACCAGTTGTTTTCCTTTATCGTCATTTACATCTGTTGCAATAACTATTGCTCCTTCTTTCAAAAAAGCTTCAGTAGTTGCTCTACCTATTCCTGACGCTGCCCCGGTTATCAACACTACTTTATCTTTAAATCTTTTCATAATTTATACCTCCTTTATACCCGAGTATTCTTGTCTGTAATAATGATAACTTATTTTTTACCACATTGTCAAGCCTATTAGTATCAACATAATCGAGAGATAATATTCTAATTGTAATAATAAATAAATCTTAACTTAATTAAGAAAGCCACTCATATGTTATAGTTAATTGTCCCGAAAGGGAGAATACTTTAAGCTTTGCAACATGTGCAAGGTAGGTTACACAGGAGGAATAAAATGACTGGTACAGTAAAATGGTTCAACGGATCAAAAGGCTATGGATTCATCACAAAGGACGACGGCGGAGATGTTTTTGTTCATTTTAGCGCAATCAATATGGACGGATTCAAAACTCTTCAAGAAGGCCAAAGAGTTGAATTTGAGGTCGAAGAGGGCTCCAAAGGTCCCCAGGCCGTTAACGTTTCACCCGTTGAATAATTCACTATAAAAGTGAGAAACCGCCCTAAGGGCGGTTTTTTTATATTCTTTTTAAATGTAATGCATACTTTACTCTTTTCATAATGTAAAGTATAGTATACAATATAAATGGTGAAAATGATGAAGAATAATGTTAGGTATTTCAGGAAAACCAACAAAGGATTAACTCAGGATGTGCTAGCGGAAAGGGCAGGCGTAACCCGCCAGACAATAATTGCAATAGAAAAGGGCAAATTTAATCCCTCGGTGAAGCTGGCTCTCAAAATTTCTAAAATACTAGAATGTAGATTAGAAAAGCTTTTTGAGCTGGAAGAAGGTGACTGGAATGAGTAGGAAACTGGTGATTTTGTATGATGTTGCTGTTATAGCTCTGGCCATATGGTTGTTTAGTACTTACAGTCAATGGTTTATTTTAATCACATCAGGAATTTTTCTTTTCCCATTTCTAAGGATGATTGGAGTAATAAAGGGATTGGACGAACGAGAAAAATATCTGGATAGGCTTTCATCAAATATTACAGTGATTGTTGTTCTCTTAATGGCTATGTTTATTATTGCTATAGGTATGGAATTAACCAGAGATGTTGTCCTGTCATTCATACTCATTACCATTATTACCAAAGCATCTTTTTTTGCTGGATTTACATTTTCACGAGAAAAAGTAATTGCTTATATTGGTAGAGTCATGGCATTGATTTACCTTGGATTTGTAATACTATCTCACGGATTTTCAATTGATTCTTTAATCCAGTCGATACCCGGGATTATTTTTCTTGTTCTTACAGAGTTGTCCAGAAAATGGCGATGGCCAGCTGCTGGATTTATAGGATACATCGCCTTAATATCGTATTATTATGTTCCCAAATTAGCTAATCCTGCTTTTCTCATGACTTATCTTTTGCTTACAATACCAGTTATTGTAATTACAGTTAGAACGTTTGAGAAAATCGAGACACAATAATATACTTTGTTTGGATAACAATCTGTTTTATTTTAAATTCAACTTTTTGCTTATTGCTCTTTTGACGATATCTCATCTAATATCTTATTAAGCTCTTCTGGGTGGGCAGCAAGCGCACATGGAGAGTTTTCAGTTTCTAAAAGGTGTTCCCTTTCTCTTATTTTCTTAAAAAGTTGAGAAGATAAACCTTTTTCTAGTGATCCCTTTGTTATATTATGAGTTGATACCTCTGTCACAGGACAGGGAGTTAGATCTCCCTGTGGTGTAATATGAGCAAAACCCCTTCCTGCAGAGACACAACCACCAAATCTTTCTTCATCACCCGGTGAATGAATAATTAAAACTGGATTATCTTTGCGAAATTCATTAATCCATTCACGAAATTTTTTTCTTTCTTCCCTTTTTAGAACTCTTTTTGAATCATTCTCGTTAGAATCTACCGGGATATACTCAAAGAAAAAGGCGAGTCTTACTCCCATATTCAAATATTTTTTCATAGCCAATGATTTTATCCAGTATTCATAATTACTCCGTTCGATAGTTACAGAAATTCCAAATAAAACACCAATTTCTCTTAACTTTTCTACTGAACTAATTACTTTTTCATAAACTCCGCTTCCACGCCTTTTATCAGTTATCTCTTTATTCCCCTCCACACTAACAGTAACAAGCACATTGGATAGCTTTCTTATCTTTTTGAAATGATCTTCCCGGATAGCTGTTCCATTTGTCATAATCAGGAAAAATCTGTCTTTGTAAGTACTACAAATATCCAGCAAACCATCAAATATAAATGGTTCTCCACCTGCAATAAAATAACAGAAAACCCCCAGGTCATTTGCTTCTCTAATGATTCTCTTCCACTCTGAAATATCCAAATCAACGACCTGTTTTTTAACAGTTCCTGAAGCAAAAGCTAAACAGCCTGAACATTTTAAATTACATTTAGAAGTAATACTCAGTATTAATACTGGAGGTACCATGGTCCCTCTGTCCATAAATTCTGATCTTTTTTGTTCTGTCTTTTTATATGTATTAAGTAGTTTTTTATACTTAAATAAATAACGTGGATGCTTTAAAATCCAGGGCCCAAAAGCCTTTAGAAAATTAGGACTTATGCTTTCAAATATTTCTTTTGCGTTTTCTATGAAGTGTTCAGTTTTCATAAACGTCTCCCTATTCCTTTTCATGAATATACCATAATTAAGTGACAAAAAAATGTTTGCATTTTTTACATTTCATAATGATAAAATGTATTTAGTTATAATAGTTTGAGGTGTTTTTATGTTATTTGGCGACTTATCTTCAGAACTAGTAAAAAAATTGATAGAAGAGTTTAAGCATCCTTTGATTATTCTGGATTCAGAAGGAAGAGTTAAAGCTATTAATTCACTAGCTATAGAGCTTCTTGGTCTGGATAAAAATCTGGTATTATCGAGTAACTTCATGGATATTTGTGTTGACAAAGAGATCTGCAATAAGCTAAAAAACGTTTTAAATAGGAATCAGGATCATTTTGTAAGTGAAACACACTTCACAAAGCAGAATGAAGGATTTTATCTTGAAGTTGATTGTAATGCTGTGAATTATGGTAGCAAAGATAGCTTTGTTGTTATTTGTGCCTTAAGAGACATTAGTGACAGAAAACGAACCGAAAATAACCTAAGAGAGAGTGAAAAGCGATTTAGAGAGCTTACAGAGACTTCTCCTTTTGCCATTATGTTGTACCAGGATGACAGATGGGTATATGTAAACAATGCTGCCATAGAAATTACCGGTTACAACGAAGAAGATTTACTCTCCATGGACGCATGCTGGGATTTGGTTCATCCTTCTTATAGAGTGATAGCAAAAGAAAGGGTAAGAACCAGGCAAAGTGGACAAAAAACAATAAAATCATATGAACTTAAAATCACCAAAAAAGACGGAGAAGACCGATGGATATATCTTTCGGGCGATACAACAATATGGAAAGGGAAATATGCGGGAATTATAACAGCTATTGATATTACAGAGAGAAAAAATATAGAGCAACAATTGAAGGAGAGTGAAAAACGCTACAAATTATTGTTTGAAAATGCAAACGATGCAATTTTTGTTCATGATACTGAGGGTAACTTTTTAGAAGTAAATAGTCAGGCAATAAAAAGACTGGATTACTCAAAACAGGAATTTCTAAATATGTCCCCCAGAGTTATTGATGACCCTGCTCACGCCGAAAAAGTAAATGAACGTATAGAAGAATTGCTTAAAAAGGGGTATACCTTTTTTGAAACAGTTCATGTTGCAAAAGATGGTAGGAAGATTCCTACAGAACTAAGCAGCAGAGTTTTTGAATATAAGGGAAAAAAAGCCATTCTTTCAATAGCAAGAGATATTACCGAAAGGAAAAAAGTTGAAGAAATCCTAAAAAAAAGCGAAGAAAAACTCAAGAAATATTTTAATTTGGCCCAGGTGATCACACTGGTACTCGATGTTAATGGGAATATCCAGTCCATAAACAGAAAAGGTTGTGAAATACTGCAGATGAAAGAAGAAGAACTTGTCGGTGAGAGCTGGCTAAAATTTATTCCCGGAGATTATCATAATAAAATAAACAGTGTTTTCAATAGTTTGGTAGAAGATAACAAAACAGATTTTAAAAACTTTGAAAACCCAATCATAAATGCTGCTGGAGAGAGAAAAATAGTTAGCTGGAGAAATACTGTTTTGAGAGATGATGGCGGAAATATTAATGGTGTTCTAAGCGCGGGTATTGATATTACCCAGGAAAAAATAATAAAAAAGGAAACAGAAAAATACAAAAACGTCTATCAGGTAATACTTGAAATGACCACATTGGCTTTAAGAACTGGTTGGAAAGAGGATTACTACAATTTACTTCTTGAAAAAATAGTATCAGCTATTCCTGAAGCGGATAAAGGTAGTTGTGTAATAAGGAAAGATGGTTATTTTGAATTTGTCGCTGCCTGTGGATATGATATTGGTGAGTTAAAGGAAGTTGATTTTTCCGTTGATGAAGTAATGTCATATTCAAGAGAAGCCAACATTGTACAGCTCCCTGAAATCAGGTTACCTGACAAAAGAGCCGATAAACTTGCTGAAGCCGGAACAAAAAATCTTAACACCATACTTGTAATACCATTATATTTAGAAGGTAAATCAATAGGTGTAATATTTTTAGATAATTTCAAGAAAGAAGAACCTTTCACCAATAGTGATGTTGAGCTTGCAAAACTGTTCAAAAGGTACATGGAACTGTTATTATGGAAGGCAAAAACAGAGGAAAAATTACACTATGCAGCTACCCATGATCCCTTGACAGATGTAATGAATAGGAGAGCTTTTATCGAAAGTGGCAACAATCAAATAAAGCTATCAAAAAGGCACAAAAGGAATATGAGCGTTTTATACATCGATTTTGATGGGTTTAAAGAGGTAAATGACAGATATGGCCATGATATCGGTGATAGATTACTCGTTAGGATATGTAAACGAATAGAAGATGTTATTCGAGAAAGTGATATTTTTGCCAGGATAGGTGGAGATGAATTTGTAATTCTGCTACCTGAAACAGACTATAAAAGCGCAGAAAAGCTTGTGGAACGACTCCATAGTTCTTTAGAAACTCCCTTTGAACTAGATGGAAATAGAATTAAGATGATAGTTAGTGTTGGAATAAGCACATATCCTGAAGATGGGGAAACAATAAATGGGCTGGTAAAGGTTGCAGATGAACGTATGTATCAAAATAAACCGTTCAAAAAATGATAAACTCAGATTGTTGCTAATAATTTTCATCAAACTTTTATGTGAATCCAAAGGTGATTAGATTTGAGAAAAAGTATAAAAATTAAGATTTTAAGTGTTTTTATTTTCTTGTTTATTTTAATTGGAGTAATAAGTTGTTGGTCAATCTTTAGTTTTAACACACTTTCAAGAGCTGTAGAAACTATTATGGAAGCTAATTACCGAAGTGTTGTAGCTACTCAGGACATGATAGTTGCCCTGGAACGACAGGACAGTGCAGAGCTAGCCAATATGTTTGTTAAAGATGAACCTGAAATCAAACCCTTCATAGGATTTCAAAATCATTTCTTAAAAGCGCTTAGTATTGCTGAAAATAATATTACGGAAGATGGCGAAAAGGAAATCACTTCCAGTATAAATACTTTATATGAATCATATATCGAAGAATTCCATAATTTGGTAGATATCCAGAATAACAGTGAATTAACCGATGTAAGATCTCATTATTACAATACTGTTTTGCCAATTTTCAACGATATAAAATCTGCTTGTAGGGAATTACAAAACATCAATCATAATGCAATGCTAAACCAAAGAAATTCAGCGGTAAATCTATCAAGATCGACTTCATATTCACTTATTGCTATCTTTGCCGCATCAATAATTGTTGGACTTATATCAGTATTCTATACAACAAACAAAATCGTAAAACCCGTATATTCACTAATAGAAAAAACAAAAAGAATTGCTGCAGGAGATTACATGCAAAAACTCGAGGTTCAGGGCGATGATGAAATAGCCGAGTTGACTCAGGAATTCAATACAATGGCACAGAGATTGAAGGCATTCGAAAGAATTAATATTCAGAAAATAATGGAAGAAAAACATAAAGCTGAAGCAATTGTCGAGAGTATTAGCGATGCTGTACTTGTTACCGACAAAGAAAATAAAATCATTTCTCTAAATACCGCTGCTGAAAAAGCTCTCAATGTTAGCAGACATGAAGTTTTGAATAAACATATATTGGAATCAGTTAAAAATGAAGATATTTTTCAGATTATCAACAGTATCTACGATCTGTATCCAATGCATAAAGAATCAAGATATAAGGATATTGAAATAAAGGAAGAAAATGAAACAAAACACTTCAGAGTAAAAGCCAAACCAATTAAAGATGATAGTGGTGAAATTAGTGGTGTCGTTACTCTCTTGATGGATATTACAAAACTCAAAAAGGTCGATCAAATGAAATCTGAGTTTGTTTCAACAGTTTCTCATGAATTCAGAACCCCGCTCACTTCAATTGGAATGAGTGTAGAACTATTATTGGACCAGAAAGCTGGAAAGGTTAATGAAGAGCAAGTTGAGTTACTTAACGCTATAAAAGAAGATTATGAAAGACTGAGAGATTTGGTCAGCGATCTATTAGATTTGTCAAAGATTGAATCAGGAAAAATCCAGATGGATATAGTAAAATGTGATTTAAAATCTATTGTAGAAAATGCTATTAAACCCTTTGACAAGCAATTAGATGAGAAAAAGGCAGAACTTAGTGTTAATATACCTGAAAGAATATCTAAAATCAAAGCGGATTTCAATAAAATCTCCTGGGTTCTAACAAATTTGATTGGTAATGCTATCAGGTACATTCCTGATGATGGCTCTGGAAAAATTATCGTTTCGGCAAAGGAATTATCTAATAAGGTATTAGTTTCTGTTTCGGATAATGGAAAAGGCATACCGGAAGAAATGCAGGAAAGAATATTTGAGAAATTTGTTAGAGCTGATGATGAAGAGACAAAGGGTACAGGATTGGGATTGGCAATTAGCAAAGAGATTATGATTGCTCATGGTGGTGACATCTGGGTTAGGAGTAAACCAGAAGAAGGAAGTGCGTTTTATTTTACTCTTTACACAATTTCGTGAATGAAGGGATTTGTATGTTAAAAGTTCTGATAGTAGAAGATGAAAAAAATATTGTTTTTACTCTTGAAGTATTGTTAAAAGACATGGATGTGGAATACGAAATCGCTGTAGATGGGATTCAAGCGCTGAATAAGGCTGAGATATTTAAACCTGATTTAGTTCTCTTAGATATTGTAATTCCAAAGATGAATGGTTTTTTAGTTTGTGAGGCGCTGAAAAGCAATCCAATAACAAGAAATATTTCAGTTGTGTTTATAAGCGCCAAAAGCCAAAAAGAAGATATAGAAAGAGCGTACGAGGTTGGAGGAGAAGACTACCTTGTTAAGCCCTTCAATTCATCTCAAATAATTGAAATTATTGAAAGATACAGGAATAAGACAAAATAAAATACCTGAGAGGTGATAACGATGAAAAGGATCTTAATAGTAGATGATTCCAGAAACATAAGAATTACTTTAAAGAGATGCCTGGAAGATGATAATTTCGAGGTTGATTACGCTATGAATGGCGAAGAAGCCATTCAGAAACTGACAAAAGAAGATTTTGATCTAGTTTTTTTAGATCTGAAGCTACCTGTTATGGATGGCATGGAGGTCCTCAGGAAAATCAGAGATATGGGTAATGATATTTACGTAGTGATCATTACAGCTTATGGAACGGTAGAAAATGCCGTTGAAGCAATGCGACTTGGAGCTATTGATTTTATTCAAAAACCCTTTACACCAGGTGAGATTCGAGATATTTTAGCAGATATAGAAATGAGAGAAAGGATTGAAGAAGGAGAAATCACCGACAAAAAGGAAATGGTAGAGTTTGCAAAACTCTGTATACAAAACCATAATTATGATAAAGCCGAAGAATACTTAAACAAAGTAAACCAAACCATGAATCCCTCGGCGGAATCACTATATTTACTGGGTGTTATCTATGAAGAAAAAGAAGATTATGAAACAGCAAAGGACTATTACAGAAAATCGCTGAATTTATCTCCTTCTTTTTCCAGAGCTGAGTTCAACCTTAATAAACTACTTGATAAGGAACAAAGTTAACAATGAGTGGAAAGGGCTCAGACTATATAATAATTGTAGGATGTGGTGCTCTTGGAGCAAGTATTGCTTCAGAGTTATCATTGATGAACAAAAGTATTGTAGTTATTGATATAAAAGAAAGTGCTTTTGAGAAGCTACCTTCTGAATTTAGTGGATTCACTTTGACTTCCAGAGTGGTGGGAGAAGATATTCTTGAAGAAGCTAAAATCGAGCAGGCAGATGTTTTTATAACTACTACACATGATGATAATGTAAACATAATGCTTGCACAGATAGCGCATGAATTATATGGGATTAAGAAGGTTATCGCGCGTGTTGTAGAGCCTTCTCGCTGGAAAGTTTTCAGAGAACTAGGAATCAAAACCATTTCACCTACTTTGCTCACCACAAAAAAATGTGTAGAAATAATCGAAGATAAGGATGATTGAGATGAATATTATTATTATTGGCGGAGGAGTAATGATGTATTTTCTAGCTCGTTTTTTTACCTCCGCAGGAAGCAAAGTTACACTTATCAGTAAAAATGAAGAAGACGCTGAAGATCTAGCAGCAATGGAGAAAGTCAATGTTGTAAAAGGAGATGCTACTCTGCCAGAGGTACTTGAAGATGCAGGCGCGGCTTATGCAAATGTAATCATTGCAATCACCCCCAATGATCCAGATAACCTGGTTATATGTCAGATAGCGAAAAAAGAGTTTAAGGTAAAGAAAACCCTTGCCTTTGTTAACGACCCCAGAAATGTTGAAGTTTTCAAATCTCTGGGAGTAGATCAGGTTGTCAGTATAGTGAATATAATGTCTTCTCTTGTGCAACAGCAAATTACACTTGATGAAATATCCAGTTTAACACCAGTAGAAGAAGGAAAAGTCATAATCATGGAAACACAAATAGAAGCGGACGATAATATTTGTGACAAAACCTTAAATGAATTTGATCTTCCTGAAGATGCACTTATTGGATGCGTAATAAGAAACGGAAAAGCGATAATTCCCCGGGGAAACACGAAAATAATTGAAGATGATAGATTGATTATATTATTATTACCTGACATTCAAACAAAAGTTCTTAAAGTTATTAAAAAGGGATAGTCATGCTTTTCATTGAACAGCTTAAGGAAAGATATCGAATTATTATTGGATATGTAGGCACGATAATTATTGGAGTCGGTGTGGTAATGTTTTTGCCACTTACAATTATTTTTGCTTATCCAAATGAAATAACAAGCATACCTTGTTTTTCGTTACCTGCGATATCCCTAATCGCACTTGGCTTATTTTTTAGAAAGATTTACCACAAAAGAGAAGATATCACTCTTACGGTAACGGAAGGCGGAATAATTGTAATTTTTTCATGGTTCATTGCGATGCTCTTTTCTTCAATCCCTTTTCTAATAGGTACAAACCTTAATTTTACGCAGGCTTTTTTTGAGTCTGTCAGCGGTTGGACTACTACAGGTTTATCTGTGATAAATGTGAAGGAAATTAACCACGTCTTTCTATTGTGGAGAAGTCTGATGCAATTTTTTGGTGGTGCAGGAATAGCTGTTATAATGATGAGCGCAATCATCGGACCATTGGGCTCTGGATTATATCATGCAGAAGCAAGAACAGACAAACTTCTTCCAAACGTAATTAGATCTACAAAATTGATAACCAAAATATATCTTAGTTATACCCTGGCTGGTTTTTTTCTTTATGTTTTAGCAGGAATGCCCTGGTTTGATTCACTTATTCATTCTCTTTCTGCATTATCAACAGGAGGATTTTCTTCTCAAATAGAAAGTATAGGATTTTACAACAGCATAAAAATTGAAGCTGTTTCCATTGTACTTATGTTGCTGGGTACCACAAATTTTGGTGCACACTATCTCTTGTTAAGAGGTAGTTTCAGAAAATTCTTCAAAGTTGGCGAAGTAAGGCTTAATTTGGTACTACTTTCTTTATCCATTCCGATAGTAACCTATTTTTTCCTTATAAACATATATGAGAGTATTGGCAAGTCAATCAGGGTAGGTATATTTGAAATAGTTTCAGCACTTTCTACAACAGGTTACTCTACAACCGGATATCTAAACTGGCCAGCATTTCCGTTCTTTATTATAATAGTATTTATGATAATTGGAGGAGGAACAGGATCTACAGCTGGAGGCTTTAAGCAATATCGATTTCTCATTTTACTTAAATCTCTTTACTGGAATATAAAAAGGTTTTTCTTGCCAGATAGGATAGTTACCAAACACTATATTAATAGACCTGATGGAAAGCTTTTCATTCCTAAAAGCCATTTTATTGAAATTTCTAACTTTTTTACATTGTATATTATCTCATTTTCACTGGGAACATTAATAATTTCATCCTTTGGTTATGAGCTGAAAGATGCAATGTTTGAATTCGCATCAGCTTTAGGAACGGTAGGTTTAAGTATAGGAATAACATCATCCAGTGCACCAAAGGGTGTTCTATGGACTCAGATTGTTGGAATGATACTTGGTAGACTTGAGTTCATGGTAGTATTTTATGCAATTATAAAGCTATTTCGTGATATGAGTTTCATGACGAGAAAGAAATAAATGTTGTTGAAAAACAACTTTCTTTATCATCAAATTTTTGTTTGCATATAGGAGTTAGAATGAATAATAAGACTATTCGCGTTAACGAACACATTATAATTAGAGAAGCAACTCCAGACGATGCGAAAAGGCTTATTGAGTATGTGAAAAAAGTCTCTGGGGAAACTGATTTTCTAACTTTTAGTCCCGAAGAATTCAAAACCACAATTGAAAAACAAAAAAAATATTTGAAGAAGTATTCTGAAAGAGACAACTGTCTTGCGATAATCGCCGTTGATGACAAAGATAGAGTAATCGGAATGCTTGATTTCGATGGAGGACCAAAATTACGAACAAAACACAGTGGCGAGTTTGGGATTACAGTTTTGAAAGAATACTGGGGAATGGGAATAGGAAAGACAATGGTTAGTTATTTAATAACCTGGGCAAAGAATTTGGGGACTGTCAGAAAAATCGATTTGAAGGTAAGAAGCGATAATAAACGAGCAATCGATCTTTACAAACGTATGGGTTTTGAAATTGAAGGAGAAATTTCAAGATTCTTTTGCATAGACGGTTCTTTTTATAGCATTCTCTGTATGGGTCTAAAAATCGACTAATTTTTAGAACTCAAATGAAATGATCGGAGACTCTTTCAAGTCTCCGATCTATAGTTATTCACGTATTAACTTAAGATAATTTAAGTATCTTCTTTCATCAATCTCTCCAATGTCTACCGCAGCTTTAACAGCGCAACCAGGTTCATGCGTATGACTGCAGTTCCTAAATTTACAATATTGCGCAATTTCTACAATATCTGAAAATGTCCGTTCAATACCAGCAGAGTCGTCAATAATTCCAAACTCTCTCATTCCGGGCACATCGATTATTAACCCACCAAAGGGCAATTCGTAAACAGTTGAACTGGTGGTAGTGTGTTTTCCTTTGTAATGAGAAGTACTTACTTCGTTTGTTTTAGCCATTTCATCTTCAAATAATAGATTGATCAATGTGGATTTTCCTACTCCGGAACTCCCTGCAAGCACAGTTTTTCTATTGCCAAGCTCCTCTTTCAGTGTTTCAACCCCTTTTTTAGTAACTGAACTGGTTTTAAACACTTTATAACCACGATCTTCAAGATAGGCAATATCTTTTTCATAATTATCATCTTTTGCCAGGTCTATTTTTGTGAAACAAATTATGGGTTCAATGTTTCCTGCTTCAGCAGACACAATATACCTTTCAATTAGATTTAGCTTGTATGGTGGATCTTCCAGAGAAAAAACGAGAAGAGCGTAATCAATGTTGGCAGCAATAATTTGTTCCTGATGTCGCCCTTTCTTTCCCGCTCCTTTTCTAGAAAGTTTGCTCCTTCGTGGAACGATTTCCGTGATAACACCTTTGCCACCATATACAGGTTGATATTCAACTTCATCGCCAACAACAACTAACGATTTTTTGTTTTCAAGCTGTTTAAAAAGCTTCCCTCTCAACGTGCAGTTCACCAATTTTCCTTCTTTATAATCCTTTACTTTAAACAAACCCTTCTGAATATTAACAACAAAACCTTTCAACTTTCTTACCTCCTATTTCTTTAGACAATTAAAAAGGCCATGATCTTCACGACCATGGCCTGTATTATGCACCAAAAACCAATGCTATATTTTTGTACAATACCTGCAGAGGTTTTGGTCGTGCTTTTCGTAAAACGCATTAACTTTTCTTTTGACAATTCTTAATATTCTCAGCATCGACCTCACCTCTCTTTCTTAATGATTTAACCAATAAAGTATACCATAACTTATTTAACCTTTTTATCAATAAACAAGAAACGAACTCTAATACTAAAATCACTCTGATGAATATCCAAAATAATTTCATGTTATTATTTTTTAAGAACGGTTTTTAAGCACTAAATATTTAAGTTGTATTTTCAAAATTCGACATTGATATGAAAAAATATAATGGAGAAATCTCAAATGGCTCACAGCGTTAATTATAATCATAATGAATCCATGTCTAAAAGAATATTCTTCTCAATTATTTTGAATCTGTTGATATCCATCGCTGAACTGGTTGGTGGTTTTTTATCGGGAAGTCTGGCTTTAATATCTGATTCTTTGCATAACTTTGCTGATACCAGTTCACTCATTTTAAGTTATTTTGCACAACTTATTTCAAAGAAAGAGCGAACGAAAAAATACACCTATGGTTTTAAAAGAATCGAAATCATTGCCACTCTGATAAACACAACTGCACTGCTAGCTGTTGCGATTTTTTTATTAAAGGAAGCAATTACCAAACTAATGAATCCAGCTGCGATTAACAGCAATCTCATGATCTCAATAGCCATAATAGGCCTTGCGGGGAACCTAATCACCGTTTTTTTGTTACACAGTGGCATTAAAGAAAGTCTGAATATTCGTTCAGCATTCGTTCACATTCTTAGCGATACCCTCTCTTCAGTGTTTGTAATTGCTGGGGGGATTTTAATAAGTTTATATGGATGGTTTATTGTTGACCCTTTACTTACCCTGGTTGTTATTTCTTACATCGTGTATCAATCGGTACATCTTTTGATTGAATCCTTTAGTATAATTATGCAGGCCACACCCAAAGAAATAACTGTCGATGATATCAAACAAACCGTAGAAGAACTGGATTTCGTTGACGATGTTCATCATATACACATATGGACTACCAACGGACAGGATGTTTTCGTTGAATGCCACGTACTGATAGAAAATTGCGATCAAAACAAATTGGATTATTTTTTAAGTCAGATTAAGAAAAAGCTCAGTGGCATTGGTGTGGATCATACCACCATTCAAATTGAGCAAGTATGTAATACAAAAGATTGCTGAAAATAATTTCATACTTATGAAAGAATAATATTCCCATTTTCGCTGTAATTTACTTCCATCGGTGAGATATGGGTCAAAGCTCTAACATCTTTATAATCAGTTCTTGCCCAGGAAAGCGCGTAAGCATTATTTTTATAACAAAGGATTTTTGTATTGTAAAAAATATTTTCAGACTTTTCACCAAATAGGGCAGGTCCGTTATTGGTGGCTTGATAAGGTCCCTTAAGATCTTCAGAAACCAGATAGTAGTCTCCCTGAATGGGCCTGTTGTTTGTTTCATTCAGGAATTTATCTGAAAAACCGTAGGCGCTGAAATGAAGGTAGTAAAGGTTGTTTTTCTTGTATATATATGGACATTCGCAGTAACCGAACCATTCAGGTAACTCTAAAGAGGGTAAAATCTGCCATTTAATCAGATCATTTGATCTCGCAAACGCTACAGTACCTCTACCATTTATCGAACCCCTCTTTTTTCTGGCACAGATTAACAAATAGAATAAACCATTTTCTTCAAAGACAAAGGGATCTCTCCAGTGTGTCATTCCATCAGGCGAATTAACTTCATAATACCTGCTATCCACAGTTAAAATTGGTCTGTCCATATAAATTATCTTGCATTCTTCAAAAAGAGGCGAATCTGAGATGATTAGTCCTATTTTCTGTTCTTGAATTTCATTTCTGTCTCTTGAGGTGAAGTACATATAGTAGCGACTATCAGATTTTACTATGCTACCAGTCCAGATTGAAGTATTATACCAGCCTTCAGGGTTTGCTTTGAAAACCGCACCAAGATATTTCCAGCTCTTTAGATCTCTACTGAAAGCACAACCAACACTTGAATTATCATGCCTTTCATCCCGAGTTAAGTAAGAAGGAGCCTGCAGGAAATATTTGTAAAAGCCTTCCTTTTCCTTTAAAAACCAGTGATCCCATATATATTTATTCTCTACTGAAAAAGAACTTTTCATTGGTTATGCTCTCCTTTAAATATGATCTCTAATCTAAATTATAACAGGAACATATTTATCTGATTCAGGTTCAAAAAGCAAGTATGATACCCTGTAAACTTTTTTATACTTATTAATAATGATAATATATAAATATGATAAAAGTTGTCTTATTATACTTTTATCCGGTGAAAATTATGAATTTTTCTGAGAGAATTTTTGATTTGTTCGAAGAGATAGTTTTTATCGTTGACAGAAATATGGTTATAAAGTCAGCAAACAAAGCATGTTTAAACATACTAAACGCCAAAAAAACTGAAATTGTAGGAAAACCTTGCAAAGAAGTTTTTAAAAGTAATCCTGAATTATGTGAAAGCTGTCCTGTGAAAGAAAGTTTCTCAGATAAAAAAACATATAAAGACAGGTTACTTTGTATAGATCATGGAAAATCGAAAGCCAAAATTATGCATTACCAGTGTACTTCTAAAAATTACGAAGAGGTCTTAGTTGTTTTAAAGAACTCAAAAGATCTGGAAGAACTTCGCTGGAAAGTCAATGAGCGGATAAAGGAACTGGAAACAATTTTTAAGATGTCTAATTTGGTTGAAAGTTCATATCAGACAAAAGACGAGCTTCTAGAAGGTTTGGTTAAAATCCTTCCATCAGGATGGGCTTATCCTGAAATAGCAGAAGCACGTATAATTCTGGATGATAAAACTTATGTTTCTTCAAATTTCAAAGAAACAAAATGGAAGCTTAAAGAAGATATTTTCGTTAATGGAAATAAAAGAGGATCTGTTAAAGTCTTCTATACTAAAGAAAAACCTGTAATGGATGAAGGTCCCTTTTTAAAGGAAGAAAGAAAACTTCTTCATACAGTCACTGAAAGACTTAACAGAATAATAGAACGTCTGGAAACTCATGAAGAACTTAAAAGACAAAAAAAGTGGTTTGAAGTCACCCTTTCCAGTATTGGTGATGGAGTCATAGCAACTGATAAAAATGGAATTGTAACCTTTGCCAATCCGGTTGCCTGTAAACTCACCGAATACTCAGAAAAAGAGATGATAGGAAGGAAAATAAGAGAAGTATTTAATATAATAAACGAAGAAAGTGGAAAAGAAGCAACTATACCCGTCGAAAAAGTACTTAAAAATAACATTATAGTAGGATTGGGTAATCATACCGCATTAATTTCTAAAACTGGAAAGAAACATTCTATAGCCGATGCTGCTGCTCCAATAAGGACAGAAGATGGTCAAATTATTGGTGTTGTTTTAACCTTCAGAGATGTAACTGATATTCGCGATAAACGACAAAAGCTAAAGGAAAGCGAGAAGTTATTCAGACTCTTAGCGGAAAACTCTAAGGATTTGATTTATCGCTTAGCACTTGTACCTGAACTTAAATTCGAATACGTGAGTCCTTCTGCAAAGAAAATTACAGGCTATTCACAGAAAGAGCATTATGAAGACCCCGAACTGGGTTTTAAAATTGGTCATCCGGAGGATAGAAAAAAATTCAGTTCGTTCATAAAAGAAAAAACACCTGATGAACCTGTGATTTTACGATGGATTAAAAAGGATGGAACAGTTATCTGGGTCGAGATGCAAATTACTCCTATATACAATGATGAAAACAAACTTATCGCCATCGAAGGAGTATCCAGAGATATAACAAAAAGAAAAGAAATTGAAGAACAATTAAAAAAAAGAGAAAGAGATATGCAAAATCTCATATCCAATCTACCTGGAGTAGTTTTCAAATGCAAAAACAATGGAAACTGGACCATGATGTTTATTAGTAAAGGATGTGAAAAGCTATTAGGCTATACCCCTGAAGAACTTATTAATGACCAAAAAATAAGTTATGCAAGTTTAATTCATCCCGATGATAAACAATTTGTCTGGGACAAAGTTAAAGAAGCTGAAAAAGCGAATAACCCTTACGAAATAGAGTATAGAATAATTACTAAAGATGGGAAAATCAAAACAGTTCATGAAAGAGGATCTTTTGTTGATAGTGATGTAAGTACTATTGATGGTTTTATTACAGATATTACAAAAACTAAAATGATGCAGGAAAAACTGAAAGAGAGTGAACATTTCTACAAATCAATATTTGAAGATAGCCATGAAATTATGCTTATCATCGATCCAGATAGCACAAAAATAGTAGATGCCAACGAGGCAGCCTGTGATTTTTATGGTTATTCACGCGAAGAAATGGTCAATATGCGAATATCGGATATAAGTACAATAGATGAAAACAAAGTTTTTGAAGATTTTGCTCGTATTAAGAAAGTGGGTACTGGCATATCTGAAGCTGTTGATACTCTGAAAAGTGGTGAGAAAAGGAATATCATGATATATTATTCGATAATTAAAAGGAAAGGTAGAGTTTTTGTATTTTCAATAATCCATGACATCACCGAACTTAAACGTTCACAGAAAAAACTAAAGAATACCTTATCTGATTTGCATAACAGTTTTATTAATTCTCTACGAATAATTGCAAACATTACTGAAGCAAGGGATCCATACACAGCGGGGCACCAAAGACGAGTAAGCGAATTGTCAGTTGCTATTGCAAAAGAAATGGGCCTTTCTAAAGAACGTCTTGAAGGTCTTGAGATGGCTTCAATGATTCACGATATAGGTAAAACTTCAATTCCTCAGGAAATACTAACAAAACCGGGAAAATTGACAAAAATTGAATTTAATCTTATTAAAGAACATCCTACAATTGGATATGAAATGTTTAAAAAACATAACTTTCCATGGTCAATAGAAAAATTTATCTATGAGCATCATGAGAGATTGGACGGGAGTGGTTATCCCAGAGGATTAAAAGGTGATGAAATTTCCTTAGAAGGTAAAATTTTGGCTGTTGCTGATGTGGTAGAGGCAATGTCATCCCATAGACCTTACCGACCATCACTGGGCATTAAAAAAGCTATTAATGAGCTTGATAAAAATGCAGGTAAACTATATGAAAAATCTGTTGTAGATGCCTGTAAAAGAGTTTTTGAAATGGGTTTTGAATTTAGAGGTTAACTGTTCTTCATTTCATACATCTTGCTATCTGCAATATTTATGGCTTTCTTGTAATCCTGTGATTTTCCGAGAGTAGAGATACCATATGAAATTGTTGTTTCCATATTTAATTCTTCTGTTGAAGCTTTTAATAAATTTTCTGAAGCTCTTTTAATAACGTTTTCAGCTTCCTCTTTACTTGTTCTTGGTAAAACAATGACAAATTCATCACCGCCATACCTTATGAAAACATCCATTTCTCTTATAGTATTTTTAAACACATTGCTTACGAGTTTCAGTACTTTGTCTCCAAAAACATGACCCTTTTGATCGTTAATCTTTTTAAAGTCGTTTACGTCAAGCATTACTATCGACGAATTTTCATTGCTTCTTTTATTCTCAGCATCTAGTTTTCTAATATATTCATCAAAAAAGTTCCTGTTATATGCTCCTGTTAATTTATCTCTCAATACGATTACCTCCAACTTGTTTCTCTCTTCATATATGCTTTCAATATTATTTTGAATTTTAAAAAGAACCTCAAGTTGACTGGCTATTATCGTAAATATCTCCTTTTTGCTTTCATCAAATCTATCTTCACCCCAGCTTTTAAAAGCGACAATACCCCTGGTCTCTCCATTTGAGCGTAAAGGTAACCCATAGAATGTTATTGGTCTTTCTAATTTTCTTAACTCTTCAGGAATATAAGATTTTATTTTACTTGCTTTTATATCGGATAAATATAAAGGTTCTGAGTGTTCTATTATATATTTCGAAAGAGAAGGTGTTTTTATAGGGATTGTAGTCCCGGATACTATCTCGTTCTCTATAACTCCAAACTCAATAAAGATATTTTCTTCATCCAGCTTTTTGGCAACAAACATGTGATCACAAAGTTGTAATTCATCATGTATTACTTCATATATCCTTTGTCCATATTCTTCGAACCCTGTAATATCCGAAGTTATCAATTCTGATAATCTCATTAATAAATTACTGCTAGAGGATAACCCCTTAAGAAGCTCCGTGAAATTCTTTTCCTTAGTAATATCACGAAGAATAACTATACTTTCTTTTTCTTTACCTTTTTCTAAAGGAATACATCTTAATGCATACACCAAACTATTTTTGTTATCTCTGAACTCCTCATGATGTTCTTCTTTAGAATCCAGCACACATTTATCTACATTACATTTAATAGGGCATCTATGATCATCATTTACCAATGGGACAATATTCTGAGCAGTGAATTCCTTAAAATTCGAATTAAAGAATTCTATACCATTACGTTCTGAAATAACTGCAAGTCCTATCGGTATTGAATTGAAAATCCTTTTTTCAATATCCTGCAATTCCTCTACCTGGTGGCTAGTTTTCACGAAATCAGTGTGATCCAGGATACTTGTAATAAAATAATTCTGCTTTTCATCAATTGTCTCTGTTTTAAAGGAACACCATATATCTCCTTTTCTCGTTTTTATTTTGCATACTCCAGGCAAATCATTTTCTGATTTTTTAGTATCTGAAAGCGGGCAATCAGTGAATATATGTGAAGACATTGATTTATCCAAAATATTATCCGTACCAAAGTAATCTCTATACACATCATTCATATAGACGATATTCTCACCATCGTGAATTACAACAGCAAGCGGAAGTTTTTTTATTACTCTGGAATATTTATCCAAACGTTTTTTTACTTCTTTATGTTTGTCAATACTCTTTGAAGATATTAGTATAAGCCACAGCAAAGAGAAAAACAGAGAAGCAAAGTGAAGTAATAAACTCGATGCTGTGTTAATATACTCAACAATAAACAAATGGATAATATAAGTTGTTATTGCATATACCTGAATGGGTATAAGGTACTTTCTAATTGCTTTTTTGTAAATCAAAGGAGAAATAACAAAAACAACAGTCATTAACAAAAACACAGACTGTTTAGGATCGAATCCCTGAAAAAAGAGTAATATAATTACCAAAACAATAAGAATGAAAAACACAACAACAAACAGATAGTTAATTTTCTTAACGCTCATTTCAACCACCATCTTATATATAAATATTATACACTGATTTATTTATTGTTATGTTAATATATCTATCTGATAGCCATTTACATTTTTTATTTACAGTAGATTAATAAGATATTTATTGAAAATCCGCTTAAAGAGCAATAAGATAATTATTCCGGTTACTGTTATCAAAGCAGTAAGATAATCAAAACCTTCAAGGCAAATCCCAAGCGCCAGACCTGCAGCTGGTGGGTGCTCTGTATTAAATATAACCATTAAAAACATGGCAAGACCAACAGATATGGCTCCCAGAATTGTTTGGGAGTATTCAATGTTTACAGATACAATCCCGGAATTAATGATTAATACACCTATAAGATTTACAAGGAATGCTGATAATATACCTGTGATGTTGCCTCCCAGAACGAATCTTACATTTGATTCTGGTGAATTGGGAACTGAAAACACTATGAAAGAACTGGCTCCAAAGGATGCTATCACCACTACATCTGATACGGTATCTAAAAGCAAAAGTACAATTAATACCGATAGAGTTGCCAGTAATATTTGAATAATATATTTCTTTTTATTGCCTTTGAACCGGGAATCTATTAAACCCATAATTTATTTTCTAAGCTTTTTCCTCCAGCTTTGATGTACAATTAGGACACCTGCTTGCCTGTATGGGTATACTCGTATAACAATACGGACATGTCTTTGTTGATGGTGGTTTTGGCTGTTCTTCTTTCGGCTTTTCCAGCATTTTTGTCATTTGTCTAACAATGATAAAAATAACGAAAGCGATTATCAGAAAACTCACAATTGTGTTTATAAAAACTCCATAATTGATCGTTGGTGCACCAGCTGCCTGTGCTTCTGCTAATGTATTATACTTGACATCTGTTAAATTAACGAAAAGATTTGAAAAACTCACTCTTCCCAGCAGTAATCCAATAGGAGGCATAATAATATCTCTTACAAGCGATGATATTATTTGACCAAAAGCACTACCAAGTATAAAGGCTATGGCAATTTCAATGATGTTTCCCCTCATAATGAATTTTTTGAAGTCTTTCAACATCATTCTTCACCCCTGTTTTGCGTAACAAGATGATGATATTTTATCACCAGATCATTATTATTGATCTTTTTTTATACACACTGAATCATTGTTTGGTATTTTTGTAGAAAAAAATGATACTTTGCTAAAGAAGTATTATGCCTATTCTGAAAAGGTAAATCCTTTTTCGAAGATTTTTATACAGGCATTTACAGCGTCAGGGTCATAAAGCTTTGAAGCATTGTCTTGTATTTCTTTTAAAGCAGCTTCCAAACCCAGTGACGGTCTATATGGTCTATGTGAAGACATGGCTTCAACAACATCAGCCACAGCCAGTATTTTAGCTTCATAATAGATGTCATCACCCATCAAACCCTGAGGATATCCACTACCATCAAGTCTTTCGTGATG
>JAWODV010000040.1:0-14597 GCA_046483075.1 Kosmotogaceae bacterium | reverse complement strand
GACTTCCCGGCTCGTTCTTCTTCTGGGAGCTGGCGACACTTATTGATGTCATGCTGCTTGGCCACTGGCTGGAGATGCGCTCTATTGCTGCGGCCTCATCGGCCCTTGAGGAGCTGGCCCACGTTCGTCCGCCACCGGAGCACATAGATGAGGTTCGCTCTGTCCCTGTCGATGTATGTCCTGTCTGTGGTGGCTCGGAGCTGAGTGATGTGCAGGAAACCCGGGAGCGAACCTACGAGGATATACCCCTTCCTCAGCCGATCGCTGTTAAGCTCCTGATAGAACGCCGGTATTGCCGTCACTGTCACCAACTGGTGGAAGCATTGGTCCCGGATGTGTTGCCCGGGGCCCGTCTCAGTCTCCGGGTCATGCTCATCGTGACCTGGCTCAAGATACGGTATCGAATGACCGTGGAGGCCATTCCTGACGTGCTGGAAACCCTGTTCGGGCTGCACATATCCACGGGAGAGGTCATTCACATCCTTGACCAGGTGGCCCGAACATTCGGGCCCTATCACGACCAGCTGGTCGAGCAGGTCCGAGACGCGCCAGCTCGATATATTGATGAGACCTCATGGCGAATCAATGGAGACACGGCATATCTCTGGGGTTTTGTATCTCAGGGCATGGCATTGTATCGGATTGCCTCCTCACGGAGCCATGAAGTACCCTTGGATGTACTCGGAACAGATCATGCCGGCGTTGATGTACATGACCGTTTTTCCGCCTACAAAACGCTGGCTCGAAAGACAAACCATCCGCAGCAGGACTGCTGGGCCCACATCATCACCAACGCGGAAGAACTCGCCCACTTCTACGGCGACGAGGGCAACCATATCTACCAGGTCGTAAAGCAGATCTACCAGGATGCGAAAGCCTATGAGCATAGAGGCACTGATGACGACATCGAAAGTCTGTTTCAACGGATGGCGGACAGGCTCACGCGTCCGTATACATCGCATCATCGCCACCGGTTTGTCATGAACCTTCTCAAAGAGAAGGATAACCTTTTCGAGTTTGTTAAAAATCCTCATGTCGATGGCACTAACAATGCTGCTGAGCGAGCCCTTCGCCCTCCTGTGGTGGCCCGGAAGATAAGCGGTGGAAATAGATCCGTTAAAGGGGCAAAAACCTACGAGGTTTTACTCAGCGTGGTACAAACGCTCCACCAGAATGGAAAAAACCTGGTGGAACACGGCCCTGCCATCCTGCTTGCTTCAGACGGCTGAACAGTATCATATTTTAGTAAGTTTTATATTCCTTGCTATCGTACTGCTGTGTTAATGTGTTGTTTCAATAGGTAAATGGATTGGTATGCCAAAGAAGCTGACCTCGGAAGAGGAACACTGGCGAAGAAAACTGTATGATCGAGGATTAAACGACAAGGAAATAGCAATGCGGGTTGGATTAACAGCCTCTGCTATTGGTGCTTGGAGACGGAGGCAAGGATTGCCATCCCATGGCAAGGGGCAGGGGCTAGATGATAAAGAAGAAAAACGACGTAGAGAACTCTATGATCAAGGGCTGTCAGACAGAGAAATAGCTAGGGAGTTGGACGTTTCCTACGCCGCTATAGCTCAATGGAGAATAAGTAGGAATCTCTCAGTAAATAAGAAAAAAAGTTTTTTAGACACTCGATCTGAAAACGCATACAATAAATTTCATTTGTCCGAGACACCTTTTCCGGTACCAAATACGATAGGGGCTACGGATATAGGCTATTTCTGCAGTATTTTTGATAGCGGTACAATGAGCAATTTATACGTCGTTAATATGTTCTTCTCCTTGTACCAAACTCGCAAGAAATTTGAAAAGGTTCTTACCACTGATGAAAATATACAAATCAAGATTGATATGATTTTGGAACCATTCCCACTATGTTATGTATGCCACAGCGAGGATGGATGTAATAAGACTTGCCCTTATTATTACCGATGTAAGACCCGATTTAAAAATTGTGAGTTTCTTGGTCTGGGCGACTTGCATGTTTTTGTATTCGAGGATATATTGTTTTGCCGTTATATGGAGTCGGTATTGGCATGGATAATAGACTATGGCAATGGATATACGTCAGCTAATGAAGCTCTGTGAATATTGGGCCTCCTGCAGTAATTTGAGGGGGACATATTTGTTCGGAAGATTGTGACAGTTTAAGTATCCTAGTAAATTCCGTTTTGGAAAAACATGAGAAAAGAGTAGAACCCCCCAATCCAATAAGAGAACCAAATAGGCTTTACGGGAAGATATGTTGATAGGTAACAGGTTTCTAATTAACGATTCTACAAGCATATACCATCGCTAGCAAATTTTGCTAGTTTATAATTTTTTTATATCTTACTCTAGTTCGTCAAAAATTTTTTATGGCTTTGGGACTATTACATCATCCCAAGAAATAGTGGGGTGCTGTGGTTAGATGTTTAAACTTAAATGGGATAAAAGATCCAACTGTGTAATACTTACTAACAGTTTACCAGATGAGCAATCCCTTAATTCCCCTCGGCCTGTATTTTTTGAAGAATTAGACTTGTTGGGTTTTGACGAATATTGGGATTATCCAAAATCTGTAGATCCTCTTTTATGGGCAATAGGTAGAAGATATTATCATAAAGGCGAAAAAGTTGCACATGTACCTGGGGGCAACATGTACGACAAGCCCGCAGTGGAAATTACTGAAGAAGGGAAAAATAGAAGAATTAGGCCCATCAACATGGACCTTTTTATTAAAAGAAACCGTGAAGCACTGTTTACTCTAGAAAATGAAGCTATGGATTTTATTGAACATTCCTACAAAAAAAATAAAGATTCAAACTGCTTTGCAGTTTCGTTTAGTGGTGGAAAAGATTCACAAGTGATTTTAGATTTAGTGAGCCGCGTACTTCCTCCTGATGAATATATTGTTAGTTTTACAGATACTAATATGGAAATACCGTTTACATACAAAGCAGTAAAAAATACTAAAAAAATTTATCAAAATTTATACCCAAACCTCAAATTTTATACTGCGAGATATAACAAAGATTCTTGTGAAATGTGGAATAAATTTGGTCCACCTAGCAGATTAATACGATGGTGTTGTTCAGTATACAAAACTGCTCCTTTTGCACGGCTAATGAGAAAACTCCATAACGCGAATGGACCACCTAAAATTTTAGTATTTGAGGGGGTCAGAGCAGATGAGAGCGCCCAAAGAAGTAGATACCAAAGAAATGCTGAACAAGTAAAGCATGTTAATATAACAAATAGTAGACCCATTCTTCATTGGAATACTACGGAGGTTTTCTTATATTTATTTTACAGAAATATAAAGCTAAACGAAGGATATAGGTATGGTATGAGGAGAATAGGTTGTAGCGTTTGTCCATTTGCCACAAAATGGTCTGAATATATTATATCTACTTTATTCCCAGACCTTACCAAAGAATATATTGAAATTTTGAAAGATTATGCTCAGTCAATGGGTGTAAACTCGAAAAAAAAGGTTAAAAAATATATTAAAGAAGGAAAATGGAAAACCCGTGCTGGAGGACTTGGAGTAGATACTAAAGGAACTAGGATAGATATTATGAAGCAAAATCGGGGATTGAACGCAATTTTATACAATCCTAAAACTGACTGGCTTACTTGGATAAAAACCCTGGGAGATGTTGTTTACCAGCAAGATGGAAAAAAAGTTAATGGAGAATTAAGAATAAATGGCAATAATTTCCCATTTAAATTAAATAAAAAAAACGAGATTGTTACAGTATTTATCGAAAATGTTTTGGATAAGCCCATACTTATGAGTAGAATTAAAAACACCCTTTATAAGGCAACATATTGTATTAATTGCGGGGCTTGTCAAGTTGAATGTCCAACAGGTGCTTTACAGACGATTCCGTGCGTAAAAGTTAATAAAGAACAATGTATTCATTGTCATAACTGCCTTACATTCACCAAGAGAGGATGCCTGATGGCAAAATCGGCAGTTAACAAAATTAGGAGTAGTAAAATGGGAAGACGTTCTGGAGTGGATAGATACTCTACGTTTGGTATGAGAGGAAAATGGGTAGATTCCTATTTGGGTTTGATGGAAGAATGGTGGGCCTCAGAACGAATGACTTTAGGTGTGAAACAAGTACCAGCTTTCACACACTGGTTAATCGATGCTGGCATGGTAGATTCTAATAAAAAAGCTACAGAATTTTCAAATAAAGCCAAAAATATATATTACAAGAACCCTCTTCTTTTTTGGGAGCTTATATGGATCAATTTAGCAAAGAATTCTCAAGTTGTAAACTGGTATACTGATACTGTAAGATGGTCCGTTGATTATTCGAAGGAAGAATTAATACATCTTATGATGGATGACTTTCCAACACTTTCGGAGGGGACAATATACAACGCAATAACGGCTTTAATAAATACTTTTGATACCACTCCTCTTGGTGACAAAATTAGATTGGGGATTCTAGAGAAAAAGGGACGCGCCATAAAAAATATTAAAAAAATTGGACCTGAAAGCAAAATACATCCAATGGCAGTAGCATATTCCTTGTACAATCATTCTGAAATAAAAAATCGCAAATATTTTACAATCAGCGAGCTGTATGAGGAAAGTTGTAAGAGTGGCCCTTATAATCTGTTTGGTATCTCACGAAGTACACTGGAAAAGACGTTGAGATGGCTCCAAGAAAATGAGAAAATTATAACCGTAGAATTGAAAGCCGATCTTGAAAATATTTCTCTTAGAGATGATATGGAACCAACGCAAGTCGTTGATAGAATAGTGAAAAATCTCTAGGTGGAATTAATGAAATATGCTGACATATTGAGTTTACGAGAAGGATACCATCCGGTTTATGACCTAGAAAACGAGAGACCAAATCAATGGAAAAGGTTCATTCCAAATGAAAATTTCAATAAAGTATTATTGACGACTCTTAATTCATTAGATCCCACATCAGGTCAACAAAAAAAGAAATCAATTTGGTTGAGGGGAACATATGGTACAGGAAAATCTCATGCTGCATCTGTGATAAAACATTTACTTTCTGAGGACACCACAAATATTGATGAGTATATCGAAGAGTTAGATGCACGATATCAAAGTAGAATACGTGCATTTAGGGAAGAGAAAAAGGTTTTTCCAATTGTTTTGAAAGGCGCCTCTAATATAGTTGATAATGAGTCCTTCTCTGCAGTTGTGCAAAAAGCAGTTTCTAAGGCCCTAGAAGAAAATAATATTTCTATAGCCACAAAAAACGAGTTTGAAACAGCGATAAACTTTATTCGGGAGAATAAGGCCCATATAGATTGGGAAACCAGGATAAAAGAGGATGAAGAATTAAGAATATATGTTAACAACAAACAGGATCTTATAACTAAATTAGAGGCTGGGAGCGTTGAAATACTTCATGTACTAAATAACTCAGCAAGAAAAGCAGGGTACACTCGCCATGTCCAAGATATTTCAAAGTGGTTAAAAGAAGTAATTAGTGAATTAAGAGAAAGAGATGTCGCAGATTATTTGATGATATTTTGGGATGAATTTACCAGCGTTCTCGATTTAGAGCAAAAAGGAGTGTCTTCAACTGCATGGCAAAATATCGCCGAGCTTTCCCATAATGATTATGTATACTTATTTCTGATTACACACAGATTTCCTACACATTATACAGAAGAAGATCGGGATAAAGTACTAGGAAGATTTAATCGTGAAGAATATTCAATGGAGCCTCCTACAACCTACCACATCATGGAAAAGGCTATAAAAAAGACTGATAAAGAAACCTGGGAGGAAATGAAACATGAATATTTGGAGTCAAATGAAAAACTAATGTCTTTGACAAAAATCCTAACTGATAATGAAGGCCCCAATATAAAAAATGCAGTAATTAATTTATTTCCTATACACCCATATACCTCATATCTAATCACTTTTATTTCTAGATATCTAGGGTCAACTCAAAGAAGCGTATTTGAATTCTTGTATGACGAGGAGTATGGATTTATTCATTTTATTAATTGCCAACCTTCAAATAACAAAAAAATATTTCTTATACCAGATAAATTATGGAACTTTTTCCTTCCAGAGTTTAAGGAAAATAGAAAGGGAATGGTAGGCCCAATAATAGAAAGATATAAAAGTAATATCGAGAAAATTAAAGAGGAGGGAAAAGAGTATACAGTAGTCTTCAAAGCAATACTGCTATTAAACGTCTTAAAACATGAAATTGATGTAGAGGAAGCTTCTGCCAGTAAGGTCCAGCCATCTGAGGAAAATATTAAACGGATGTTTTTTGGTACAGAATATACCAATAAAATCGATAATGTACTAAGCTACTTAAATAAAAAAAATATTATACAAAAGAATCCCTTTGGTGTATTTGAAATTACAGCTTCTACCCTTGACTCGAAGAAAGTTGATGCAGAAATGGATCAATTAAGGAAAAATTATGGTATTTTAGACACTCTTAAGAGAGAGCAAAAAAAAGAGTTGGAATTAGTCTTTACAGACAGAACCCTCAGAATTTGTGATGTTTCTTTGTTTAATGCTGAAATAGCCACTCCCCAGCTTAAAAGTAATTTACACAGAAACTATAAAGAACCTAAAAAATCTTGTATAAATATAGCTTTATTTGTTGGTAAGGATCATGCGACAATAATGAGGGTTAAAGAACACCTAAAGCAACTTCTAAATGATGAAGGCTTTGATAATATCCTTTTTGTTATTGCGGAAGAAGCGCTTGACGAAAAAGAATTTGAAAAATATTTACAATATAAAGCGAGGGCTAACGTTGCTGAAAAACTAGATTGCCTGGACGAAAAAAGCGCTAACGAAGAATTAGCAGAGGCAGTTATAAACAATTGGATTCGTAATATTAAAAATCAATATGCTACTTATTTTTTTAGAAATGATTCAGAGAAAATAATAGCTAGTGAGTTATCAGATAGCATAAACGAGTCAATTTCTCCAAAGATATTTACATATGGACTTGAGAATACCCCTGCTACTAAACAACCCGATACAATTTGGGGAGATGTTAAATCAAAAGCATCGGTGGAATTCACATTAAATCCTAGATCTCGAAACGATTTGAGTGGAAAGAATGCCCCATACCGATATTTAACGTCTATACTAAAAGACTCAAGCGAAGAGTGGGTAATTGATTATGAAATGAAAATTAAGAAAGATGCTGATATGACCCATCCAATTGTTCGGGCCTCAAATGAGGTTGAAAGATTGATCGATGATGCACCACCACACCGTTTTCACCTTGGCGAAATATTGTCACCCCTTTCAGAACCTCCTTTTGGCTACTATGGTAACTATGTCAATTTAGCAGCGATGGGATTCTTAATGAGAAATTATGTGAACATTTTATATGAGGTTGGTAGCGGTAATCCTATAGACAAACCACTAATGAAAGAAAAAATTATTGAGATAATAGAATACTGGGAAACTGGAAAAGAACGAGGTAACTCTCTTGAAGTCAGGCTTGGCACAGAAGCAGAACTGCAACTCATTAAAAAACTAAAAGAAATTTTTAACATCGACGCAGAAAGTAGAGGCTTAAATGATATTAAATGGAAAATAAGAGAATATGTTAGAGAAATCAGCTATCCAATATGGGTTTACAAGGAATTTGTTGATGATGAGCAGATTAAAAATTGCATTAATAAAATTCATAATTTTATTAAATCTAGTGATCATGAAATAAACGAAGAAAAGATATCCAATTTACTGGAGTGTATTGAATCATATTACTTGGAATTAATTACCCAATTAGGAGAGAAAAATAAGGGAAAAGAGGGGTTTTTGAAATGGATTGAGAAAAAAGAATTAGTCGATGAGGTTGATTTAGAAAATGATGAAATCTTCGATAGCATAAAGAATTTTATTGAGGGTCTCTTACAGGAGGAAGTTCCATTTTGGGAAGAAACGAAAGTTGAAAATGCTATTTTAAGATGGTGGAAATCGCAGAAAGAGGGCGGATCTAATGGTGAAGATACAACGATAGGGCCCAATGATGTGGTTATTAAACCACCTATTACTGGGGCCGATACCATGCCTGACGATCAAGTAGAATCGATTCAAAAAACCTTAGACGATTTTCAGGATACTGGCGGAGAATTGAGTCAAGTCATAGTTAAATTTGTTAAGGATCATCCAGAAGTGTGGACTATTTTAAAGCAGTATTTGGAGGACTATTCGTGAGAATTGTTGAGTCTAGCAACTTGCAGGAAATTTTTGCAGAGATAAAAAAAGATAAAAATACTAACTCTTTTGTCGAAAATCGTTTTCCGGTAAGATTCATCTTCCTACCTGATTTTGATTCAATGCAAAAATTATACCAACATCTCGTAGGTGAACACAATTGTAGGATAGAAAATGTATCGTCCTTACTACCACATGAAGACGGATGGGTCATGCCTACCGCTATTGTACATAATATTAAAAAAATTATAAAAAATGGCCAAGATAAGGATATCGTGGTTATTCCTCTATCTGAAATAATTCGGTTTTTTACAGATAAAAATTTTATTTCGACTTTATTTTCCCTTTGTGAAATAGAAAATATGCCTGAAACAAGAAAAAGAAGAATCTATATCCCCTTTGTAGGGCTACATGAAAGATTTGAAAAAGATTTTGAGGATTATTTTAACAGGGAATGGGCACCAATATGGCGGCTAAAAGGCAGTGTTACAAAAAAGCTCAAAATTATAATGTGTACGCATCCAGAGCTATGTGGGGTTATACACCCAAGGGAGGGACAATCACTAAACATACAAAACACAAAGGATTGGCTTGAGCTTTGGAAGCGACCAAAAGAAAATCTATTCAGGTCAGATATTGTATGCCATTCTGATACTATCTCAAGATTATATGATAACTCAGAGCCAGATAGTTTTTTTAAGTTCGAAGAGATTTGTACATATAAAGATGTAGTATCTCTGTTACATGGACTTTCAATTCCAATTGAATATCAATCTACAGAAAAGGAAATATGGATTAAAATTTACAAATTAATTAGCTCTGAATTTGAAGAACCACCAAAAAATTTCGAAGACTTAATTACATCCACTTTTAATATAAAGAAAGTCGAAGATGAAAACCCTCTTTATCTGTTACTAAGCCGGAAAAAAACAGTATACAGATGGCTGTTAATAAATTATCTATTAAATAATTCCACTTATAATCGCCCTTACTTATATGAGGTTCTCAAATCTCTCCATACTTATGATAATAAAAGCATTGAAGTAGAACTATGGACAAGAATTTTTAAATTTGAGAAAAAAGAGCTAAACATAATTAAAGACAGAATAGAAAGTTTAAGGCAATTTTATGAATCAACCCAAAAAACACCCGATGACATTGAATCAATTATCAAACAAGAATTGGACCAGGGATTTAAGCAATGCGATTCTATAAGAGATAAATTTAAACTTTTAACTGGGATATCAAATATTGAGAAAAAGAGGATATTAGAATTATCTAAAATTGCATTAGAAAACGAGGAATTATCACGTAGAGAATTACTAAATATTTATTCCGAAATTTATCCTTCTCTATTTAAATACTTATCCCCGATTTCATTTGATAATGATAGCAAAAAGCTTTTATGGATAACTAATTATTTTATCGAATACAGATGGTCAAAAGTTTTGGATTCAATAACTAAGGGATTAAGTGAAATTCTAAATAGTAAGAACAAAGAAGAAAAAACTTTTTATGAATGGTACAATCAAATACCTTCGTCTGTCAGCTTATTAGATATAGAAAAAAATACTCATACTGATGTTCTTTGGATTGATGCTCTCGGTTTTGAATGGGCAAATCTGTTATATCATTCTTTATCCAAAAAACGTTCTGTTGAAAAAATTAGCGCATCCAGGTCTGAGTTGCCAACTACAACGCGTCATAACAGATACGATAGCGTTGAACCACAAAATCATATTTTGGCACTAGATAAGCTTATACACGGAGAGCGTGCATATGAATATCCTGATAGCCTTATAAGAGAAATAGAAAAAGTCGAGGAAATGATTAATACAAAAATTGATTCAGTTGGACGGAAAATCATCGTTTCTGACCACGGATTTACTGCTTTTTCTCGAAAAAAACATGGTATTTCCAAAAAATATAATTTTACAGATGCTGAACATGAGGGGAGATGTATGTGGACTCCCCAACAGTATACATCTGATCCTGATTATCTTTCGATAACTTACTCAGATAATAAAAAAAAGGGAGGAAATATTTTAGTAGCTTTAAGACATGATTCGTTAAATGTGGCAGCTCGTCGCGAGGCGCATGGTGGGGCCACCCCTGAGGAGGTAATCGTTCCATTTTTGGTTTTAGAAACCGAAAAGAGTAAAGATGAATATTATATTCATCCTAAAAAATTTGAGATACAAGAAGGTAAAGACCAAATTTTAGAATTGAATATCGAACCTAAACCACGCTCGGCGGTTTTAACAGATGAAGATAAATATAATTGGTCGCTTAAATATGATACCAATACACGAAAATGGAGAGAAAGTTTAACAGAATTGCCAATAGGAACTCATCATTTGTCACTAATAGTAAATGGTACGAAAACTGCTACAATTGAAATTGAAATAACGGGTGGCATGTCTGTGAGGGATATCATATGAAAAATTTAGACGAAAAAATACGTAGGACTTTTCCAAGTGAGTCTGTATACCATTCAACCGCATATTACAATATTTTTAGTGGTGTTAATATTCCCTCATTTATCAAAGACTATTTGATACAACGGTACACGGATGGAGATGGAAGATTGGACAAAGAGGGTCTGTTGGAATTCATTGGGAGGCATATCCCACAGAAAAAAAGCCAAATACAGAAAAAGATGATTAGTGAAAAAAGACGCTTCAGACTTTTAACTCGATTAATAATCGAGCCTGACATTAAAGCGGGAGTTTTAAGGTTTGAAATACCAGAGATGGGAATTAAAAAAAGTAACACTCTCATTCCTGAATACCTAACCACAGAGTATCCTGAGTTGACTAGTGACGAAGTTTGGGGTGTTGTAGATCTCGCTTTAATAGAATCGGAATCGGGAGGGAATCGTATAGAATTATGTGATTTTACACCATTTAAGCCATATGAAACGGACTTGAGCTATTTTCAGTCTCGAAGAAGCGAGTATTCGATTGAAGAATGGATAAACCTATTAATTCGTTCTATGGAATATAATCCAGAGGGATTCGAATCTTTAAACCAAAAATTATTATTCATAAGCAGATTATTGGTTTTTGTTGAGCCAAATTTAAATTTAATAGAGTTGGCCCCAAAAGGAACTGGAAAATCTTATGTTTTTTCCAATTTATCTAAATATGGTTGGATAATTAGCGGCGGGGTTGTTACTCGTGCAAAACTATTTTATGATATTGGCAGAAAAACACCAGGCCTAATCATGAGGTATGATTTCATTGCGATGGACGAAGCTCAAACTATAAAGTTTTCTAGCCCTCACGAAGTTGCAGCTGGCCTTAAAACTTATCTTGAGTCAGGAAAATTTACAGTTGCTAACTATAGCGATTCTAGCCATGCTAGCTTTATTTTGCTTGGCAATATAAAATTGGATCAGCATAAAAATCCTACAACTAATAAATATTTTTCACATTTGCCTGGTATTTTCAACGAATCTGCTCTGCTTGACAGATTTCATGGTTTCATCGAAGGCTGGAAACTTCCTAGGATTCGTGAAGATTTAATTGTCAAAGGCTATGCACTTAATGTCGAATATTTTTCAGAAATACTACATTCTTTAAGAACTGAAAGTAAATATAGAATTTTCATTGACGAACTACTAGATGTACCCCGTAATGCTGATACACGAGATACGAAAGCTATAAAGCGAATTTCTACAGGATATTTAAAGTTATTATTTCCGCATGTTAATTCTGCCAATGACATTCCGGTAAGGCATTTTGAACTGTACTGTCTCAGACCAGCTTTAAGAATGAGAGGCATTATCAGAAATCAAATCCATTATATTGATGAAGAGTATAATCCAGAGATACCAAATATTACAATAAAATAATTTAATAGAGGTGATTAACTAAGACAATTCTTTTAAATTTTTTAGAGAAATCATTCAAATGTTTTTATTTACCACATTCATTCTTCATATGATAAGAGTTAATTGGGCAGTTTACGAAACTACAATATCTAAATCTGATTTCACTCTGTTATTTACACGATTTTATGGGGTTATTTCACGTCGATAGGTATCAATCATCTATTTTTATATTTGCTAACCTATAGCCAGAGACATCTTGATGTGGAATATCTTTTTTATTTTTAAATAATGTTGCATAGTTCCTAATAAGCATTCTTTCTAGTGCCAGTCGGTGTTTCTCTAGTTTGTTTGGAAGACATTCATATCTGTAGTAATCCCAATGCGGTATTGAGCTATGTCCTTGGGATAATCTCTTTATTAAATTGCTTGCTTCACCCACATAGAGGAGCTTATTATCTGTGTCTATAAGAAAATAAATGACGTTTTCTGCACCAAGTTCTGTTTCATACAGGTCTCTAGGTTTCCAGTCTTGTGCAAATATCTTAACACGTTTTTTATCTTCAAGTTCTTCATAGATTTTATGCAACACTGGTGACCCCAACATATTTTTGAATAACTCAGGAAAGGTTGGGATCTGTGTATAGTATGGAGTAAAAACGAAAATTCTATTTTCCAAGTCATATTCAATATCTAAGAATTCCCAGAACGGGATGTCTTTTTCAATTTTAATATGTTCATATTTTTCTGCTTTCTTTCTTCGTAATCTACGTTCTATATTCCGCATGAAGCTCATAGGAAATGATTCTTTAATTTTATACTGCAGAGCTTTACTATACCACAATCTGTAATAGGGTGTTGCCCTCCTTTTCTTCGTAACAGTAAGCCAGCCATTATATTCTAAGCCTCCAAAACTTATAATGACTTCAGAACGCTCATCCTTTCTGGAAGTTACATCTGAAAAATTCTTCGGGATACCCCACATCTCACATACCCAAGTCGGTATAGGGGTTACTTTCTGAGCAAACAACGAGTCATCAACCTTCTTACGCCATAACGGGTATTCTACATCAGATCGCTCAGTTTTCATCATAAGTATAATAAGCTAATATCCTATAATATTTGGCCCGATATCATGTAAATATTATCATTCTAAGTGAAAAGGATTCTCTGTTATGCAGGTATGGAAAGAAGTTATTTCGATATTATTAGCTAGAGCTACTGTTCTTTAGACCACGAGCTTGGCTTGAACCGGCGATGTAGTCAAGGGTTCGGAAATCATTTTAATGTACATTGCCATTGTATTCATATGGTCCAGTGCGAGTTCTGCCTGAACTACAATGGCGATACCTGCACCGACCCAGGCGGCGTCAAATACGGCGAAGTGATCGAAGATCCATATGCGGACATCGACTGTTCCGCCTACCTGGAGAAGGGAGCCGCAGGAGCCCTGAGCCCCGCGTTCGACGACCAATTCTTCGATATGTTCTAGCCTCTAAACACCCCTAACAACAAAAAGGACCGGGGGAAGGCATGGCTCCGCACGAGGTATCACTAGAATAAATATATAACAATGTACCAAGAAGAGGGTTCGGGCCTGTAAATCGTAATGGGCGCCTTACCGAGGAGTTGTAAGAAAGTCATGCGACGTAACGATTCCTACCACCTCACCCTCCTTGGTCACCAGCACAGCATGACAGCCATCTTGCAGGAGCGTCACTGCCCATGATCGGGGAGCATCATATGGCACCGTTGGCAGCCCTCTTTTCATCACTCCGCTTACCGCAGAGGTGGGATGCTCCACTACTTTTCCAAGGATATCCCAGCTAAAGACGATGCCTACATAGTGGCCATCCTTCTTGACGGGCAATTGACTATAATCGTGCTCGTGCATCAGTTGAGCGGCTGTAGAGATGGTATCCCGGGAATCAATGGCTGCTATAGTGGTACACATATACTCGCCAACGGTTTCTGTGCCACTGCTAGGCTCTGAAAGTGCGTTCCAGATAGCTCGCAGTCGTTCGTAGTTGGGGATGCGGTCGCCGCGTTCCAGCTTGGATATCAGCGATTGTGAGACCCCTGCCCGTTCGGCCAGCTGTGCCTGTGACCAGCCTCGTTCGTTTCGCCGGCGTATGATTTCATCTTTGAGGTAGCTATATTTTGGCAACATTATATCATTCCATTTGTAATAACATAATACCTAAATATATTATAAAAGTATTGCTTTCAGGTGTGTATGATATATTTGCAGCATACCGTCTATGAGGCTGGTGAACGGGTCGGCGAGGTCTATGGTGACCATGTACAGGGGGAATGTCGGCTGCTGGCCATGATGCAGCCCAAGATCCTCAAACTGCGGAACAATGAGCGATTTTTCGGCTATGGCGACTGGAACTATAGCTACGCCTGGATTCCCTTTGATGAACCGAAGCTGCAGCAGCTCCAGTCGCTGATAGATCTCTGGCAAGAGCGGCAGCCATACATCCAGCGATGCGAGCCACCCGTCTCCGTCTATACTGATGACATGTGCGATTGTTACGACGACTGGACACCCATCCTGAATGTCAT
>JAWODV010000039.1:0-160244 GCA_046483075.1 Kosmotogaceae bacterium | reverse complement strand
CAATCCATTTCTCAATCAGTTTACTGGTGAACGCACTTTTAAGAAAATCATTATCCTTTTTCAAACCATTTAGTACTGTTTCTAAATTTGTTGGAAAATACTGAATTTTCTTCATTTCCTGATCTGTCATTTCATAGATGTTAGTTTCTAAAGGACCAAAATTAAGTTTTCTCGGATCAAGCTTTCTTTTTATACCATCGATACCAGCAAGTAACATAGCTGAAATTCCATAGTATGGATTACAGGATGCATCAATAGTTCTGAATTCTATTCTTACCTTTTCAGCCTTTTTAACATAACCGGGTATCCTTACAGCTGCACTCCTATTGCCTCGAGCAAATACAGCACATATGGGCGCTTCAAATCCAGGGACAAGTCGTCTGTATGAGTTTGTTGTTGGATTGGTAAAAGCAAGTAGTGAACCATTTAATGAATGCTGTAAAATTCCGGCTACATAATTTAGTGCCATCTCGTTTAAACCGCTGTATGAATCACCAGAGAATAAATTTTTATTTTCATCATAAAGATATTGATGAATATGCATACCATTTCCTGCTTCGCCGTAAAGAGGTTTGGGCATAAACGTTACTCTTATTCCATATTTATTCGCAAGATTGTGAAGCAGATATTTGATAATGATAATAGAATCCGCAGCTTTAAGAGCGTCCTGAAAGTTAAGTTCAATTTCATGTTGTGCTGAACTCACTTCATGGTGATGATATTTAACAGGGATTCCAAGTTTAAGTAGATGAGTCACAACTTCGTTTCTAAAATCAGCGAAGTAATCAGCGGGAGGAGATCTGTGATATCCCGTCTTCTTCTCAACTATCATATTACTTGAAAGTTCTTCACTATTCCAGTAGCCTTCTTTAGCTTGAACTTCATAAGAAACTTTGTTGACACCGATAGTATAGCTGGCTGCGTCTAGTATGTGGAATTCAAGTTCAGGTGCCATTAAAGCGCCTTTTACACCAATTTCTTTAAGTTCTTTTAGTGTGTTAATGAGTACATTTCTTGGATAGAGTTCATAAAGTTTTCCGTCTGACGTTCTATAAACATTACAAAAAAATGAAAGTGTTTTGGCTTCGTAGAAAGGATCAATAAAAGCGCTCTCTTCATCAGGAACGGCTATCATATCACTGTCTTCAACAGTTCCGTAACCATAGTTGGAAGCATCAAATCCTATTCCCTCTTCAAAAAGTTCGTTATTTAATCGGTTACCTGGAAGTAAAATGTGTCTGATTCTGCCGCTAATATCTACAACTTTAAGATCAAGGAATTCGATTCCTTTTGATAATTCTCTTATTTTTCCGTTCATACAGCACCTCCGGTTATTTAGTTATCCTTACAAAATGATTCTAACGATTAAATAAGAACTTTTCAACAAGAATGTTGTACTGTGTGGTATTTACATTTGAAATGACGTAGATTAAACTTGTTAAAAAGAAGGGATTGCTTATAAAATGCTCAAATCTTTACTTAATACTAATTTAGCAGTCTATAAGCCTGTGGTATAATTTTTTGCGAATGTGAATATCCAAAAGGAGGTTCAGATATGGCTAAATACGTATATTATTTCGGAGACGGAAAAGCCGAAGGAAATGCGTCAATGAAAGATATTCTTGGAGGTAAAGGAGCAAATCTTGCAGAAATGGTTAGATTGGGACTCCCTGTACCCCCTGGTTTAACAATTTCAGCAGAGGTGTGTAAATATTATAACGAACATGACGAACAATATCCTCAGGGCCTAAAGGAAGAGGTTGAAAAATCAGTTAGGAGACTTGAAGATTCTACAGGTAAAAAACTAGGATCAACAGAAAATCCATTACTCGTTTCTGTTAGGTCTGGAGCAAAAGTATCTATGCCCGGTATGATGGATACAATACTAAACCTTGGTCTAAATGATGATAGTGTTGAAGGAATGGCAAAGGCTACTAATAATCCCAGGTTTGCATATGATGCCTACAGAAGATTTATTCAAATGTTCGGAGATATTGCTCTTGGAATAGAACATGCTAAGTTTGAAAGAGAGCTAAGAAATCTGAAGAAAGAAAAAAATGTCGAACTTGATACCGAGCTTGATGCATCTGATTTACAAGATTTGATTAGAAGATATAAGAAGGTTTACGAAGAAGCCGGAAAGAAATTCCCACAGGATCCATGGGAACAACTATGGGATTCTATTGATGCAGTGTTTGGTAGTTGGATGAACAAAAGAGCTATAAAGTACAGAGAACTTAATGATATTAGTGAAGAAGAGGTATTTGGAACTGCTGTAAACGTAATGACCATGGTTTTTGGAAATACCGGTGAAAAAAGTGGAACCGGAGTAGCTTTCACCAGGGATCCAAATACCGGTGAAAGAAGTTATTATGGCGAGTATCTTCCAAACGCTCAGGGAGAAGATGTCGTTGCAGGAATTAGAACACCAAAAGGATTGGATTATCTTGAAAAAAATATGCCAGACATCTATGAACAACTTGTGGACGTTTTTGAGAAACTCGAAGAAAGATACAAGGATATGCAGGACGTTGAATTTACAATAGAGAATAGAAAATTGTATCTACTTCAGACCAGAAACGGTAAGAGAACCCCATATGCAGCTGTGAAAATAGCTTCTGATATGGTTGATGATGATTTGATATCAAAAGAAGACGCAGTCATGAATGTTACTACAGATCATGTTGAGACCCTGTTGCACCCGTATTTTGAGGCAGAAACAAGAGAAAAAGCCAACCTTCTAGCGAAGGGGATAGCTGCGTCACCGGGTGCTGCTTCTGGAATAATTGTTTTTGACCCAGCAGAAGCAGAAAAAATGGTCAAAGAAGAAAATAAAAAAGTGATACTTGTTAGACCCGAAACATCACCTGAAGATATCGCTGGCATGGCTGCTTCAAAGGGTATTCTCACGTCTACCGGTGGAAAAACCTCTCATGCAGCGGTTGTAGCACGAGGCATGGGGAAGCCGTGTATCGTCGGTTGTAGTGCGGCTGAAGTAAATGAAAAAGGTGGATATGTTTCTATTAATGGTACAAAATATGAAAAAGGCTCATGGTTCAGTCTTGACGGTACCACAGGGGAAGTATTTGAAGGCAAACTTGATGCGGTAATGCCTCAAGGACTGGAAGGTCCGCTTGCAAGAGTTCTCGAATGGGCTGATGAGATTCGAAAACTTGGAGTAAGAACTAATGCAGATACACCAAAAGACGCAGGAACAGCAAAACGATTTGGCGCTGAAGGAATAGGATTATGTAGAACAGAACATATGTTCTTTGAGGAAGATAGAATACCCGCGGTGAGACAGATGATACTTTCTAATTCAGAGGAACAAAGGAGAAAAGCGCTGGATAAACTCCTCCCAATGCAAAAAGAAGACTTTGTCGGTTTATTTAAAGCGATGGAGGGTTATCCTGTGACGATCAGATTCCTCGATCCACCATTGCATGAATTCTTGCCGAAAGAAGAAAGTGAAGTAAGAAAACTGGCAAAAGATATGGAAGTTACATATGAAGAATTGAAGGAAACAATCGAAGAACTACATGAATTTAACCCAATGATGGGGCACAGAGGATGTAGATTAACTGTTTCTTATCCTGAAATAGCCGAAATGCAAACGAAAGCAATTATTGGAGCAGCTATTGAAGTTCTAAAAGAAGAAGGGAAAACGGTTACTCCTGAAATAATGATCCCATTGGTGGGACACATAAATGAACTCAAATATGTGAAAGAAGTTGTTGTAAAAACAGCTGATGAGCTAATTAAGAAAGAAGGAGTAGATCTTAAATACAAAGTAGGAACCATGATAGAAATACCAAGGGCATGCTTAACTGCAGAAGAAATTGCAGAAGAAGCTGAGTTCTTCAGCTTTGGAACTAATGACCTGACCCAGCTTACCTTTGGTTTCAGTCGTGATGACTACGGAAAATATATTGGTGAATACATGGCGAAGGATATACTCGAAGTAGATCCTTTCCAGCAGCTTGACCAAATTGGCGTTGGTCAACTGGTAAAGATGGGTACTGAAAAAGGAAGAAAAACGAGATCAGATTTGAAGGTTGGTATATGTGGCGAACACGGAGGAGATCCTTCTTCAATTGAATTCTGCCACAAAACAGGTTTGAATTATGTGAGTTGTTCACCTTACAGAGTTCCTGTAGCAAGATTGGCTGCTGCACAGTCAGCTGTTAAGGAGATGAAGAAATAAATAACAATCAGGCCGCGGCTCTTTAATAGAGCCGCGGTTTTATTTTTTGGAGGTAAGTGAATGTCAGAAATTTTTGTGGGTTTCTTGCAAACAACTGTGTTCACCTCTTTGAGCTGGCAGAATATTGCTATGTTTGCTATTGCAGGAGCATTATTATATGTGGCAGTGGCAAAGGATGCTGAACCACTTTTATTGATTCCCATAGCTTTTGGAATGGTGCTAGCGAATATTCCTCCAGAGGTTACAGGACTGTTCGAACCAAATTCTGGATTAATGTGGTACATTCAGAAAGGTTTGTATCTAGGCATATATCCCCCACTTGTTTTTCTCCAGATAGGGGCATTAACAGATTTTTCATTTTTATTGGCTAGACCAAAGATGCTGTTTTTAGGGGCCGCAGCGCAAGCAGGAATATTTATTACGTTTATTGTAGCCAGAGTTATGGGATTTGCGTTTCCTGATGCTGCTTCAATAGGTATAATTGGCGGTGCTGATGGACCAACTTCAGTTTATTTAGCTGCGCTGTTTGAATCTCCTTATTTGCCAGTAATAGCAATAGCTGCTTATTCATATATTGCTTTGATCCCAGTATTACAGCCACCTGTTATGAAAGCGCTCACATCTAGGAAAGAAAGGCGCATAAAAATGGGCATGCAACAACGTAAGGTTTCAAAGCTAGAAAAGATGGTATTTCCAATAATTTCAACTATTGTAATTGGATTGCTTGTGCCAAGAACGTTACCACTTGTGGGAATGCTTATGTTAGGGAATTTCCTTAGAGAAAATGGAAAAACTAAACGTCTTGTTGATGGAGCATCGAAATATCTGGCAGATCCTGTTATAATTTTATTGTGTCTTTCTGTTGGTGCAAGTGCTGACGGAAAGGTTTTTTTAAGTGTGGATAGTTTGAAAATAGTTGGATTGGGTGCTGGAGCATTTTTGCTAGCAACAGCATGCGGTGTTTTATTTGCAAAGCTGATGAATGTCTTTTCCAAAGACAAAATAAATCCTCTCATAGGAGCAGCAGGTGTATCTGCTGTTCCTAATTCAGCAAGGGTTGCTCAACGTGTAGCCAGTGAAGAAGACCCTTCCAATTTTATTCTAATGCATGCAATGGGTCCAAACATTGCAGGGGTAATTGGTTCAGCCGTTGCAGCAGGAGTGTTCATTTCAGTGATAACCTGAGGGAGGTTCTTTATGCCAAAAAAGGGAAATTTCCATGTTTATATAAACTACTCATATTGCAAAAAATGTGGAATTTGTAGCTGGATTTGTCCAACAGGAACGATTGTTGGAGGCGAAGATGGTAAACCTGAAGTTACTGACCACAAAACATGTATTGGTTGTTTGATGTGTGAGAAAGCGTGCCCCGACTTCTCAATTGATATACAGAAAATTGAGGTGAAAGAAAATGTCTAGATTTGCATTATTGCAGGGGGATGAAGCCTGTGCTCTTGGTGCAATTAAGGCAGGTTGCAGATTTTTTTCTGGTTATCCCATAACACCAGCCACAGAAATAGCTGAAACCATGTCCAGAGAGCTACCTAAAAAGGGCGGAACCTTTATCCAAATGGAAGATGAGATTGCAAGCATAGCTGCTGCAATAGGAGCATCTCTCGCAGGAGAAAAAGCTATGACTGCTACAAGCGGTCCTGGATTCAGCTTAATGCAGGAGGCTATTGGATATGCTTCTATGACAGAGATTCCTACAGTTGTTGTAAATGTACAAAGAGGTGGTCCTTCAACAGGCATGCCTACTAAAACTGCACAGGGTGACATAATGCAGGCACGCTGGGGTACACATGGTGATCATCCAGTAATTGCCCTTTACCCTTCAACTGTGGAGGAGGTTTTCAAATATATAATTACAGCCTTTAATTATGCAGAGCATTACAGAACTCCTGTAATTTTCTTGATGGACGAGATTTTAGGACATATGAGAGAGAGCATAAATATACTTAATGAGGAAGATTTAAAATTGGTCCCCAGGGTATCTGAATCGGAGTTAGATGAAGATGAAATATTCCATCCCTTTAAAGAAGATGACAGCATGTTGGCAGCTCCTTTAATGAAAATGGGTAAAACAAAATTTCACGTGTCTGGATTGGTACACGATGAATCAGGTTTCCCGGTTGGAACACCAAGAGATGTTGATAGATTATTGAGAAGACTTGATAATAAAATTAGACTTCACGCCGATCAAATTGGACTTTATGATGAATACATGACCGAAGATGCTGAAATACTTGTTGTAGCTTATGGATCGTTAGCACGTAGTGCATTGAAGGCTGTGAAGCTTGCAAGAGATGACAAAATTAACGTAGGTTTATTTAAGCCGATAACAATCTGGCCCTTTCCCACAACGAGAATAAGGCAATTGATGAAGAAAGTAAGCGCAGTAATTGTAGCCGAAATGAATCTTGGGCAGATTGTGTATGAAATATCCAGATTAAACAGAAGCGGAACCAAACTTGAAAAGTTAAATAAGGTTGATGGTTCACTTGTTACACCTCAAGAAATTCTCGACGCCATTGCAAAAGTTAAATCTGAAGTTCTGGAACTTTGAATTCAAGTTTTAATAATGAAAAGAAAATTGTAATGTTTTTGGAAAGCTAGCATATATTATGGTAAAATATTCTCAACCTAACTTCAGCTTAAGGAGGCAGTCTAAATGGAAGTTTTGAAGGTCAGTTCTAAATCAAATCCAAACAAAGTTGCCGGTGCTATAGCGGGTGTTCTTTCTAAAACCAACCAGGTTGAACTACAGGCTATAGGTGCTGGAGCAGTAAATCAGGCTGTAAAGGCTGTTGCGATTGCCTCAAGATTTCTCGATGAAAGAGGCACATCAATAAGCATGATACCTGGTTTTGTTGAGATTGCTATTGGGGAGGAAATGAGGACAGGTATTTCTTTCAAAGTTGCTGCAGATAAGAAAGAACAGCGTGAAGAAGAGAAAACTGAAGAAACTCAAGAAACACAGGCAGCAGAAACAGGAACAGAAGAAGATCTGGACTAGGATAATAATCAAATAGTAGAAATTTATGGATGGGGCTTAAATGCCCCTTTTTTTATAATAAAAACGCTTGCTTAGTAGTTCATAATTCTTTTAAATGTCAGAATTGAACACGTGTTATAATTTTTCAAAGCTTTAGGGGAGGGTAAATATGGACAAAATTGGAACAAGATATGATCCTACGAGTTTGGAGAAAAAATGGTATAAGATTTGGGAAGAAAAGGGTCATTTCAAACCTTCAGGTGAAGGAAAGCCCTTTACAATTGTAATTCCTCCACCTAATATTACCGCTCAGCTTCACATGGGTCATGCTTTAAATATTACACTGCAGGATATTTTAATAAGATATAAAAGACTGAAAGGGTTTAATACACTTTGGATTCCTGGAGAGGACCATGCAGGTATAGCGACACAAAATACCGTAGAGAAAAATCTTGCTGAAAAGGGAATACATAGAAAAGACCTGGGACGTGGAAAGTTTCTTGATGAAGTGTGGAGTTGGGCAGGAAAATATCGAAAAAGAATAGTTGAACAAATCAAAGCTATTGGGGCTTCCTGTGATTGGTCACGTGAACATTTTACACTGGATGAGAATTTGAACAAGGCTGTAAGGAAAGCTTTCGTTGCATTATATAAGGAAGGTTATATCTATCGGGGAAAATATATAATTAACTGGTGTCCCCGATGTGGAACGGTCCTTTCAGACGAAGAGGTGGAACATGAAGAACTGGAAGGAAAATTATACTATATCAAGTATTATTTTTCAGATAGTAACAAATATGTAGTTATAGCCACAACCCGTCCAGAAACAATGCTGGCAGATACAGCTGTTGCTGTGCATCCTGGGGACAATCGGTTTAAGAATATCATTGGGAAAGAAGTAATATTGCCACTGATGAACAGAAAATTGAAGATCATTGGTGATCCCTATGTTGATCCTGAGTTTGGAACCGGTTGCTTAAAAGTTACACCCGCTCATGATCCCAATGACTTTCAAATAGGACTCAGAAATGAGCTTGAATTAATTGAGGTTATTGATGAAAATGCAAAAATCAATGAAAACGGTGGCAGGTACGTTGGTTTGGATCGTTATGAGGCAAGGGAAGCTGTTGTAAACGATTTGAAAGAAGAAGGATATCTTGAGAAAACTGAAACCATGCAACATTCTGTTGGAAAGTGCTACAGATGTGATACAGTTGTAGAACCTTCACTTTCAGACCAGTGGTATGTAAAGATGAGACCCCTCGCTGAAAGAGCCAAACTCGCGGTTCAGGGTGGAGAGGTAGTTTTTCATCCGGAACGCTGGAAAAAAGTATATATACACTGGCTAGATGAAATTCGTGACTGGTGCATTTCAAGACAATTATGGTGGGGACATAGAATCCCAGTATGGTATTGCCAGGACTGTGGAAAAATTATTGTGGAAGAAGAAGAACCACAGAGATGCCCGGATTGTGGTTCTAAGAATTTAAAGCAGGATGAAGATGTTCTTGATACATGGTTTAGTTCCCAATTGTGGCCTTTCACCACACTGGGCTGGCCAGAAGAATCTTCCGATCTTGATACATATTATCCCACATCTGTTCTTGTTACGGCATTTGATATAATATTCTTCTGGGTGGCAAGAATGATTATGGCTGGTTACCATTTCAAGGGGGATAAACCCTTTTCTGATGTTTACATTCATCAATTAATAAGAGACCGAAAGGGAAGAAAGATGTCCAAGTCTCTTGGCAATGGGATAGATCCACTTGAGGTTATCGAAGAATATGGTGCTGATCCTATGCGATTCACACTGGCCATACTTGCAGCCCAGGGAAAAGATATTAAGCTTGATACACGTTTCATCGATGCCTATCATAAGTTTGCCAATAAAATCTGGAACGCAACAAGATTTGTCCTTATGAACATAGAAGATTATGAAGAAATAACCGTTTCAATAGAAGAGCTGAAACTTGAAGATAAATGGATCCTGTCAAGGTTGCAAAAAGTCCAGAGCATTATTTCGGGTGCAATTGAAAGTTACGATTTTAATATTGCTGCAAAAGCAATATACTACTTTTTCTGGAGTGAATTCTGTGACTGGTATATTGAAAGTGTAAAACCACGATTGAATACCAAAGAAAGAAGAGTCGTTCAATATGTTCTTATCTCGGTGCTCGACAATACGTTCAGACTGCTTCATCCTTTTATGCCTTTTATAACAGAAGAGCTCTGGCAGAAGCTTGGTGTTGAAGATAATGAGCTTATAACAAGTAATTGGCCGGAATTGAAAAAAGAGTTTTTAAGTGAAGAATCTGAAGAAAAGTATTCACTGTTGATGGATATGGTGAGGGGTATAAGGAATGTCAAAGCAGACCTAAATATACCACCAACCAGTATAGTTAAAGCGTATTTCACTGGTGCAGAGCCGGATGAAGAAATGAAGTTTCTAATCGAGACGCTTTCAACAGCTGAACTAATGGAGTTTCAGGAAGACAAACTTCCGGATAGCGTAACGGCCTATGCTGACGAGAAATTTACTATATATGTAAAACTTGACGAGATAGATGTTCAGAATGAACTGAGTAGACTGAAAAAGAAATTGGGAAAGATAGTAAAAGAAGTAGAACGATTCAAAAAGAAGCTTTCCAATAAACAGTTCCTGGAAAATGCACCTGAAGACGTTATTGAAGAAACTCGTGAAAAACTACAGGATGCAAGCTTTGCCAAAGAAAAACTGGAAAGATTAATTAAAGATCTGAAATGAACTACAAAGAAGCAATAGATTATTTGTATAATTCGCGTCCGTACGGAAAAATTAAGTACGGGCTCGATCGCATAATAGAGCTTCTTGATCGACTTGGCAATCCTCAGAATGATTATCCTGTGGTTCACATTACCGGAACCAATGGAAAGGGCAGCGTTGCATCAATGCTTAGTCACTTATTCAATGAGCATGGACTCTCTGTAGGACTAAATATCTCACCACACATAGTGGATTTCAGGGAAAGAATTCAATTAAACAATAAATTTGTATCAAAAACGCTGGTTGTAGATACCCTCGAACAGATAATTCCAGTGCTCAAGAAAATGGATTCACAGGGTATCGAACATGCTCCAAGTTACTTCGAAGTGGTTACTGCTATGGCTTTCAGTATTTTTAAAGATCAGAGTATTGATATAGCAGTAATTGAAGTTGGACTTGGTGGAAGATTTGATGCAAGTAATATTATTGAAAAACCTTTATTATCGGTAATTACCGGTGTGAGTCTTGATCATACCAGAATACTTGGATCTTCTGAAGAAAAGATAGCCATCGAAAAATCTCAGATAATTAAGCAAGGAAGACCACTTGTTAATGGCGTAACAAGACCGTGTATAAGAAAGATAATTGAAGATAAATGTGCTGAAACAAAGTCAAAATTTTGGACTTTCTGGAAAGATTTCGACATTAACGATACAAAAATGAAACTTAACAAGAATGAGTTTAATTATCATGGAGAAAAGGAATATACCAAATTAGGTTTAGCATTAAATGGAGAACACCAATTTAAGAATGCAGCAGTGGCGTTAAAAGCCTTTGAGGTGAGTACAAAGGAGCTTAATATATCAGTGGAAGAAGAAAAATTGAGAAAAGCTTTAAAAGAGGTAAAATGGCCAGGTCGTTTTGAGGTTTTTAACTATTCGGATAGAATGGTTATACTAGACGGCGCACATAATCCAGATGGTGCGGTCCGTTTTAGAAACAATCTTGAGGCATATTTCGAAAGTAAGAATCTTTTTCTTTTATATGGTGGTCTTGATGACAAGGATCATAAAACCACTGCAAGATATATATCACCTGCCATTGAAACTGTTGTAATCACCAGGGTACCAAGTCACAGAAATGTTTCTCCCGAAAAGATATTTGAAGAATGGAAAACCATAAAAAAAGATGCAGAATATATAGACGATTATAAAAGCGCATTGGAGTATCTCATAAACTATTCAGAAAAAGATGATGTAATAATTTGCACAGGTTCACTTTATTTGGTCAGCGCCTTGAGATATTATATTAGTGGAGGAACGGATAATTATGATTGAAGGAATTGAAGGAAAAATTGTTAATATAACCGAGAATACCATTCTGATAAAGGCAGGCAGTTTTTTCATCAGTGCATATTGTACTCCCTGGACTATTCAGAAGATATCTGCCGGACAGGAGGTAAAGCTTTCAACATTTCTATCCTTTCCTCAGGATAAAGCTCCTGAACTGTTTGCTTTTTATGAATATCATGAAATGAAATTATTTAAGATCCTCATAGGAGTCAGTAAAATTGGACCAAAAATGGCTATGAAAATTCTTGGCGGAGCTCCTCATAATGAGATTAAAAATTATATTTCAAACAAAGATGTGCTGGGTCTATCAAATCTGCCCGGGCTAGGTAAAAAAACCGCCGAACGTCTTATAACCGAGCTCGGTGATTCGATTGAAGAAGTTCCAGGTTATACCGCCATTGGAAGTACCAACAATGATGCTGTGGATGCATTAACTTCACTGGGTTTTGATAGATATAGTGCTGAAAAAGCAGTACGCAAGGTGACGAAAGAAGGAATTAATGGAACCCAGGCGATTGTTAAGAAGGCATTAAAAGAACTGCAGTAAATCGGAGAGGGGTGAAATGATGATAGGGATTGTACTTGCTGCAGGACTGGGTAAAAGAATGAAATCTGAAAAGCCGAAGGTTATGCATGAAATCCTTGGAGAACCCATGTTGATATGGGTCATAAAATCATTGAAAAAGGCTGGAATAAATTCTGATAATATATATGTTGTAACAGGATATAAATCAAAGCTTGTGGAAAAAATATTACCGGAAGATGTAAACAAAGTTGAACAAAAAGATCAGCTAGGTACAGGTCATGCAGTTTCTGTGGCGCTGGAGTCAATAAAAAATAACGACGACATCTTGGTTTTGAATGGCGATGTTCCGTTAATAAGACCGGGAACAATAACAGAAGTAAAAGAATCATTAGAAGTTGGCAATAGGGATGCAGTTGTACTAACTATGAAGTTGAAAGATCCAACTGGATATGGAAGAATATTAAAGACCGGGAACGGATTAAGAATAATAGAGGATGCAGATGCAGATACTAAAATAAAAAAGATAGATGAAGTAAATGCTGGTATATACGGTTTCAAATCTGAATTCATTTTGAAAGCGATCAATCAAATTGATAACAACAATGAACAGGGTGAATATTACCTGCCTGATGTAATTAATTTTTCAGATAATGCTTCGACGATAATTGTGGGAGACAATTCAGAAGTTTCCGGCATTAATAACAGAGTGCAATTGGCTGAAGTGCAAAAAAATGCTCAAAAGAGAATAAATGAAGAACATATGTATAATGGTGTGACAATAATAGACTCTGAAAATACATATATTGGTCCTGATGTAAAAATAGGTAGAGATTCAATAATTCAACCTATGACCTTTATTGATGGATGTACCCGGATCGGAGAAAGATGCAATATAGGGCCAATGTCACGAATTTCTGAAAGCATCATTGAAAATGATGTAGAGATTGTTCGCTCAGAAGTTGATAATGCGACTATTGAGTCACAATGTAAAATTGGTCCATTTTCGCGGCTTAGGCCAGGTGCCTATTTATACATGAATGTAAAAGTTGGTAATTATGTGGAGATAAAAAAATCAACACTTGGAGAAGGAAGTAAAGCACAACACCTGACATATCTTGGTGATTCTGAAATAGGAAAAAATGTTAATATTGGAGCTGGAACGATAACGTGTAATTATGACGGTGTAAACAAGCATAAAACTGTTATTAAAGATAATGCGTTTATAGGAAGCAACAGTTCAATCGTCGCACCTGTCGTTATAGGCAGGAATTCTGTTGTTGGCGCAGGTTCAACCATAACAGAAGATGTCAGTCCATATTCGCTAGCCCTTGGGAGAGGTCGTCAGGTGATAAAAAAGGACCGTTACCGCAAAGACATTACAAAAGAAGGTGAAGAATAATGCCTTTACGAACTAATGAAATGAAGATTTTTGCAGGATCATCGAATATTGAATTATCTAAAAAAATTGCCCGTTATCTGGGGATGAATCTTGGCAACTGTAGTGTTGATAAATTTGCAGATGGAGAAACAAATATCAAAATTGGGGAAACGGTTAGGGGTCACGATGTCTTTATTATTCAACCAACATGTCCACCGGTAAATGAAAGAACAATGGAACTACTTGTCATGATTGATGCGTTCAGAAGAGCTTCGGCAAATTCAATAGCTGTTATTATGCCATATTATGGTTATGCAAGACAGGACAGAAAGGCAAGAGGAAGAGATCCCATTTCAGCAAAACTTGTAGCAAATTTAATTACTGTAGCTGGTGCAACAAGAGTTCTCACAGTTGATATTCATGCTGGACAGATACAGGGTTTTTTTGATATTCCAATGGACAATCTATGGAGTTTCCCGGTATTTTCTAAGCATTTGAAACAGCTTGGAAACATAAATATCGATGATCTTGTTGTGATATCTCCAGATATCGGAGGAGTGCAAAGGGCCAGTAAGTTTGCAGGCAAGCTTGGTGTTTCATTGGCGATACTTGACAAAAGAAGACCGACAGATGACATAGCTGAAATGGTTAATTTAATCGGAGAGGTTAAAGACAAGACAGTAGTAATCATTGATGATATAATAGATACCGGTCATTCTTTGATAGAGGCTGCAAAGATGTTGCAGACAAAGGGAGCAAAAAAGATATATGTATGTGTAACCCATGCGATATTATCTGGAGATGCAAAAGAAATCCTATCAAAGTCTCCAATAGAAAAGATTTTTATCACTGATACAGTACCGCATAGTGATTTGCCTGATAAGTTTGAAGTTGTCAGCATGGCTTCTCTCATAGGAGAAGCGATGATGAGAATAAGGAAAAATCTGTCAGTTAGTATTTTGTTTAAATAGAGGAGGTATTTAGATGCCGGATTTAGTTTTTTCGGTTTCGAATCGAGGAAAAAAGGAAAAAGCAAAAAATCTAATCAAACAAGAGAAGATACCCGCTGTCATTTATGGGCCGAGTAGAGAGAATACGGACATTATGCTCGATAAAAGTGATGTATTGAAGCATCTTAATAGGATTGCAGAAACAACGCCAATCACGCTTAGACTTGATGGAGAAGAACTTCACGGGTTTTTGAAAGGAGCTCAAAGAGAGAAAGTAACAGATAACATCGTGCATCTTGATTTCTATATTCCTTCTGAAGGACATAAGATGGAAATCCATATTCCTTTAACCTTTGTAGGAGAACCTGCTGGAATTGAGCATGGTGGAGTAGTACAGGAGGTAATAACGGATCTTCCTGTTCAAACACTACCTAAAGATATTGTTGAAACCATCGAGGTAAATGTTGAAGAATTAGAAATAGGAGATGTAATTAGGGTTAAAGATCTCAGTCTACCTGAAGGTATTAGGCCACTTATAGATGAAGACAGGGCTGTATATGTCGTTGAATCGCCAAGATCAATGACAATAGAAGAAGAGGAAGAACTGTTGGCAGAAGCTGAAGAAGAAGAAGAAATGGAACCTGAAGTCATCGAAAAGGGTAAAGAAGAAGAGGAAGAAATACCTGAAGGAGAAGAAGAGAAGGAATAATAAATTGATGAAGGTATTTGTAGGCTTGGGTAATCCCGGCCCACGTTATGTACTAAGTCGTCATAACGTGGGTTTTCTTTTCTTAGATGAATTTTTAAAGAATATTAAATTGCTTAAAAAAACTAAAAGAGCAACATATGAGTTGTTTGAAGTTTTGCATGATGAAGATATAGTTTTGCTGGTAAAACCGTTGAAATTTATGAATGCAAGTGGTATAGCCATAAAGGACTTTCTTGAAGACTATGAGGATATTCAGATAAAAGACATGCACGTCATTTACGATGACCTGTGGATTCCGCTTGGAAAAATACGGATAAGATTTCAGGGAAGCGACGGCGGGCATAATGGAGTTAAATCGATCATAAAACAACTAAATACAAAGGAATTTTCGAGAATTAGAATTGGCATTGGACCAAAACCTGAAGAAGATATGGTGGATTATGTTCTTGGAGAATTCACAGATGAAGAGATAAACATTGCCTTCAAATCCATTCGTTTTGCGGTTAAAGCAGCGAAAGATCTATGCAAAAAAGATATGAAAAAAGTGATGTCGCATTATAATGGTATAGAGGTGACCGAACTGGATGAAATTTAAACTTAAAGCTCCTTATTCGCCAAGAGGAGATCAGCCAAAAGCGATTGATGAGCTGTGCGAAGGTTTAAGCAACAATGAACGCTTCCTGACGCTCCTTGGTGTTACAGGTTCGGGAAAAACATTTACCATGGCCAGTGTAGCTGAACGTTTACAAAGGCCCGTTCTGGTGATCTCTCCTAACAAAACACTTGTTGCGCAATTATATAGAGAGTTCAAAGAGTTCTTTCCTGAAAACAGGGTTGAGTTATTCATAAGCTACTATGATTATTATCAGCCTGAAGCTTATATTCCAGCAAAAGATCTGTATATAGAAAAGGACGCCCAAATAAATGATGTCCTATCCCGAATGAGAGTTTCTGCATTGAAATCGATTTTAACCCGCAAAGACGTAATTGTTGTTGCGAGTGTTTCAGCAATTTATGCGAGTGGTGATCCTAGAGATTTTCAGAATTTAAATATTGAGCTCGAAACTGGAAATGTAATGAAACGACAGGAACTGGCAAGAAAACTATCCTCTATTCAGTACAGCCGTTCTGAGGATGTCAGCGTAGGTGGAGTATTTCATATGAAGGGTGATATCTTTGAAATTTATCCACCCTATGAAGATTATGGATTGCGACTGTATTTCTTTGATGATGAAATAGAGCGTATCGTTAGTATTGATCCGCTTAACAGAAACAAGATCGAAGAGTTTGACAAAGTAATAATCTATCCAGCCAAAGAATTTGTCACTACGGAAGAAAAGATTTTAAGAGCAATAAAAGAGATAGAACACGAACTTGGAGAACAGGTACGAAAATTCGAAAAAGAAGGAAAATATTTAGAGGCCCAAAGATTAAAACAAAGAACCATGTACGATATTGAAATGCTGACTACCCTTGGTTATTGCTCGGGAATAGAAAACTATTCTCGCTTTTTCGACAACAGAAATCCCGGTGATCCACCCTATACATTACTGGATTACTTCGATAAAGAAGAGTTCATTGTATTCATTGACGAATCTCATATTGGAGTTCCACAAATTAGAGCAATGTACAAGGGTGATCATTCCAGAAAGAAAAGCCTTGTAGAGTATGGTTTCAGGATACCTTCCGCCTTTGACAACAGACCGCTAACCTACGAAGAATTTCTTGGAAAAACAGGTCAGATAGCATTTGTTTCAGCCACGCCAACTGATTACGAACTCGGAGTTTCAGAAAGGGTTGTAGAACAATTGATTAGACCCACAGGGCTTATTGATCCTAAGGTTGAGGTAAGAGCTACCGATCATCAGGTGGATGATTTCATAGATGAAATGAAAAGAATAAAAAGTCGTGGAGAGAGAGCTATAGCTACTGTATTGACAAAGAAATCTGCAGAAATGTTGAGTACTTATCTAAACGAAGTTGGTGTAAAATCTGAGTATCTTCACTCGGAACTTGGAGCCATTGAGCGAGTAGAAGTCTTGAAGAAACTTCGTGATGGTACTGTTGATGTGGTTGTTGGAGTAAATTTACTAAGAGAGGGACTTGATTTACCTGAAGTCTCACTTGTGGCAATAATGGACGCAGATAGAGAAGGATTTCTCAGGTCTGAAACCACACTGGTTCAGACAATTGGAAGAGCAGCCCGTAACGTAAACGGGAAGGTACTGCTTTACGCAGATCACATTACCGGTTCCATGAGAAGAGCAATAAGAGAAACAAATAGAAGAAGAACAAAACAGATGATGTTCAACAAAGAACACAACATTACACCTGAAAGCATTGTAAAACCATTATATGAAAGCATATTTGCAGAATATTCGGATAAAGACAAAGAAGAAAAGGCAAAGAATGAATATATTGGAGGAATTATTGCATTGAAAGAATCACTCGATAATGAAGAGTACCTGGCTGTTCTTGAAGAAGAGATGTTAAGAGCTGCCAGTGAATTAAGGTATGAAGATGCTGCGGTACTCAGGGATGAAATGAGGACTGTAAAGTACGAAAGTAAGAAATGATGGAGAGATAGATATGAAAATAATTGCAAAAAACAAAAAGGCAAGACACCTGTATCACTTTCTAGAAAGTTATGAGGCGGGAATACAACTATTAGGAACTGAAGTAAAATCCCTCAGACAGGGTGCTGTTTCAATAGTGGAGGCATATTGCAGATTTATTGATGGTGAGCTTTATCTAATAAATGCTAATATAGGACAATACAGCCATGGCGCTCAATGGAATCATGATCCGTTGCGAGAAAGAAAGCTTCTACTTCATAAGAGCGAACTAATAAAAATATATCAAAAGGTCAGGGAGAAGGGATTGACCATAGTACCAACGAGAATCTACTTTAATGATTCAGGCATCGCCAAAGTAGAAATAGTGCTTGCAAAGGGGAAAAAACTATATGATAGACGAGAAGACATGATAAAAAGAGAGCAGGAAAGGCGAATCAGGCGCAAAGAGGACAGATAATGCGCTACATAATATTGGTGTTACTGCTTTTTGGATTCTTACTTTTGCCTTTAAGTACATTTTCTTCAAATAACTTCGAGTATGATAAGTACCTCCACTTCTCTGTAAGCTTTTCACTGAGTATTACTTACAACTACTTTTTTGGTTTTTGTGGAGATTTCCTTGCATTAGGTACTGGACTGTTAAAAGAAATCTGGGATTATTTTAGCGAAAAAAACGTATGTGATCCTGAAGATTTGTACGCTGATATTATTGGTGTCCTGGCTGCTAAAACATATATTGAAACACTAAATCAGAAAGCATCAATCGGTTTCTGTTTGTTTTTTTAAGGGAGGTTTCTAATGAGTATAAAGAACAAGGTAGTCGTAGTGACAGGTGGTGCAGGAGGAATAGGTAGTTCAATAGTGAGGAAATTTGAAGAGAATTCGGCAAGTGTTGTTTTCCTTGATATTAATGATGAAAAAGCAGAAAAACTAAAGGATACTTTAAATGGAGAAGTAAGTTACGTACATTGCGACCTAAGAAAAGAAAAGGAAATTAAAAACACTGTTGAATCAATAGTTGATAGAGAAGGCACGATAGATATATTAATTAACAACGCTTCTAAGGGCTGGGGAGGAGATATTTATTCACGTTTAATAAAAGAATGGGACGAAGCTATATCAATTAACTTAAGAGCTCCTTACATATTGAGCAAATATTGCGCACCTTACCTTTCTAAAGGCAAAAAAGAAATTGATGAGCATATTGAAGAACTAAAAAAGGACGATTACACTGTTAAAAATCAGGGAGTGATTATTAATATTGCTTCCACCAGAGCATTGATGTCAGAACCAAATTCAGAACCTTATTCAGCTGCTAAGGGAGGTTTACTTGCATTAACTCATTCCCTTGCTATTAGTCTTGGGCCCTGGGTAAGAGTTAATGCAATTAGTCCTGGATGGATTGATGTTTCAAAGCACAAAACAGGGATTCAGGAAAGATTAAGCGAAATAGATCATCTTCAACATCCCGCTGGAAGGGTGGGAAGGACGCAAGATATTTCAAATATGTGTCTTTATCTGGCATCGGAGAAAGCTGGTTTTATAACAGGCGCGAATTTTGTTGCTGATGGTGGAATGACCGTAAAAATGATTTATAAGTAAAAAACGAGATCAGAAATCGGAGATTCGAGAACAGGAAAACTTAAAAAACGAGAGCCGAGAGTCCGAGAGCCCGAGAAAAACCAAGAATACGAGAAGGCGAGAGAATTAAATAACGAGATCTGAGAGCCGAGACTCTAGATCCGACGAAAGACTTTGCAAAACGAGGAAAAAGAAGTGAACACCTTCCCCCTGCTTCACAGGCACCTTCCTCGAGAAGGGAATCATAAAAAACGAGAAACCTAGAAGGACCAGGGGACGAGAATCCGCGAAAAACCAAGAAGACGAGAAACCGAGAATGACCAGGAGACGATAATCCGGGAGTTCGAGAGAAAAAATTTTATATAACGAGATTAGATACATAATAATGAATAGCGGCAAAAATCCCTTGATAATAATAAAAAAAGGCCGGCATGCGGCCTTTTTTGTTAATTATATTTATGCAAGTATATTATTTATTTTTTTGCTTTAACAAGATAATCATCGAGCCATCTGGCTTCTGGGTTGCGGTTGAATATCATGAATTTCTTGTAGTTTTCTGGATTTGCAGCTCTGTGGTATCTCATGAATATGTTTACATCATTCAATCCGGCTATTTCAATTTTTCCTGTGGCATGGGACATGACAAATCTCGCACGTTTTGCAAGTCCTGATACTTTCGATATTGCTTCGCTGAATATACTATAACCCTTCTCTATTGGAACCGAGTAACTTCTGTTACCTTTAGTTGGTCTACACTGGAAAACATAATAAGGCGGGACTCCCATGTATGAAAGTTCCTGGAATAGTTTAGCAAGGTCATCAACACTATCATTCACTCCAGCGATCATTGGAGTCTGATTGCAGGTTTCAGCACCCGCTTCTTTTAGCAGTCTGAAAGCCTTTCTCGATTCTGGTGTTAATTCTTTATAGCTGTTAACATGTGCCATGATGTAGATTTTTCTTTCTGGTGTACTATACTTCTCGATTATTCTAAGAAGTTTCTCATCATTTATAATTCTGTAAGGGTTAAAGACAACCATTTTTGAACCTAATCTGATTATCTTAACATGTTCGATCTTTCTCAATTCACTTAATATCCATTCAAGCATATCTGTAGCAATAATAAGTGAATCTCCTCCTGTAAGAAGCACATTGGTTATTTCATTATGCTTACGGATATAATCAAATGCCGGTTCATAGTCCTTTTTCGTAAGCACTTCATTGCTGTAATACTGTTTAAAGAGTCTTTTTCTGAAACAGAATCTGCAAACACTACCACAAACCTTTGAAACCAAAAACAATGCGGTATCTGTATATTTGTGTTCAAGACCTTTAGCCACGGTGTATTTACTTTCAGATGATGCATCAAGATCGCCCCAGTCATCCAATTCATCAATTGATGGAATAATTATCCTTTTGATTGGATCATTGGGATCATCCCAGTTAATAAGCCCCAGATAATAGTCGTTGGCTCTGAACATGTATTCATTTGTTACCTTTTGTAGTTCTTCTTTCTTTTTGTCGCTAAGCTGGTGAACCTTGTCAATATCAATGATATATTTTGGAGTGGCCATAATTCATACCTCCTTGTCTAAAGATTGGCTTTTAGTTCAAGTTGATAAAATTCTTTGCGAGAAAAAGAAGTTTCATTTAATTCGTTAAGACAACTATATTATACCATGAAGTTTTAATAAGACTTTTTGTAAGTATTACGCTTTCACAGAACCAGCAAGCAGTCCCTTCAAAAAGTACTTTCCGAGAACGATGTAAACTATTAATGTGGGTATAGCAGCAATGATCGCTCCGGACATTTGCACATTCCAGTGTACCACCTGGCTTCCAGCAAGGTTCACAAGGGCTACCGTTATAGGCTGTATTGAAGGGTCATTGGTAACAGTTACTGCAAAGAGAAATTCGTTCCAGATGTTTGTAAATTGCCAGATTATAACAACAACAAAACCTGGAATAGAAATTGGTAGCATTACTTTAATATATGCCTTTATTAAGCCAGCACCATCAATATGCGCGGCTTCTATTAGTTCGTTTGGTACTTCAGCGTAATAATTCCTGAATATTAGCGTTGTAATAGGAAGACCATATATGATATGGGTAACTATAAGACCCCATAAAGAACCATAAAGTCCTATGTCCTGAAGAAATCTTATTAGTGGAAACAAAATACTCTGATAAGGAATAAACATTCCAAAGAGAATTAAAGAAAACAGCATATTCGATCCTTTAAACTGGACCTTTGAAAGAATGTAACCGTTAATAGAACCAATTGCAGCTGAAATAAGAGCTGCTGGTATTACCAGAAAGAAACTGTTTTTCAGGTTGGGACCTAATTTATTAAAAGCTTCTGCTAATCCCTTCAGTGAAAAATCTTTAGGGAGAAACCACATTCTCTGCATACTAACTTCCTGAAAGGATTTAAAGCTTGTTGACAACAAAACATATATGGGCAGTAAAAAGAAAATTGTAAATATCCCAAGCAGAATATAAGTAATGATCTTTTTTCTCAGGCTCATCGGGTCACTTCCCTTCTAAGAGCGTAATATAAATAGGGAATCATAATAACTGCTACCATAATTAACATTATTATCGCTATTGCAGAACCTGTAGCGTACTTATTCGATCTGAACGTTGATTCAAACATGTATATAGCTGGTACATCTGTAACATTATTTGGCCCACTGCCTGTCATTGAGTAAACCAGTGCAAAGATTTTTAGAGACATATGTCCTAGTATAATCATTGCACTCAACGTAATGGGTCTTAACATTGGTAGCTTTATTTTCCGCAGAACTTGCCAATCAGTTGCTCCATCGACCTTTGCAGCCTCAACCAATTGTTCAGGTATCCCCCTCAAGCCAGCCAGATACATTGCCATTGTATAACCTGATAACTGCCATACTGCTGCTATTACTACAGGTATCAAAGCTAAATTGAAGTTAAATATTGAAAATGTACTTGTATACCATCTCCACTGAAGAGATTCCAATCCAAATAAACTGAATAAAAGGTTTAAACCCTGAGGATTTTTGGGAAAATTACCCGGAGCAAATATCCAGCTCCACACTGTCCCTGTTACGACAAAGGATACAGCCATTGGAAAAAGAAAGATATTCTGAAATATCCTTGATCCTTTGAGGCCTCGATCTATTAGCAAGGCAAGTATAATACCAATTGATAGACATCCACCAATAAAAAAGATAGTAAAATAAAGTGTATTCCAGAGATCAGTTTGAAAACGTGTGTCAGAAAACAGTTTTAGATAATTACTGAATCCAACGAACTTGTATTCCCCTTTCAGCAAGGCAGTAAAACTGTTCCAGTTTGAAAAAGAAACACGGGTTGTCCAGCCAATAAAAATGTACACAAAAATACCCAGTGCAACTATCGTGGGTGAAAGAATGATAAAACCAAGTATTTTTTTCTTAGTTTGACCTTTGATTTGGGACACCTCCCGCCTTAATAAAAACCTGAGCCCTTATTAAGGGCTCAGGAATTAACAATAAATTTTATTAAAGGTTCTCTTCTGCTACTGAAACGAGTGAATTCCAGGCTTCTTCTACATCACCTGTTACTATAAATCTGTTGATAATGTCATTAAGAGAAGTTGTAAAGGCTTCAGGCGCAGCTGAACCGTGAGCTATCGATGGGCATAGTGCATTTGTTTTGAAATCCTCCATCGACCATTGGAGATAGATGTCGTAAAGCTCCGGATCCGCGTCTATTCTTGCAGGAATAGAACCTTTGATTGGATTAAATGCATCCTGTCCTTCGACTGAGGATATAATCTTTATCCATCTTAATGCATTACTTCTGTTTGGAGCATTTTTGGGAAGTCCAAAGGTGTCGCTGACTATCATAAATGAACCCCTTGAAGCAGGTACTGCCATCCAGCCAAAATCTTCTCCAGGTTCCCAGCCTAAGGTTTTCATGTAGCCTTCAGCCCAGTCACCCATTACATTAAAAGCGGCTTCCTTTTCGTAAAGAAGTCTTGTTGCATCCTGCCAGGCCAGTGCAGAGTGATCATTATTAATGTAATTCATCAGTTCTTTGAATACTTCAAGAGCGGTTCTCACGTTTTCATTTTCAAAGGAAACTCTGCCATCCCATAGACCATTGTACTGATATGGTCCGAGTATGCCAAGCAGAACAGTTTCAAACAGATGAGCTGCAGTCCATTTGTTTTTGTCACCAAGTGCAAGAGGTATGTAACCAGCGTCTTCAATTTCCTTCAGTGTTTCAATGAATTCAGGCCAGGTTGTTGGTATGGTGTCTATTCCAACATCTTCAATTACTTCTTTGCTGTAGAATAAAACGTTGCCTCTGTGGATATTGACAGGAATTGAATAAACTTCACCTTCGTAACTACAAATGTCAAGAATATCTTTTGGGAATTTGTCCATAATTTCCCATTCTTCAAGGAAAGGAGTTATCGGTTCCATTAACCCAGTTTCAACATAAGTATCGTTAAGTTCTGCTCCTGCATGTACCTGGAATGCATCAGGTGGATTTCCTCCAATCATTCTTGTCTTTAAAACAGCTTTTGCATTTGTTCCTGCTCCACCAGCTACAGTAGCGTTAATAATTTCCACATCAGGATAGTGTTTGTTGAAAACATCAAAAAGCGCTTGAAGTGCATCTGCTTCACCACCAGCAGTCCACCAGCTGAATATCTCAACTTTGCCTGACGCTGATAATGCCATCAAACCTATAAGTAAAAAAACGGATAATATAAGAAGTTTTCTCATGTAAGCTCACCCCTTTCGTGAAATTCTCCCTTATGGGAGTTCGATAATAATTATACAATTTTTTTGTTTTCTGACAAAAAACTTTAATTTTTATTACGGCAGTAGTTTGAATTACTCAAGAAAATTAATTTTGTTTTCTTCAGTAATTTCTTTTAGCAGGCTGGAAACATTTTCAGCGCACGGTCCAAGTGGATGCACCAGCAATGACTGGATGGCAAGATCTTTCGATTTTTTCAGATAGGTATTTATTGCAAGCCTTTCAAAATGTTTAATATTATCTACCCAGGATAATGGAAAATCATTACCCCTACCCTGTGAGATTGAGTTGAAATTGTCTTTTTGAAATTTGGCAGGTACTTCCAATATGTAATCATCGGGAAGATTTTTAATTGAACCATTATTAGGTACATTAACAATATGGGTTTTATCATCCTTTGTAACCAGAGTTTTGATGAGATAAGCTGCAGCCTGTGAATATCTTGATCCCCCCCTTTGAGAAAGCAATTCTGGGAGCTTTACCGAAGTCGTCTTTTCATATATTTCAAATAGTTTTTCTTCAATTTTCATAACCTGTTTTGCACGTGGTTCATTATCTTTTATTTCTTTGAACATAGTATCTGTCATTAGATAATATCGCATATAGGGGTTCATAAGCAATTTTACAGATTCCACAAGCCAGGAAGGGAAATCGGCCCCCTTTATGTTAGTCATTTCTTGAGTATATTCCTGCAAAACATTTTCGGTTATGTCAGTGTTAAATTTAAGAATTTTTTCAGTAAAGCTTAGATGATTAAGACCATAGTATTTCAGAGTGTAACTATCCGGAGTACCGCCAAACCTTTCGGAGAGTTCATTAAGCAGATTTACGGGGACATTGCACAATCCAATAAAACTGTCAAAATTCAGATAATTCCTCACAAACTCAGTAATATGACCTGATGGATTGGTAAAATTAATCACGTAAGCATCTGGGGAATTTTTTTGGACTTTACTGATATATTTTTCTACTATCGGAAATGCTCTCAAAGCTGCTGTAAAACCCCCAACACCTGTTGTTTCCTGACCTATAAGATTGTATTTTAGAGGTATAGTTTCATCCCTCAATCTTCCCCGTAACATTCCTGGACGAAATTGAAATATTATGAATGAACTGTCCTTTATTGCTTCTTCGAAAGAAAAACCGGTTTTTATTTCTAAACTTAAATCAGAAGCCTCTTTCATTTTTGTAATAAAAGCTTTTATGATATCCAGTCTTTTGCTTGATTCTTCAATATCGTGTAAATAAATCTCTTTAAGATCAATGGAATTGGAGATTTCAAAAAGACCCTTCATTAATTCAGGAGTGTAGGAGCTTCCGCCACCAATAACAGCTATTTTCATAATCCTAGCGCATATTTAGTGAAAATATGCGTCTCCCCCCTTTTTTTCAGGATTTTATGTGTTATTAAAAAACTCTATATTACTGACAATCATTATATCGTGATTTGTTCACATCTTTTGTAGCAACTTTTGAGTTTTGAAACAATATCTACTGTTAAAGGTTTGTATTTCTCAACAGCAAGCATCAGTGCTCCTATAACGGGATCATAGTCCGGAATAACTATGTCAAGGTTTTCCGGTAATCTGCTGCTTAGCATTTTGTAGAAAAAGTTCCCGGCATTTTTAAAAAAGTGGCCATCAAGTATAAGAGGGATTTTTCCTGAAAGTTCAGCGTTTTGCTGCAATACTTTGACTTCTATTTCGATTTCTTCTGTTATCTCAAGAAATAATTTAAGTGCAACTGCATCGTATTCTTCTCCGGCTTTCAAAAAAATATCTATAAGAAGAGGGACATAATCATCATCGGATGAACTGTCAGGATAATCCATTATCATAAGGCTTTCAGCAGACTTTCCGATTTTCTTTTCAAGCATTTCCACCATTTTTGTTAACTGTCCTCTTCCATCTTTAGCACGAATTATGGAAGACATTACTCTGGAAGCTATATATTCCGATCCAAGACGGTCGCCAAAGTTACTTGATAATCCGCTAAGTCTGAATATTTTTCTTCCATTTCCTGCAAAGGCAACCGTTCCTGTACCGCATGTTATAAGAATGCCCTTATCGTCAACTGTTGAAGCTTTTAGAGATATTCTTCCGTCGTTTTCAAAATCATAGTTTTGTAGTGGAAGTTTCTCCAGGATAGATTTTATTATTCTTTTATCATCTTTGCTGTCAGCTCCAGCGACTCCAAAGAATGAGGATTTGATATCTTCTGAATTGAGATTCGTTTTATTAAGGCATGTATTAACCAATTCCAATAATATTTTAAGTGATTTTTCGATCCCAACTGTCTGAAAGTTGGCACCTTTAGTTCTAATACTGCATAAAACAGACCCATCTGTTGAACAAATCGAACCGACTGTTTTTGTGTTTCCTACATCAATTCCAAGACAATACTTCATATAATCACCTTACAAACTATAGAGATTTCGGATACCATCCAGGAAAAATATTGTGAGATATCCTGCAAGTGCAATAAAAGGTCCAAAGGGAACACGATAATCGAGCTTGATTTTTTCTGATTTTGCTACCTTTATGATGATAAAAGTCATCAAAGCGATAATTGAGGAAAGCATTATAGTAAATAGTATTCCAATAAAGCCGAGAGAAAGAGTCAATACTGCAAAAAGCTCAACATCTCCGAATCCAAAAGAATCCTTCTTGAAGTGATTTGCAAACAAGTAAAACACAATCATCAATCCAAATACAATGACAGCCTGAATAAGAATACCTGGCCAATCATTTCTTAAATAAGAAAACATTGCAGCTCCAATACCAGTAAGTATTAAACCTGTATCCGGGATAATCATTTTTTCAATATCTATAAAGGAGATAATTATTAAACCCGAAGAAATAAGACATAATGAAAGACTCTGATAAAAAGGAAAGAAAACAGAATTCACTACAAATGAGAGCATTGTAAGAGATTCTACAACTGGATATCTTGGCGAAATGTTTTCTCCGCAATATCGACACGTGCCCCTAAGCATGAGATAACTAAATACAGGAATGTTGTCTTTCCAGGACAACTCATGACCACAGTAAGGACAAAAACTTCTCCTTGGAACATTAATGGAAAGATTCTTTCTTGGAAGCCGGTAGATTACTACATTGAAGAAACTACCAAAAACCGCTCCAAGAATGCCAAAAAGAAAATGGATCAATACATTTCACAAACCTTTCTCTCTTCTTCATTTAAAAATTCCTCAAATAGTTCTTTTTTACCGTAAAAATACCAGAATCTCTCATCTTTGAATTCTTTTAGCAATTCGCAGGCTTTTTCTTTAAGACCAAGTTTTATGTATGGCACGATTAGTATTATCTTAAGATGTTCAAGATCGGGAGATGTTTCAAGTAATTTTTCAATTATGTACTTCGCTTTTTCAAAGTTACCTTCTTCAAATTGCATTCTTGCCCATATTTCTATATCGCTACTATAAACAGGTTCCGTTTCGAGTATTTGCTTTTTATGTTTTTCGGCTTTTTCTTTCTCTCCCATATCATCCAATATGTTCACTAGTTGATATCTTGCCAGTAGATTCTTTTCGTCGTTTTCAATAAGTGTTTCAAGAATGTTTACAGCTTTATCTTTTTCATTCTGCATAAGGTAAGCGTCAGCCAGCATAAAATAGGTTACTATATGATTTGGGGCTATGCTGATTTCACATTCCCAGTATTCTATAGCCTTTTTAAAATTACCGTTGTTGAAATACATCTGTCCGAGAGAAGAATAGGCTGAGGTCAGAGTAGGATCTTCTTCTATAGCCTTTTCAAGCCATTTTTTACCTTCTTCTATTTTACCTTCTTCCAGAAGTAGTGTTCCCTTTAATTCAGAAATTCCGGCAATATCAAAACCTGATTCGTATAGTAGGTCAAGATAAGCATGAGCTTCTTTATATTGATCTTTATCTGCAAATCTCATTACCATATCTTTATAACCGCTAAATGTTCCGTTTTCCATTTTGCTGAAATCTATACCGGCTTCATCAAGATAACGTTTAAACTCATTAAAATAAATCGGTGAATACATCTCAGGATCAACAATTTCATCATAAATGTCACTCAGTTTGTTCAACGTTTCCAGTGGTTTAATGAGATTGCTTTTTTTAAGTTCATCAAGAGCAAGCTGAATATCTCCATCGTATATTAGATCAACCACTGCTATTGAAAAGGGAAAAAGTTCATCGAGACGGAATGTATTATCTTTAATTTTTAGATTTATGGTAAACATCTTAGATTCCTCCCAACCATTGATTTAGCTTTTCTTAATTAAACTATACCATAGTAATAGTCTTAAAAATTAGAAGCAACATTGATTCGTTCTTGAAGTAAAATTGAGCTGTGAAAAGAGATTGGGATTTTTTTAGAATAGGTTGATTATAAGGAGAATTATTCATCGATGAATCATGGTACCCTTTGATGTTAAAATTAGGCAAAGTGCAAAAAGGAGGAGTATTATGAGTGAAAAGATAATAAGCGTCCTGAAGTTTGCTATGGCAAGGGAAAAAGAAGGGGTTTCGTTTTACGAAGAGAAATTAGAAAGAGCAAAAATGGATGAAGTTAAAGACATACTTGAGAAACTCAGAGATATGGAAAAGGATCATGTGAAATATATTAGAAAAGCTCTGGAGAAAGCAGGTAGAGGTGATGAAATAGTTATTGAAGAATTGAAGGAACCAAAAATATTTGAAGATCGCGAAAAAATAGAATTAAAGGGCTTTGATATTAATGATATGGTTGGGGATATTGCAATTCTGAGAATGGGTTACCTTATTGAGAAAGATTTTGAGGATTTTTATAATGACCTTGCTGAAAAGACAGAAGATGAATCAGCCAGAAAAATGCTTTTGCAGTTATCAAGCTGGGAAAACGAGCATAAAAATAGTCTATTAGATTTGTACAATTTCCTGATGAAAGAATACTGGAATACTCAAGGATTCACGCCTTTGTTTTAAATAAATTTTGTATAGATAAATGAAAAGCCTTCTTCTTTTGAAGAAGGCTTTTTGTTTATTTTCTACGCTTTCTTTTTTTACTTCTACCTTTGTTTTGATTTTCAATCACAAAATCTATTTCCATTGTGGTTTTATCAGCGCGTACGACTCTTACTTTAAGCTCATCACCAACTCTATAAACCTTTTTCTTATGTTTACCAACAAGTACATTGCTGTCCTCGTTATACTCATAATAATCGTCCATTGTGGATATGTGAACAAGCCCGTTTATTGTTTTTTCGGGAATTTCGACAAAAAGTCCGAATTTTGTTACGTCTGTTATTACCGTGTTGAAGGTTTCACCAATTCTGTAACTCATGTACTCGATCTTTTTCATATCGCGTAAATCCCATTCAGCCTCGTTGGCAACCCTCTCTCTTCTTGAACAGTGATCGGTTATTTTTGGCAAAATATCTTTGTATTTGTCCCTGGTTTCTCTGTCAGGATTACCATTAAGAATATAATCCTTTAGAAGTCTATGCACCATAAGATCGGGATAACGTCTTATTGGTGAAGTAAAATGAGTGTATGCGTTAGAAGCAAGACCAAAATGTCCAATGTTTTGATCGGAATAAATTGCCCTTTGCATGCTTCTTACGAGTAATCTTTCTATAGATGTGTGAAGGGGATGATCCTTCGTTTTTTCAAGAATTCTTTGCATAACATGCGGATTAATATTACTGGGAATCTTGACATCAAGATTCAGTGCTTTAAGATAATTTTTGAACTGAAGTACTGAATCGGGATCAGGTTCATCGTGAACCCTGTAAACAAATGGAATCTTTTTGGTGTCAAAGATTTCAGCGATTGCTTCATTGGCCTTTATCATAAACTCCTCGATCACTATTTCTGAATCTCCGCGATAAATTGGAAGTATGTCTTTTACCCGACCTGATTCGTCTTTCACGATTTCTACTTCGCGAGAAGTAATGTTCATTACAGAACCACGTTCTTTTCTGTTTTCTCTTAGAATATCTTTGAGTTCTTTGGCTGTATGTAGAGATTTTTTCACTGGATCTAATTTTTTCATTAACTTGGCGTCGGTATTTCCCTCATACAGGCTATTAACCTCTTTGTAGGTAAGTCTTTTAACCGAACTTATTACACCTTTGTTTATTTCTTTTTTTACAATGTTACCCTTTTCATCGATTTCCATCTCAACAGACATGGTCAATCGATTTTTACCCTCTTTTAGTGAACAAATGTTGTTTGAAAGTTCGAAGGGAAGCATAGGTATTACTGTATCAAGTAAATAGACAGATGTTCCTCGTTCATATGCCTCATTATCTAATGAAGTATTGCTTTCAACGTAATGTGATACGTCTGCTATGTGAACATCCAATTTGAAGTGGCCGTTTCCAATTTTTTTGACTGCAACAGCATCATCGAAGTCTTTTGCGTCTTCTCCATCTATTGTGTAAACTATGTCATTTCTGTAATCTTTTCTTTCTGATAATTCATTTTTTGAAGGTTCAACAGCGGCCTTCTTTGCCTGTGAGACAATGTTTTTTGGAAATTCTCCGGGTTCCGGTAGACCGTGCTTATATATGACTACGGGAAGATCGATACTGGGATCTTCGACATCTCCAAGAACCCTTTCAATTACACCTTCAGGATTTCTACCCGGCGATGGATAGCTTGTTACTTTTAACAGGACCTTTTCATTGGGTTTTGCGCCATTAAAGTCTTCAGGCGAAACGTAGAAATCATACTTGATCTTTGGGTCGTCTGGAATAACAAAGGCGAAAACTCCTCTTGTAGTAAATGTACCAACAATTTTCTTTGATTCTCTTTTTATTATCTTTGCAATTCTGCCCTCGGGCAGTTCTTTCTTTCTGTTTGTTATTTCTGCAAGTACCCTGTCTTTATGTAGAGCGAATCCTGTTTGTTCCGCTGGAATAAAAACTTCACCTCCAGAATCCAATCTTACATATGCACCGGTACCCTTTCTCGTAAATTGAATTATTCCAACTGCTACATTATCTCCAGGCAGAGAGTATCTTGCCTTTGAGCTTTTAAACACTTCTCCTGCATAAACCATTTCTTTGAGTATTTTTCTTAGTTGCTTTCTTTGTTTATTATCTTTGATGTCGAATTCTTTGCAAATTTCTTTGAAGATGGGAGGCTTGTTATTATGCTTTTTCAAGAATTTTTTGATATCATTTTTGTTAATTTTCAAAAAAATCACTTCCTTATTTATCGTTAATTTTCAATTATCATTATACATCAATTTGGAAGTGAGTTTCCTTTTGGAAAATATTTAGCGTGGTATAATTTAATAGACAGATTACAACTAATAGGAGGGGTAACGAGTGAAAATAGGAATCTTAACAGGTGGAGGAGACTGTCCCGGTTTGAATGCTGTTATCAGGGGTATAGTAGAATCCTCGCCCGAAGAAGTTGAAGTTATAGGTATTAAACATGGCTGGCAAGGTCTAATAGAAGGTGAATATACAACGCTCAGCGATGACGATGTTGAAGGAATTCATATAATTGGAGGAACGATCCTGGGTACCTCGCGTTCAAATCCTTTTAACAGTGAGGAACAAAGAAAAAAAGTGGAAGAAAACATAAAGAAACTCAAACTAGATGCAATAATTGCCATTGGTGGTGATGACACGTTAACTGTTGCTGCCAAGCTAGCTTCTCTTGGTTACAATGTGATCGGTGTTCCTAAAACAATTGACAACGATGTATCTAATACCGATTATACATTCGGTTATCACACAGCTGTGAACGTTGGTGCGGATGCAATTGACAGGTTACATTCGACTGCCAAGTCCCATAACAGGATTATTCTTGTTGAACTTATGGGGAGAGATGCTGGCTGGATTACTCTTGAAGCAGGACTTGCTGCTGGCGCTCATCTGATTCTGATTCCTGAGTATCCTATGACACTGGAAGAAATCCTTAAATATGTAAATAAGAGAATGGAAGAGAAAAATTATATGGTTATAGCAGTTGCAGAGGGTTTCAAACCAGTTGAGCTAGAAAATATTATCGGAGACAAAAGTGAAATTGATGCCTTTGGTCATATTAGACTAGGAGGTATTGCACATTACCTTTCCGAGATTATCAAAGACAAAACAGAGTATGATACGCGATCGGTTGTTTTGGGCCATCTTTTGCGAGGGGGGACTCCTACAGCTTTTGACAGGATACTTGGAACCAGATATGGTGTCCACGCTATGAAACTGGTTTTAAGTAAGGACTTCGGTCGAATGGTTGCATTAAGGGGAAATGCAATTGTTTCCATTCCAATTGACTACGCGATAGCCACAAAGAAATTTGTGCCATACGAGTATTATAAACTCGCTGAAATCTTCTTTGGGTAGTGATTTTTAATGGGAGAACACTCAATTTATGTAGAGTGGGCCTGGAAAACGCTTAAAAAGTACTATTATAATGGAAATTTCCTGGAAATTGAGGATAACATCCCCAAAGAATTAAGCAAAAAAGCTGGATGTTTTGTTACTTTGCATAGAAAAGATGGTTCTTTAAGAGGCTGTATAGGTACCATAACTCCTACAAAAGAAACATTAGCAGAAGAGATTAGAGATAATACTATTGCATCGGCTAAGAGAGATCCAAGATTCCCGGCTGTCAGGAAAGAAGAGATTGATGAGCTTACAATCAGTGTTGATGTCCTTGGAGACCCGAAGAAAGCCAGCATCGAAGAGCTTGATCCAGAGGAATATGGCGTAATTGTCGAGAAAGGCTGGAGAAAGGGTGTGTTACTCCCGGATCTTGAAGGTGTTGATACAGTTCAAAAACAGCTCTCCATTGCACTAAGAAAAGCCGGTATTAGTCCTGAAGAAGATTACAAAATTTACAGATTTAAAGTGAATCGGTACCATTAATTGGGAGGGATCTTATGAAACCGGCTATCTACTTTGATGAATTAGAGAATTCTGTACTCGAGTGCCTTTTATGTCCACATCACTGCAGGATTAAACCTGGAGAAGCCGGTATATGCGGTGCGCGAATGAACAGAAATGGTATGTTATATTCTTTGAACTATGGCGAATTAACGTCAATAGGAATGGATCCTGTGGAGAAAAAGCCACTTTATCATTACAGACCTGGCAAAAGTGTACTTTCTGTTGGCTCATGGGGTTGTAATATGAAATGTCCTCACTGTCAAAACTGGAGCATAGCTACAAAGAGGCCAAGACATATACAACTGGTAAAGCCAACGCAACTACTTAGAATTATTGACAGCGAAAATTCCTGGGGTGTAGCTTTCACATACAACGAACCAACTGTTTTTTTTGAATTTATTCTCGATACTGCAAGAGTGGCGGCTAAAACTGGTATCGAAACAATACTAATAACTAATGGGTATATTGAAAGCGATCCTTTAGAATTACTCGTCCAATCTGTAAGTGCAATGAATATAGATCTAAAGGGATGGAATGATGATTATTACCTCAAAGAACTGGGTGCAAAAAAAGGAAACGTATTGAGAACAATTGAAAGAGCTGTAGAGGTTGGGGTTCATGTAGAGATTACTACATTGATGGTTACAGGTAAGAACGATTCATTAGAAGAGCTTGAAGAAGAGTTTAAATGGCTATCTTCCCTTTCAAAGGATATCCCACTACATCTGACACGTTACTATCCTGCACACAAAGCGGAAATGCCACCTACCGATATTAAGTTGATGAAAGAAACTCGTGAAGTTGCCAGGAAATATCTTAATTATGTTTATCTTGGTAATATTCCTGAAGCGGAGGAGGAGAATACCTACTGTCCGGAATGCGGGGCGCTTTTAATTAAGAGAAAAGGATATAATACGGAGATAGAGAAACTAGATGAAAAAGGCAGGTGCTCCGAGTGCGGAAAAGAGATTCCAGTAATCTTGCAAAAAAAGTAATCGTTTATGGTCTTCTTCTAATAGCTGCAATTGGCACTTTATTATATATTTACTTCAGCAATGAAAAACCCGTTTATTATCAGAGAACTGAATATCTGCTTGGAACATATGTAACGATCAATATAGCTTCAGAAGAACATTCTTCTGTAGAGCTTGCTAGTAAAGCCTTTCAGGAGATAGCTAGAATTGATTCTAAGTTTGGCAAAAACAGAGAGAACATGAAAACTATCAACGTATCCCAGGAAGATTGGGTTTCAGTTGATGAAGAAACATTTGCTATTATTAAAGCATGTATAGAGATTTCAAAGAACACAGATGGAGCCTTTGATCCAACTGTTTACACGCTGGTTGAACTGTGGGGTTTTACAAGCGGAGCTTCAACTCCTTCAGTACCTACAGACACAGATATTGAAGAAACAATGCAAAGGGTCAACTACAGGAATATTGTTATAAACAAAGAAAATGGAAAAATAAAGTTGTTGAATGATTCTAAGATTGACCTTTCAGGAATTGCAAAGGGGTACGCAGTTGATAGAGCAATTAAAATAATAAAAGATCTGGATCTTGATGCTACTGGATATATAGATGCAGGCGGGGATATTGGAATTATTGGTCCAAAATATGGTGAAAGACCGTGGATAATCGGAATAAGACATCCTAGAAGTGATAAAGCTGATGATGCTATAGAGTATCTAAAAATGTATGAAGGAGCAGTAGCAACTTCTGGAGACTATGAACGCTATTTTATTGAAAATGGAATACGCTATCATCATCTTATTAATCCAAAGACAGGGAGACCCGCAAGAAACGGTACAATAAGCGCAACCGTGATTAATATGAGTGCTATGCTGGCAGATGCCTATGCAACAGCTGCGTTCATTATGGGTAAATCTCCTGGAATTACCTTTTTGCCCAGATATGGTTCACTGGTTTTATTGGTTCAGGAGGACCATAGTATATATAAATCGCCAGGTATCGAAGGCTATATTGGAAAATGAAATTATTTGGCAAATATGATTGGATATTAATAACCATTGTCGGACTAGTAGTCTTTATAACGATAATACCTTTTAACTATGATTCAAATAACACTGCATTTGTCTATATTGGAAACGAAATGTCTTTCAAAATTGATTTAACTGAAGATGGTACCTATTCGGTTTTAGAAAGCGTTGTAGTGGAAGTTAAAGATAAAAGGATAAGAATAAAGAAATCTAACTGTCCCCAGCAACTGTGTGTAAAAATGGGATGGATTTCATCACCGGGTGTACCCATCGTGTGCATACCAAACAAAGTGATGGTTGTTATAAAAGCTGAAAGTGATAACAAAGATTACGATGTGATTACTCAATGAAAACAAAGGATTTAACACTACTTTCAGTATATATTGCGTTAGGAAGTGTACTTTATTTTTTGGAAACATTTTTGCCCTTGCCAGTTGTTGTTCCGGGCGGGAGATGGGGTTTTTCGAATCTTGTTTTATTAATTGCACTTCCAAGGTTTTCTTTGAGCAATCTATTGCTGATTGCCATTGGTAAGAGTACTGTAGGTAATTTATTATCTGGAAGGTTAATGACTCCCGGTTATGTGATGGGACTTGGAGGAGTAGTAATTGCAGTCTTAATAATGTGGTTATTGTATGGATCAAGAAAAGATTTTGGATATATAGGCATCAGTTTGTCTGGAGCTCTGGTAAATAACTTTTTTCAGCTTGTTTTTGCGGGAGTCTTTATCATGGGTACACTAAGAGTAATAAACATATTTCCATTTTTCGCAATTGTTGGAAGTATTTCGGCAATAGTTAACGCCATAATTGCTCACAGTATCAAAATGAAAAGCGGTGATATTTTATGAAGCTGATACTTGCTTCGTCTTCTCCAAGAAGGAGAAAGCTAATAAAATTACTGGGTCTACCGTACCAAAGTGTTTCACCAAAGAATGTTGAAGAATATCTTGATTCTTCGGATATTTCAAAATTATTAAAGGAACTTAAAGAACTATCCAGAAAAAAGGCCCTGAGTGTAAACGATGATTATAAAGATGACATTGTTATTGGCGCAGATACGATAGTGGTCCATGATAATGGGCTTCTGGAGAAACCTACCGATGAAGATGATGCAATCAATTACTTAAGAAGATTGTCCGGAGAAACACACATTGTCTACACGGGAGTAACTCTGTTGAAAAATAATAAATGTCTTTCGTTCATTGAAATGACCTATGTTACTTTTAGAGAGTTACCTGAAAAAATAATTAAAGCATATGTTAAAACGGGGATACCACTAGACAAAGCTGGCGCTTATGGTATTCAGGATTTTGGGGCTCTTTTTGTTGAGAAGATTATGGGGGATTTTTATAATGTTATGGGTTTCCCTGTTGGGAAGATATGGGAATATCTATTGAAATGGGGTGTGTCATTTGACGAAGAAACAAACTGGTCTGCCAAGGGAGAAGTTTTTTGAAAAGGGTCCAGGTTCGTTATCAGATCATGAACTTGTTGCAATTTTGTTGAGAACAGGAACAAGAGGAACAAATGTACTTGAGCTTTCTAAAAGAATTCTTGAAAAGTACGGTTCATTGACACATTTATTGACAGCAGAATGCAGTGAATTGGCTGAGATTAAGGGACTTGGCCTTGCTAAAGCTGTAAGCCTAAAAGCTGCTCTGGAAATTGGAAACAGAATCTTCAGGGAATTAGTTACCAGAACTGACCTGCCATTGAAGGAACCCAAAAGTGTTTACTACCTCTGTCATGATATGAGTTTTATGGATAAAGAAGTTGTAAGGGTAATTTCTTTAAACAATAAACTAAATTATTCGGGGATTGATACAATTAGTGTTGGAATTGTAGATGCATCATTATTGCATCCTCGTGAGGTTTATAGACCTGCAATAACAAAATCTGCCTCAGCTATTATCCTCGTTCATAACCATCCTTCTGGAATACCTGATCCAAGCGCAGAAGATGTGGAAATTACAAAAAGACTTTCTGATTCAGGAGAAATGCTTGGTATTAAACTGGTCGATCACGTTATAATTGGTAAAGGTAAATGTTACAGTTTTGCAGCTGACAGACATTATATTGTACCGGAGGTGAAAGAAAGTGATTTCCAGAAAGAAGGCTTATGAGCTTGTTAAAGAGAACATAAAACAGAAAAATCTTGTAAAACATGTACTTGCTGTTGAGAGTGTTATGAAACATTTGGCAAGAAAACTTGGTCAGGATGAAGAAAAATGGGCGTTGGCAGGATTAATGCATGATCTTGATTATGAAGAAACAAAGAATGATTTTGAAAAACATGGTATAAGAACTGTGGGGATGCTATCTGAATACGATGTTCCTGATGATATAAAGAATGCTATTCTGGCACACTGTGAAAAGAAGGAAAGAGAAACTCTAATGGAAAAAGCGATTTATGCTGCAGATCCTGTAACCGGGTTTATTGTGGCTGCTGTTCTCATAAGAAAGGGTACAACGCTTGAAGATTTAGATCTTGATTTTTTGCTAAATCGTTTTAAAGAAAAATCCTTCGCAAGAGGAGCCAGCAGAGAACAAATGAAAAGTTGTGAAAATTTTGGAATGTCTCTTGAAGAGTTTTTGGTGCTCTCGTTGAACGCGATGAGAGAGATATCAGAAGAACTTGAATTATAAGGGTGGTGGATTTATGAATCTTCACAAGGAAGTTCAAAAGGTTATTGAAGATTATGAAAATAATTATTCTCCTGTAAATCGTGAAATTATAGAAGGAATTCAGCTTAATAGATACATTGACCATACACAACTTAAGCCTGAAGCAACTCCTGAACAGATAGTTAATTTATGCATAGAGGCCAGAGAGAAAAATTTTAAAGCAGTCTGCATTAACAGCTCCTATCTTCCTCTGGTGAGTGATGAACTTACGGGAAGCAAAATTGAAAAGGCTATTGTTGTAGGATTCCCTCTTGGTATGGTATCTACAAGTGTTAAATCTTTTGAAACAAGATGGGGATTGGAACACGGAGCTGATGAATTTGATGTTGTGATAAATATTGGACATTTGAAGGCTAAAGAATACAAATACGTTCTAAAAGACCTTAGAGAAGTGGTAAAATCAGCTGGAGGGAAACCTGTTAAGGTGATAATTGAAACAGCGTTACTAAGCACGGAAGAAAAGATTTCAGCCTGTGTCCTTGCAAGAATAAGTGAAGCGACTTTTGTAAAAACATCGACGGGTTTCAGTACTGGGGTCGCAAAAGTCGAAGACGTATCATTAATGAAATTTGCATCTGGTGGACTTAAGGTTAAGGCATCAGGAGGCGTCAGAACAAAGGAAGATGCTATTTCAATGATTAAAGCTGGTGCTGATAGAATAGGTACTAGTTCAGGAATTAAAATTGTTGGCTAATGAATGTGTGTATTGTGAGGGGGATGAAAATGGATCTGTGTACATTGAGTGTTAAGGATTTTTTGAAAAGAGTGGCAGAAAAGTCACCTACTCCAGGTGGTGGTGCTGTTGGCGGAGTAGTGGCTGCACTAGGAGCAGCTCTAGGAGCGATGGTTTCACGTTTAACCATTGGTAAAAAAGGTTATGAAGATGTTGAGGGCCGTATGGAAAGTGCGCTTGAAACGATGGAGAATGAAATCAGTTATCTCTCCGATCTCGTAAATAAAGACGTTCAAGCTTTTGATCAAGTAATGGCAAGTTTGAGATTGCCAAAGAATACCGAAGAGGAAAAAGCTACAAGAACTGTAAAGATTCAGCAGGCTTTAAAAACTGCCATTGAAGTTCCCTTTGACTTAGCCCGAAGATCGAAGAATATAATTGTAGCACTTGAAAAGGTTGCTAAATGGGGAAATCTAAATGCTATCTCGGACGTTGAATGTGCAGCTCATTTATTGAAGGCAGTTTATTATGTGGCTCGATCTAATGTAGAGATTAATATGAAATCATTGAAGGATAAGCACTACAATGAATGGATACATGAAGAAATGTTGCAGCTTGAAAATCAAATAAATAAGAGTTTTGAAAGAATAATTGAAGTTGTTGAGAAAAGGAATGCTTGATTTTGAAGTACTGGGCAGGGATAAAGAAACACGTGCCAGACGCGGCAGAATAATAACCAAAAGGGGAACTATTGAAACCCCTGTATTCATGCCAGTTGGTACTAATGGTACAGTTAAAGGTCTGTGGCAGCATCAGTTACTTGAAATAGATACACAAATTATTTTAGGTAATGCTTTTCACTTGTATTTAAAACCAGGACTTGAAGTTATAGAACACTTTAAAGGTTTGCATAATTTTATGAACTGGGAAAAGCCAATTTTGACTGACAGTGGCGGTTTTCAGGTTTTTAGTATAAGACAGAAGAAAGTAACTGACGACTCAGTAATAATAAAATCCCCGCTCGATGGGAGCTGGAAAGAGATTACTCCAGAGCTTTCGATGAAAATCCAGCAGATTCTTGATAGCGATATAGTAATGGTTCTGGATGAGTGTTTATCTTCTGAAGCTGATAGGGATTATGTTGAAATATCTGTTAATAGAACTACTTCCTGGGCAAAGCGTTGTCTTGATGTTCATGATAAAGAAAGGGCAGTGTTTGGTATTGTTCAAGGAGGATTTTATAAGGAATTAAGAGAAAAAAGCGCAAAAGATATTACCACCCTTGGTTTTGATGGTTTTGCTGTGGGCGGATTAAGTGTCGGCGAGGACTTTGACATTACCAGGGCAATTTTGAATTTTACTATTGTTTTTTTGCCTGAAAACAAACCAAGATATGTTATGGGTATTGGCAGTCCTGATCTAATTATAAATGCTGTAGACAATGGTATAGACATGTTTGACTGTGTGTTACCAACAAGGATTGGAAGACATGGAACAGCATTGACCTGGAATGGCAAAATCAACCTTAAAGCAGCAAAGTATAAATACGACAGAGGTTTTGTTGATTCCCATTGCAATTGCCGTGTCTGTAGAACTTATTCTCGAGCTTATTTGCATCACTTATTTAGAAGAGAAGAGTTATTGGGAAGACTTGCTTTGAGTTATCATAACACTGCCTTTTTAAATGATTTTACTCGTAGGATTAGAAATGCGTTGGAAAATGATCAGTACAGTAAATTCAAAAATAGTTGTGTGGAAAAGAAACTAATTGGCTCCAGGGTTATCGAGAATTGAAGGAAGAATTGTGAGGTGTTTGCTGTGAAGAAAGTAATCGCTACCTCTATTGTGATAATGCTTGTTTTGTCAGTTTATGGGTTGGATCCATTTCAAACCCAGACAGGGGGTAACTGCATTCTTGCAACAGATTATTGGTCGACCTATGGTAGTCCTTCGGATCTTTACGGGATCGAATATAACGGACTTTCGGTGCAGGTATATCAGGGAATAAGTGAGTATGCCACCACAACCGATCAGAGAAATTTGCATTTTTATTTATATGATTCTTCAAGTTCTGGAATGGCGGGTATTCTTGAATATTCTATGGACATTGGCTCAATAAGAGATCATAGAATATTCAGTTATACTGTTTCAACTGAACTGTCCGGGTTGACAAAAATGGGTGGAAAAGTATCCATTGAAAAGGAGAATGAAACGAGTTATCCGGATGACACATATTTGTTAACGTTCAACGGTGGAATAACCGGTAAGGGATTACCTTACCTGGATTATGTAATATTTGTTGATAATGGTTTGCTCTGGAAATCCGGATCATCATCAACCAGGAACTTTATTGACATAATGCTGGGGACCCGTTTTGCATTTGATAAATTCAAATTTGGGCTGGAATTTGGATCCCGTGATGGTATGAACGTACTTTATGGAGGATTATCCTCGGAAGTTGATTTATTCAGTTCATTACAGGTAAGGGCAGGTGTAAGTGTTAATACAGAAACAACATGGGATGTTTTTGATTGGCTTATTGGTGGAGGCTTTGATTTGAAAGCAGGAAATATGATTTTTAGTATTGGTGCCGGAGCAAATTTAAGTAATAACATAGCAGCGGGTAAATTGCATATGAAACTTATGCTGAGTGGAATGTTTACTGGTCTGTGGTAATGTTATTTGTTGTTCATTAGTAGCTTTTAGGGATCAATTTATTTTAGTTAATGAGTATTATATGTTTCTTGCAATGATTGATAAACGTACTTATAAACCTTTTTCCCACTGTTCTACTCAATATTAAAAAAGCACCCTAAAAGGGTGCTTTTGGAGCGGAGGACGGGATTCGAACCCGCGACCCCCTGCTTGGCAAGCAGGTGCTCTACCACTGAGCTACATCCGCTTATATCTTCCAAGAGTGACGTTCTGGTGCGAGAGGAGGGATTTGAACCCTCACGAGCTTTTAAAACTCACTGGATTCTAAGTCCAGCGCGTCTGCCAGTTCCGCCACTCTCGCTGGTGAGCCGCGTGGGATTCGAACCCACGGCCCCCTGATTAAAAGTCAGGTGCTCTGCCGGCTGAGCTAGCGGCTCTAATAAGGTTTGATTATCTAGGACCAATCGAGCAAGATGATTATAGCATTCAATCATCACTGCTTCAAGGGGGTAGAGATAAGAAAAGTCGTTTATTTGACTTATGGAAGGTAAGGCATAAGCGTGTTAACATTAATAGGGGCGATTTAATGAAATTGTTGGCTGATATAGGGAATACAAATACAGTTTTTGGACTGGGAAATTCAAGTAAAATCTTAGAACACTGGAGTGTTTCCACCGACCATTTTGAAACCGAAGACGAATTGTTTATTTTATTAAACAATCTTCTGGAAAGCACCGATTTCAGTTTGGATGACATTGAATCTTTTTGTGTTGCTTCAGTTGTTCCCTTTTTGGATAGAGTTATCAATGTTTTTGGGAAAAAATACCTAAATTTAAAGCCAGTTATGGTTGCTCCAGATGAAAGAGCAGGTTTTCATTGTTACGCTAAATCAATAGAACAAATTGGTGCAGATAGAATAGCAAATACAATTGCAGCTGTAGATATATATGATAAAAATTCTGTTGTTGTTGATTTAGGAACTGCCACAACAATAGATGTAATAGAAAATGGAGTTTTTCTTGGTGGGGCTATTCTACCAGGATTGAGAATGTCAATGAAATCACTTTTCTCAGGCACTTCAAAGCTTCCCCAGGTTGATTTACATTATGTTAATTCACAGATTGGCAGAGATACTCCTGACAATATTAGAATCGGTATCGTAAATGCAAACTATTTTGCTATTTCAGGAATCATAAATGAAATAAAGAAAGAACGTGGAATATCATTCAAAGTGATTGGTTCTGGTGGATTTGCAGATATTTTAAATGAAAAAAATCTATTTGATGTTGTTGATAAAGAACTTACTTTGAAGGGTATAGCTCTTTATGGAGAAAGAGTGAAGAATGTTGAGAAAAATTCTTCTGGTTAATCCCTGGATTGAAGATGTCTCTGCTTATGATTATTGGTTAAAACCCATTGGTTTGCTTTATATTTCATCTGCACTAAGAAGGTTTGGGATAGAGCCCAGACTGATAGACCTGCTCGATCGCCACGACGAGGAACTAAACAATTATCTAGATAAACCTCTGAAAGATAAGTATTATGGTACAGGCAATTTTTTCAATGAAAATATCAGCAAACCTGATTGTTTGAAATCAATTCCAAGATATTTCAAACGCTATGGTATGCCCGAAAAACTTTTTAGAAAAAAGCTAAAGCGTCACAAAGATGTTGATGCTGTTTTTGTTACATCAATGATGACCTATTGGCATTATGGTGTTTCCGACACAATAAGGGTAATAAGAGAAGAACTTTACGAAAAACCTGTCATACTCGGTGGTGTATATGCAACACTTCTTAATGAGCACGCCATAAAAAATTCTGGAGCTGACTTTGTTGCTGATGGAACAGGAATGCTTCCACTGAAAAGGGCTCTTGATTATATTGGAATTGAAATAAATAGTGACAGTCTATGTGCAAACTGGTTAGAGATACTGGAACCAAATTATAGTCATTATGAGTTATTATCCTATAAGGTGATAATAACAAGTGCAGGATGTCCCTTTAGATGTAGCTACTGTGCCAGCTGGAGACTCTGGAATAGATTTATTTTTCAAAGTCCAGAAAAAACTCTGGATATTGTTGAGCATTTTGTAGAAGATGGTACAAAGAATATTGTTTTTTTTGATGACGCTTTGTTGATAGGGGAACGTTTTAAAGATTTTCTTAAAATTTATCTAAAGAGTGAGAAAAACGTATACTTTCATTTACCAAACGGAGTGCACGCAAAATATATTGATAAAGAACTTGCCAGCCTTATGAAGAGAGCAAATTTCAAAACAATTAAGCTTGGTTATGAAACATATAATGCTGATTTACAGAAAAAAACCGGAGGAAAGGTTTCGAACAGAGAACTTGAAAAAGCAGTCTTTAATCTTAAAGAGGCAGGTTTTGGTCCTGAAGAGGTTAGTGCTTACATAATTGCCAATCTGCCAGGACAAACCATAAAGGATGCAGAATTTGCGATAGAAAATTGTGAGAAATTGGGCATAATTCCTAATGTAAACGAATTTACCCCGATACCAAAGACACCACAATGGGAAGATTTAATAAAAAAGGGCAAATTACCTGAGAATATTGATCCGTTTTTACTAAATAATTCAGTTCTTCCATATTGGTGGGTTGAAGGATTGGATGTTGGCCAGATAAACGAACTAAAGAATAAAGCTTTGCAGGTTAAGGAGCGGTTGCTAAATGAATGAAACATATTTAGCTTTTGGAAGCAATCTTGGAGACAGGAAGAAAGTAATTTTAACAGCCATTGATAGATTATTGCAAAAGGGATTAATATTGCACCAAATATCCAGCCTGTATGAAACGATGCCTTATGGATATGCGGATCAACCTGTTTTCTTAAATTGCGTTGCAAGTTTCTTATTCGGCAGAACGTCTTTTGATTTATTGAAAATAATACAAGGCGTTGAAAACGAACTTGGCAGAAAAAGAGGAGCAAGATGGGGACCAAGAAACATTGATATTGATATACTTTTATTTGCAAGGCAGGTTATCAAAGAAGATCATCTGACGGTTCCACATTATGATATACAGAACAGATTATTTTTTCTGTTACCATTAACAGAGGTTGCACCAGATATTAAAGACCCTCGGAATGGGTTAAAATATAAAGAATACGCGGAAAGACTAATGAAGTCTGATGCAGATTCGATAAGGCTGTTTACGAAAAAGGAAACACTCCTTTGTGAATTTGAAGAGCTATCAAAGCATTACATTTAGTGATGTTGGAGGTGCTGAATGAAAAAAGCCTATATCACCGCTGTAATTTTGATATTAATGGTTTTTTCAGGTTGTTCGGGTTCAAGAGATTTATCCCCCGGGAATTATGCTGGTTTTACCTACAGCGACTATATGGTTGTTTCTGTAGAGGTAAAAATGGACGGAGTGGAAATTGATGATTATTTGGTGAATAATGCAAGTGTACTTCAATCACGTTTTGCAAAGGGCACTGAAAACCTTGAGATATACATCATGAAATTTGAAAAGTCAACTGGAGCCATGAAATTTTGGTATAAATGGGCTGGTAATACTTTAGGTGAGTTTAAAACGTTTATAGGAACATTGCCATATGTTTATGGAAAGGTTTCAGATGGCGATGAAGATTTTTATATTGAGACCTGGTATCAGGGAAAGTGGATATACATTTTTAAAGGTAAAAAATCAACAGTCAAAAGCGCCATAGATAGTTTTAAGAGCTTTTCAAAGGAGTTAGAGAGATCTCTTGAGCTTTGATAAACATTACAATGATTTAAAAAGTCACCTGAAAAAAAGGTATGGAGAATTGATATACAGACTGCCCATAGATGCGGGTTTTACTTGCCCAAATAGAGATGGAACAAAGGGAACCCGTGGTTGTATATACTGTGATTCAACCGGAAGCGGTTTTTCAGTTGATGGGAGCAAAAGCCTAAAGAAGCAGGCAGAAGAAAGAAAGGCAAAATTAAAAAGAAGGGGAATTAATAAATTCATTGCATATTTTCAGGCAATGTCAAATACCTATTGTACAGTTGATAAACTAAATGAACTTTATTCAAGTGTCCTGGAAGACGATATTGCAGTTCTTGATGTCTCAACACGGCCAGATCTGGTTCCTGAAAACATTTTAAGTTTATTGGAAAGTTATAAAGAAAAGCTGGACGTCATTGTAGAATTTGGGCTTCAGACATCTAACAAGACAACACTAAAAATGCTTAATAGAGGACATGATATTTTTGATTTTATTGATGCTGTAGTACGAGCAAAGGATCATGGACTGGAAGTTGTCGCGCATGTCATTGTGAATTTACCCTGGGACAACTTAGAAGATGTCATAGAAACATCGAAACTATTATCCTCATTGAAGCTCGATGGTGTTAAAATTCATTCGCTGTATATAGTTGAGAATACTCCTTTGGGACAAATGTATAAAAATGGAAGAGTTAATGTTTGTTCTCTTGAAGAATACATTGAAAGGGTTATAATATTTTTGGAATATCTTTCATCTAATATAGTTATTCACCGATTGGCTTCTGATCCACCTAGAGAAGGAACTTTATTTGGTAACTGGGGTCTTTCTAAGATAGAGATACTTAATAGAATTCATAACAAAATGGATCAAGAAAAAAGATATCAGGGAAAGAAATTCAGTTACCTTAATCGATAAATTAAGCAATGAGTTTAGCGGATGATCGCGGTTTAACCGAGGAAAGTCCGGACTCCGAGGACAGGATGCCGGGTAATACCCGGAAAGAGTGATCTTTGGTAAGGGCCATAGAAAAGGAAACCGCTGGTTTTGTAACCAGCAAGGGTGGAAAGGTGAGTTAAAAGCTCACCAGTTCTGAAGTGATTCAGATGCTTGGCAACCCCCATCCGGAGCAAATCCAAGCAGAGGGGTTTGAGGCTGTCCGCTTAATCCCCTTGGGTAGGATGCTTGAGGCATGTGGCAACTCATGTCCAAGATGGATGATCATTCTAACAGAATCCGGCTTATCGCTAGACTCATTGCTTCTTTATTTAATAGGTTACCCTTCAAATGGTTATTCTTTCTGTTAATATATATTTGTGGACACAAAAAAGTGGAGGAATAATGATGGATATTGGTATATTTGGATTATCTCTTTCTGGCAAAACCACACTTTTTAGGTTATTAACTGATGTAGATACAAGTAACGTTCATCATAATCAGTCAGTACATGGAGTTGCTGAGGTTTTTGATGAAAGGTTGGAAAAATTATCACATATATATAACCCAAAAAAGACAACCTACGCTACACTTAATTTTACAGACATTCCGGGTTTTGATCTTTCAATTAATCGAAAAGAGAAAAATAAGATATTCCAGGAAATCCAAAATGCCGATTCGATAGTAGCGGTTATAAGAGCGTTTAAAAATACAGCTGTACCATGGCCTGAAAATCTTGACACTCCTGTTAAACAAATAAATGCTGTTCAGTCCGAATTTGTCATCAGGGATATGGATATTGTTGAAACCAGATTAAAAAGACTGGAAGAGGATGAAATTAAAAAAGGACTCAGCAAAGAAGAACAAAAAGAACATAAATTGCTTAATGAGATAAACAGACATTTAGAAAATGAAAAATTCATTCGTCAGCTTGTTTTGGATGAACATGAAAAAAAGATTATAGGTTCACTGTCACTCTTCACAGGCAAACCAATAGTTTTTGCTATTAACCTGCATGAGGATCAAATAAAAGATGGAAATTATGAGGGAAAAGAAGAAATTCTTAATGCATGCGAAATCAACAATTTTGCTTATACTGAGTTCTCAGGTAAGATAGAACAGGAGCTTAAAGAACTTGATACGGAAGAAAGAGAATTGTTTATGGATGACCTGGGAATCAAGGAAAGTGGTATAAAAAGGTTCTCAAAGGTTGTTTATAGTTTTGTAGGATTAATATCTTTTTTCACTGTATCGGAAGACGAAGTGAAGGCATGGACAGTTCGTGAAGGATCAACAGCGTTCGAAGCAGCTGCAAAGGTACATACTGATCTTGCAAAACACTTTGTTAAAGCAGAAATTGTTCATTTCGATAATTTTATTAAAGCTGGTAGTATGGCCGAAGCAAGGAAAGAAGGGATGGTTAAACTGGCAGGGAAGGATGAGATAATTCATGACGGAGACATACTCTACATTAAAGCAAACGCGTAATACGAACATCTGTGACACACATTCTCACATAAACTTTTCACAGTTTGATAACGATAGAGAAAAAATACTTAAAGATATTGAAGAAAGATTTGATTTCGTAATAGAAGTTGGCATCGATATTGATGCATCAGTTGCTGCCATTGAACTTGCAGAAAAAAACAGGAAAGTTTATTCTGCAGTCGGTATTCATCCCCACGATGTTGCATCTGCGAAAAGAAATTATAGAGAAAGACTTGAAGAGCTTGGCAAGTCTGTTAAAGTCGTTGCAATTGGAGAGATTGGATTGGACTATTATAGAGATATTTCACCCCGGAGAACTCAAAGAATTATGTTTGCTGAACAACTTGAATTTGCCATGGAAAAAAAGTTACCCGTTATTATTCACGTAAGAGATGCCTATGAGGATGCCCTTGAGATTTTAGAAAAATTCGCGGGTAATTTGAAGGGAGTCGTTCATGCATTTTCAGGAGACAAACATTACGCTGAAAGAGTAGTTAATATGGGTTTCAAGATTGGTATTGGCGGACCAGTAACGTACAAGAAGAATCATAAGTTAAGGGAAGCAGTGAAAAACACTGAGATTGACTTCCTGCTCCCAGAGACAGATTGTCCATTTTTGCCTCCTCAACCATATAGAGGCAAAAGAAACCAGCCAGCATACGTTGAATATGTAATTAATAAGATCGCGGATGTTAAAGGAATAAGTGTTACGGAATGTTCCAAAAAATTGTGTGATAATGGTATAGAATTATTTGGAATTTGAAGCGAGGTATTTATGAAAAGAGTAGAGGAATTCAAAGAGTTTAGAAAGAAAATAAATGAAAAAATTCATGAATATGGCAATGTTGATACCAGAAGATTTTTTGCCCTTGATTCAGCAGTATATAAAGATGGCACGCTTGACAGAAAAACCAAGGAGTTATTGGGGTTGGTATCTTCTATGGTTTTGCGCTGCGATGATTGTGTAACCTATCATCTGATTCAGTGTAAAAGGCTGAATACCACCCTCGATGAATTTATTGAAGCATTTAATGTAGCGCTGGTTGTAGGTGGTTCTATTGTTATACCACACCTCCGGAATGCAGTCAGTACAATGGAAGAATTGCAGGAAAAAGAAGGAAATGAAGATGGGTAGTAGAAGACTTTATTTGTTTGACGGGACAGCGATTTTTTATCGCGCCTATTATGCAATTGATGTTTCTTTGACCAACTCAGCAGGAGAGCCAACAAATGCAGTTTTTGGTACGACCAGAATGCTTTCAAAATTTATAAAGGAAACAATCACTGAGGATGATTCCGCAGTATTTGCTTTTGACAGAAAGGAAAAAACACACCGTCACGAAATGTTTGAAGATTACAAAGCAACAAGGCCTGAAATGCCAGATGCATTGGTTTCGCAAATTAGATATATTCCAGATCTGGTAAATGGATTTGGTATTAAATTTCTATGGAAAGCAGGTCTTGAAGCTGATGATATCATAGCTACTCTGTCAAAACACTTTTATGATGATTTTGATGAAATAGTAATCGTTACCGGGGATAAGGATATACTTCAGCTGGTGGACGACAGAATAAAGGTCATGCGTTTTGTAACAGGGCTTACCGATCTCGAAAAATACGATTACAAAAAAATTGTTCAGAAGTATGGCGTTCCACCCAGCAAAATTCATGAGTTTCTTTCCATGATGGGCGATTCAAGTGACAATATTCCTGGAATAAGAGGAATTGGAAAGAAAACTGCCGAAAGGCTTTTAAAAAAATATGGCACTGTAGAAAATGTTTATAAAAATATTAGACAGCTGACACCTTCACTTCGTAAAAAATTGATTGACGGAGAAGAGGCATACAAAAAGTCGTATAACCTTGTGAAACTGGTTAAAGATGCTGAGCTTGATGTTGAACTTGATGACATTTCTTACAGGGGTATAAATAAAGACGAACTCAGAGAACTTTTTTTGAAACTTGAATTCTCGTCGTTGATAAAGGAATTTGATCTGTTCTTTTCCGAAAAAGATGAAGAAAACAATGAAAACACCCAGAATATTATAGCCTCAAAGGAAAATGAAGAAAGGTTTCTAAAAACACTGGATAAAACCTCACTAATTTCTTTTGATATAGAAACTGATTCTCTTAACCCGATCGTGGCAAAAATAGCTGGAATTTCCTTTTCACTTGAGAAAGGAAAAGGGTATTATGTTCCTTTGAATCATGAAACAGATAAATGGCAACCTGATGAAAAGGAATTTCTGGAGAAATTGAAGAAGGTCTTTTCAAAATCAGGTGTTAAATTGATCGGACAAAATCTAAAGTATGATTATGAAGTCCTTTACGCACACGACATAATTCTTGATAAGCCACACTTCGATACAATGATTGGTGCATATCTTTTGAATCCCGATCAGAAAAGGTTTAACCTTGATGATCTATCACTTAAATATTTGGGATATAAGATGGTTTCATTTAAAGATTTAATGGCAAAAAAACAGGTTGGCAATGATTTTTCCAAGATATCTGTTGATGAAGCAGCGAAATATTCCATAGAAGACTCAGAAATAACATTGAGATTGCACAAGAAACTCTCGAAAAAAATATATGAAAACGAACTTGAAAAACTATTTCATGAAATTGAAATGCCATTGATTCCTGTTTTGACAGAACTGGAGATGAGTGGAGTCTATATGGATATTAAGAGGCTTAACGGTCTTTCAAAAAAATACGAAAAATTACTGAAGGAGATAAAAAAAGATCTTTTCGAACTTGCAGGAGAGAGCTTTAATCCAAATTCACCAAACCAGGTGGGACATATTTTATTTGATAAATTGGACCTTACCCCTCCCAAAAGAACAAGTTCAGGTAATTATTCAACGAGTGCGGGTGTTCTGGAGAGTCTTGTAAGTAAGCATCCAGTTGCCCAGAAATTGCTTGACTACAGAAAATATCAGAAACTTAAATCAACATATATAGATGCGTTACCAGAACTGGTTAATCCAAAAACTGGTAGAATACATACCACGTATAATCAAACTGGAACAGGTACCGGCAGGTTATCGAGTTCCAATCCTAATATGCAAAATCTTCCAATAAGAGATATTGAAGGAAAAGAGATAAGAGAATGTGTGGTTCCACAAGAAAGTGGCTGGAAAATTATCAGCGCAGATTATTCGCAAATAGAGTTAAGAATTTTAGCTCATTTTAGTAAGGATGATGAGCTGATAAGGGCCTTTAAGGAAAATCGTGATGTACATTCATTAACCGCTTCAAGATTGTATGGAACAATGCCTGACTCAGTTACAAATGAAATGAGAAAGGTAGGAAAAATGGTGAACTTTGCAATAATCTACGGTATATCTCCATACGGATTGGCAAGTAGACTCAACGTATCTACAAAAGAAGCAGGAAACATGATTTCAAACTACTTTTCAGCTTATCCAGATGTCAGAAAATTCATCCATAACACCATTAAAAATGCAAAAAAAGATGGATATGTAAAGTCTTATTTTGGCAGAAGAAGAGACATTCCTCATTTTAGGACAACAAACAAAACAAGAATTCAGGAAGGTGAGAGAATCGCAATAAATGCACCAATCCAGGGTACGGCTGCCGATATTATGAAACTTGCTATGATAAAAGTTCATAGAATGAAAAAAGATAATAAACTTAAAAGCATCCCCATTTTGCAGGTTCATGACGAACTTGTTTATGAAGTATCAGAAGATGAAGTTGAGACGATGTCTAAAATACTTAAGGAAGGTATGCGAGAAGCTGCAAATCTTGATATTCCGCTGGAAGTGGATATCAAAGTTGCTGATTACTGGAGTTAATCGGGAAGTGAAAAATTGAGTAAACTTTTTGATCCGAAAAGTTTTGGTTCCTTGAACATAGTATTTCAGTTTGGAATAATTGTTATTTCTAATGTTATAGTGGGTGGTCTTTTAGGTTATTTGTTGTATAAGTATGCTCCTTTGGGAAAAATGTGGTTGATAATTTTTTTGATGCTTGGAGTCTTTTCAGGATTATATCAGGGTATATTGTATCTGTTGAAAGAAGCTGAAAAAAGTGAGAAAATTGATCAGAATAAGCATAAGAGAAACAATAATAATGATAATTCTAGCATCGATTGAAGCGGCAGTGATTTATTTTTTTAGCACCAAAATGGCGTTAGGCGTGTTTTATGGAACTGCTTTTGGTATCACCGGATTTTGGTTGCTTTCATTGACAGTTGAAAAAGTCACTAATAACAATAAAATTTTATGGAGAGATTATCTTATACGTTATGCTTTATATATAGTTTGTTTTTTAAGCGCTATTGGTTATGGAACTTATTTTTTTATTGGTTCAGCGGTAGGGCTATTAAATTTGAAGCTCTCCCTTCTTTTGTTTGGGAGGTGGTTGAGTGAAGTTTAGTCTAACTAAAGGTGATAAAATTTTTCTTGTAGGCCTGGGTGCAGGATACATAATTATTTTTGTTGTAATGAAGATAATAGGACATACCTATAGCCTTGAAGGTCTTGGTGAACGCTGGATCGTTCAACTACCCTTTGGGAGTGGATTATTCAGTCGCATCAATCCAATGACATTGTTTGTGAGCTGGGCATTGATGGCGTTTTTAATAATTTTTGCTTTGAGCATAAAGAAATTTGAAAGAATTCCCGGAAATAAACAGTCTTTAATAGAAATGTTGCTTGAGTATTTATTTGAATTAACTGAAGATACTATACCAAAAAAAGAGTTTGTAAAACCGACATTTTATATCACTTCCACTTTGTTTCTTTTCATTATTTTGTCAAATTTCCTTGGCGCTATGCCGGGAATTGATACTGTTCCTACAGAAGATGGAATAAAATTCACATTATTTCAAAGTTCATGGTATTCACCAACATCAGATTTAAATACAAATGCCACATTGGCAGTATTTGTTTTAATAATCAGTCATGCCTTTGCAATTAAGGCAAAAGGATTTCTTACATGGCTTAAAACTTTCTTTGAACCCTATCCTGTGATGTTGCCAATGAACTTGATTAGTGAGATAGCAAAACCCATATCGCATTCATTAAGGTTATTTGGAAATGTCATGGGTGGTGGTTTACTTGCATTAATAATAAGCTATCTTGTTAAGTATTATCTTGTGCCTACTATTTTGTGGGGATTTTTTGGAATATTTATTGGTGCAATACAGGCTCTTGTTTTTACGGTACTGGCGATAGCCTATATTGGTTCTGTAATAGAATAAATTGCATGAATTAAGGAGGTAATGATTATGGAATTAGCAGAAGCTTTAGTACAACTTGGCAAATTTATCGGTGCAGGGTTGGCAATGGGAATAGGAGCTATTGGACCTGGTATTGGACAGGGCCGTGTTGGAGCAAGTGCAATGGAGGCCATGTCAAGACAACCCGAAATGATTGGTACATTGACCACAAGGATGCTACTGGCAATGGCCGTTGCAGAATCGACAGGTTTATACTCTTTAGTTATTGCGTTTATGATATTACTTGTTGCTTAAAACATTTTTGATACATAAATAGAAGGGGGTAAAAAACTTGATAGAAATTAACCTTACCTCTGTAATTCAATTATTGAATTTTTTGCTTTTAATGTGGATTTTGAAAAAACTACTATATGATCGTTTTTTCGAAATCGTAAAAAAGAGACGGGAAGAAGTCAATGCAAAGTTTTCGGATGCAGAAAAATTGCGTAAAGAAGCTGAAGAATATAGAAAAAGACATGAAGAAGAATTACAGAAAACCAGAGAACAGGCAAATGAATTAATAACAAATGCAGAAAAACGTTCTGAGCAGATTATTCAACAGGCCAGGGAAAAGGCGAAGGAAGAAAGTGCTAGGATCAAACATGCTGCTCAAGAAGATATAAATAATAAAAAGAAAAAGGCACTTCAAGATATCCAGGCTTCAGCTGTTGAAATGTCTGTTAATCTGGTAGCAAGATTTCTTGGTCGAGAAATGGATGAGAAAATGAAAAGGCAGTACACTCAAAGAATGTTGAATTCAATGGAGAATAAGGAAGAATGAAGCATATACCTTCTCTATCATATCGTTATGCGAAGGCTTTGTTTTTAAGCATAAGAGAGGATGAACTGGAAAAAATCAATAATTGCTTAAGCAAAGCTTCCGGGATGATCAATGTAAGTGAGATCAGAGAGATATTAATCGATCCTACGTTGACAAAGAGAAAGGTATTGCAACTGTTTCTCAATGTTTTTGACGATATTCCCGACGTGTTTAAGAATTTTCTCAGGATAATTATTGATAGACGGAGACTTGATTATTTACCCGAGATAGAGATGGCATTTAAACAAATAATGAATGAATCTGTTTCAAAAATTGAGGTAAAAGTTAGGACAGCTCTTGAAATAGCAGACAGTGAAAAAAAGGAAATAGAGAATCTTGTCAAATCGGAAACGGGAAGGGAGTCAATTCTTTCTGTTTATATTGATGATGATCTGTTGGCAGGTATGATTATTGAGTTTAGTGATAGAGTGATTGATATGACCGTTAAGGGCAGACTAGAGCGTTTTGAAAAAACATTCTCCGCTAAAGCCTGACAAAGCAGTTTGGAGGTGGTCCAGTGAAGATAGATCCTTCTGAAATTACAAAAATACTAAAATCACAGATAAGCGAAGCAGACAGAGAAATAGATTATTTTGAAGCCGGCAAGGTTATTCAAGTTGGTGACGGGATAGCCAGAGCCTATGGACTAAAAAATGTGATGTCAAATGAACTCGTTCGATTCGAGAAAGGTGTACTTGGCCTTACACTGAATCTTGAAGAAGATAATGTTGGAATTGTTATTTTAGGTGAATATAGAAATATTAAAGAAGGAGAACTCGTTAGGAGAACGGGAAGAATAATACAGGTTCCTGTTGGTGAAAAACTCCTTGGAAGGGTAATAAACCCTTTAGGTATGCCCATTGATGGAAAAGGTGAAATTGAAACTGATGAGTTCAGACCGGTTGAAGTCAAAGCACCCGGTGTTATAAAAAGAAAACCCGTTGATACTCCACTTCAAACAGGATTGAAGGCAATTGACGCCATTGTTCCAATTGGAAGGGGTCAGAGAGAGTTAATCATAGGTGATAGACAGACTGGAAAAACAGCAATAGCAATTGATGCGATAATTAATCAAAAAGGACAGGGTGTACACTGTGTTTATATTGCAATAAGACAGAAAACAGCAGCGCTGGCACGCATTGTAGATAAATTACGTGAAACAGGAGCCATGGATTATACTACTGTGGTTGCTGCAACATCAAGCGGACCTGCAACGTTATCATATCTTGCACCCTATGCAGGAGCAGCAATAGGCGAATATTTCATGTATAAGGGCAAAGATGCCCTGGTAATATTTGATGATTTATCAAAACATGCAGAGGCGTATCGTGAGCTTTCTCTGTTATTAAGAAGACCACCCGGACGTGAAGCGTATCCCGGTGATGTTTTCTATTTGCATTCACGATTGCTTGAGAGAGCAGCAAGACTGAATGAGGAACACGGTGGTGGTTCTATGACCGCGCTACCCATAATTGAAACCCTTGCAAACGACGTTAGTGCATATATACCAACGAACGTAATATCTATAACGGATGGTCAGATATATCTGGACCCGAATTTATTCTATGCTGGAAATCGTCCTGCAATTAATGTTGGACTTTCAGTTTCCAGAGTTGGAGGTTCTGCTCAGATAAAAGCTATGAAAAGTATAGCAGGGAATTTGAGGATAGACCTGGCACAGTATCGTGAATTGCAGTCTTTTGCTCAGTTTTCAACAGAACTGGACAAGGCCACACAGCAGCAGTTAACTAGAGGTGAGAAACTTACAGAGCTTTTGAAGCAGAATCAGTATTCTCCTATGCCTGTAGAAGAGCAAATAGCTGTTCTTTATGCTGGAACAAGGGGCTATCTTGACGATATTGAAACAGGAGAAATAAGAAATTTCGAAAAGAACTTGATTCAGACATTACGGGATGATTATCAGGAAGTACTTGAAACAATCAGAAAAGAAAAGATGCTTTCTGAAACGATTGACAAAAAGCTGGATGAGGCAATCAAAAAAGTGAAAAAACTGGTTGAATCCAGAGGATGATTTTATGAGTAAAGGTAAATTAAGAGCGATAAAAAAGAGAATTGAATCAACTGATTCAACAATGCAGATTACAAAAGCCATGCAAATGGTTGCAACTGCTAAGTTGAAAAAGGTTGAAAAAGGATTGCCTCCAATAAATGAGTATGAGAACAGACTTTATAATACATTGAAGATTGTTCATAATAGTCTTGAATATTTACCTTCAAACGAAGGTGAAGGTGAAATACTCGTAATCATTACTGCTGATATGGGATTATGTGGTGCTTTCAACAGTGAAATCATAAGATATGCAAAAAAATATATTGAAAAGAACGATATAAAAGGAATTATTACTGTTGGAATTAAGGCTGAAAAGGCCTTCTCAAGTTATAAGACTTTCGGGAAAACTTTTTCAAGGTTTTATGATACGCCTGATTTGGATGAAGTTGCAATTATATGGGATGAGGCATACGAAATGTTAAAGGAAAAAAATGCTGGTTCATTAAAAGTGATATATGCCAAACTCAAAAATATGCTCGTTCAACTCCCAGATATTAAAACTATATTTCCTTTAGAGTTTAAATCTGAAAGCAGAGAAAATTACGATTTTGAACCATCTCCGGAGGAAATATACGATGATTTATTAAACTCATGGGGTATATCCGTTTTACTAAGTACTGCCTATGAAACCAAGCTGGGTGAGCTTTATTCAAGACAGAATGCAATGAAAAACGCAACAGATAATGCAGAGGACCTGATAGAAAAACTTACGCTTGAAAAAAATAAGGTAAGGCAGTCAACCATTACTAGAGAGATTATTGAAATAGTTAATGGTGCAGAAGCTCTTGAAGGATAGAGTACGGAGGTGTAATCGTGGCCAAAAATAATGAAAATGCAAATAAAGGAAAATTATTGACGGTAATAGGGCCAATAGTTGATGTAGATTTTGAAGAGGGTGTACTTCCCGATATATTGAACGCTATTGAAGTGTACAATGAATCATTGGGGAAGAGTGTTGCAATGGAAGTGGCACAGGTACTCGGGGATAGTACTGTTCGTGCAATCGCTCTCGATTCTACGGATGGTCTTGTTAGAGGTCAGGAAGTTATTGACACTCAGAGGCAAATTTCGGTGCCTGTTGGAGAAGATGTATTGGGAAGAATGTTCAATCTTCTGGGGGAACCAATAGACGAAAAAGGTGAGATAAAGGCAAAGGAGCGGTGGCAAATACATAAAGATTCCCCTGAGATAACAGACCAGGAAACGGAGATCGAAATCCTTGAAACCGGGATCAAAGTTATCGACCTTCTTACTCCATTTAACAAAGGAGGAAAGATAGGATTTTTTGGAGGTGCCGGTGTCGGCAAAACAGTACTTGTAATGGAGTTAATAAGAAACATTGCTGTTGAGCATAAAGGACTTTCAATATTTGCCGGAGTTGGAGAAAGAACAAGAGAAGGGAATGACCTTTGGCTTGATATGAAGGAAGCCGGAGTTCTTGATAAAACAGCACTTGTTTTTGGGCAAATGAATGAACCACCCGGAGCAAGATTCAGAGTTGGACTATCTGCTATTACCATGGCTGAATACTTCAGAGACGTGCAGGAAAGAGATGTTCTGGTGTTTATCGATAACATCTACAGGTTTGTTCAGGCTGGTTCCGAAGTTTCTGCATTGCTTGGAAGAATGCCTTCAGCTGTGGGATATCAACCAACGCTTGCTTCAGAAATGGGGCAACTACAAGAGCGTATTACTACTACCAAAAAAGGTTCAATCACTTCGGTGCAGGCTATTTATGTTCCAGCGGATGACTTTACAGATCCCGCACCTGCAACAACATTTAACCATCTTGATGCAACGGTAAACCTGTCTCGTTCTATTGCAGAACAGGGATTATACCCGGCTGTTGATTCTTTAGATTCAGCTTCAAAAAATCTGAATCCTGAAGTGGTTGGAAATGAGCATTATAATGTTGCTAGAAACGTACAGGGAGTGCTACAAAGGTACAAAGACCTTCAGGACATTATTGCTATTTTAGGTATGGAGGAGCTTACAGAAGAAGATAAAATAACAGTTAGACGGGCCAGAAAAATTCGGAGGTTCTTAACCCAGCCTTTCTTTGTTGCTGAAAAATTTAGCAATATAAAGGGGAAATATGTATCTATAAAAGAGACAGTAAAAGGTTTTAAAGAGATTTTAGAAGGAAAACATGATGATTTACCTGAACAGGCATTTATGATGGTTGGAACAATTGAAGAAGCGAGAGAAAAAGCAGAGAAAATAGACGAAGGTGATTGATATGTCACTCAACGTCAAACTGGTAACTCCATATGGTATTGAATGGGAAGGAACAGCAGAACTTTTAAGTTTCCAGACCGTTGAAGGTAGTATTGCTTTTTTACCTTTGCGTGCCCCCATGGTATGTCAACTAGCTGTGGAGAAGATAAATATTCAGTCCTATGATAAAAACTATTATTTTGCGGTTCATGGTGGTTATTTGCTTAATGAAAGAGATTCACTAACCATTGTTGCCGACGCGGCTGAAAAACCAGAAGATATTGATATTGAGAGAGCCAGACGCCATTTAGAAAGAGCAAAGGAGTTGGTTGATCTAGCAAAAGACACTCAGGAAAAAGCAGATTTATCTGCCCAAATTCAGAGGAATATCCTTCGTGAAAGAGTTTATAAGGAACACAAATGATAGCTAGGTAATAGATATCTAATAAATCTTTAAATGTCAGGTGTAAAGCCTGACCTTTTTATTTATCTTCGTTTTCTTTATGCTTTTTGAACGCTTCTATAAGGTCTGTTTTGTTTTCATTTTTTTTAAGCAGCCTTTTTATGTTATCTCTGTGTCTGTAAGCGGATAGAGCTAAAAATGCCAGTATCCATAATCCCTCATTGACTCCTGAAATTAGAAAGAAGGCAACGCTTAATGCTCCAAGTGATACAAGAGATGACAGAGAAACATATTTAGTTAAGATGGCTAGGGGTATCCATATGGCAAAAAACAAAGCAACTAAAGGTGCTTTAACAGCTGAGATTGTTCCTACCGTCACTGCCACTGCTTTACCACCCTTAAACTTCAACCAGAGGGGATAACTATGACCGATAGCGGCAAAAAAACCCATCATCAATCCCTGTGTGATATTCATATCAAAAACATGGATTCCAATCATTATAGGCACAAAGGCTTTTACACCATCCAGCACCATGCAAATTGAACCCCATATTCCACCAAGCGAACGGAGGACATTTGTTCCGCCTACATTACCACTTCCAATTTTTCTAATATCTACCCCTATGATCCAGGGAATAATAAAGCTAAAGGGTACCGAACCAGCCAGGTAACCAACGATGGCTATTAGTAGAAAATTCATCTTTTTCGCCTCAACTTTATAAAAATCGGTGATCCAGCAAAATCATGAAAATTCATTCTTATTGTTTTTCTTAGTCCCTTCAAATAAGCTGATGATAAAAGTCCAGGATCGTTAACATTCAATATAATCAATGGTGGTCTTGAATCTATTTGTGATGCATAATAAATCTTTGCTTTGCGCTTTTTATTTCCAACAGGGGGTGTTGTCAGTGTATAACGTTTTATTAACTCATTCAGCAATCCTGTTGGAATTCGTCTGTCGATGTTTTCAGAAACCTCTATTATACTGTCCAACAATATGTCGATTCCAATATTATTGATGCATGAAGTGAATACTATCGGGCTGTAGTTGATAAAATATAAATCTCTTTCTACAGCATCAAACAGATCTTTTTCTTTTTTTTCTGTTATCATATCGATTTTGTTAAATACTATAATCGTACCTTTTCCATTTTTCTCCGCAAGACCTGCAACCTTTTGATCCTGGTTACTGATTCCCTTTGTTGAGTCAATAACGATGATTGAGATATCACTGCGTTCTATTGAACTTATGGAACGCATTACACTGTAATACTCTACGTTCTTTATTCCCACCTTTGATTTTTTTCTTATGCCTGCTGTGTCAACAAATTTGCACAATTTATCATCAATATACATTGGATGGTCTATCGTATCTCTGGTAGTTCCCGGTATTACTGTTACCAGGCTTCTGTTGCTTCCAACAATTGTGTTGAATAATGAAGATTTACCAACATTGGGTTTTCCAACAATTGTAATACTGCACCATACATCCTTTTCTTCAAACATTATGTTGGTAGCAAACCCATTATTTTCTAATTTTTCAAAGGTTGTATCGATTAGCGTATCGACGTTCAATGCGTGTTCAGAAGAAACAGGAATGGGTTCTCCCAGTCCAAGGCTATAAAGTTCTGGCCTTACTTCTGCTTCAAATTTTTCAAATACTTCAACTTTATTTGCTACAAGTAAAACCCTTTCTTTCTTGGCACGCAGAATTTCAGCGAGATTGTAATCAGCTGATGTAAGTCCGTGCCTTCCGTCAACCACAAACATGATTAAATCACCCACATCAAGAATGCTGAGGGTGAGTTTCTTCATCTCTGTTTCAACAATATCATTGGGATTATCAAAAAGACCGCAAGTGTCCACAACCTCAAAGGACTTCTTTTGCCATTCTAAATGTCCAAACACAAAATCTCTTGTTACTCCAGGTTCATCATCTACAATGGTCTTTTTATATCCTACAAGCCTATTGAAAAGAGTGGACTTGCCAACATTTGGGCGGCCAACAATAAGAACAGTTGCCACTATTTGTTATCTTCTCCTTCTTGTTCAAGTTTCTCTTTAATTTTTTCTCCTATTGACGCTGGTTTGTTTTCATCTTTATTTTCATTAATTTCTTTAAGTGTTTCTCTTGCTTCCTGACGTTCTTTATCCTTCAAATACTGTCTTATGGAAATTACCATATTTCTAACATCGTTTTCTGGATCATAAACAAGTCTAATGATCTTGAAATCCTTTTCTTCTCCAATTTTTACAGCATCTTCTATATTTTCAACTCTTTCTGTTGATACCTGTGATACAGGAAGAAATCCTTCGACATTATAATCATCGATGATCACGATAGCCCCGGACTTAGTTAGTCTAACAATTTTACCTCTAACATGGTCTCCGACATCCAGTTCTTTTTTAACACGGTTCCATGGATCTTCTGTTGCCTTTTTTAAACTCAGCCTCATTCTTCTGTTTTCTTTGTCAAGAGAAATAATCATTGCTTTTTTCTTTTCTCCTTCTGAAACGGCGTCTTCAACTTCATCCACGAAGTTCCATGAAATCTCGGATACGGGGACAAAACCCGAAACGTATTCTTCAATCTCCATTATTACTCCAGTGGGAAGTACTTTAACGATTTTACCTTCAACAATGTCATTAACAATATATTTTTTCTCAATATTTTCCCAGGGATCACCAACGGCTTCCCGATAACTAAGGGCTATGGTTCTTTCTTCTGGATTTACTTCTTTTACTTTGACTTCAACTTTATCACCAACCGAGACAACATCATGAAGGCTCTTTTTGACATTACCCCAAAATACCTCTGAAGTATGTACGAGGCCTTCGACACCGGGTTCAAGCATTACAAAAAATCCAAAGGGAACAATTGATTTGACTTCTCCTTTGACAACGGTATCCACTGGATATTTTTCTTCAATATTTTCCCATGGGTCTTCAGTCATTCTCTTCAAACTCAACGTTACTTTTTGTTCTTTTGGATTTATATCAATAATTTTTACTTTTACTTTATCATTTTTGTTTATAACATCGTCTATTCTTTCGGAGGCCCAGCTAACTTCTGATGCGGGAATCAAACCAGTAATATCTTCTGTAAGTTTGACGAAAGCACCAAAATTCTTAATTGCTTCAACAGTACCTTCAACTACCTGACCTTCTTCAAGTTCTGAAAAGTATTTTTGAATTCTTTCATTTTTAAGCTCTGTAAGGGAAACCACTATGTTATTTCTTCCACGATTTCTTTTCTTGAATTCCAATATTTTGAATTCAAGTGGCTTTTCCGGATATTTTTCTCCTTTTTTCAATCCTGAATGTGATCCTGGCAAAAAAGCATTTATAGCTTTTTTTAGTCTCACAAGATATCCGCTTTTAATTTCACCAATGATTTCTCCTTTGACTGGAGTTCCATTTTTGTAAGCTTCTTCAATATCTCTCAGGACGGTTCTGAAATACGCCCGTTTTTCTGAAGCAAGTGTTCGACCTTCATCTTCATTTATTTTCATTACAGTGACATCAATTTTATCCCCCACCCTGTATTCATCGATGGGATTTACCAATTCTTCCTCTTTAATAAAACCATCAAGTTTTCCGTTCAACAATACCAATATTCCATCAGGTTGAGTTGAGTAAACCTCTGCTTGGGTATATGTTCCCTTTCTGAACGAAAAATCGTTCATTTGTTCCATAACATCTTCCATACTCATTTTTTCTTCTTGATTCTGCCTTTCATCAGGCATTTGAATTACCTCCTCTTTATATTTATTCTTTATATTATCCAGTAATCTCTGGATTTGTTCTGCTGGAGTCGATGTTCCACTTATTATACCAATTGTCTCGGATGTAGCTAATGGTGGCAATTTATTAGGGCAACTAATATGATAAGCTTTAGTTCCATTTCTGCGAACTAATTCTACCAACTTTTTTGTGTTCGAACTTTTTTCTCCACCGACTACAATAACACAATCACATTTTTTCGCAAGATACCTTGCTTCTTTTTCTCTATTTATTGTAACCGAGCAAATTGTATTGTGAACATCAACCTCTACGAATTTTCTGAGTTCTTCGGAAAGACTTTCAAATTGGTCAAGATCCATTGTGGTTTGTGAAATCAAAGAGTATTTTTTGCAGTCTTTTTCTAATATTTTTTTCTTGATCGAGTCACTGTTCCAGTTCGGTTCAATAATTATGTACTTTTCCAGTCTTCCTTTTAATGCCTTGGTTTCTGCGTGTTCTTTCTTTCCAAAAATTATTATGCAGTTACCCTGTTTCTCCAGCTTTTCAGCCAACCTGAATACATTGTACACTATCGGACAGGTTAGGTCTACAACATTAGCAAATCTTTCTCTGATTGTTTTTTCAATATCGGGTGATATTCCGTGTGTTCTAATTAAGGCGTGATATTCTTCTCTTTTCTCCGGTGAAACCTCATCCAGTTTTTTCAATCCCCTTTTTTCTAAATTGGATATAACTTCATCATTGTGAATTAGTTCTCCTTCTATTGCAAGTTTTTTTCCCTCTGAGAGGAGTTCTTCTACCTTACTAATAGCTTTTTCTACACCATAGCAGAAGCCAATTTCCTTTCCTGAAATAACTTTCATTATTTATCTACCACCATGAATAATATTAGTTCAACAACCTCGTTAATTGTTAGATTTGTTGTATCTATTTTTATTGCATCATCTGCAGGCTTTAATGGAGCCAACGATCGGGAAGAATCATTTTTGTCTCTGTTTATAATTTCCTGTAATATCTCATCATAGCTCCCCTCAAGTCCCATTGATACCATTTGTTTCAATCTTCTACGCGCACGCTCTTCTTTGGAAGCTTCGAGAAAAAATTTAAATTCTGCATTTTGTAATACTACTGTTCCAATATCTCTACCTTCCATTACCACATCATTTTTCTTAGCAAGTTTTCTCTGTTCTGTGGTTAAAAAATCTCTTACTTGTTGTAATTTCGCAATTTCTGACGATTTTTTCGAAATTATTGCCGTCCTTATTTCAGAGTTAATGGGTTTTTCGTCCATTTCAAGTTTTCCTTCAAATAAAGAGAAAACCGTTGTCTTTATCAGTTTATTGAGCTCCTTTTTATCATAAATGTTTATATTGTTTTTATGGGCTTTCCAGGCAAGAGAACGATACATAGCTCCAGTGTCAACATAAACATAGGCCAATCTTTTTGCAATCCTGGATGCTACACAGGACTTTCCTGAACCCGCAGGTCCATCAATCGCTATTTTCATCTTTTTCTTCACCATCATTTTCTATGAGTTTAATTTTAAGTTGTTTGAGCTGCTCTTCAGTAATTGTTGATGGGGCTGATGTCATCAGGTCGCTTCCTGTTGTTGTCTTTGGAAAAGCTATGACATCTCTTAACGAATTAGAACCGGACAGTATCATAATGAGTCTATCGAATCCTACTGCTATACCTGCGTGTGGAGGTGGTCCGTATTTAAAAGCCTCCAGCAGAAATCCAAATCGTTCCTTTGCAATTTTTCTATCCATCCCAATTATGTCAAATACCTTTTGTTGTAACGAACTATCATGGATTCTTGCGCTCCCACTGGCAATTTCATATCCGTTTACTACGAGATCATAAGCGTGAGATCGAATTTTCAAGGGTTCATCTTTATATTTCTCTATATCTTCAACATAGGGCATTGTAAAAGGATGATGTTCAGCTTCAAGTCGTCTATCTTCCTTATTATAAGTGAACATAGGAAAATCAAGAACCCAGAGCAAATCAAAACCATCTTTTTTTTCGCAGTCTTCGTGAATAATAGTTTCCCTTATCTTTCCTAGTGCTCTAGATGCAAGAAGATTTTCCGCCACAGCAAGTAAAATTACATCTTTTTCTTCTGCTGAAAGAATATCCGCTACTTTTTTAAGTTCATCCATACAGTGCTTTGCCACGGGGGACTTCAACTCTTCCTCTAATTTAACCCATAACAATCCGCCAAGACCATTTTCTTTTGCGATTTCCGTTAAATTGTCAAGTCGTTTCCTTGAAAATTTGTCAGCTACGTTTTTTACGAGTATTCCTTTTACTTTCTCTCCCTTTTCAAGAGAATTCTTTATCAATCTAAAATTAGTTTCTGAAAAACAATCAGAGACATCTGAGATTTCCATTCCGTAACGTCTGTCGGGTTTATCAGAACCATATTTTTCAATTGCTTCCTTATAGGTCATTTTATCTACTGGGACTTTTATTTCTTTTTGAAGAACATCTTTGAAAATATTCTCAAAAATTTCTTCTGTTAGTTGAAGGATATCCTCTCTATCTACAAAAGACATCTCAAGATCTATCTGGGTAAATTCAGGCTGTCTATCAGCTCTGAAATCCTCGTCTCTGTAACATTTCACTATTTGATAGTATTTATCTATCCCACTAATCATGAGCAATTGTTTGAACAATTGTGGCGATTGGGGTAACGCATAAAATTTCCCGGGTCTGATTCTAGAAGGAACAAGAAAATCCCTAGCTCCTTCAGGGGTGGATTTTGTAAGAACAGGGGTTTCGATTTCTATAAAGTTCTTTTTATTTAAAATCCTTCGCGTTGTTTGAGCTGCTTTATGTCTGATCATAAGGGTCCTTTGAAGTGCCGGTTTTCTAAGGTCAAGATAGCGGTATTTTAATCTCATTTCTTCAGAAGCGTTGTCGTCGATATTTATGTAAATAGGCGGTGTTTGTGAAGTGGAAAGTATCTCCATATCCTTTGAGAGCACTTCTATATAGCCCGTTTTCATTTCAGCGTTAACAGCCTCATCGGGTCTTTCTCTAACAACACCTGTAACTGTTATAACGTATTCTATTCCAATCTTTTGAACTTTTTCATTTGATTTGATTTCTTTAGGATCAAATACGACCTGTGTGTAACCGTATCTATCTCTTAACAAAATGAATTTTATTCCACCGAGGTCTCTTATTCTATCAACCCATCCACTAAGGGTAACCTCATGATCGCAATGTTTTGTTGTAAGCTCACCACAAGTATGCGTTCGTTTTTTCAACTGAAACACCTCCTGTCGTTAAATATTACCATGTTAAAAGAATTCCTTGAATAAGGAGAAGTATTCACAAAAGATATGGTAAAATCTTTTTTGAATACAACTAATGGGAGGTGGCCTTATGAAAAAGTCTTTAAAGATTTCTCTGATACTAATGGTAACACTTGTTATGGCATCCATGGCGTTTTCAATTTCTTACGCTGATGTCAGTTCGAATCATTGGGCATATGATTCTATTGTGCGTCTGAGTGAGTTAGAAATACTTTCAGGTATCCCGAGAGATGGAGAACTTTATTTCGAAGGAACTGAACCACTGCAAAGATATCAGGCAGCTGTTTTAATTGATAAGCTTTTAACGCACATCGAGGATAATTTTGCGAGAAAAGGTGAAGTAGAACCTGTTGAAGAAGTAGAACCTACAGAAGTCCAGATTCCAAAATCATTAACCAATAAGATTGATGAATTCGATGTAGCTCTAAAGGATACACAGGGAAATTATGTACAAATGACCACGATTCTTGAGAGATTTAACAACCTTGAGAAACAAATCGCTGAACTCAGAGATGAAGTGGAACCAGCGGATGTTGCTCCAGTTGGAGTTTCTGAAGAATTAAGAAAATTAATATTAAACACAAGTAAAGAGATTTCTCAAGTTACAAAGAGAATGGACGAACTTGAAACAAATACTGCAGCTAAGTTTGCTGAATTAACTGAGAAAGATGAAGATATTATGGAAAGCCAGACTCAGCTCTCACAGGAAGTTGTAGGTTTGAGCATGGATCTTGATGAAGCAAAAGCAAATTTAGATACTCTTTCAGAAGATATCTCAGAAATTGTTAGTTCGAATGAAGAGTCAATAGCAAACATACACAGCACTCTTGAATCGTATAAAACCAGCCTTGGTGAAACTGATGAAGAACTCAATACACTAAAGAACGATTTTGCTTCTTTTAAAGAAACAGCCAATTCGAATTATTCAGATGTTGAAGAAAGAATAACAAGTATTGAGAATGAATTTGACAACCTTATTCATTCAACCGAAATGACAGACAAACTGGCAGAATTAACTGAGACAATGGTTACGAAAGATGAGCTCTCAAAAACATTGGAAGATATGATATCCGTAACTGACCTTAATGGCATATTGAAACTTTATGCAAGAGTGGAGACTTTTGAGGAGTTAAAGGGTACTGTAAATAGTCTTGATGTATCTCTTTCAAACAGAATTCAGAGCCTTGAAGACAGTGTTGATAAAGATCTCGGTTCCCTTTCGAGAAGACTTGCCACAGTCGAAAACAGCATAAATGAATTGTCAGCGCTTGAAGAGGATGTAAATTCACTGTCAGGACTTTACTCTCAAGTGAAGACAGATGTTTCAGCAAATAAGGAATCAATAGATTCGTTGAACGTAAGGATCACATCCTTAGAAACATTTGAAGAGAATGTCAATAGTGAACTGGAAAACATGAAAAATGTCGTTATAGATGTTGCAAGTTTACAGGAAAAAACAGACGAAATTGAAGAATCAGTTAATGCAAATGATTCAGCAATTGAAGAACTGAGTAACAGGGTCAGTACAATGGACGCAGTTTTAACGGAAGTTGCATCCGGCACAAATAAAAATGCAGAGAACATTGAAACGCTTGTATCAACTGTTACACAGAATAAAGAAGAAATGGAAAAAGAAATTGAAAATGTGAAGAAAAATACTCCTACAGATGAAGATATTCAATCAGTAAGGAACGCAGCCAACACAGCAGCCTGGATAGGTGGAGCAGGAATAATTTTTGGAATAATCGGAATAGTGATGTATTTCATACAACCTTTTTAATTTAGTTTGAGTTTTTATTAAACCCGGGACATGTGATCCCGGGTTTTTTGTTATAATCGTTAGGTGATAGGAGTTTTCGGAGGTGTTGGAGTTGTGGGTTTATATTGAGTCTTTAAAGAAATATGTAGGTGAAGAGGTAGAAATCAGGGGCTGGTTAAGAAGATTCCGTTCCAGCGGAAAGATTCAATTTCTATATATGAGAGATGGTACGGGTTTTGTGCAGGGAATTGTTGAAAAAAGTTCAGTTTCCCCGGATGTTTTTGAACTGACTAAGGAAATCAAGATGGAAGCAAGCGTAAAAGTTAAGGGAGTAGTAAAAGAAGAAAGAAGAGCACCTGGTGGAGTTGAAATACATGTAAAAGATGTAAAGATTGTCCACAATCCTGATGAGGATTTTCCGATAAATAAACCCGATCATGGTATAGATTTTCTTATGGAAAATCGTCATCTCTGGTTGCGAACGAAACGGCAGTTTCATCTGTCTCATATACGTAATGAGATAATTAAAGCGACTAGAGAATTTTACAATTCACGAAACTTTGTTCTTGTTGATACTCCAATTTTCACCGGTTCCATAGGGGAAAGTGCAGGTAATTGCTTTGAACTTGATTATTTTGATTATGGAAAGGCCTACCTAGCTCAGACAGGACAACTTTATCTTGAAGCAGCCTGCATTGGACTGGGAAAAGTTTACAACCTTGGTCCCACCTTCAGGGCGGAGAAATCTAAAACCAGAAGGCATCTAATTGAGTTCTGGATGAACGAAGCAGAAGTGGCTTACTACAGGCATGAAGACAATATTAGATTGCAAGAAGATCTTGTTGAGTTTGTGGTTAAAAAGACTCTTGAAAGAGCAGAAGTCGATTTGAAGGAGATAGGAAGAGATACATCATTATTAGAAAAGGTAGAAAAACCTTTTCCAAAAATTTCATACACAGATGCAGTGAAACTACTACAGCAAAAGGGTCTTGATATAAAATGGGGTGGAGATTTCGGTTCTGATGAAGAAACCATAATCGCTAAAGAGTTTGATAAACCTGTGGTAATAGAAAAATATCCAAGAATGGCAAAGGCTTTTTATATGCCCCCTGATCCTGATAATCCTGATGTTGTACTCTGTAATGATATGATTGCACCGGAAGGTTACGGGGAAATCATTGGTGCGTCTGAGAGGATCTGGGAAGAAGATTTGTTGCTTGAGAGAATAAAGGAGTTTGGACTGGATCCCGCTTCTTATGATTGGTATATGGATTTACGAAAATTTGGTTCAGTACCTCACAGTGGTTTTGGTATGGGTATAGAAAGAGTGGTTTCATGGATATGCGGACTTGAACATGTTAGAGAGGCCATACCTTTTGCCAGGACACTATACAGAATACATCCATAGATGGAGTGAATATTATGGAGGATGAACGATTCCTTTCACCTGATACAAAAGATGAGTTTGAGGTAAAAAGTCTCAGACCAAAGTCACTCGATGAATATATCGGACAAAAAAATGTCAAAGAAAGACTTAAAATTGCAATAGAAGCTGCAAAGGTTAGAGGGGAAGCTCTTGACCATATTCTGTTATCAGGACCGCCTGGTCTTGGCAAAACGACAATGGCACATGTTCTTGCAAACGAACTGGGAACGGGGATATACATTACCAGTGGTCCGGTTATTGAAAAGCAGGGTGATCTGGCAGCGATATTAACAGGACTTGAAAATGGAGATGTTCTTTTTATTGACGAAATACACAGACTTGGTAGATCGGTTGAAGAAATCCTCTATTCAGCGATGGAAGATTTTCAACTTGACATAATGATAGGGAAAGGTCCCAGCGCCAGATCAATAAGGCTGGATCTTAATCCTTTCACTCTTGTTGGGGCTACAACCCGTTCGGGGATGATCGGAGCTCCACTAAGAAATCGATTTGGAATGGTACTTGAGATTGAATTTTACCCAGAATCTGAACTTAGACAGATAATAGAGCGTTCTTCAAAATTACTGGACATTGAAGTGCAAAAACCTGCTGCAAAATTACTGGCAGAACGTTCAAGGGGAACGCCTAGAATAGCTAATAGATTACTCAGAAGAGTCCGTGATCTGGCTACTGTTGATGGTAGCAATATTATTAGTGTAGAAACCGTAAAGAATGCAATGAAGCTGATGAAAATCGATGACTACGGCCTTGATGATATGGACAGAAAAATTCTTCGAACACTGATAACGAATTTTGATGGTGGACCAGCTGGAGTTAAGGCAATTGCTGCTTCAGTTGGAATAGAGGCCGAAACCATCAGTGAGGTTTATGAACCATATCTTCTTCAGTCAGGATTTCTTGTTAGAACAAATCGAGGTAGAAAGGTTACTGAAAAATCTTACGATCTATTGAATATGAAGTTGTCAAAAAATACGTATCTATTTGAAGATCTGGAAGAAAGGGAAAAATAAAAAATGTTTATTCTGGGGAATTTTTTATTCTCGATAGCGGTTATTCTCAGAATATTAATAAATCTAGAAATATTCTCCATCATCCTAGTTGTTATTATGAGCTGGTTGTTACCAGGAGGTTATTCTTCATTTAGAATGTTTTTTGAAGCCCTGGGTAGTTTTGTGGTAAAACCATTAAGAAAGATTTTGCCTCCATTGAAGATAGGACCAGTTGATTTGATGCCGCTTATTGCTATACTGATACTAATTTTTCTTGACCAGTTTATTGTCACAACACTTTTTGATCTGGCAGAATTAATGAGGTGATCGTTTGAAGGTTGCCATTTTTTTTAATCATAACCGCATAGATGATATAGAACAGAAAAATATTATAAATGAAATCGAAAAACATGAAATCAAAACCTGTGTTTTTGATCAATATTGTGTTAACGATTTGGCTGGAATAGATCTTGTTATGACTTTTGGTGGCGACGGGACTGTTTTGAGAGCGGTAAACGCTGCATACAAAAGTGGCATTCCCATTCTAAGTTTTAAGGTTGGTAGTGTTGGTTTTCTGGCATCTTTCGAGCTGGAGGATTTAAATAAAGCTTTACAGCTACTTTTGAAAAAGAAATTAATAGTAGATAAAAGAAAGTTATTAAAGATTGAGACAGAAAAATCTATATTTATGGCTTTAAACGATTGTGTTTTAGAGAGAGGTTCTCCAAGCAGAACAGTAGAATTTGAGGTAAGAATAGCAGATTATTCACCTTATTTAATTGTGGGAGATGGAGTGGTCATTTCGACAAGTACCGGGTCAACAGCGTATAACCTTGCCGCAGGTGGCGCATTGACTGACCCTAAAAGTGATGTTTACCAGATAACTCCATTGTCAGCACATAATCCATATGTCGGACCAATTGTACTGGCTGCATATAGAGAAGTGCATATAACAGTTAAAGAGGACAAAAACGCTCCAGTAAGGATTTATATTGATGGTTATGAAGCAGGAACACTAGAGAAAGGAAAGCAAATTACAACAAAACTTTCCGATAAAGTAATAAGTCTTCTCAGAGAAAAAGAATTTGATTTTGTCAGTGTAATGAAAGAAAAGCTTGCGTTTGGAGGAAGATCTAGAAATGATCTCTAAAAAGGGCAAGATAAAAATTGATGAATTGAAGCAGGATATAGTAAAGATGGCTCATTATATACAGCAGCTTTACAGTAAATCCAGAGTTGCGCTTATTGAAAGAAATGAGCATTATGCTCGCGATGTTATTTACTCTGATTCTATTGTTGATGCATTTTCGACTGAGATTGAAGAAAGAATTGTGAAACTACTGGGTATATTGACACCACTCGGGAAAGATCTTCGTTTTTTGGCCAGTGCTATGGAAATTAACAGCACTCTTGAACAAATTGCTGATTATTGTGTTGTCATTTCAGAGCGTTCCATAGAACTTTCTAAGAAACCTCCAATAGGATTATATGAAAAATTACATAAGATGTTTGATGAAGTTTACAATATGCTTTCCGGAGCAGTTCATAATTTAGTTGAGCCATCATTCACCGAAGGAAAAATGATTTGTGAAAAGGATGATAGGGTAGACAAAATCCTTGAAGATGCCGAAAAAGAATTGGTTGAAATTGTGGAGAATACACCAAAAGTAATGAACAGAGCTGTTTCATTGCTTACCGTTTTTAGGTCTTTAGAAACAATTGCTGATCTATGTACAAAGCTTATTACCTGTGCAACATTCATTGATTCAGGAAGGCATTATCGATGTAAAGAGGATACTCTGGCTGAGACAAATATTGACGCGCGGGATTAGTTATAACTGGAGGCATAACATTGAAGAAGTTAATCGAATACATTGTAAAACAAACAGTTAGCCCCTTTCTTATCGGTCTTGGAGGTTTTTTAATCTTTGTAAGCATTGAGCTTTTGTATCAACTTTCCGATATCATAGTTAGATATAAGGTAGGCATAGATAAGCTATTTTTGTTGATATACTATAATCTTCCTTACTTCATGGTACTTGGTATTCCTGTGGGAATACTTCTGGGTATATTCTGGGTTCTTTCACGTATGAGAACTGACAATGAACTAATTGCACTTCAAACCCATGGAATTACACTTAGGAAACTGGTAATTCCCTTTGTTATCTTTGCCCTCGCCATGAGTTTTGTGAGCTACCTGTTTAATGATTATCTTGTTCCTGCAGGGAACAGGAAAGCATCGGAGGCACTTGCAAAATATGTTTATAAGAGACCCGAAATGACCTTTAAGGAAAACGCTTTTATGGAAGATGGTGAAGGTCGATATCTTTACATTAAGCGTATTGATCCTGAAACTGGCACGCTTAATGAAATCCTGCTTTATGACATGAGCAAACCTGGCAAAACAAGGGTTATAAGTGCTGACAATGCTACCTTCGAGAACAATAGATGGGTCATGCATTCTGGAAGAATCTATGAGACGGATGGTAAGGGTTTTCTTACCATGGATATGACTTTTAAATCATTCGATTTGCAATTTGAACAGGATATAGAAGAATACATCAGAACTTCAAAATCTCCCAGAGAGATGTCCAGTAAGGAATTGAGAGAAAAGATTGAATCTTATGACAAAATTGGTGTTGAAACCGCTTCTCTTAAAGTTGCACTCCAGGAAAAGATATCCACTGCACTGGGACCGCTGGTAATCGTTCTCATGGGAGTGCCATTATCCCTAATGTTAAATTTAAGAACAAAAGCGTGGTCAGTTATTTTAACCTTTGTTCTGGTCGTGGTATATCAGGGTTCAGGTGCATGGCTAAGTGCTATGGGAAAAGAAAGGTTGATTGATCCAGTCCTTGCTCCCTGGTTACCCAATATTTTTTTCACTGCAATAGGAGTGGGTATATATTTCTTGATTGACACAAAGATTTCATATAAATTCAGTGAAATGCTAAATAGCATATTTAAGATTGGCGTCGTACTTCTTATCATTTTTGTTGGTGGACAGGTTTTTGCATACGATATAAACATTTCAGCAGAGTCCTTTCAAGGAAAAGGTAACGAAATACGACTTCATGGACCTGTTAAGCTTGAATATTCTGAAGCTGACTATGATGTGACAATAGAAGCTTCAAATGCGTCTGTTTTGCTTGAAGGAGATAAACCAATATCAGCTACTTTTTGGGGTAACGTTGTGCTAACGACAAAAGAGAGTGTAATAAATGCCGAAAGAGTTGTTTTTGAGTTTGACAGAAAAAGCATTCAATCTTTTAAAGTAAATACGAAACAAGGCTTGCCCGTACCAAAGGTAGATGATTCTGAAGAAAAACAAGAGATAGATTTCTATGTTTATACTGAATATAGCGAATCTACAATGGAGGCTTCTCCATTGTTGAATACTGGTTCTGGTTATATCACAACGTGTGATTATGAAAAACCACATTATCGATTCAATGTAACTGAAGCTACCGTCAGACAGGGTAAGTATATTATTGCTGAGAATCTAGTAATGACTATTGGAAAGGTACCGGTATTCTATTTGCCCTGGTATTATTTTTCTTTGGAGGATCCGGAAAGACGGCCATTTTCCTTTGAAATAACATCATTCGAAGACTGGAAAAGCAAATTAACCTTGAGATATCTCAACGTAGAATGGCTTAATCTTGCATTTATTTGGGAACGTTACTGGAAAAGTGGTGAAGATTCATTTTCTGTAAAATCATTTTTTGAAACACCTCTTGGGGGCATAGAAATACTTGCTGAGTACTTAGAAATAGAATCTGCTTTCTTTCCTGGGGAATTTGGAGGATATGTAAGATTACTTCCAGACATAAATGGACAACTTGAGATAGCTGCCCTGGCAACGACGGGCGATAGAGTTTCAGATACAATGAAAAAACCATTTTCTGGATATGAATTAGGTTATGAGTTTGTCAAAGACAAGAGAAAAGCAAGAAATGTATTTGATATTGCTGAAGTTCTTGAAAATGTGGAATCATTTGATTATTTTACTTTTAAATACAATTCTTCCGAGAGTTCGAAAATTGATCTATCACTATCTGCAGGAATGGCAACCTATTTTGAAGATACTTTCAGTGGAACACCAACGTCCCCGTGGTTTTTTGGACCGATAAGTTTGCAAATACCGACAAACTTCAAGTATGAAACACCAAATGCAACGTTTACCTCTGATACTTTTAGACTTAGTTTTTTTACAGGTAAGTTATTTGAAATAAAGAAAAATAGTTTTGTAAAATCAAACCTTACGTTTCGAACAAACGCTAAGATAAATAAAACAAATGCAATTTTTTTTAATTCAAGTCTTTCAATTGACGAATTATCAATGAACATTGAATCAAATGCTACCAATACCTTTGGAGATTTACTAAAAGCTAAATATATGGAAAGTTTTGTATTTGATCTAAATGACTATAAATTTACTTCAGGCAATTTTATTACAAATGGAGATATTACAAGTTCCTTTGATGCTGAAGAGAGTATTCTTAGCTTGACTATGCCTGTAGATAAAAAGGGGAATGCTTTAAATAGCTTTAAATGGGAAGCATTTCAATCGAAGTTGAAACTAAATGGACGATATGGTTTGGATTATAATACTGATATGCCTGCTACTTCGACAGAGCGTTACGTTTGGATTGAACCTTCCAGTATTTCATACAAAGGGTTTGTCGAGGTATCTTCGAAAATGAGGTTTTTTGCGGGTTATGCCGGGAATTGGTTATTTAATGCAGAAAATAGTGTTGGCAAAACCTTTGATATTTTGTCTCTGGAACGAAAATCTTTTTCCTTTGTCTCTTCATTAACTCCTGAGTACAGTATCACCTTTGAAGCATCAAAGACAGCAAATGAAGGCACAAATTACAGTTTTTTTGATAGTAAACCTGCTTTGAAAATGAAAAATATTTTTGGCTATTCACCGGGAGAAAATTTAGACACACATATAGGCTACTCTCCTGAGGTTTCATATTATAAATCTGAATTTGAATTCAAGCACCCTGGGGAGTATTTTATTTTTGTCAGTGGGTGGCCAGGAGAAATGGAGTTTGTAACAGAACTTGATTATGAAAAACTGTTCACACCTGAAGCAACAATTTTATCTTTTTTTGGTGATGGAGAACTTTCAACACTCGGAGACTACGAGTTTGGAGATTTTGGTTTCAAACACAATCAGACAACACAGCTTGAATCACTAAACCCAACTTCAACAGAATTCTCGGTAGAAATTGAATTTGGACCCTTTTACCATAAAACAGCGTCATCTCGTAACTGGACAAAAAAAACCTTTGGCATCTGGAGTAACACAGAAAGATTAAATGTAGGCGATTCTGAACTTGGATTGGAATTTGAAACAAAATGGAAGCTGGATTTATCTAAAGAAAAAATTCATGAAAGATTTGATTATGAACTTTCACTTAGTATAACGATAGGTGATAATGGATTTGGTTTTAGCACCTATTACCCATATATTCTAAAAAAGAAAAAATGGTTCGAACGTTTTGAGTTTAAGCTCACGAATTTAACTGCAGGAAATTTAAATGTAAAAAATGCCATTTTCGATATTCAAACTGATTTTAGAAGTTATGATAAGAATTATCCCTTTCCTGAAAGCTTTTTTAGTAATGAACTCTCAAGTACCGAAAACAGAAGGTTTGCAATTTTTTCTGTTGAAAACTTTGTGTACAAAGGTTTTTCTATGTCAGGGGCGTTTTTAGCAACAACCGCTGCAACTGAATCCGGGGAGATAAATTCTCGAAAACTTTCCATAGGTATTAATACAGTAACATTTAAAGAACTTACCCTTTTTAAAGGTAAGATCAATGCATTTGGAAATTACGGTTTTTCAGTAGAATTGCATCTTGACAACCCCGGGATAATTGTCAATTTGAATTCTGCAGATATTACGAAGTCAATTTTACTGAAGCACTTAACTCTCAGTTACACTGAAGAAAATAAATATCTTGAAATTGGCACTTCACTTTCTGATTTAAAATGGGATGAAATGAACAATCATAATTTACCATTATACTTTGATTTACATTGTATGGCTTTAGAAGGTATCTTGAGATTGAATTTGAAGCCTGAAGGATTACCCGATTTTGTACAGAGTGTTGGATTAAAATATTATATAAAAGCTTTAGAAGATAGATACCTCGTGATAGGATACGATATAGACGATAAATTTTTCTTCGAATTCAAATTCTAATGTTTTGAGGTGATCAGGTGGAAGAATACTCGAAAAAGAAACAATTAATGCTGGCAGTAGAGAGAAAGATAAGAGAATGCAAAAAGTGTGAACTCTGTAAGCATAGAAATATGGTAGTTCCCGGTGAAGGTTCTCTTGAATCACCTATTGTTTTTGTTGGTGAAGGACCTGGCGCAGATGAAGACACTTCAGGAAAACCTTTTGTTGGAAGGGCAGGACAGCTTTTAACCAAAATACTAGAGTCAGTAAATTTATCCAGAGAAGATATTTATATAACAAATATTGTTAAGTGTAGACCACCTAAAAATAGAGTTCCAACACAGGAAGAAATGGAAACCTGTTCAGTTTATTTGTTATCTCAACTGGCGATTATTAAACCAAAAATTATTATTCCTTTGGGATCTACTGCTTTAGCATTCTTTTCAGACAAAAAGAAGGTTGCTATCACAAAGGTAAGAGGAGAGCTCAGTAACTGGGTAGACGATGTCAAGCTTTTTCCTATGTTCCATCCCAGTTATTTGTTGAGAAACGCGTCAAAAGATCCAGGTTCTCCTAAATATCTTACGTGGGAAGATATAAAAAAAGTAAGAAAAATGTATGATGAGATTTTGAATAATGGAGAGTTGTCAGAGCTAGTGTAAAGCGAGGTGTACAGATGGCAGAGAATATTTTGGTTACAGGTGGAGCAGGTTTTATCGGTTCTCATGTTGTAGGGAAACTTATAGAAGAGAAGAAGATACCAATAGTAGTGGACAACCTTTCGACTGGAACAATAGAAAATCTTGATCCAAGAGCGTTATTTTATCAGCAGGATATAACGGATAATGAAATGATGGAGAAGGTATTTAGTTTACACAAACCGCGGTTTGTTTATCATCTTGCCGCTCAAATAAGCGTTTCGCAATCGGTAAAAACCCCTCTGGAAGATGCAGGAATTAATATAATGGGTTCATTAAATATACTTAATTTATGTGTCAAATATGGTGTTGAAAAGCTCGTTTTTTCTTCAACAGGAGGAGCAATTTATGGTGATGATGTAAACGAAGTCCCTACTTCTGAAGATGAACAACCACATCCTTTTTCTCCATATGGGATAGCCAAATTTTCTATAGAGAATTATCTTGACTTTTATTTTAAACAACATGAATTAAAGTATGTTGCACTTAGATATGCCAATGTATTTGGACCCCGCCAGGATCCTTACGGAGAAGCAGGTGTTGTAGCAATATTTACAAACAGGATGTTGAAAAATGAAGAGACGATAATATACGGAGACGGGGAGAATGTTAGGGATTACATTTATGTATCTGACGTTGCCAGAGCAAATTATCTGGCAATGGAAAAATGGGAAAACGAAGTTGTTAATATCGGAACAGGTCAAGGTACAACTGTTAATGAGCTTTTTGACAAATTGAAAAAAATAACCGGTTACAAAAAGAATGCTACCTATTCTGATCCTAGACCGGGTGATTTAAGACGATCAATTTTGAAATGTGATAAAGCCCACAATCTCGGTTGGAAATATGAAGTTAAGATTGATGATGGGTTGGTGAAAACTGTTGAGTACTTCAGAAACAAACTGGAAGCCACTGAGTGAGAGGGTAAGACCCAGGAGCCTGGATGAGATTGTAGGCCAGCAGCATTTAACAGGCGATAAAGGAGTTATCAGACAGTTTTTGGAAAAGGAAAAACTCTTCTCAATGGTCCTGTACGGTCCTCCAGGATCGGGAAAAACAACCTTTGGAGAAATAATCAGGAAAAGTCTTTCCATGAAGTATGAATATATTTACTTCAGTGCAACTACCAGAAAAACAGGAGAATTTAAGAAGATTTTCGAACGGGCCAGGGCGTTAAAAAAACATGGAAAACAAATGATACTTTTTGTAGACGAAATACACAGACTTAACAAGGCACAGCAGGATATTTTTTTACCCGTTACAGAAAGCGGAACAGTCGTTTTGATAGGAGCAACAACAGAAAATCCAAGTTTTGAGATAAATTCTGCTCTTCTTTCACGCTGCAGGCTTGTTATACTAAAAAAACTTGATGAAAATAATATTGTGTATTTACTTGAAAAGGCTCTTGAAATCGATTTAGAACTCAAGAAGAAAAACCTGGATATTCATCATGATGTTCTGGAAATAATAGCTCAAAACTCGGGTGGTGACGCCAGGATTGCATTAAATATTTTGGATACATTATCTGAGAGCGCTGAAGGGCTGGACAAAAAGAGTGTGGATATTGAGTTAATGAAAGAGCTTTCATTAATTCCAGGCGGTAGATACAGCAAAAAGGGCGAAGAACATTATGATCTTGTATCAGCATTTATAAAAAGTCTCAGGGGGAGCGATCCCGATGCAGCACTTTATTACATGATGAGAATGATAGAAGGAGGAGAAGACCCTAAATTTATTGCAAGAAGAATGATAATTTTTTCCTCTGAAGATATTGGTCTTGCTGATCCCACAGCACTTTTGATTGCTGTTTCATGCTTTGAGGCAGTAGAAAGAATAGGACTTCCAGAATGCACGTTAAATCTTGCAGAAGCTGTAATCTACCTTGCAGTAGCCATAAAAAGCAACTCGGTCATAGAAGCAAGGGATAAAGCAAAAAGTAAAGCACGGGAAAAACCAAATGTTCCTGTGCCACTCAAATTAAGAAATCCGGAAACAAAGATGATGAAGAAAATGGGCTATGGAAGGGCATACACATACCCACATTCTGTTGGTGGTTTTTCCCTTGAGAGATATCTTCCAGAGGAATTAAAGGATGAAGTGTTTTTTAAACCCAGTAACAAGGGGAAAGAAAAGTTTATTAGAGAGCGTTTGGCAAAACTCTGGGGAAATCTTAAAAACTACGGAGATGAAGATGAATGAAGAAAATTCAACTTGATAATAATAGGGTGCTTGAAATAGTACAGGTTGACATTACTACAGAAAGCACCGATGCTATTGTAAATGCTGCCAATGGCAATCTAAAACATGGTGGTGGTGTTGCGGGAGCAATAGCAAAGGCTGGTGGAAAAGTAATACAGAAACAAAGTAATGAATACGTATTTGAAAATGGACCTCTGGATATTTCTGAAGTTACAGTAACAGGGGCTGGAAAAATGAAAGCTAAATACGTAATTCATGTTCATGGTCCAAAGAAAGGCACAAAGGATTATAAAGGGCTTCTTTATAAAAGTTTCTACAATGTTTTCAAAGAAAGTGATGAATTAGGATTGAGTTCTCTTTCTGTTCCTGCTGTATCTTCAGGAATATTTGGTGTTCCAAAGAATGAATGCGCCAGGGCATTTTTCAAGGCTTTACTGGATTACTTTAACAGTAATCCAGAAAGCTCAATAAAACTTGTTCGCGCTTGCAACATTGATTCAGAAACAACGGAAATATTCGAAGTTAGAGCAAAAGACTTTTTCTGGACTATTCAGTTATAAGAATTACTCTAAATGCGCCTTTTTCAATTAGTTCATCAGCTATTTCTTTATCTTCAACTACCCAGACTGTAAACCTGTCAAAATCTCCTTCATAATTTTTCGCAAGAGGATCATATTCAAGTACATAGTTGGCTTCTTCTCTGTTTAGTGTAAGCAGAAGATTTTCACCAAAATATTCGTGTTCTTGTTTCGAATAATCTTCAAAGGAGATTTCTTGCTTATAAGCTTCTTCGCCTAAATATTGAAGCACTTTAACAAACATATCTGCTGGAACATAGCCTGGTAAATTTGTTATTGGATTGCCTGATGAGTTCAGAAACCAGAAAGAAGGAGTACCACTAATCCCAAAAACACTGTACAGCTCACTATATGTATAGGTTTTACTTTCTCCGTCTAAAAACAGGTTTACTTTGTCATTTCCTTTGTAAATTTCTATAAATGTATATCCAGCTTTTAGCAATTTCTGAACGTTATCATCAACAAGCGTCTTCTCATTAAAAACATTGCAGTAATAGCAGGATTCGTCTGAAAACATTATGATTGCCTTTTTCTTCTCAAGTGATGCCAGTCTTAATGAAACCTCAAGATCATTAAGTTTACCCTCATAAGCAAAAGCCATAAAGGTTATTGATAATAAAAACAGAGCCAATACAAGTTTTTTCATAAATTATCCTCCTATGCCAAAGATTGAAGTATGTTCAGTTGGCCAAAAATAGTTAAAATTCCCACTGTAATTAATACGATAAATACAATCCATCTTACAATTTTCCGGGCTTTACTCTCACCTGAAAAAGAAATTTTCGAACTAATTTTACTCACAAAACCACTCAGAGTTAGGAAAGGTATACTGAGACCAAAGGAATAGGTTAGTAATAAAGTACCTCCGCGGGTAACTGTTTCTTGATTTGCTGCAAGGACCAATATGGAACCCAGTACAGGTCCTGCACACGGAAGCCATATTAAACCAAGTGCAGCTCCCATTATAAAACCACCAATAGGGCCACCACCGAATTTGGTTACATTTATTTTTACTCCTTTTATTCCCTTCTCAAAAAAGAACATAAACGCAAAAACAATAAACAGTGAACCTGAAATAATATTCATTACATAGTCATATTTCCTTATAAATTGACCAAGTCCGCCTGCTCCTATACCTAATAAAAAAAAGAAAATCGACATGCCAAGAGTAAAAAACACCCCTCTAAAGAAACGGGTTTTTGCGTCACTGGTTCCTCCCATTAGGACACCAAAGAAAACCGGAATAAGGGGTAATACGCACGGTGAAAAAAATGATAACAAACCTCCAACAAAGGAACTACCATAGCTGACACTCAATGTTATCAATGGAGAAAAACCATTACCACCAATACTTCCAGTTGCCTGTAATGTATTCGTTGCAGCAGAAATCATCTCATTCACATATACCCCTCCTGGGTAAATTATACATTAATTCATGTATTTTTTGAATACTTAATGGGAAGTACTGGGTCTATAAATTGACAAAAACTGTTCGTATATTTTTCATTATTTTGATTAATGGTAAATCTAAAGAAAATGAAATCCAATCATTTTACTTATAACTAAAGCTTACTGGAAAAGTTGAGTAATAGATTTCTAACTTTTTTTCTTGGCATTTAGAAAAGAATAGAAAAAAGGTTTTTAACTGAAAAGCAATCCGATGTAAGTTAAAAAGGGAGAAAGTATAAGAGCTGGAAAGAAATTTCCCACTTTGATTTCCTTGATTTTAAGTAATCTAATTCCCAGAGCCAGGAGAATCAAACCACCAACACCAGAAAAATCTCCGAGATAGACTTCATTTTGGAGAAAATGAAGAGAACCTGAAAAGCTAACAAGAAATCCCTGAACCAGATATACCGAGACAGCTGACATCAACACTCCTGCTCCAAAACTCGCCGCCAGCATTATTGACGAAAGTCCGTCCATCAGTGATTTTAAGAAAATTATTTCGTTATTTCCTTGCACACCAGCTTTTATTGATCCAACTATGGTCATTGGTCCGGCAATAAACAGAACGGTAGCTGTCACAAAGCCTTTAACAAAATCTGGATCCTGTTTCTCTCCGCCGGCAAGTTTAGCAAGTTGTTTTTCAATTTTGAAGTATTCGCCTATTAAACCTCCGATTGCGAGACTACCAAGGACTACCAGTGCATTGTTATATTCCAGGAACAATGTTACTCCCAGACCAATTGTTAGTAGTCCAATAGCTTTGAAAAGAATATCTTTACTGTTATCTGATAGTCTCTTCCCACCAAGAAGCCCTAAAAGTGACCCAATTATAACCGCAATGCTATTTACTATAACCGAGATATTTAGCATATCTTTCCCACTTTCTTCGTTATTATTTATTTTCAAATAATGCGACAAAATATGAAAGCTTCTTATCTAGCACCAATCCAAATTCTCTATATCTTGATTTTACCTCATAAATAAATTTTTTAGTATTTCCTTCAAATGCTTTTCTTCCTGAATTAAGAGCAATTATATTGTCCGAGGTCTCAAAAAAATCTTCTGGCCAGTGAGTGGATATGATAATGGTTTTCCCAATTCTTTTTAGATTATTTATTAATGATTTTAGTTTGTTGAAGCCTATATTATCAAGAGAAGCGGTGGGTTCGTCGAAGAAAAGATAATCAGGATCATGAACAAGAGAACTGGCGATAGCAATTTTTCTTTTTTCACCTTCAGATAATTCAAAGGGAGAAAAATCTGCAAATTTTTCCGGATCCAATCCTACAAATTCCATCGCTTCTGTATATCGTTTTTTTATATTGTCGAGTTTGTAGTTCCTTGCAGCAAAAGTAACTTCCTTAAATACGTTTTCTTCAAAGAAAAAATTCTCAGGGTACTGGAATACAAATCCTATGTTCAGTAAATTAACGTCTTCACTATTTTCAGAATAGAAAACTGTTCCAAAGGTTGGTACAAGAAGTCCTGAGCATATCAACAACAAAGTTGATTTTCCTGAACCGTTAGAGCCTATAACAAGATTAACGTTTCCTTTATTGAAAGTGGTATTTATTCCAACTAGTGCTTCTATGTTCTCACCGCTACTATTCTGATAGACATGTGTTATGTTTGATAGGATTAACATAATAAACCTACCTTATATACTGAGGGACTAGAACGCCGCATTTTTTAAACAGTTCAATGTTTTCAGCAACTTCTCCCATTTTTCCATCAAAAACTAATTCTCCCTTTTCAAGTAAAATAATGCGATCGCAATGAATAAGATCGTACAACTGTATTCCGGCAAGAACGAGAGTAATCCCTCTTGTATTTAAAGAATCAATTAAACTTTGTATGTTATTACGCTGTATTCTATCGAGCATGCTGAATGGCTCGTCCAGTAATAAAAGTTTTGGCCTTGTTGCCACTACAGAAACCAATGATAATTTCTGCTTTTGACCACCAGAAAGAGTTAGAGTGTCACGATCTTTCAAAGAATAAAGAGAATGTTCACTGAGGACTTTTTTGGTATAAGTCTCTTCTTCTTCGGGAGCCATACCGAGATTCATCACGCTAAATTTCATATCTTCAAAAACTGTGCTTCCAATTATTTGATTATCTGGATTTTGAAAGACGTAGCCGCTTTCGCAAACATTAATTTGGCCTTTCTGAATTTTTGTGATGCCCATGATAGATTTCAGAAGCGTAGTTTTTCCGGAGCCATTTCTTCCTATAATACCAATGTATTCACCTTTATGTATGTCCATGTTTATTGGCCCCAATATTCTTTTTCCTTTCTTTTGAACAAGAACATCTTTCATTTCTGCCAGGATTTCAGAGTTTGACGGAGACATAAACCCTAATTCCTCCTGATTTCACAAGAGTTCTTACATTGGTAAAAATTGATTCCATAATTTTTTCGATGCGTGAACCACCTTTGTTATGATAGGCTACTACATTCAGTCTGCCTTCCTTATTGAGATGTTCAGGAGATTCTCTAATCGCCTTCTCCCATACATCCCTACCTGCTGCAAAAGGAGGATTTGTGAGTATGGAACTGAATTTTTTATCGTTCCATGGTTCATAAAGATTACCGTTTCGAATAACTGCTTCAATATTGTTGTCCCTTGCATTAATCTTTGACAGTGTACATGCACGCTCATTTATGTCACTCATATAAAGATCAATATCAGGGAATTTCTTTTTTATAGCAATTCCAATCAAACCATAACCACAACCAAGATCAAGCAAAGAGCCCTCAGGATCAATTTCACAATTTTCAATTAATAGTTTACTGGCACGATCTATTCTTGAGTAGGAAAAAACACCTGAAGAAGTGACGAAAGTCAACTTCATCCAGCTGTCTAGATACAACTCAACGATTTTTTTCTTAAATGGTGAAGTAGGATTTTTTGAGTAATAGTGTTGAAAGTTACCTTTCTTCTGATTGTTTTCTGTCAAAAAATCAACCAAGCCTTCCCATTTTTCTGCCGCCAATGATATGAAAGTGAAGATGTTCTATTTCCTGTCCGGCATCCTTGCCATTATTTAATATCAATCTATAACCAGATTTATGAATATTTTCTTTCTTTGCAATTTTTTCTATGAGCTGGAACATTTCTTGCAAAGCTTCACCGCCAAGTGCCTGAAGTGACAAAGGACCATCAATATGTTGTTTGGGGACTACCAGTATATGTGTTGGCGCTACTGGATTAACATCACGAAAGGCAATAAAATTATTTGTTTCTTCTACAATATCTGCATTTACCACTCCGCTGACTATTCGACAAAAAATGCAAGCCATTGTACACCCTCCTATTTTTTCTTTTTAAAGTCCAGGACATGTTTTTTAAGCAGTTCAGTAATTAGCTCTGCTGGTAAATGTCCATACTTTTCAAAATTTATGCTAAAGTCTTTTTCGCTATTTTCATCGCAATAATCTAGTACTACTTTTACTATAGTGAATCCAACGTTATTCATTGAGGCAACTCGGGCTAGTACAGCTGAGTCCATATCAAGACAGAGGGCGTTAAACCGTTTGTGCAAAGAATCCCTTTCCTTTTTGTTCATTACAATCTTGTCTCCAGATATTATCTTACAAAATATAATTTTTTTGGCATGTTCTTTGAGATGCTGTATGGCAGGAGTATCATCTGTGTTAACGCTTACCATACCTGAGCGCATTGGCAGAAATACATCGTACTGCTGGAATTCAGTACCAACAACTATCGTGCCCGGTTCTAAATTCTCATCAAGAGCACCAACACCTGATGTAAAAACTATCTGATTTGGATTAAAAACGTCAATAAATTTTTGGATAATTACTGCAGTTTCAACTTTACCTACAAAACCACTTGTCGCAACTATTTCATTTTGTCCAATTACACCGCGATTATAAGTTCTTCCAAGAATTTCACCAGTTTCTAAAGTCGTCATGCCATCTATAATTGGTTTTATTTCGGGCAGGAAAACCCCTGTTGAAAGGATCATTTTCCTCACTCCCTTCTCTGTAAACCATTATACAACTTTAAGAAAAAGGAGAGTACTAAAGATAATATCTCTTCAATTATTCATTAACGTCTTCAACGTCTTCTTCTTCAAGATTGTCAACGTATTTTTGCCATTCTTTTTTAAGATGGTCAAATTCTTCATCATCAAGAGAATCAAGATATGCGTTTCCCTCTTCATCTCTTTCAACTCTGAAGGCAACATAAGCATCTTCATTGAGTTCTACCTTGTTATCATCTTTGAAATTTGCCTCCTGGCATATCCAATAGCTTTTCCCCCCTGTTTCAAATTCAGTTATGAGTGCAAAATCTTGTTCTTCATCGTTTTCATCGGTTATAGAGAAAAACTCAAGCTCCTCCTCATTTAGATTATTAAGGTTCTCATTTTCTTTTGTCATAATTTGCCTCCTCAGAAATTTTATTTCAGTCTAATCCAATGTTACCACTTATTTTCAGTTAATAATTTGCTTTGAGTTTAATAGGCAAAAAAAAGCCGGGATCACTCCCGGCTTTATAACTTAAAATTTGCTTTACCAGAAAAGTATGTTGTAAAAAAACTGAAAATTGTCATGAACGTCGATATAAGGTGTTCCATCATCCACATTGTTACCAAAAAGATTAGTATCTGGTATTGCAATTACTTTACCCGTTCCAACATTATCGACTGCTACTATCGGGACTGCAATTATGACTTGTGGTTCAATTAACAGATCTTGAGTAAATGAGGGAACTGCAGATCCCAAATTTTCTTCTAAAAACGTTTCGGGTGCTGATAATGTTGTTGATTCTGCAACAACACTGGCGTTACCAAAAACATCAAGGCTGCATGCTGTAAAAAGTACTATGGAATCAAGAAATCTGGTTGTTGGATGATCCAAAAATTCACTAATTATTGGATTGGTATTGTAATTGTAGTAATTGGTATTGTCATTAATAGTGTTGGACATAAACTGGATATCAACTCCCAGAGAAGTCAATAAAGTATTTAGAGGAACATTATTTGTAAAGCCTCCATATTCTCCCATTGCAACAAGTGTTCCACCATTGACAAGAAAATTATCAATTTTATTTCTCTCAGAAGCCAGGTATGAATTAAAAGGAGCAGGTAGTATAAGTACATCATATCCATCAGGTACAAAACCAACATCTGATGTAAAATTTAATGTGTGATATCCTGCTTCAATTTCTTCTATCAACGTTTCATAAAATACGTCTTTTCCATAACCATCAAAGTTTGCTACATTGTAGTGAGTATCATCAATTAAAATCTTTCTTGCCAGTAAACGCATTGTTGGTGCACAGGAAATTAAACTCAAAAACACAGCAACCAAAATAGTAGAAATCAAAAACTTTTTCATAATTATCCCTCCTTATTATTATTAAGTTAATCAATAATAATACTTCATCAATCAAAAAACAGTCATGATGTAGTAGTTAAGCATTACCCGATGGTAACAATATGGTACCAATTACCCTTGTAAGCAAAATCCTTTTTACTTGAAACCGTTAAAAAAACCAGGGTAAGAACCCTGGTTTTTATATAAAGCAGATATTACCAGTAGATTATATTCATCAAGAGCTGCATATTGTCATGAACTTCAATGAAATCTTTGCTTATATAACCGAACACATCATCTCCAAAAATGTTTACATCAGGTATTGCTATTACCTTTCCTGTACCTATACTATCAACTGCTATTATAGGTACAGCTATTGTTACTTGTGGTTCCATTACAAAGTCTTCAACAGATAATGTAGCTGCAGATTTCATATTTTGAGTTCTAAATGTTTCTGTTACACTTACTGTTGATGATTCAGCGACTACTTGTGCAGTGCCATATACATTGAGACTGGATGCTCCAAAAAGAACAATGGAATTGAGGGACTCTGTTGTAGGATGATTGTAGAATTCGCTGATTATTGGCCAAACAGTATTTTGATAATGATTAGTTGTATCAAAAATTTGATTTGCTTCAAAACGAATATCGACCCCTAAATAGTCAAGCATATTATTCAAGTAAGTTCTATTCCAGTAACTGTAATATTCTCCTAAAGCAACAAGGGTACCACCACTTTGAAGTAAGTTATAAGTTTTGTTTTTTTCGGTTGTTGTGTAAGATGTGAAAGGGGCATCTAGAATGAGAATATCATACTTTTCAGGAACAAACCCTGCGTTTGAAGTAAAATGTACTGTATTATACTCTGACTCAAGTGTGCTTATCAAAGTACCAAAGAAATTCTCTTTGTCATACCCATCATAGTTATCTTCGTTGCTATGGGTATTATCAATGAGTATTCGTTTCCCTAATAGTTTTAATGTGGGTGCGCAAGAAACAAAACTTAAAATAATGGCTACCAAAATAGTAGCAATAAAAAACTTTTTCATAATTATCCCTCCAAATTTTGTTCAGGTTAATTAAATGATAGTCCTTTTACCCTTAATAATATAAGCGATAAATAGAGACTGATTTTAAATTTCGCTCTCAATGAAGTATCAAAAAGATTGCACCTGAAAATTGTTAACAAAAAAGAAAAACCTCACGATAAAGATCGTGAGGTCGTATGGTCAGGGGACGGGGATTTGAACCCCGGACCTCTGATTCCCGAAACCAGCGTTCTTCCAGCTGAACTATCCCCTGGCTTCAATGATTTTATCACAGTTAGTACCTGCTTACAATTATTCGATTGCTCTGGAGATAAAGCCACTTCCGATGACGTAATCTTTATGGTAAAGCACTGCCAGCTGTCCTGGAGTAATTGCAGATACAGGTTTTTCAAAAATGATTTCTGTCTCTTTACTAAGCTCTCTAATTCTACAAGGCACGGGATTCATTGAGCTTCTTATCATACATTTCAATTCAAGTTTTTGTGGTTCATTCACAAACCAGTTTTCATTTTTTATTGTGAAGTGCGCTTTCATTGTTTTTTCCTTTGGGCCCACTACAATCAGGTTATTTTCATAATCAGAATCTATTACATAAAGTTTTTCTTTAGAGGTTATTCCAAGTCCTTTTCTTTGTCCAATAGTATAAAAAGACAACCCTTTATGAGTACCAAGTATTTTGCCATCTTCATCAACTATTTTTCCTGTTTTTGGCTTAACTCCTTTATCTTTCAAAAAACGTCTGTAGTTATTGTCTGGAATAAAACAGATTTCCTGACTTTCTTTTTTCTTGTGTACAGGAAGTTTAAGTTGGGCAGCAATGGTTCTTATTTCTTGCTTTGTTTTATTTCCATTTGGAAAGATTATTCTTTCCAGTTTATGTTTTTCTATTCTTGAAAGAAAGTAGCTTTGGTCCTTTTGATTTGATTGTCCTTTTGAGATAAGGTAACCAAAATCCTCTGTGTTTGTTATTTTAGCGTAATGGCCACTTGAAAATTTTTCCATGCCATCGCCAAGAGCAATATCCATTAACCTACCAAATTTCACAACATTGTTACAAACTACACAGGGGTTGGGAGTACGACCTGATAAATATTCTTTAACAAAATAATCTACAATCTTTTTTTTGAAAAAATCCCGAATATCTATTATGTTAAGCCTTATCCCGAGAATATCAGCTATTTTCATCGCATCAAGAGTATCTGACGGGCTGCAACATACTTTGGTTTTTTCAGAAATGATTTTGAATGTTTCTTCTGGAACTGTTTTCATATGATAGGCTGTAACATCATAACCTTTCTGAATCAGGTCTATAGCTGCAGAAGCGCTATCGACCCCTCCGCTCAATGCTATACCAACTTTCATACACATCACCCTTTGAAATATATCAGCTTTTTTTGTTTAAAGTGTTGCATTTAGTATAATAAGAATAGTAACTAATGATTATATAGATGTTATGGGTTACTTTCAGACAAAAACGGAGGTGAAAATATGAAGAAATTATTGGTTGTAGCTCTAGTAATTTTGGTGTCAATCAGTTTTGGTTTTGCTAAAACTTACAGAGTAGGTACTAGTGCTGATTTTCCACCGTTTGAATATGTTGAAGATGGAAAATACGTTGGATTTGATATGGATCTCATAAGGGCTATAGCAGACGAGATGGATTTAGAAATAGAAATAGTTGACATGAGTTTCGATTCCCTTATAGCTGCATTGATGACAGGGAATCTTGACATTGTAATTGCAGGGATGACAATTACAGAAGAACGAGAAAAGGCAGTAGATTTCACAGATCCTTATTGGACAGCAGATCAGAGTGTTGCAATTAAGGAAGATTCTGAGAAAAACCTGACTGTAATATTTGGGAATAATAGAATTGGAGCACAAACAGGAACCACAGGAGATATCTGGGTTGAAGAAAATTTAGTGAACACAGACATACTAACAGGACAGTTTAAAAGGTATGAAACTTTCGTTCTGGCAATGACAGACCTTGTGAATGGAAATGTAGATGCAGTAGTGCTGGATTCACCGGTTGCAGAAAGATATGCAAAGATTAGACCGGTAAAAATTGTTGGTATTATCAAAACATATGAAGAATACGGAATAGCAGTAAGACAGGGAAATACAGAATTACTTAAGAAATTGAATGAAGGGTTGGAGAAAGTTAATGAATCAGGCAAAATGGATGAGCTTATCGGTATATACTTTAAGTAATACGAATTAATAAAAACGAAGGGAAGTTAATGCTATCGAAAAATTTGAGATTATTGTAAATTCGTTTCCAGCACTTTTGGCTGGAACATGGGTGACATTAAAAATAACATTCCTTTCTTTGGGGTTGGGGCTTATTATAGCCCTCCCCTTTTCTTTTGGTCAGGTGTATGGTAATAAGTTAATTAGAAGCCTTATAGGTGGTTATGAAAGAGTAGTGAGAAGTATCCCCGGACTGGTAATATTATTTTTAATATTCTACGGTTTTCCTGAAGCAGGGATACGTTTTTCACCCTTTGTAGCCTGTTTTATTGGACTAGGTATAAGAAGTTCTGCTTATCAATCACAGATTTTCCGAGGGGCTATACAGTCAGTCAGTACAACTCAGATGAGGGCAGCCAGATCACTGGGTATGACAAGTTTTGAGGGTTTCAGGTATGTAGTTCTTCCACAGGCTTTTAGAGTGGTTTTACCTCCATGGACTAATGAATTTACAATTGTCCTTAAAGATTCTTCATTTGCATATGCTTTGGGAGTAACAGAGCTACTACGTCAGGGTCGATATATAATCTCCACACAATATGAACCTATGCTTATCTATCTTACGGTTGCAGGAATATATCTTTTCATAACATTGGTTGTAAATCGAGGAATCGGACGTCTTGAAAAAAGATTGGAAATTCCCGGTTTTTCATCAAGGGAGAGAATAAGATGAACGATAGCAATCAAGAAATATTGTTAAGAGTGAAAAATCTTAAGAAAAGCTTTGATAAAACCTTAGTACTAAAAGATGTAACTTTTGATGTTAAAGAGGGGGAAACAAAGGTAATAATTGGCCCCAGTGGAACAGGTAAAAGCACACTTCTTTCATGTATTAATATGCTTGTTCAACCTGATGAAGGAGAAATTTTACTCAGGGATATAGATGTAACTAAAGTAAATGATCTCAATAAAGTAAGACAGAGAATTGGATTTGTATTTCAGGATTTTGGATTGTTTAACCATTTAACAGCTTTAAAAAATGTGATGATTGGATTGACAAAGGTAAAGGGATTGAAGAAAAAAGAAGCGAAAAAGATTGCTAAAGAAGAACTCGTTCGTGTTGGCCTTAAGGATCAGATGAATAAATATCCAGCCCAATTATCTGGAGGACAGAAACAAAGGGTGGGAATAGCAAGAGCGCTTGCCATGGACCCGGAAATTATACTCTTTGATGAACCCACCTCAGCATTAGATCCTGAGTTAATTGGGGAAGTGCTTGGAGTAATGAAGGATCTTGCAAAAAGTGGTATGACAATGCTAGTCGTTACCCATGAAATGGGTTTTGCCCGCACAGTTTCTCACGAAATCATCTTTATGGAAAAGGGTGTTATTGTTGAGCAAGGCCCACCAGAACAGCTTTTCAAGAATCCTAAAGTACCTCGTACAAAAGAATTTTTGTTTAAGCTAACCGAGCTGTACGGTGAAGGTGAAGAGTAGTGCAGGATATTATCAATATTGTGGTAAAACATTGGTTTGTCCTGGTAGAAGGTCTTGGTGTTACTCTACAGATGACACTTCTGGCTGTAATAATGGGTTTTGTCATAGGCATTTTTTTGGCTTTGATTAGGGTTTATGGACCGAAGCCTTTTTCTATTATAGTTATGGTGTTTATTGAGATAATTAGAGGTACGCCGTTACTTGTTCAGTTATTCATTTTGTATTTTGGTATTCCTCCTTACGGCATAAACCTGACGCCCTTCACAGCTGCAATAATTGGCTTTACTATAAACAGTGCCGCTTATCAGGCAGAATATTTGAGAGGTTCAATTCAGTCAATTGAAAACAACCAGATGACAGCAGCAAGATCAATAGGAATGACTCGATTACAGTCGATTAAAAATATAATACTTCCTCAGGCTTTGAGAAAGGTAATCCCTTCATGGACTAACGAATTCATTTATCTTTTGAAGTATACATCATTAGCATATATTGTAGGTGCTCCTGAGTTGATGACTCAGGCTAAATTTATTGCCAGCAGAAATTTCCAGTTTTTCAATGTTTACTTAATAGTTGCAGTAATGTATCTTGCAGTAGTACTTCTGTTCACATGGTTCTTTGGAAAAATCGAAAAGAGATTTAGAATTCCAGGATTGGAAACTGTTAGATAATAATGGAGGGGCTTTTTTGGTAATAATAGATGGTCATAGCTTAACATTAAAAGAAGTTTACAACGTCGCATTCAAGAATGAAAGAGTAGATATAGCTAATGAAACACTATCTATTCTGAAGAAAACGAGAGAGCGACTTGAAAAAGATATTGAAAATAAGACCATTTATGGTGTAAATACTGGCTTCGGAATTCTTGCGAATAAAAAAGTAGAAAAAAAAGAAATTGAACTTCTCCAGGAAAATATTGTTAAATCACACGCAGCAGGTGTGGGGAATCCTTTAAAAGTTGAATATGTAAGAGCCGTTATGTTAATTAGAGCAAATAGCTTATGTAAGGGCTATTCAGGAATAAGACCGATTATTGTAAAAAGACTTGTTGAGTATATAAACAGAGGTATTTGTCCCTATGTTCCTTCACAGGGTTCTGTTGGTGCAAGCGGCGATCTTTCTCCTTTATCTCATATTGCTTTATCGTTAATTGGTGAAGGACAGGTATTTTATAACGGTAAATTAATCGATTCAAAAAAATCTTTAAGAATGAATAATCTTGAACCATTAACTTTAAAAGCAAAAGAAGGTTTAAGCCTTGTAAACGGAACTGCTTTCATGGCCGGGATCGGTGCCTGTGTTACTTATGCGGCATATAATCTGTTTTTTGAAGCAATTAAAGTCGCTGCAATATCAGTGGATGCCCTTGAAGGGAGCACATCACCCTTTGACAAAAGGGTGCATGATGTTAGAAGTCATACCGGACAAAGAATTGTAGCCGGTGAATTAAGAAAAGCGCTCGAAAACAGCGAAATCAGAAGATCCCATCTGGATTGTGACAGAGTTCAGGATCCATATACGTTGCGAGCTATACCACAGGTATATGGAGCATTCTACGATACTTTAATGCATGTATATAAAACACTTGAAATAGAAGTAAATTCAGCTACTGATAATCCACTAATATTCAAAAATGGAGACGTGATTTCCTGTGGTAATTTTCATGGAGAGCCAATAGCGTTGGTTTTTGATTTTTTGTCAATTGCCTTGACTGATATGGGAAATATGATTGAAAGAAGAATTGATAGACTGGTAAACCCTAAGCTTAATGATTTTCCAGCTTTTCTCACAAAAGGTTCAGAGGGTTTGAATTCTGGATACATGATATGGCAATATACAGCTGCAGCACTGGCTTCTGAAAACAAAACACTAGCACATCCAGCATCTGCGGATAGTATTCCTACATCGGGATTTCAGGAAGATCATGTTAGTATGGGTGCCTGGGGAGCCAGAAAACTGGATAAGATATTCGAAAACTGGGAAAAGTTAATAGCAATAGAGCTGATGCTTTCTTACAGGGCTATACAATTCAGGATACCTATGAAGTCAGGAAGTATAATAAATGAAATAACTAATGAATTATCAAATATTTTGCCAGAAGATACAGGAGATAGGTGCTATGGCAAAGATTTTGAAATTGTACTTGAATTTCTTCTAAAAAAGGCAGATTTGTAAAATTTATGATTATAATTAATGCGAGTAAGAAAATTGGGGTAATTATTTTGCAAATAAATGGTTTCAAAAAATAAAAAGGGATAGTCAGTTACTGCTATCCCTGTTTTTGGTGCCGAGGGCGGGACTTGAACCCGCACAAGCTTGCGCCCACATGAACCTGAATCATGCGCGTCTGCCAATTCCGCCACCTCGGCTACTGGCATAAATAGTTTATCATCAAGGTTTGGGGGTGTCAAGATTCATGAAGAAAAGTTTATTTTTAATTGCAATAGTATTAGTCGTTCTGTTAAATTCTTTGCTTGCACTTGAAACGCCACTGGCAGTTCTACTTAATAATCCTGATTATGGAGAAAAACTTTCTCCATTGGAAAAATTTCTTCAGGATAATGAAATACCTTATACCCTCTACAAAACTTTTAAGAATAAGTTTCCAGAAAAGGAAAATTATTCAGCTCTGATCATAGGTGGAGGATCAAGTTTTCTAAATTATTTTGCTTCTACTGGGGACGAACTTAGAGGTATAGAACTTATTAAGAATACCGGTAAACCGATCCTTGGGATTTGTCTTGGATCCCAGATACTTGGTAAAGCTTATGGAGTAAATTTAAAGTATGATGAAGAACGAAAATGGAATACCCTAAACGTAGTAAAGGAAGATATTATCTTCACGGGAATTCCAGAAAAATGTAATGTATGGGAAAATCATGCTTATGCGCTGGATAATGTTCCTGACGATTTTGAACTTCTTGCAACTGACTCTGATGGAACGATACAAGTAATAAAACATAAGGATAAATACGTATATGGTTTTCAATTTCATCCAGAAAAAGATGACGGAAAAAAGATTAACCACGGTAAGATGTTATTTTTCAATTTCATAGCCCTTGTTGAATATCTTGAAAAAGCAAATTCAGGACGTTAATTCGCCTGAGTCAATAAGCTTTCTAAGCTTTTCAATTTTACTGTATTCTCCAAGAACCATGATTGAATAGCCTTTTTTGACGATCGTTGATGCACTCGGATTAAAAATGCTTTGAGTTCCGTCTGAAACAGCGATTACTATAAGACCAGTTCTTTGAGGAATTTTCATCTTCTCAAGGGTTAATCCTTCTTCAGGAAAACTATCAGGAATATCTATCTTCTCAAATCGTAATTCCAGACCTCCTGATCTTGTTATAGAATCTAGAAAACCAATTATATCAGGATTTAGAAGCATATTTACTATTCGATGAGCTCCAATTTCAGGAAGTGGAACTGTTCTGTTAGCTCCGGCGTATTCCAGTTTTTTCATATTGGTAGGGTTAGTTACTTCTGAAATAATACTCAAATCCTTTTTTAAGCTTCTTGCTGTAAGAACAACAAAAACATTGTCAGCATCGCTGGGGAGTGTTGTTATTAGTCCGTTTGCCTTCTTTACTCCTGCGTTATCAAGAACCTCTTCATTAGTTGCGTCACCAAGAAGATAAACAACTTCACCATTGCCAGGTTGTTGACTTTCTTCGAGATGTTTTATAAGTTCTTCATTGTTATCAATAACAACAATGTTTTCTCCCATCTTAAGAAGCTCCCTGCATATATTTCTTCCAAGCATGCCAGAACCAACAATTATGTAATGACCTTCAAACTTTTCAATTTTTTTCAAGAATCTTCGCCTCCTGAGAACCTCGTTTACTCTACCTTCAACAAAAAATGCAGTTATATTTGAGAGTGCATATAATACAATAGTCAAACTTGCGAGAATTAAAATGCTGGTAAATATTTCACCTGCCGCTGATAAGTCTTCGGGGGTTCCATAGCCTACAGTTGAAATGGTAATGATAGTCATAAAAAAAGATTGGAGAGGACCCCAGCCCTGAATAATGGAGTAACCCACTACTCCAACGATAAATACAATGATTATTAAAAGAATTGACCTGGTAATATTAGTATTTTTTGTGTTGATTGTTTCACCCCCTAAGTAGAATATACCAGAATAAATGAGTAAAAAGAATTTATGATAAAATCAACTATTGGAGGTTTATGATGAAAAAATATTCGCTAAAACCACATTCAATACCTGATTTCTTGCATAATTCGCTTGATTCTGAGCAATTGAATGCTGTTCTCAATTCAAAGGGCAGAAGTCTTGTTGTAGCTGGACCTGGTTCAGGAAAAACAAGGGTAATTACCTTCAAAATAGCGCATTTAATATCACAGGGAGTAAAACCGGAAAATATACTTCTCGTTACCTTTACCAGAGCAGCTTCTAAGGAAATGATCGATAGAGCTCGTAAGGCCAGCGGATCAAGCCTTAAAGGAATGTTGAGCGGAACATTCCATCATATTTGTAATTACTTTATAAGGAAATATTCGAAATATCTGAACATCGATAATAATTTTACTATTCTAGATAGAGAGGATTCAAAGGATTTAATTAAGCATGTTAGAGGACAATTATTGGAAGATATTGGCAAAGAAGAAGCACCGGTTCTTCCCAGTGCTGGAGTACTTCTATCCATTTTTTCTTATTGCATAAATTGTATGGTAAACCTCGAAGAATCAGTTGTTAGAAAAAACAGAAAATTTCTTGGCGTATATGATCATATAGAAGAAATCTGGAAACGTTATATACAAATTAAGCTTGACCATAATGCTCTTGATTATGACGATCTATTAATAAAGGCAACAGAATTGTATGAAACCAATCCCGGAATACTAAAAAAAGAATCTGAGAGATTTCAATGGGTTCTTGTTGATGAGTTTCAGGATACCAACCTGGTGCAATATAGACTGGTTGAAATGCTTTCTAGTGTGCATAATAACCTTATAGTTGTTGGAGATGATGCGCAGTCTATATACTCTTTTCGTGGTGCGAGATTTGAAAATGTTTATGATTTTCTTAACAAAGGTGATGCAAATATTTTCAAAATTCAAAATAATTATCGTTCAACTCCTGAAATTGTCGAACTCATCAACAATATCGTACCAGGAAGCTCGCTAGAAAAAGAGTTAAAAGCAGTAAGGGATTCCGGACCTGTTCCTGTAATTGCAGAAACCTGGGATAATCTGGAAGAAGCGGCATTCGTGGCACAAAAAATTGAAGAACACTTGAATGATGGAGTTCCTCCTGAAAGAATAGCAGTTTTATACAGATCCCACTATCATTCTATGGAACTACAGATGGAGCTTGACAAAAGAAAAATCGACTATATTCTTTTTTCTGGACCAAAATTTGTCGAAACAGCACATGTTAAAGATATTCTGGCCTTTTTAAAGATAATATACAATCCACGGGACCAGCTTTCCTGGGGAAGACTTCTCAGACTTTTCCCCGGTGTGGGAACGAAAACATCCTTTAAAATTATAAATGCGGTAATGTCTGCTATTGATGATGGTGTTGAGCCCCATACAATAATCAGTAACTTTGAATCAAACAGGTATAAACTTGATAAAATTGTAAATTTGCTGGAAAGAAATAATGCTAATGATAGGCCCACCAAACCCATAGAAGATTTCTATGCTACATATTATGGCGATTACCTTGATCAAAAGTATCCCAATGCAAGAGAAAGAAGACTTGATGTAGAGAGGCTTATTGATATAAGTGAAAGATATGATAATATTGGTGTTTTGCTGGAAGACCTTGCTGTAAGTGAGAAGGTCGATATTGAACGAGAAGAAAGGGAACGATCAGATAACATCGTTTTGACAACAGTGCATCAGGCAAAAGGGCTTGAGTGGGAAGTAGTGTTTATCCTTGCAGTAAACCCTGGTGATTTCCCCCATGCCATGGCAATAATGGAGGGAAATTACGATGAAGAGGAAAGAATTTTTTATGTAGCAGTAACAAGATGTAGAGATTTTTTGTATATAGTAAGACAAAGAGGCGGTAGAAGTAGGCCCATGATGGGCAATAAGTATGTGTTTCGAACAGGTCATGATTTTACATCAAAATTACCTGATAATGTAATAGAGAAATGGGATATAGGCTGGGATTTCTGATAGTATATATACAAACATAACTAAGGAGGGAGAAAACGTGAATGCTCTATATTTTCCACTAATCGCTGGAATTATTTCTACGATACTTGCTTTTATAATGTTAAGAAGAACTTTTAAGTTCTCTCAAGGAACAGAACGAATGAAAGAACTTTCTGGATATATCCAGAAGGGAGCTTCTGCTTTTCTTTCCGAAGAAGCAAGGAAAATTTTTATTGTTACTATTCTTATAGCAGCTGCTTTAGGGGTAATATTTCAATCATTTAGATTTCCTCTGGCATTATTATTTGGGGCTTTTGTGTCAGAAATGGCAGGTGTCATTGGAATGTATGCCGCTACCAGAGCCAACAGTAGGGTCACTGAAGGCGCCAAAAGTAGTTTATCACAAGCATTTAGAGTAGCCTTTTCAGGTGGTTCTGTGATGGGCCTTGCGGTTGCAGGCTTTTCATTGGCAGGACTTGCGATAGTTCTTTTAGTTAATCAGGATTTATTCATTTATGAAAGTATAACTGGTATCTCCAAAGCTTTTGGAAGAATATCCTTTCTTGATAGTGTAATGGTTATTAGTTCTTACTCGTTAGGAGCTAGTTTAATTGCACTATTTGATAGGGTTGGAGGCGGTTTGTATACAAAAGCCGCAGATATGAGTGCAGACCTTGTTGGAAAGGTTGAAGAAGGACTTGCTGAAGATGACCCACGCAACCCTGCATCAATTGCAGACAATGTCGGTGATAACGTCGGTGATGTTGCTGGACTGGGTGCTGACATACTGGAATCTTATGTGGCTTCAACTATTTCAGCTATAATTCTTGCAATATTTATGAAACTTGCTGACAAACAGGTAATAAATGGTGAAGTTGTTTTTGGAATGTCAAAGGATCAATATTATGGATTGATACTGCTGCCGGTTCTTATTGCAGCTGTAGGAGCAATTTCATCAATGATTGGTGTTATGTTTGTGGGTTTCCGAAAATCGGATAATGCACGAAAATCGCTTGCCTTTGGCAATATTTTCACCGGGGCTCTTGTTCTTATATCTACTGCGATTGTGATCGGTTTAGTAGCTCCAGACAATTATAAGTTCAAGGATGCATTTATTATGAATCCTGAATTTACATCCAAATGGAGATTCTTCCTGGCCATTGCATGTGGATTGATTGCTGGAATAATTATTAGCAAACTTGCAGAATATTACACATCTGATGATTACAAACCTACCAGAAGGCTTGCTGAAAGAACGCGTAGCGGTGTTGCGATAAACATAACATCAGGTTTAGCTCTAGGTATGGGCAGTACCCTGTGGCCTGTAGTAGTTCTTTCCATGGCAATATTAGGAGCTTACTGGTCTGCTGGAGTTTATGGTATAGCGATAGCTGCTCTTGGGATGCTTTCTTTTGTTGGTTACATAGTAAGCGTCGACAGTTATGGCCCCATAGCGGATAACGCTGGAGGAATAGCTGAGATGGCGGAATTACCTCCCGAGGTAAGAAAGATTACGGACAGACTTGATTCGGTTGGAAATACAACCGCTGCAATAGGAAAAGGTTTTGCCATAGGATCTGCAGCATTTGCAGCGCTTGCTCTAATAGTTTCGTATATTTGGAGTTCTGCTCAGGCAACAGAAGATATTGTTGCAAATCCTGTAATTAATCTGGTAGAACCATACACAATTATAGGTTCTTTGATAGGTGCCATGTTGCCATTCTTTTTCACTTCATTGTTGATAAGAGGTGTTTCTGACACAGCTGATTTAATGATAATGGAGATCAGACGACAATTTAAGGAGCATAAAGGAATTTTAACAGGCGAGGAAGTACCTGAATATACAAAATGTATAGAAATTACCACAAAAGGGGCTGTTAGTAAAATGCTTCTCCCTGGAGTCATTGCAATAGCAACTCCCTTTATCGTAGGTTTTCTATTTGGTAGAAGTGCTGTTGCTGGACTTTTGATTGGAGGTCTAGGTAGTGCTGTCATGTTAGCTTTGTTCAGTGCTAACGCTGGTGGTGCCTGGGATAATGCGAAGAAATATGTGGAATCTGGCAATCTTGGAGGTAAAGGAACGGATGTTCATGATGCCACCATAGTTGGAGATACTGTAGGAGATCCATTAAAGGATACAGTAGGACCTTCCATGGATATCCTGATTAAGTTGATGTCCGTTGTTTCACTTGTTTTTGGTTCATTATTCCCGGTTGAGCCATTTTTCATGTGAATTTAATGAAATAATTAAAAAAAGACCCTCATTTTGAGGGTCTTTTTTTGTCTGATGTATAAATAAAATCTAAAAATGCAAAAAAATCTCCTTAATTATTAATTAAATTGTATTAACAATCCTTTTCTTAATCTTCTCTGTTTGCAAGCATGGAATCTACCATCATCAATCCGTGAATATTTGATCCAATTAGTTTGAGTTTTTTTACAACAAAATTGAACGTTGTTTCTTCCTCTCTCTGTTCCTCTACATACCAACTTAAAAAGTCCTCAGTGAATTTATCGTCTTCTTCAACTGCGCTATCTACAAGTTTAAAAATCCGTGAAGAAATATATTTTTCATGCTCAAAAGCTTTTTGAAAAACATCAATCAAAGAATCAAAATTTGCATCTGGTTTGGATATTGATGGAATGACAACATCAGCATTGCTTGATTTGAGATATTCTATAAATTTCATTGCATGTTCATGTTCTTCTTCAGATTGCTTTATGAGCCAGCTGTATGCACCTGTAAAACCTTCCTTTGCACACCAGACTGCCATTGCCAGATAAATGTACTCAGACTCAAGCTCGGCTTTAATTTGATCATTAATTAACTTAACCAATTTTTCACTAATCATTTTTTCACCCCTTTTCTTGGTTAACTAATTTTATCATTATTCTACAGTTATGTAAGTGAATGATTGGCTTAATAAGTATCTATTTGTTGATTGATAGTTTAATATTACTAAGCCTGTTAAAAAATTGATGAATTTTCCAGAGTAACCAATCGATTATTTGACTTTTGTCGTCAATTTGTGGTATAAAAAGATAAACGTTTCGGAGGATTTTATATGATGAATCATATGTGTATGGCACAATTTTTAGACTTTTATTGGTATAGGACAAAGCCCTCTTGTGGCTTTGCCTAAATGTGCCATGGCATAGTCTAACGATTAATAATGAGAGGGTATCCTAAAAAAGGATACCCTCTTTTTTTATCTTAGGAGGTGTGTGTATGAAAAGATTGATCATGGTTTCTGCAGTTATTTTCTTAATGGTGTTTTCAGTATTTGCAACAGATATTATTGCTATAACAGCAATAGTTGAACATCCCGCGCTTGATGCAGTCCGAGAAGGAGTTATCGATGAACTAAAGGAAAATGGATTGATACAGGGGACTGATTTTGAAGTAAGATTTCAAAGTGCACAGGGTAGCATGAACACCGCTGTTTCTATAGCGCAGCATTTTCTAAGTATTAATCCTGCTGTTGTAGTTGCTATTTCTACCCCTTCAGCACAAGCCTGTGTAAATGTTATGAAAGAAATACCGGTAGTATTTTCTGCGGTAACTGATCCAGTTGCAGCTTCTTTAATTAGCAATTTTGGCTTAAATTCGGGAAATGTTGTAGGTATAAGTGACATGACACCAGTACTTACACAATTTAGACTGATCAAGTTAATTGATCCTGATATTGAATCTGTTGGGATTATATACAATCCCGGCGAAACAAATTCAAAAGTAATTACAGAGTTTGCTAGAAATGCATGTTCGGAACTGGAACTGAAGTTAATCGAAATCACTGGAAGTACTGCTCCAGAGATGATTTCTTCTCTCAATGCATTGGTTTCTGATGTCGATGCTCTCTATATTGGAACAGATAACACAGCTGCTTCTAGTATTAAATCTATAGGTAATATTGCAAGAAATAACAAGGTGCCTTTAATTACAGCAGACATTGATTTATCAAGAGGAGGAGGATTACTGGGATTTGGTTTTAATTATTACAGTGTAGGAAGAGAAACTGGAAAAATTGTTTTTGACATTTTGCAGGGCAAAGAGCCTTCAGAAATAGAATCAAGAATTATAGGAGCAGATTCACTGGTGCTTTATGTTGATGTTGATCTTGCAGAAGAACTGGACATCATTTTACCTGATTCTTTAATTGATCGAGCGGATATTTTGGTTATGGAAGGTGTTGAAATAACAGGGAGTTGATGATGTGATAGCAATCTTTGAGCAGGGCTTGGTAATGGGAATAATGGCCCTTGGAGTTTTCTTGTCCTTCAGGATATTGAATATGCCAGATCTTACAGTTGATGGTTCATTTGCGCTGGGAGGAGCAGTTAGCGTTAGTTTATTAATTGCTGGTACACCAGCAATAACTGCATTGCTCTCAGGAGCCACTTTTGGTGGACTTGCAGGTATGATCACCGCATTAATACATAGAAAACTAAAAGTGAATTCTTTACTCGCAGGAATACTTGTAATGACAATGATTTATTCTGTAAATCTCAGAATAATGAATGGACCAAATCTTCCTGTTCCAAGTGTGCGTAGCACAAATACCATGAAGAGTTACGAAGAGATAACAGGCGAAGATCCATTAGCAGGTTTATTCGGGGATTCAGATATTCCTAAAGAAACAAAATCGAATGTTGGAGTTTCCAGAAATGCAAATACATCAAAAAATATTTTTACTACTGATGGATCATCTGGTAATTTAACCATTCTGTTGTTATTCACGTTCATTGTGGTTGTTCTGTTAGGTGTTTTTCTCAGGACTGATCTGGGAATGGTATTGAGAGGTTTTGGTAGCAATCCTGACGGTGTACAGGCTTTTGGAATACCCAAAACCTTTATAGCTGTTCTCGGATTGGTTATTGCTAATGCACTTGTTGGTTTAAGTGGTGGATTATTTGCATTATATAGTGGTTTCTCAGATGTTACTATGGGACAGGGAATGATAGTAACCGGATTAGCAATAGTCATGCTTGGTGAAATAATATTTGGAAGGAGAAAAATATTGTTTGGCTTACTGGCTCCTATTGTAGGAGCCATAATTTATCAAGCAATTCTGGCATTAGTAATGAGATATGGGTATAGAATTGGCTTTAGATCAAGTGATATGAAACTATTAACTGCATTGTTTATTGTTGGTATGATTGGTATAAGCCTGCTTTCCAAGAAAAGGAAGTCAGCATTCAAATTGGAGGTCAGAAAGTTATGGTCGAACTCAAAAACATCAGTGTAGTTTACAATCAAGGGATGCCTAATGAGACAGTTGCCTTGAAAGATATTAATCTAAAAATCAATAAAGGCGAGTTCATTGTTATTATTGGGCCAAATGGAGCTGGAAAATCAACCTTACTTAAGATCATTCTTGGAGAAATAAAACCTGATTATGGAATTTACAAATTGAATGAAGAGATAATGAATGGTACGAGTACAGCAAAGTTAGCTGAATTAATAGGAAGGGTATATCAGGATCCAAATTCAGGTGTTTTTTCAAATTTGACTATTAAAGAAAACCTTATCATATCTTCCAGGAAAGGTTTTAGGGGGTTAAAATTTAGTAATTTTTCCAGAGACACATTGATCTTACTTAAGAATCTTGGTTTGGGTCTTGAGAAAAGGTTGGATGTTCTTGCTGGAGAACTTTCCGGAGGACAAAAACAGGCACTTGCGATGGTTATGGCAATTGCAGCAAAACCAAAGCTACTACTTCTTGATGAGCATACTGCGTCGCTTGATCCCAAAAGTGCTTTAAAAGTAATGGATTTAACTGAAAAGATTAATAAGCAACTTGGGATGACAGTAGTTATGATCACTCATAACAAAGAATTTGCATCGAACTATGGAGAAAGAAGAGTTAAACTGGTAGATGGCTCTATAAATGAAGACTATATTGGAAGAAAGATTTATTCAGTATCATAGTCTAAATGATTATTTTTGGGGTTCTTACAAATAGACTTTTTAGGAATAGTGAATTTGCACTTTTGCTGAAAGTACTAATGTAGCTAATAAACAACTTCAGCAATCTTTTTTCTTTGAGTAGGTCGAGATTAGCAGGAATATTTCTGTTAAATGTTTTTCTAAATGATTCTGCAAGAATTAAATGTCTTGCCATTATTCTAATATTGTACAGATACTGGTCGTTAACCTTATTGGGTCTGGAATATCGCTTTATTATAGCCTTTGCAGCTTCCGTTCCAGATTTCAGGGCGAAACTTATGCCTTCTCCAGTCCAGTTATCGACAAAGCCCGCACTGTCTCCAGCAAAAAGACAACCGTCAAAAGTGTTGTTATTTTTGAAGGATTTCTCTGGCTCAAAAAAAGGTATGGTAGTACCTTTAAAGTTAACATTTGTTTTTCCCAGTAACTTTTGAGCGATTTGTAGATTATCTGGCATAATATTCTTATAAAATCCTACACCTATGAAAGTTTTTTGAGGTTTAGGGAAGCTCCAATAATAAGCATTATTGAGATAACCTATCTTTATGATATTGTCATTAGATTCTTTCACTGAGTGATAAGAAATAGAAAACCTGGGAACCTCGAATAATGTGTCTGGGATTTTTAGCAATTTTGGACCAAAAACCCCGGAAGCAACGATAACGTATTCAGCACTATATTTTTCGTTGCCTTCTATGATGAATAAGTTATCTTCTACGGTGATTGATTTTACTCTTTCAGTAGAAAGTTTTACTCCATATTTTTTTGCTTCAGCAAGTAATAAATTGTCAAAATCTTTTCGATTAACTGTATGGAAATCACTTTTAATCAAAACTCTTTGAAGTGGTTTAAATGAATCATTTTTAAAGTGACCAAACTCAACTATGTTTATTTTTTTCTTGGGATAATCAAAATCTGGAAATATTTTTGATAGTAGCTTAATTGAACGAGGAGTAAGGTAACCACCACAACTCTTGTTATGTGGAAATGATGACTTATCAAGTAGAAGGACCTCGAGCCCATGAGTTGAGAGAACTTTAGAAGCTGCAATGCCCGCAGGACCTGCTCCTACAACAATCACATCATGATGTTGCATATTTATCCTTCCTGTAAATAAAAATAATTACTACCAATTCTGCAAGTAGGAGAGAAAGAATAAAATACATCCCATATTGCAAATCGAGGAACTTTCCTAAAGTTCCAATAACGAAATTAACTATTGCTGCACCTGCTGATGCTGCAACTGTAAACAAAGCAGCTGATACAGTCGCATATTTAGGTTTATGTCTTATGAGTGTTGCCTGCAATGTTGGAAACATGGCGGAAAATCCCATCCCAATTATTACAATCGAAATGCCATAAATCCATACTGTTTGTAAAAAAAGCATTGTTATAAAAAAGGTTATTGCGATTGATGTAAGCATTAACATTAATCTGCTGTATCCCAGTTTTTCAGATAGCACAGAAGAAAATAGTCTACCGATCAATAATCCCAACCAGAGGAATGAAGGCATAGCAGTGGAAAATCTCATGGGTATCCCTTTTATTTCATTGGAATATGCTGATAACCACGAAGAAAAGGAAACTTCATAGCCTACATATAGGAAAACCCCTGCAATAACCAACCAGAATAAAGGTTCTTTTATAATTAGCCAGTGTTCGAAAGGCCTATCGGGTGGTTCATATACAACATCATATCTAAAGAGAACCAATGAAAATGCAAACAGAGATGTACTTATTATTGCTGCAAGTGCAAAGGGCTTGTACCAATCATCTACATTTAGAAGAAATAGCGATACAACAATTGGAGATATTAATGCACCAAGAGAGTACAGTGCATGCATAAAATTCAATACCCCTGCGTTCTTCTTCTCCTTCAACACTGATACCCCTATAGCAGCATTTACCTCAATCAAGCCGGTGCCAAAGTTCAAAAGAGCATTTGCTACAAGTAAAAGTGGAAATGTTCTGGAAAATACAAAAATAAAGAGTGAAAGTGCCACAATTGAGATTCCTAAGGATAATGATCTAAAGGGACCAAGTTTTTTTGAAAAAAGCATGTTAACAAATGCCGAAGATCCAAAACCGATTGACGATGTTGAAAATATCAATCCTGCCTGCTGATGATCTATGCCTAAAGATTTTTCAATGGCAGGTAAAGCACTTCCAATTATCAGAATTGAAAACCCAAATACAAAAAAACCACCTGAGCCGGTTATCAAAAAGTCTTTTCGTAAATTACTCATCTTATTTCTCCTAATTATTCCCCGGGTATGTAAAGATTAAATTTCTCTGATAGATTATTAACTGTAGTGCCGGGCATCTGAACTAGCTTACCACTTTCAAATCCAAAGAAAATTACATAGACAGAATCAGGATTACCAGCTCGAATATATGAGTCGTTTTTAACCTTGATAGTATATTTGGTTTCAACAAGTGGATCCTTGAAATAAAAAAATTTTTCTTTGGATAACCCCGGCAAAAAGGTTTTTTGAAAGAAATATGAGGAATCATCAGCATTGTTTTTTAGACCTATCCACACTTGATCTTTACCAGTTATGAAAAATCTAAAATAAGGTCTATCATCGCTTTGCTGAGCTTCAGTTAAAACCATTGCAAGATCTTCTTCAAGATTTTCAATAAAGGATTTTGCAACCACATATTCCTCCAGAACACCACCGGGTGTTATGATATCCTTTATTTTTGAAATATCTGATTCAAAGTCAGTTGTAAAATCGTTAACTCTTTTATTTATTTCATCTTGAAAGGCTTTTATTTCATTATTCAGTTCATTTACTTTAACAAGCGTTAAAAGTGAGAGACTCGAACTAACAATAATAAGAACGATAAAAAATATACCAAGAAACAGAGCAAAATTTTTCATTATAGCTTATGTCCCCTTTTTAGCGCAGAAAAAAAGATGTTCTGGTCTACCCAAAAGTTCCTGTTTCCTTGAAAAAGAATATTCCCATTCAGTTATCTCGTCAATATGTCTTGAAAGCCTTTTTTCTACATAAGGATAGAAAACTACTATACCCGCAAGATCAATCAGATACATATTAAATCTTTCCAGAATAGGTTCAATTTCTTCCGGAAAGAAAGGTCGTGACAAAAAACTGTGTTTACTAACCTCGCTATCACCTATTACAACTTTTTTCCGATTCTCATAAAGATCACTTGCGTTTTTCAGTTCAGCGTTCGATATAAAATCATGCAAAAAAGCATAACCGTTGTCAACTGTGGCCATTAGCATACCATCAAATGTTAATACTCTTTTGATTTCCTTCAGCATTTTTTCAAAATCATCTGTATATGAAAGCACATCACCAAAGGCTGTAATCACATTAAAGGAATTATCAGGAAAAGGAAGGTTTTCTCCTGATGCTTCCATCAGGTCAACATGAACTTCTGCTTCTCTAATTTTTCTTTTTGCAATTGAGAGCATTCTTTTTGAAATATCAATGGCTTTAACAGAATTATCCTTTTTTGCAAGATATATAGCCCACCGGCCAGTCCCTGTGCCTATATCTAGAATATTTCCTTTTGGTTGCTGAGCAGTAATTAGTTTTTTAACAACATTATGATAAAGATTCCAGTAAGGCTCTTCATACATGGAATCATAGATTTCAGCTATATCATCATAATATTCACGGGAATTGCTTATCATTCTATCACCAGCCAAAAATACGCATAAAACCTCTTTCATCTGCCAATATTACCACATTATATGCTGAATAATAAACATAAACACTTTTGAAGTTTTGCGGTTTTATTATGATAGAATGTTAAAGTGAATTAATTATGAAAATATATTCTCTTATCAGTATTTTTTATCTGTTGGCGGTTTGCGGGATTACAATTCTTTTTGTGATAGCTTCAATGGATGCTTCTTTCATTCAAAACTACAAGCCTGCCATATCTGAAGAATTGAGTCCTGGCGATCATTTTAAGGTTAGTTTTCCTGTTAAGAAATTTGAAAAAATTGAAACAATTATTACTGATGGTTTAAGAATCAGAGAAAAAGAATATGATGATTCGGAAATCATATATAGAATGCAGATTATTAAACAGGAAGCCCTTTTAAAGGTAGTTTACTCTGGATTCAAGAACATTGTTAAGGAGATAAAATTTCGTTTTCAAGGATGGAATGATACCAATAATAATAGTTTTCCCGACGCAGTAGAGTTAAATGAGACTAATTCTAAAAGATTCAGAATCTGGTTTGTGAACATCGCTGTCCTTCAGGCAGTAAACAATTCAAACTACTGGTCAGAAAATGAAAGAGATTGCTCGGGTCTGATAAGGTTTGCCTACAAAGAAGCTTTAAAAGATCATGATGAGAACTGGATTTCATCTATGGGTTTTAATCGAAAAGAATGGAAAGAATTGACGGGAATTGATCTCTCTAAACTTGAAGACGTTCGATCATATAATTATCCAAATGTTCCTGTCATTGAAACCAGATTATTCTTAACAGAATCAGGGCAATTTCTTGCGTATGCAGATGCTTATAATCTATTGAGACACAATACTGATTACGTTAGCAAAAATGTTGAAGAAGCAGAGCCTGGAGACGTTCTCTTTTTTCACTTTCCAGACCCTTCTACTTTTCACAGTATGATATTCACAGGTGAGGGCCTTGTTTATCATACGGGCCCGGTTTCAGAAGAAGACGTGGGTAAGGTTAAACTGTGGTTACTCGATGATTATTTGAGATTAATGCCCATTCAATGGCTTCCTGTAAAAGAAAATCCGTTCTTTTTGGGATTTTATCGATTCAAGATTCTAAATAAACAGGCGGAGGTGGAATGATGAAGAGATTGGTTTTGATTCTTTCCGTGATATTTGCTATGTCGCTATGTGGTTTTTCCTTTGATTTGCTGAAAAATGAAAGTCCTGTGGGAGAAACATTTATCGGATTTTATTCCTCTGATTCTTTAGAAATAATTGCAAGCAGATACGATAATATTATTGAAATAGAGGCATACAAAATACTTCCTGAAGATCTATCACAGGTTAAGACAATTGCTGATATTACACCTGACAGAGGACCATTTTTTAACATCAAAAAAGAACTTCTTACCAGTGAATTCTTAGCTTTACCCTTTGAAGAGGAAGACGGAATTATTTTTTTGAATGTGATTTCTGAAGTTGAGTCTAGAAAATATATGCTATTCAAGAAATCGATTGTTCCTGTTCTAGTTTATAACATAGATAATTTTATGATATCTGTATGGAACAGAAACGGTGAGATGATTGAAGATATTGACATTTATAATCTTACTACTGGTGAACTTGTTCAACGCATAGAAGATAGAATGGTAAGCGAACTTAACTTCCTTCCTTCAACAGAAAACACTTATTTAATTCATACTGTAAATGGGGATTACTTATGGAAACCCGAAGAATTCAAGAAAACGATTCCATCAAAGGAACTCGCACTTATAGTAACTGACAGACCAGCATACAAGGCCGGTGAGACTGTTAATTTTAGAGCCTTTCTTAGGAAGGTTACTCCTGAAGGCTTTGAAGTTCTTCTCAAAGAAGTCAATTTAATTATTTATGATCCCATGAACAGAGAAATAAAAAATGAAACCATCAAAACAGATTGGACCGGTTCGATTAAGAGTTCGATAGAAACCAACAAAGAAATGACAAGAGGATCATACAAAATACAACTTGAATGGGATGAAAATGAATATACCCATTATTTTAATATATCCGATTATAAGAAACCAAATTTTGAAGTGAAAGTTGATGTTGGAAATAGAGTATTTATTGTAGGTGAACCCATTTCCGTAAATGTTCAGGCAGATTATTATTACGGTGACCCTGTTAGAAAGGGAGATATATCATACGTCATTTATAAAAATGGAAGATATATTGATAATGGTACGACAAAGATAAGTAATGATGAAAAAACAGTAGTTGGGTATGGCAAAGAACTATCACCGGGAAAATACACAATGATTTTTACAGTTTCTGATGAAACAGGTATGGAGCTACAACGTTCAATTGATTTTGAAGTAATTCAGGGTATGTATATCCTGAACAGTAGCTATAAAAAAGTGGAAGATGGTGTGATCATTGAGGTAAAGAGTCTGGATTCCATGAAGAGTCCAGTTTCATTGAACTTTGATTTTGAACTCTGGTTTATTGAGAAAAACACCAGTTATACAGATGATGGTATAAAAACCGTGAGTTTAAAATTTGTTATCAGAAATGAGTCATACAAATCGAATTCAGAAGGAAAGTATGAAATTTTCATTTCTAATGAGGATAATCCTTTGAAGAAAAATTTAAATTATCGATTAATTGCAAAAGATGAATATGGGAATGTGATAGTGGAAGAAAAAGCATTGAGTCGTAGTTTCTTTATTGAAGAAAGTGTAAAAGACAAACTTGTAGTAAATGATATTAAGAAATTAGGAAACGGGAATGTAGAGATCGAACTGATGTCAGGAATTGAGACAGATGTTTGGCTGGTTGCAGATTTTTCAGGTAAGCTAATATCGAAACAATTTTCAATGGATAAAAACAGGAAAAAAATTGTTATTCAAAAACCCGAGAAATACTCATTCGGCTCCTTCCATCTTACAATGCATTATTCTCTCAATGGAAATGTTGAAACAATTAAACGAACAGTGAATCTTGAAAAAGCTCCATCTCCGTATAAGGTCGATATCCACATTCCAGATAGGGTAATTCCGGGAGAAAACGTAGATTTCTCTTTAGAAGTTACTGATGAGGAAGGAAATCCTGCAGTTACCGCCTTAACTGTTGCGGTTTTATCTGAATCTTTGAGAAGGATGTTCGAAGGTGAAGAAGACAAATGGAAATCTTCAATTGAATCATTGTTTGACAGAGGATTTGTAACATATCAAACAAGTGTACTAACAGATAAATTACCCAGTATGTTTCCATCAATAACTAATATCATTGATTACACAGAAGATTATTATATGATTGCGGAAGCCAAGGTCCCTGAAGGTTCATCTGTACAGAGTAAACCAAATCTTAGGAAGGACTTTTCGGACACAGCCCTCTGGAGTACCAATCTTTTCACAGATCAGAATGGAAAAGCGAATATTTCCTTTAAAATGCCTGATAGTCTGGATTTATGGAGCGTAAGAACGCTTGCGTCAGGATTTTCAGGATTTGGTTACAGTAAAGGCGAAATGGAAACATGGTTGCCTTTGTCCATAAATATGTATAATCAGGAATACTTCATTTCTGGTGACAGTGCGCAACTGGTTTTTTCTGTCATGAATAGTACCGAAGAAGATATTTCAGCTAAATGTGAACTTTTCATTGATAACGTATTAGTTGAGCAAAGAGACTTAATTTTGGAAAACAGAACTTCCAGTACATTAACTTTTGAATACCCGATAAAGAACATACCACCTGGAAGTGGTGAAAAAGAAGTAAGTATTAAGCTAATCATTGATTCAAACAAATATTCTGATGCTATTGAACTTTCCTTGCCGGTTAAGGAAAGATATATATCTATCAACAAAGAAAAGACAATTCTTTCTAGAGGTGAAAGATCTATCGATCTTGATAGTAATGAATTCGGAACTATAACCATAACAACTGATATAAATGAAATACTTTTCAAATCAATAAACTATCTTCTACGTTATCCTTATGGGTGCGTTGAGCAGACAATGAGCACCTGGTTGCCTGTTATCGCTGCCGGGAATTTGGATAATATCCTCACAGCTGATATAAAGAATAAACTTTCAGAATACAATGCAGAAGCTCTTGAACGTCTTTACGGTTATCAGCATTACGATGGCGGTTGGGGATGGTGGAAAAATGATAAAACTCAAACGTTTATGACAGCATATGTCATGTTTGGATTTTATCTGGCAGATAAGGCAGGTGTAGAGCTTAATAAAGATGTTATAGAAGATGGAGCTTATGCGCTTGGAAGAATGATGAGTGATGACAGAGATCCTTTTGTTCAGTATGTATATACACTTTATGATGACAGTTCAAATTTAATCATTGAAAAGTATGATAGAGACCTCGCTTCAGTCGCATTGACGTCAATGGCATTAAACAGAATTGGAAAGAAACAGGAGGCAATTAACTTTTTAGAAAAAGCATGGGATTATATTAAGTTTGGAGAAGAGAGTGTCGAAGTAAATGGGGAATCCTTTGACTATTTCTTTGATAGTGATTTATCTCTTTTAATGCTTTTTAAAGCCATCAATGATTTAGAGTATGACGATGAACTGGCATTGCGTGTAGGTCAGGCCATACTAAATAGAAATAATGGAGGAAGATGGAGAAGAACCATATCAACATGCCTAGCGGTTATTGAGCTTTCAGATTTTTCGAATAGTTCAATTGAAGAAATTGAGGTGTTTATTAAAGATAACTCAAAACTAATCAAACGCGAATTCATAGATGGGAGTTCTAAGGTAGAATTGGAAATAAGTCCAGAAATAGAAGGTCCTATTACAATAGAGACAACTGGAAACGCTTTTGTGATTATTAATAACGTTATTAAATACCCATTGGATTCCGTAGAACCCATAGAAAATGGTATGAAGATAACAAGAATACTTAGAAAAGAGGTCGAGATTTTATCAAGAAACGCATATGTTAGTAAAACAGTTCCCCAGGTAAATTCACCTTATATAATTGGACAGCTTGAAGAAGTCAACCTGGAAGAAAACAAAGAGATTTCGATAAACACAAAAACTGAGTATGATGGAATGGAGTTACATTTTGTTAATGACGAACTGTGTCTTGGGAACTATCGTTTGGGTTGGATAACAAAAAATACGGAATTACTTGGCAAGATTGGCAAGTCAGAGTTTTTGCTGCGGAAAAAATTGTATAATGATCGGTTAATATTCATAAAACTGATATTGACGAAAAACTCACCACTCAAAGTTGGAGATCTTATCATTGCAGAAAGTGAACTTGAATTAAATAAAAATATAAAATATTTTATTTTTGAAGAGCCGGTTCCTTCAGGAGCACTATATATTGATGAATACAAATTGCCCGATAGCAGAGATTATTCTGAAGGGAAGTATTCAAGTAGTTATCAGCCAACATATTCACACATTGAACCAAGATATGAAAAGGTTTCATATTTCTGGTATTACTCCAGTAACAGAACAATCAGAACGTCATACCGTTTGATTGCTCCTGGCGAATATATGATTCCGCCCTCTAAGGTTTGGGGAATGTACGATGAAGGAACTTTTGGAACTTCTAAACCCACTATTTTAGCTATTGAGGACAGAGAATGAAAAAGAAAATTTTGTTGTTAATATTTATATTAACTGTTTGTATATCCTTTTCTTTTTCAGTAATGTACGTATCATGGTATGACATTGAACTTGAAGAATTCAGAAAAAGGTTTGAAGAAAATATTGGAAACCCGGCAACCCGTACTGATTATAAAATATATCTGGCATCTTCGGTTTCAGAATTTGTTGAATTATCAGGACATCCCTACTGGGTTTTAGCTGGAGTTAGAAATGGAGACATTTTTTTGCAGCCATCAAGCCTTCATGAGTCACTAGTTAAGACATTGGCTCATGAATTGACACACCTGGCACTCCAGCCCTACAGTCTTGATTACTGGATCGAAGAGGGATTAGCATGTATCGTTGCAAAAAACTGGGAGGGTAAATCTCTTTCTTTAATGACTGAAATCGAAGATATCAACCCGAAAGACCTTGATTACTATCAGTATCAAAATTATAGTTACACTTGCTGGATGAGAGTAAGTGAGTTACTGAAAGAAAGAAGTTTTTCTGAATTGCTGGAGTTTATTAAAAAATAAATAGCCATTATTCGAGATTAGTATAACTCTGCCTATGTATTGCGGCATTAATTTAGAATAGTTTTATATACTGAAGTAATTTATCTTAATTACTTCAGTTTTTTTGTTTGATGAACTATTAAATTATTCTTTACCAGCTTATTGAACCTTTCTGATATAATTAACGTAGTAACGATTGGTGGTGAGTTATGGGAGAGGTTCTTTATAGAAAATATCGACCGTTAAATTTTGATGAGTTGATAGGGCAAAATCAGGTGAAAGATATTTTAAAAAAGGCGCTGGAAAAAGGAAAGGTTTCTCATGCTTATATTTTCTACGGTCCCAGAGGAACCGGTAAAACAACTACAGCAAGAATACTTGCAAAATCGCTGAACTGTCTTTCTGAAGACAATAGACCCTGTAACCATTGTGAATCCTGCAATGCGATAAATAAATCAAATCATATGGATGTAATAGAACTGGATGCTGCTTCTAATAGAGGAATTGATGAGATAAGGAAGATCAGAGATGCAGCTTCTTATAGACCCACAATGGGTAGGTACAAGGTATATATTGTGGACGAATTTCATATGTTAACCAGGGAAGCGTTTAATGGGCTATTGAAAACACTGGAAGAACCACCAGATCATGTTGTTTTCGTGTTGGCGACAACAAATCTCGAAAAGGTCCCTGAAACCATACTGTCCAGATGTCAGATTTTTACCTTTAATGAGTTGACAACTAGTGAAATTTTAAATTATCTTAAACATGTATTGAAAAATGAAGATTTAGAGTACGAAGAAAAAGCGTTGGATATTATTGCTAGAGCTTCAAATGGTGGAATGCGTGATGCAATAAATCTTCTTGAAAGAGTAATGGTTTTTTCAGATGAAATCAGCGAGAAAGTAGTAAGAGAAGTCCTTGGTATAATCCCCGAGGATGTAATTAGAAACTATATTGAAGCACTTGAAAATGCTGATTTGGATGCATTGAATTTAGTTTCAGAACGGGTAAAAAAACTGGGCTTTTCTTATGAAGTGATGGTAGAACAGGCAATAAACCTGTTGAGGGATAAAATAATGAAAGAGAAAAAAGACTTCCATAAAATTACAAGGCTGGTTACAGAACTGTGGGAGATAAAGAAAGAATTGAAAATTGCTGAAGATAAGGAATTAGCTTTTGATGTACTGAGTTTATTAAAAGCTAATGATATTAGTGGAAAAACAGAGAAAACAGAATCTGCGGAGAATATAGATGCTGAACCATCCCTTTCGCAAGAATCTAAAGAAAGTAGAAATCAGGATGTTACTGAAAAAGAGGATTCATCTGTTAACCAAAGAGAAAAATCTTTACCTGATAAAGTAGGCCAATTCTTAGACTCTCTTTATAATGAAGACAGAATATTAGACTGGGTTCTTCTTAATATCGCTGAGATTGAACTGGACAAAGAAGGTTTCCGGGCAAGATTTCAACCAAGAGATTCAATTTCACATACAATAGCACAGGAAAGAATTACGTTAATAGAAGAGCTTGTGCAAAAGAAACTTGGAATGAACTTTGTTTTAGAAAATAAAACCAACAAAAAAACTGAAAACAAAGAATTACTCAATAAACTTGCACCAAAAGAAAAGGAATATCTTGAACGTGTGATAAGTCTATTTGATGATAATAACATTGAGATAATTGAGGAGGAAGATAATGGCTAAGAAAATTAGAGGATTGGGAGGAAGAAGTGTAGGAAAAAAGTCATCAAAAAAATCGAATCAATTGAATGAGTTGATGAAACAGGCTCAAAAAGCTCAGGAACAAATGGAACAGATTGAAGAAAAGTTTAAAGATGTTGAAGTCTCGGCTACTTCCGGTGGAGGAGCCGTTAAGGTAACAGCTAGCTGTGATTACAGAATAAAAGATATCCAGATAAGCGATGATTTAAGGGAAGAGGAGTTCGAAATTGTTCAGGACCTAATTATTGCTGGAGTTAATGAAGTACTGGAAAATATCAAGAAAAAAAGAGATGAAGAGACATCTAAATTAACAGGTGATCTTAATCTACCTGAAGATATGTTAAATAAATGAGGAGGTGTAGGAAATGAAAGTAGCAATTAACGGATTTGGAAGAATTGGTAGGCTGGTTTTTAGAGAAATGCTAAAAAGAGATGGTTTTGATGTCGTGGCAATTAACGATCTAACGGATGCAAAAACACTGGGTCATTTACTGAAATATGACACCGTGCATGGCAGATTTCCGGGAAAGGTAAACCTAGAAGATAATGCATTGATAGTGGATGGTAAAAAGATAAAGGTTTTTGCAGAAAAAGACCCATCAAAATTACCCTGGAAAGACCTGGATGTAGAAATCGTTATAGAATCAACAGGCGTATTTAGAAGTAAGGATAAGGCAATGCCGCATATTGAAGCGGGTGCAAAGAAAGTCATTATAACGGCTCCTGCTAAAGGGAACATCGATGCAACAATTGTTCCTGGCGTAAATGATGAAGAATTGAAGCCAGAACACGAGGTGATTTCATGTGCATCGTGTACGACAAACTCTGTTGCACCTGTGATAAAAGTTCTACATGAAAAGTTTGGTATAGAAAAAGGTTTTTTGACGACAATTCATGCATATACAGCCAATCAGAATGTCCTTGATGGTCCGCACAAGGATTTGAGAAGGGCAAGGGCATGTGCTGCAAATACCATTCCCACATCTACAGGAGCTGCTAAAGCTGTAGGTTTAGTTATTCCTGAAATGAAGGGAAGACTTGATGGAATGGCGCTAAGAGTACCTGTACCAGATGGTTCAATAACAGATTTAACGGTGATTGTTAATAAGAGCACCACTGCTGAAGAGGTTAATTCAGTAATGAAGGAAGCAAGTGAGAATGAACTTAAGGGGATTCTCGGTTATACAGAAGACCCGCTTGTGAGCAGCGACATAGTTGGTTCAACATATTCAGGGATTTTTGATTCTGGCCTTACCTTCGTAAACGAAAATGTTGTCAAGGTATGCTCGTGGTATGACAATGAATATGGATACAGTTGCCGTGTTGTAGATTTAGCTGAAAGAATGGCAGTTTAGTATAAAGGGGAGCTCTGTGCTCCCTTTTCAAGTTATAAACGAAGGGGTGATTGTATGAGTAAAAAAACCATAAAAGATGTTGACCTAAAAGGAAAAAAGATTCTTATGAGAGTAGATTTTAATGTTCCGATTGATAAAGAAACGGGAGAAGTGACTGATGATACAAGGATAAAAGCAGCACTGCCTACGATAAAGTATGTTATTGAACAGGGTGGTAAAGCAATATTAGTTTCTCACCTGGGAAGACCGAAAGGAGAAAGAAAACCAGATTTCAGTTTAAAGCCGGTAGCCAAAAGACTGGAAAGATTGATTGGTAAGCATATCACCTTTGTTGAAGATTGTATAGGTGAGGCACCAATGAAAGTGATAAATGCGATGAATGACGGTGAAATAGTACTTCTGGAAAATGTGAGATTTTACGCTGGTGAAAAGAAAAACGATCCATTATTTGCTAAAGAACTGGCAAAACTGGGTAACATACATGTTAATGATGCATTCGGTACCGCACATCGGGCCCATGCTTCGAATGTAGGAGTAGCCGAACATCTAGAAAGCGTTGCTGGTTTTTTGATGCAAAAGGAAATTGACATGCTCGGGAAAGCTGTTAGTAACCCTGATCATCCATATGTAGTTATTCTTGGAGGAGCAAAAGTTTCTGATAAAATAGGCGTCATTGAAAATTTGTTAGATAAAGCGAATAAGATATTGATTGGTGGAGCCATGATGTTCACCTTTTTAAAATCTCTTGGCAAAAAAGTCGGTGATTCCCTTGTTGAGGATGACAAGCTTGAACTTGCAAAATCTTTATTGAAAAAGGCTAAAGAAAATAATGTGAAATTAATATTACCTGTTGACACAGTTATAGCACAGGAAATGAAATCAGGTGTAGAGAGCAAAGTGGTTTCAATTGAGGACGGTATTCCTGAAGCCTGGAAGGGTCTGGACATTGGACCAAAAACGGTTGAACTTTTTAGAAAAGAACTTGAGGGAGCAAAAACAGTGGTCTGGAATGGACCAATGGGCGTTTTTGAAGTTGATGATTTCGCAAAAGGAACAGAACAGATTGCAAAGACACTTGCTTCTATGGAAGCGGACACAATAATCGGTGGTGGAGATAGCGCTGCTGCTATAGCAAAGTTTGGCCTTGAAAATGAAGTAACACATGTCTCAACAGGTGGCGGAGCCTCCCTTGCAATGCTTGAAGGAACTGAATTACCGGGTATTAAGAGTATAGCTGAAAAACTTTCCTCAAAAAAAAACTTAGAAAGCTAACAGTTGCTGGAAACTGGAAAATGAATAAGACTCCAACTGAAGCGAAGCTATTCGCTGGTCATATAGCGTCATCTGTTGGAAATGAAGAGCAAATTGACATAATAGTTTGTCCCCCAGCTATTGATTTACCATTCGTTATTGAGGTACTTAAAGATACAAACGTTATAGTTGGAGCACAAAATATTCATGAGGAAAAAAGCGGGGCATATACCGGAGAAATTTCTCTTGATATGCTAAAAGATCTCAAAATAACACATGTGATTATTGGACATTCTGAACGCCGACATATTTTTGAAGAATCGGATTCATGGATAAACAAAAAGATAATTGCTACCCTTGAAGCTGGATTAATACCTATTTTTTGTATAGGCGAAACCCTGGAAGAAAGAGAATTAGATTTGACAAATAATGTTTTAGAGAGACAGATAAGAAAGGGCTTGAAAGATATTGAGAAGTCATCTGTAGAAAAAATGTTGATTGCCTATGAACCTGTATGGGCAATTGGTACAGGAAAAGTCGCGAAGCCCGAACAAGCGGATTCAGCCATGGGATATATAAGAAGACTTCTTGGAGAAATGTACGGGGAAGATTTGAGTGATAAAATAAGATTGTTATATGGTGGTAGTATTAAACCCAATAATATGGATAGTCTAGTAAAAATGCCAAACATTGATGGAGGATTAATTGGAGGAGCCAGCCTTAAAGATAGTTTTATGGAGCTGGTTTCAATATCTAAGAAATACGTATAAAAGGTTTTTTTAAAGGGACCGCTTATGCGGTTCCTTTTTTATTTTATATTATAACTTTCAATGCTATAATTTTTAGACAAGGGGGTGAATTTTATGGAAGTATCTCAGCAGCTTGAACATGTAGTAGACAAACTTGTTGAAGAGTTTCGAAAAATTAACAAAGAGAATATTCAGCTGTGGAATCAACTGGAAGAACAGGAAAAGAAAAATGAAGACCTTGAAAACAGAGTTAAAGACCTTGAAAACAAACTTAAAGAAGAAAGCGAAGTCCTTGAAAACTTAATAGAAAGAGTAAAAGACAGTTTAGATAAAGTGAGAACCAAAGAAGGAGAAACAACATGAGAAGGTATGTAAAATTAAAACTGGGTGATAAAGAATTTGAGTTTCTTACAACTGATCCCGATGAATTCGTTGACAAAGTATTCGGCGAAATACAAAGAGAATACGAACTGCTTGAAAAGAATTCTACAAATGTAGGATTTGAAAAGATTATAACAGGTATACTGGTTAACAAAGTTGGGGAGTTAATAAAAACTGAAAGTGAGTTACAGAGATTAAAAGAAAAGTATAATGATGTATTGTCTGAGCTTAACAGAGGACGTGGAAAAATTGGCAAAAAAAAGGATAGGGATCTTTGATTCTGGGATTGGTGGTATAACAGTTCTAAAAGAACTTATGAATAGTGACATAAAAGGTGTGGATTTTATATATGTTGCAGATACAGCACACGTTCCATATGGTTCTAAACCTAAAAGGTTATTGCATGGATATATTAAAAATATTTTGGCTTTTCTTGTTAGGAGTGATGTTTCCTGTATCATTTGCGCTTGTAATACTTCAGATTCCATCCTTATCGATGAAGAGAAAAAATCATTGGGCGTGGATTACGTCAGTGTAATTGATAGTACTGTTAATTTCCTTTCGAATATGCTATCTGATAAGAACAATATTGCGATAATTGGAACAGAAACTACTGTTAGAAGGTCAGTTTACTTGAGAAAACTTATTACCCTTGAGCAAATTAAAAACGTTCACCAAAAAGCATGCCCTCTTTTTGTACCAATGGTAGAAGAAGGTTTATGGGAGGGTAAGCTTGTTGAGAGAATTGTTTCTTTCTATCTGAGTGAAATCAAAGATACCGGGATTGACAGATTGATACTTGGGTGTACTCATTATCCCTTTTTAAAAGAGACTATTAGTGAATTTTTGGGAAGAAAAGTCATAATTGATGACCCGTCCATTTACCTTTCAGAACAATTCAAGCAGTTACTTAATGTGGATGAAGATTCAGAGGTTGAAACGGAATTCTATGTTACCGGTGACCCCGAAATGTTTAAAGAGCAGCTTGCAAAGATTGACAGGAATTTGCTGTCATATCCTGTTAGAAAAGTGGAGGAAAATAGTGCCGGTTTGAATATTAATGCTGGGTGAAAATATATGAAAAAAAGTGAATTGTTGGTAATAACGGGAATGTCTGGAGCAGGTAAAACATCTGCTCTAAGAATACTTGAAGATTTTGGAATTTTTTGTGTTGATAATGTACCCCCGACTGTTATAAAGGATTTTGTTTCTGTTTTAGTTGAATCAAAACTTGATAGCCTTGCTATTGTGATTGATGTTAGAGTAATTATGAAATTTGGAAGTTCCGAAGAAATTATTAAACAGATTAAGCAGCTTAACGAAACCCTTACAACTAAAATAATATTCCTTGATGCTGATGATGATATTATCATGTATAGATACAGAAAAACCCGAAGAGCTCACCCACTTTCAAAAAATTATTCTTTAAAAGAAGGCATTGAAAAAGAGCGGCAGCTCATGGCACCGTTAATGAAAGAAGCTAACCTGGTTTTAAACACTTCCAATCTTGAAATTCAAGATTTTAAAAATCATATTTTGAGAATAATTCAGCCGTCGAAAAGCGAAATTCCTCCAATAAGATTGATTATTGAAAGTTTTAGCTATGGTTATGGCATACCAACAGATGCCAATCTTGTTTTTGATGTAAGATTCCTGTCAAATCCATTTTATATACCGAAGTTAGCAGATTTAACCGGTAAGGATCCCAGAATTAGGGACTTTCTTGAGAAATCAAAAGTTTTAAATAAATATATGAAATCAGTTATTTTGGTTATAAAAACAACACTTTCGGAATTTAGTAGTACAGGTAGAAATCAGCTTAAAGCGGCAATAGGCTGTACTGGTGGAAAACATAGATCGGTTTATGTAGCGGAAAAAATCTATGCTGAACTGGGAAATACCGTTGGAGATAATGTTGATATAATTCTCCATCACAGGGAGTTGTAAATATGTCAGAAGTAGTTGTTATTGGCGGTGGTACAGGTTTAAGCACCTTTGGACGTGTATTAAAAACGCTTTCTGTAAATCTGACTTTTGTGGTGACAATTACTGACGACGGAGGTAGCTCGGGACGTTTGAGAGAAGATCTTGGAATGCCGCCACCCGGTGATATAAGAAACAATCTTTTGGCACTTGCAGATGATGAAAACCTTTTGTCAAAAGTGTTTAGTTATCGATTTAAATCGGATAAGTTACTGAAACACTCTCTGGGTAATTTAATTTTGGCGGGCCTTACTGAGATGGAAGGGAGTTTCCCTGAAGCAGTTGCAGCAGCCTCCAAACTGCTAAGAATAAGAGGAAATGTTCTTCCCGTGGCTGATGCACTAATTCATTTGGTAGGTACATTTAATGATGGTACTATATTGAAAGGTGAAACAAATATTAGTAAAAAAGGCTGTTCTCCTAAAGAATTGAGACTTGACAGAACTGTCAAAGCGTTACCGGAAGTGGTAGAGGCAATAGAAAATGCAGACTATATAATTTTTGGTCCGGGTAGTCTTTTTACAAGTATAATAAGCAATTTTCTTGTTGAGGGAGTTCCACAAGCTTTGCAAAAAAGCAAAGGAAAAAAGGCATATATCTCAAATCTCATGACCCAACCCGGTGAAACAAATAATTTTTCCCTTAAGCAACATGTGCTGGAAGTTGAAAAATATTCGAGTGTTATACTTGATAAGATTTTTTGGGTAGATCTGTCAAATCTTGAAAAAATGGAACCTGAAATCTTTGAAAAGTACAAGAAAAGTGGAGCTATACCTGTGAAAAATGACATGGAATGCGACAACAGAGTTATCAGGATAGAAGACTTTGAAGAAAAGCAGCTGGAAGCAAATGGAAAAAAGTTAGTGTTGAGGCATTCAGAATCGTCAGTATTTCAAATTGCCAGAATTCTAGGAATTGCGGAGTAGAGAAATAATGAGTTTTTCGGATAAGCTTAGAGATGAATTAAGTCACACAACAGTAAATGACCTTCTTGAGGTCAAATCAGAGTTTTTGGGGTTTGTAAAATCAAGAGGAAACCTTTTAATTAGAGATAAGAAGAGATATCTTACAATTTACCTTTCAACAATGAGTGCACTAAAGAGACTCTATATATTGGCAAAAAAACTTCAAATAAAGATGTATGAAGGTCAAATAACCGAAGAGAAACGTTTTAATCATAGAAAGGGTGGAGAATTATCATTTGAATATGAAGAGGTAGATAGACTTCTTAACAAAGCAAACATATCAATAACAGACAATGATTTACCTGATTTTGTAAAAGAAGATCCAGCATATTTTGGAGCTTTTTTAAGAGGATTATATCTGGCAGGTGGTTCAATAATAGATCCCTCGAAGGGATACCATCTTGAGATCACACTTGATACCAGCAAAAAGTTCATAGAGAGGTTGCAAAAGCAACTATGGGATTCTTTCAACATCAAATCGGGATATGTTCCGGTTAGAAGTCACTTTAAATTCTATATGAAATCAGCCAGGACAATAATTGAGTTTTTATCATTGATGGAAGCCCATAATATTGTATCGCTACTTTTAAGAACAGTTGAGGTGCGACAGATTAGAGGAAATGTTAGCAGGACACTGAATTTCATCACCGCAAATGCTAATAAATCGGGTCAGGCTATGGCATCTCAAGTTAAAGCGATACGTATAATAGATAAAACAATTGGACTTGATAGACTTGATAAGGAACTTTTAAAACTGGCCAGGCTTAGATTGAAATATGAATATCTTTCTTTGAGGGAACTAGGAGAGTTAGTGGATCCTCCTATGACAAAATCTGAGGTTTACAACAGGCTGAAGAAGATTAAAAAAATTGCTGCTGAATTGGAGGAAGAACAATGAAATGCCCTTTTTGCAGTCACGCAGTTACACGAGTAATAGATACACGCCTTACAGATAATGACAGTGTTGTAAGACGAAGAAGAGAATGCGAACGTTGTAAAGGTAGGTTCACCACCTACGAACGTTTTGAACGAAGACCAATTTTTGTCATCAAAAAGGATGGAACAAAACAGAATTTTGATAGAGGTAAAATACTTGGAGGCATTGTTAAAGCATGTGAAAAACGTCCAGTTACTCCGGAAGAGATGGAGCATTTGACTGGAGAGATTGAAAATGAGATAATTCGAGAAGGAAAAACGGAGATAGAATCGCATGAAATCGGTGAATTTGTTATGGAAACGCTTAAGAAAAAAGATCGTGTCGCCTATGTCAGATACGCATCAGTTTACAAAGAGTTCAGAGATTTAGATCATTTTATGGATATAATTGGTGAACTAAAGGATGAATTAAAGAATCGGTAATGGAGGGATATGAATGGCAAAGAATGACGTAATATATTTAACCAAAGAGGGTTACGAAAATCTAAAAGACGAACTTAATACGTTGAGAAAAAAACTCATGTATGAAATTGCAGAAAGAATAAAGGAAGCCAGAGAACTTGGCGATCTTAGTGAAAACAGTGAATATGATGAAGCGAAAAACGAGCAGGGCAGAATTGATAGTCGCATCAAAGAGTTAGAGAATATATTAAATAACGCTGAGGTTATTGAAGATGAAGGCGATGGCAAAACAGTTAAACTGGGTTCAAAAGTTGTTGTGCAGAACTTTAAAACCAACGAAAAAAAGGAATTTCAACTTGTTAATTCTCACGAAGCAAATGTCTTTAAAAATAAGATAAGTGCTGAATCTCCAATTGGAAGGTCAATAATGGATAGAAGCGTTGGTGAAAAAATTACAGTAAAAACACCTTCTGGCCTGGTGAAATATCAGATACTTTCTATTGAAAAATGAACGGGAGGAGTTTTTTGAATGAATGAAGAAATTAGACATCACAAATTATCCGAAATAGAAGAAATGAGATCAAAAGAAATTGACCCATACCCTTATAATTTCGAAAAAAAAGATAATGCTGAAGATGTTCTGGAAAGGTATAAAGAGCTAAAAACCTCTGAAACACTTGAAGATGAAAATGTAACCATGGCTGGCAGGGTAATGGCTTTAAGACATCACGGTAAATCATCTTTTTTTGTAATTAAAGATGAAACGGGAAGAACACAGGCGTATATTAGAAAGAATGAAATCGGAGAAGAAGCTTTCAATAATTTTAAGAAATACACAAGTCTTGGAGATTTTGTTGGAATAGAAGGCTTCCCTTTTAAAACCCATACTGGAGAACTTTCAATTTTTGTAAGAGAATTTCAGATTTTAACAAAGGCAATCCGTACGCTTCCTGAAAAGTGGCATGGCCTAAAAGATAAAGAGATTATTTATCGTCAAAGGTATGTCGAAATGCTGTCAAATGACAAAGCACTAAAAAGGGTAAGAATGCGGTTTGAGATGATGAGATACATAAGAGAATTTCTAAACGATAGAGGTTTTATAGAAGTACAAACACCTATATTGGAATCCGTAACAGGTGGGGCTTCTGCAAAACCCTTTGTAACACATATTAATCTTTTCGATGTGGATATGTATCTAAGAATTTCTCTTGAATTATATTTAAAACGCTATCTTGTTGGAGGCATGGAAAAGGTATATGAAATAGGAAAGAATTTTCGTAATGAAGGCATGTCTTACAAGCATCATCCCGAGTTTACTATGATGGAACTTTATCAAGCCTATGCCGATTACAAAGACATAATGGTATTAACAGAAGAATTAATCAGTACTGTTGTTGAAAAGCTTATGGGTACCAAAAAAATTACATACCAGAACAAAGAAATTGATTTTTCTACACCATGGAGAAGGGTAAAATTTGTTGATTTTATTAAAGAAAAGCTTGATGCTGATGTACTTGAGGATTCTGATGAAAAGCTAACTGAAATTTTAGAGAATCACGATAGCATGCCGGAGCTTAAAGAAAGAAGTCATCTTGTTGAGAAATTATGGGATCTGGTAGAAGATGAAATTATTCAACCCACTTTTGTTATGGATCATCCTGAGATTATTTCACCATTGGCCAAAAGAAATCGAAATGATGAAAGGTTAACTGAACGTTTTGAACCAGTTATTTATGGCATGGAATGTGGAAACGCATTCAGTGAGCTTAATGATCCTATTGAACAGTTGAAAAGATTCCAGAAACAATCAGAACTACGTGAAAGTGGAGACGAAGAAGCACAGATGATGGACCTTGACTTTATTAGAGCTCTGGAGTATGGTATGCCTCCAACAGGAGGATTGGGAATAGGTTGGGATAGAATTCTCATGCTTGTCACTGATACTACAAGTATTCGCGATGTAATACCTTTCCCTTTAGTAAGGCCAAGACCCTTTGAAGAAGAAGAATTTGAAGTAGAAAATGATAAAACGTAGTCATTTGGAGGTGCTCTATGAATTTATATGACGAGCTACAGAATGAATTGAAGAATTCTCTTAAGAGTAGAGACAGTTTACGGGCAAACACAATAAGATCTGTTATAGCAGCTGTAAAAAATCACCTCGCATCTTCTGAACAGGCAAAAAAAGAAGGACCTACCGATGAAATAGTTCAGAATTTTATATTGAAAGAGATTAAGAATAGAAAAGAATCGATAGAACAATACGAAAATGCAAATAGAGAAGAACTTGCCGAAAAGGAAAAAAAAGAAATGGAAATTCTTAAGGAATTTATGCCAGAAATGCTAACTGAAGATGAGATAAGAAAACTGGCAATTGAAACAATTGATGAGATAGACGCCAAAGATCCATCAGATCTTGGAAATGTAATGAGAAATATTATGCCGAAAGTCAAAGGAAAAGCTGATGGAAAGATCGTTAATAAAATAGTCAGGGAGTTGTTGGAGAGTCGTTAATGAAAGTTGATTATATTATTGCAGAAATAGGGAGCACAACAACTGTGCTCTCCGCTTTTTCTTCCAGTGGAAATGGTAGATTAATGTTTCTTGCCCAGGGAGAATCATATACCACAGTAAATGAAAACGATGTAACAATTGGTATTGAAAGAGCTCTTAATAAGCTAAAAAGGCGACTTAAAACGAAAGAGCTTTCATGGAATTCATTTTTGGCGACCAGCAGTGCTGCAGGTGGTTTAAAAATTACTGTACATGGACTTGTATATGATATGACCGTTAAAGCCGCTAGAGAGGCTGCATTAGGAGCTGGTGGTGTGATTCAATATATAACCGCTGGCAAGATTAGGGGGAAAAATCTCGAACATATAAAAAAATTTGACCCGAAATTAATTTTACTTGCTGGTGGAGTGGATTATGGAGAAATGGAAACAGTAATTCACAATGCCCGACAATTATCTCATATAGATCTTGATGTTCCAATTGTTTATGCTGGCAATATTGCTGCAAAAGATGAAATAAATGATATTTTTAAAGAAAATGGTAAAACAATAATTATTACGGAAAATGTTTATCCGAGAATTGATCAACTAAATGTAGAGCCCACAAAAAAAATTATTAGAAATGTGTTTGCTCAAAATATTGTCAGAGGTCCTGGAATGGAAAAAATATATTCCACGATAGACAAAGATATTATCCCGACACCGGCAGCGGTGATGCTGACTACAGAACTACTTGCCGAAAGCATGAATGATGTAATGGTTGTTGACATTGGTGGTGCAACTACCGATGTTGATTCTTATACCCGAGGAGATCCTGAAATTCAAAATATGTTGATATCACCTGAACCATTGGCAAAGAGAACGGTAGAAGGTGATCTTGGAGTATTTATTAATGCTGAAAGAGTGGTCAACTATATTGGAATTGATCAACTTAAGCAGGAGTTTTCAGAAATAGAAAACCTTCTAAATACCATATCACCTTATCCAAAAACTCCCGCGCAGGAACAATTTATTTCAAGGCTGGCCAGATATTGTTTTGAGTCTTCAGTGAGGAGACATGCAGGCAGAATAAAACGTCTTTTCGGTCCTCTTGGAAGAGTTGAGATTGCTGAGGGTAAAGATCTTACTGCTATAAAGCAGGTGATTGGTACAGGTGGGGTGTTAACGAGATCAAAATATAAAATGCAAATTATGAATAATTTGGAAATCCTTTCAAGGAAATACCCTGATGAATTGCTTCCCAGAAAAGACGTAAAGAAAGGTGTAGATAAGAATTACATTTTTGCTGCTATAGGTGTGCTTTCAACAGTTGATAGACAGGCAGCTGTAGATTTACTTTCAGATGGTATTGAGATGATAGAATAAATGTCTTCAATCAGGGCGCAAAAAACGACTTGCTGATATCTGTATTAGAATGATTCCGGAAATGAATAAGACTGCATTAACACTAAAAAAGTAATTCCAGCTAATATTCTCTACTCCTGTAACAAATCTCATCAATTCTGCAACATATTTTACAGGCATGAACATTGCGATGTACTGAAAAACTCTGGGCAGTAAATCCAGTGAAAAATACACCCCTGAGAAAAAAAGCATTACTACAAACAAAGCAGTTGCAACTGAATCAGCTGTTCTTGCTTTAGTGAAAATCATTACCAGAATCAAACCAAGGGACATCATTCCCAATGTTGAACACACAATAGTCAAAAGAAATGGCATCCATTTTATTGAAAAATTTGATCTAAAAAGAAAGCGATTAACGCCAAGCATCAGGAAAGCTGTTAGAAAACTCATTAATAACCTTGAGAGTGTTGCTCCCATAACAAAACTCATTGGTCGTATAGGGGTAGCAATGATACGCTTTAGAACTCCCTTTTCCTTGTAATATCCAAATATTGATATGACTGAAAATAAACCTGAAGAAAGAATAGAGATCGCAATAACACCAGCCATTATGAAATCGCTTTGTGAAACACTTTCAGATTCACCTAACGATACTGCATGATTGCTTACTTCAACTATTTTATTTACATGGTTAAAAGCTTCTTCAATTTGCGTTTTGTATGTATTCTGTAGTAATTTGATAGTACTGGTTTTAGAAATATCTCCTTCTTTATAAATGAAAATGATTTCTTCAAGTTCTACTATTATTCCGGTATCAACTGTTCCTTCTTCTACATCTTTGTAAAGTTCGTTTTTTTCCTGGTATGACAATAAATCAGTCCCATCCGATTTAAGTATGTCTAATGAAACATTTTCAACTCCTTTATCTATATAAATGCCTGCGCTTATATTTGAAAGTTTTTCTGAACCTCCAAAAAAAGTACCAAACATTATCAAAAAAATCAGTGGAAAAAAGAAAGTAAAAAAAACCTCTACTTTATTTCTGAACGTTTCCTTGGTAAAAGCGCTGGAAATAGACAGAAATTGCTTTACTTTATTCATATCCCATCACCTTTTTGAAGTTTACAGCAAATAGGGCAATGGAGGCTAATAACCAGATTCCAGGAACAAGATATAGTAATCTAGTATCCATTGAAGAAACTCCATAGCCAATTGAAGACCTGAGTAGTTCGACAAGATATGTGGTAGGTAATACGTAAACCAACCATCTTATACTCCAGGGAATGTCAAAAACAGGGAAATACAATCCTCCAAGAAACATCAACACCTGGTTTGCGATTTGGCTAAACACCATTGCTGTGGACCCTTTCTTTGTAAATGAAGCAATCATCAAACCAAATCCTAAAAGCACGATGGTTGAATAAAACATTCTGAATATGAAACTCAAGTTAAAAATTAATGTACCAAGATCATAAAAAATTAGAACAAATGTATAGAAAATTACCATTGATATGAAAATCAAAACAAATAGCTTAAGTATTTGTGCACCAAGATAAGTCATGGGAGAGATAGATGTTGTGTAGATTTTTTTTGTTATTCCATTTTCTCTTGTTTCTATCATGGAAAGAGGTCCGTTGAACAATGAAACTGCCAGAATCAACATTATAACTACACCAGGAAAAAGGAAAGCATTATAATCAAATGAACCTTCAGTTGTTGAGCTGGTTAACACTTCTTCCTTAAGCTTAAAATCAACGTAAGTATTGTTATTTCTCTTTGATATTTCGAGATTTACCTGCTGCATAATCTGATTCATAATACTTGATGCAATTGTTGAAATCTGTATGCCTGCTGCACGATAAATATCAAAGGTAATATTATCGTCAGTTATTCCTCCTGTCATAAGTGCTCTGGCCATTTTTATGTTTGTACCTTCAGGAATAACGAGTAAAATGTCGATTTGTTTATTCTTTAATGCTTCAAGTCCCTGTTCCTTACTTTCATAGGATTTTTGTTTATATGGTCCATTATCTCCAGATATGTCATCGAGTATTTGATTTATGATAGTTCCAAATCCACTTAATTTCTCTTCTTTGACAACCCCAAGATCAAGAATTGGTAAACCTGAAGTCTCAGTACCTGCAATGTTGCTAAAAATCGAGGTCAATACGAAAAATAGAAATACTGGAAAAATCATAGACCAAGCTATGGCTTGAAAATCTCTGATTTCATTCTTAAAAAGTCCTGTAAAAAGTGAAAAAAATGATCGCATTGTTATACCTCAGTCTCTCAATGAATGTCCGGTAAGTGTTAGGAAAACATCTTCGAGATTTGGTTTTCTGATCACAATATCATTCAGCATAAACTTGTTCTCTTTGGCAATATCGAATAACTTAATAAGTGTTTTTTCAACATCTGTTGTGGTTATTGAATAACGCATTTTATCCAACAATTTCAATCCACTAAATCTTTCTTTTAGTATATTTATAGATAAATCACTTTTATTTTCAGAAAGATTGAATTCGACGATATTGTCATGCTCTATTGAGTTAATCAATTCTCTTACTGTACCGCTTGCAATAACCTTTCCATGATCAATAATTATAACTTTATCGGATAATTCTTCAGCTTCTTCCATATAATGCGTTGTAAGAATTAAGGTTTTTCCTTTTTCTTTCATCTTCTTTATGGTTTGCCATAACATCCTTCTTGCCTGAGGGTCGAGTCCGGTGGTCGGTTCATCAAGAAAGACTATTTCAGGATCATTCACCAGAGCAACTGCTACAGCAAGTCTCTGTAATTGTCCGCCTGATAATTCTTTAACTCTGTTTCTTTTCTTTTCAATAAGTGAAACTGTATTTATGAGTTCATCTGCAGATACACTTTTCTCAAAGAGGCCACTGAAAAAATCTATTGTTTCTACTACAGTAAGATTTTCTAAGAAATTTGTGCTTTGCAATTGAACGCCTATGCGTTGTTTAATATCTCTGTTGATCATATTGATATTTTTTCCGAAATATTCAATACTCCCTGAATCACGATTCCTTAAGCCAGCAAGTATTTCAACTGTGGTTGTTTTTCCTGCACCGTTGGGTCCAAGTATACTAAAACAAGTTCCCTTTTCTACAGTTAAATCGATACCATCTACAGCTTTTACACCGGGATAGTATCTTTTAAGATCTTTAACCTTCAATACTGGCGAATTCATTTTGTACCTCCCATGAATTGTTCAAAAGAGTATATCATTTAACTACGTAAAGAATAAAACAATTTACAGAGTTTTTTGATAATAAGTTAAAAATGGAGCGGGCAACGGGATTCGAACCCGCGACCCCTAGCTTGGGAAGCTAGTGCTCTACCAACTGAGCTATACCCGCACATGCAAAATTTTAGCACCCTTCATATTCCCTTTCAAGCAGAACTATTGTTATATGAGATTCTGTAATGAATAACCACTGAATTTGGTGTAAGTTCAGTAGTACTGATTTTTTCCAGTTTTATGTCATTGTTGAGTGTATCGGTCATTCGAATGCCTTCTGAAAGTAAGATTGGTTCAAAGGTAATATATAGATCATTAACAAGTCGCTGATTTAAAAAAAGTGTATAAATGCTTCTACCGCCTCCAATAACAACGTGTTCATATTTTTTTCTTTCAAGATAAAGGAGTAGATTATTTGGATTCTTGTCTGTGAAAAAAAGTTTTTTGTTCTCTGAGTTATATTTATCAGGGTTTCTTGTCATAATAATATTTAGACGTCCAGGTAGTGGTTTTCCGATATTGCTGAAGGTTTTTCTACCAAAAATTACCACACCAGCTCTCTGCGTTAAATTTTTGAAGAATTCTTTGTCGTGTTTTGAACTCCAATCTATATTATCTTTTGTATCTTTTGCAATAATTCCATTTATAGAAGAAACCACCATGGCTGAAACTACCAAGGTTATTCACATCCTTTTGAATAAATAAAAAGTATATTTCCTGTTAGAATAATTATACAGCGTCATCAAAATGATTTTGTGAAAGGTGTGAACCCTATCAAAGAAAAACTCAAATTTGTTATTACAATAAGTACAATATTTGCGATTATTATGTTAGTTTCATGTTCAAAAAAAGAATATACGATAACAATCAAAGATATAACAATTGATGGGACTAAATGCACATTTAGTCTCAATACTTCAGACGCAACTGCTGACGATTTATCGGTGCTTTTAACTGAAAATCATAAACCTGATGCGGCTCGAGATGGTTTCCTTTATAACCAGATGCAATTTACCCATACCTTTACAGAATCAGGTACAAAAACAGTTTATTTAACTTTGGTAAAAAATGACAGATTGGTTTCTCAGTCACTTGAACATTCATTAGAGGTATTTCATGAAGCAAAATTGTCGCATTTTGAGTATCAACTTGAAAATGGGGTGCTAAAGATTAGCGTTTTTCCAAAACTTAATAACATGATTTATACAGTACAAATTAACGGGAATTCATATAATAATGACACAGGAGATTTTAGTATTCCCATTAGTAAAGAAGATATAGATATAATAATAAGTGCTATACAGAACAATGAGTTGAAATTTGGAGTAATATCCAAAACTATTTCGACAAAGGCTGACGAACCTCCAAAAATAACAATTCCTGTGCCAGAAAACGGTTATGATGGAAAATGGATTCCTTTTTTTGTTACAGATGATTGGGACAGACATGAGAATCTGACTGTTATGGCCAGTATTTACGGTATATCTATGTTTTTTATCGATAATAAATTATTTCCGGAATATGAGATCCCCGAAGGAGAACATACCCTTGAAGCGAGCGTCATTGATTCTTTCGGTAATATCAGTACAGTGAGCAAAGATATTAAAATAGTTAAATCATTCGAAGAAAGTATACCGGAGCTTTATATTGAAGAAGGAGGTTACTTCAGAATTGCTTCCTGGAAAAATGTGGAAGCCAATACTGAAGTGAAGATTGAGAGATTTAAAAATGGAAATTGGGAAGAAATAATTCAAACAGAAGATCACAGTCCATTGAGAATTTCTTCAGAGTTTGTTTCTGAAGGTAAAGGTGACCTATATAGGCTAAGTTTGGCTTCCACAAAAACGCATTATTTACCTTCTGTTCCAGTATTTGCAAAATCAGAGCCATTAAGACGATTAACTTCAACGTATGTTCTCTCGTTGATGGGAGCTGACACACTTTTTGGGGCAGGAGAAGATTATTATCTGCAGGGACGAATAGCTGTGGGTGAAACAAAACATTTGCGAATAGAGCCAGAAGTAACTGTCAAAATCGGAAGAGGAAGTTCCTTGCTGGTCAATGGTTCTATTGAATTGGATGGACGCAGAGGCAGAATTAGTTTTATTTCACTTGCTTCGTCTGATGGAATTCGCGTTGGTTCAGGAGGTGTAATGTTAGCTAGAAATGTTGATTTTGGAAATACCAGCATCATTGGTGAAGAGGGTTCCGTGGTTATCCTTGAAAACTGTAATCTTGACACTGCTCTCAATTTTTCAGGAACGTATTTACAGATATTTGATAGTAGTTTGGACGGAGGCTTGATTTTGAAAAATTCTGATGAGAGTGTAATATACAATGTCAAGATAAATGAAAGTTTCATTAGTAATAATATAAAAAATACCATCTTTGTTAATTCAGACATCAATTGTAGTACAGGAGCAATGGATTTTTCAAAAATAAATGCTTATCAAAGCACATTTGAGTTAGAAGAATTATCAGTTAAAAATGTCTCTACTTTGAATTTTTACCACTGTGATGGTCTGGTAAATATGTTGAAAATAAATAATGGTTCAAAGGTATATATAGGTACTAGTGATTTTCAAAAAGGGGCGATACTTGTTGAAAAGATCTCAAGTGTTGTTATTCCAGAAAAATTAAGAGATATAATTAATGTTGAGTCTGACGACAAATCAAATATTGTGTTTTACTGAACTGAGTGATTTTATTGTTTAACAAATTTAGAGAGACATTTTTAAATGATCTAAAACTTGATTTAACTTACCCTGAAGCAAGACCGAATCATGCTACTGTTTTATTAGGATGGTATATAGAGATTTCGAAAAAGATTAATAAGGTTATTGAACTTGGTTGTGGTAGTGCAGTTATTTCAATTTATTTGGCACGTAATCATAAGATCGAAGTTACTTCTATAGATAAAAACCCTTATTTACTTGAAATAGCCAAAAGAAACATTAAGAACAATGAATTGAAGGGGAATGTTAGTTTAAAACAACTGGATATAAGTTCGGTAAAAAGTGAATTTATAAGCGGGAACTTTGACATGGTCGTCTGTAATCCACCACATTTTTCGCATTCCGGCCAAATAAGTTCAAGAGAATCGAGAAATGAATGGAGAAGACTCGATAAAAAATCACTTTTAGAATTTGTAGAAGCTACAGGATGGTTGCTAAAAAATCGAGGAGTATTTTATTTTGTTTTTCATCCCAGAGACATATCTGAATGGATTAAGGCGTTTGAGGATAATAAAATGGGTATTCACAGGATGAAAGTGGTTCATGGCAAATCAGATAGGCAGGCTCAACTTGTACTCATAAAGGGAAGAAAAAAATCAACTTCAGAAATAGTTATCGAACCTCCTCTAATTCTTAGAAAGGATGAAAACGATGTTCATTAGTTTTGAGGGAATTGATGGGTCGGGAAAATCTACTCAGTTCAGATTATTCAAAAAATATCTGGAGAAGGGGAAACAGGATTTTGTTGTGATTCGTGAACCTGGTACTACAAAACCTGGAGAAGAAATAAGGGAAATTTTGTTGCATAAAGAGTACAACCTTTGTCCTGAATCCGAACTATTGTTGTTTTTGGCATCGAGAGCTCAAATAGTTAGGGAAATAATTGTTCCAAATCTAGAAAAAGGCAAAATAGTTATTGCAGATCGCTTTTTAGATTCATCACTGGCTTATCAGGCATATGGTAGAGGACTTTCTGTTGAACTGGTAAAGAGTATGAACAATTTTGCAGTTGATAGATGTATACCTGACTTGACTTTTCTAATTGATATTTCTGCAGAAAAGGCTGTTAATAGAAAGCAGAAAAATACAAGAAATGATAAAATAGAAGAGGAAGGTATAGAATTTTTCGAGAAAGTAAGGAAAGGTTATTTAACGATCGCTAAAGAAAATCGAAGTCGCGTTTACATATTTGACGGAGAAAAATCTCCGAACACACTGCACAAAGAAATAGTCAATATATTTAGGGAAAGAAAAGGAGGTTTCGTGTAACACACGGAGGTGACATGATGTATTTTGATAAATTTTCAGAAGGAGCAGCACAGGTTTTTGTAACAGCACAGGACGAAGCGAGAAGTTTGGGCCATCCTTATGTTGGTACCGAACATTTGCTCCTGGCTATCTTAAAAGTAGATAAAAGTAAGATAATTAAGGTACTCCGAAACAATGGAGTAACCTATGATAGAGTTCTGAGAGAGATCACAACAATGGTAGGAACAAACGTACACCAGTCGGTTGTGGGATCTCCTCAGATGACACCAAGAGCGCGGAGAGTAATCGAACTCGCTCACGATGAATCACGAATGCTTGGTCAAAAAAAGATCGGAGTTGAGCATATCGTTCTTGGCATTGTGAGAGAGGGAGAAGGAATCGCAGCTCATATTTTGAAACAGATGAATATCAGTCTCACAGATTTGCGAAAGGAAATAATTGAGGGTGTTGCCAATAACAAAGATGAACACAGCAACAGCGAGTACTACAGCAGTAAATCTTCCAATATGCAGTCAGACATGAAGCAACTGGAAGGATTTGGCACGGATTTAACGGCTCTTGCTGAACAGGAAAAACTGGATCCAATAATCGGTAGAGAAATTGAGAGAAAGAGAGTAATGGAAATTCTGTCGAGAAGAAAGAAAAATAACCCAGTATTGATAGGCGATCCTGGGGTTGGAAAAACAGCGATTGTAGAAGGTTTGGCCCAAATGATAGTTAAGGAAGAGGTTCCTGAAACACTAAAGGGTAAAACCATATTTGCTCTTGATGTTGCCTCTCTTGTAGCCGGTACAAAATATCGTGGAGAATTTGAAAAAAGACTTAAGAAACTGCTGCAGATCGTCACAAATAATGGTGATATCATTTTGTTTATAGACGAACTTCATACAATTGTAGGAGCTGGTTCTGCTGAAGGAGCAGTTGATGCAGCAAACATACTTAAACCTGCTCTCGCAAGTGGTGCCATACAATGCATTGGATCTACGACACCTGATGAATATAGAAAATATGTGGAGAAGGATGCAGCACTTGAAAGACGATTTCAAAAAATATATATATCTGAACCAAATATTGAACAAACGATTAATATTCTGCATGGCATAAAACACAGGTATGAATCTCATCACAAGGTTAAATATGCAAAACGGGCCATTGAAGCTGCAGTAGTAATGTCAAATCGCTATATAAGCGACAGATTTCTTCCTGATAAAGCTATTGATATTATAGATGAGACTGGTGCAAGAGTAAGGCTAAGAAAGCTTACTATGCCAGATAGATTAAGAAGCATAAAGAAGCAGCTTGAAAAAATAAAAACCGAGAAAGAGAAACCTTCACTTTCGAAGGATAGTCAAACAGCAACTGAACTTGAAGAAAAGCAAGAAAATCTCGATTCGCTTTTCAGGGGAAAATATAAAGAATGGAGAGAGAATGTAGATAATGAAGTAATGGAAATTGATGAAGAAGAAGTTGCGGAAATCATATCAAACTGGACAGGTATTCCTTTAAGGAAACTAGAAGAATCTGATAGTGAAAAGCTTCTTACGCTTGAAAGCGCTTTGCACAAGAGAATTGTAGGCCAGGATGAAGCAATAACAGCGGTAGCAAAAGCCATCAGAAGAGCAAGGAGCGGAATCAAAGATCCCCGAAGACCCATAGGAACATTCCTTTTTATGGGTCCCACAGGTGTTGGAAAAACTGAATTGGCAAAAGCGCTGGCAGAATACCTATTTGATGATGAGCGTTCTTTGATTAGATTTGATATGTCAGAATATATGGAACGTTTCTCAATGTCAAGACTGATTGGCGCTCCTCCAGGATACGTTGGTTATGATGAAGGAGGTACCCTTACTGAAACAGTAAGAAAGAAGCCATTCTCTGTGATACTATTTGACGAAATTGAAAAAGCACATTCGGATATCTTCAACCTTTTATTGCAAATCATGGATGATGGGCATCTGACCGATTCGCAGGGAAGATATGTTGATTTCAAAAACACCATAATCATAATGACCAGTAACCTTGGTGGTGAATTCATAAATAAATCTAAAACATCTATTGGTTTTGTAGATACAACAGATGCAAAGTCTGCTGAATATGAATCAATGAAGCAATCGGTATTAAATGAAGTCAAAAAGACTTTTAGACCTGAATTTCTTAACAGACTTGATGAAATAGTGGTGTTCCATCAGTTATCAAGTGAACATATTAAACAGATAATACAAATTTTGATGAGAGATATCAGAAAGAGATTAGAGGAGAAATCAATAACGATTGAGCTCTCTGAAGAGGCAACAAATTTCCTTGTTGATAAAGGATTCGATCCGGTTTATGGTGCAAGACCTCTAAAAAGAGCCATTCAAAGATACGTTGAAGATCCACTTTCTGAAGAGCTTCTAAAAGGACGATTTAGTGAAGATGATCATATAGTAGTTATTTTAAGAGGAGAAAAACTATCTTTCAGAAAGCAATCGAAAAAGACTGAGGTAAACGCCAGTACATGAGCAAAAAAAGCAATCAGTACTTTGTTTGTGATAATTGTGGGTATGAATCTCCAGTATGGTTTGGGCGCTGTCCATCATGCAAAGCATGGAACAGCGCTGTTAGTTTAAGGGTTTCCGGTAAAAATGAAAAAAAAACTACGTTTCAAAGAGAAGAAGTTAAAAGTGTGTCACTGGGAAATATCGACAGTGATGAAGGTTATAGATACAAGACAGGATTAAGCGAATTAGATAGAGTACTTGGTGGAGGCATAGTGCCCGGCAGTGTTACGTTATTGAGTGGAGAACCAGGTATAGGAAAGTCCACGCTGGTACTACAGCTTTCAGATAGAATATCTAAAGAAAAGAATGTTCTTTATGTTACCGGAGAAGAATCTTTACGACAGATAAAACTGAGAGCTGACAGACTGGGCTTGCTTAATAAAAACAATATTGATGTAATAACATCGACGAATATTAATTTTCTTGAAGATCTGAACGTAAAAAATTATTCTCTAATAATTTTCGATTCATTACAGACGTTAAAACATCCAGAGGTTGCATCTTTTCCTGGAAGTGTTGTTCAAGTAAGAGAGTGCACGAATTACATAGTAGGAACTGCAAAAAAAACAGATATACCAGTCTTTATCGTCGGCCACATAACTAAAGGTGGACAAATTGCCGGTCCCAAACTAATTGAGCATCTTGTTGATACGGTACTATATTTCGAAACAAACAAAACTGGGTTTCGGTTTGTACGTACTATAAAAAATCGTTTTGGACCTGCTGATGAAGTTGCAGTTTTTGAAATGAAATCAAGTGGGCTTGAAGAAATTAAGGATATTTCAACGATTTTTCTTGAAGGTTTTTCTACTGCTCCAGGTAACATAATCACAGCTGTTAATGAAGGCTCAAAAATTTTTTTAATAGAAGTGCAGTCTTTAGTAAGTAAACCTATTTACGGTAATCCAAGACGACTTTCTTCTGGAATATCTTTGGATAGGATTTTACTTACATCTGCTGTTCTAACCAGGAGAGCTAAGTTGCCACTGGACAGTATGGATATTTATGTGAATGTTGTTGGAGGTATACAAATTACCGATCCAGGAGTTGATCTGGCAGTTGCAACGTCGCTAATATCAGCTTTTTTAGATAAAAGTATGGAACAGGGGACAGCAGCTTTTGGAGAGATTGGACTTGACGGTTCAATACGTTCTGTTTCATTTTCTGAACGTCGTATAGAAAGGCTTGAAGCCTCTGGTTTTAAAAATATTTTATCTCATGACAAAGGAGAAATTTCAAATATTCGAGAGTTAGCAAAACTCATCGGGGGGAACTAAGGTGTATCATGATGAGATGTTTGAGAAAATTAAGCAGGTAGCACCTGGAACAATGATACGACATGCCCTTGATCTCGTAGTTGAAGGGGAAACAGGTGCTCTGGTTTTTTTTGTAGATGATTTTGAAAGTGTGAAGAATCTAGTCCAGCTCGGATTCATTATCGACATAGATTTCAATCCCGAAAAATTTTATGAATTATCTAAAATGGATGGAGCAATCGTTGTCAATGAGGATATGACAAAAATTATTGCAGCGAATGTGCAGCTGGTACCCGATCAGAATATTGAAACTTCTCAAACCGGAATGCGACACAGAACAGCTGAAAGAATGGCAAGACAGACAAACAATCTTCTTATAGCCGTTTCGAAAAGAAGAAAAACAATAACCATATTTTTAGGCAGTAACACTTATTCATTAAAGTCAGTGGAGCTTTTACTCCCAAAGGTCAGTCAGCTTATTCGGACGGTTGAGCAGTACAGCATGGTTTTTGACAGATCACTTGAAGAGCTGGATAAACTCGAAAAAGAAAACGTTTTAATGCTTTACGATGTGCTTGAAACGTTGCAAAAAGGTTTGATGGCCTTGAAGATTGATGATGAAGCTGATTACACGATAAATGAATTAGGTGATTATGGCAATATTCCTAAAATGCAACTTTCTGAAATTATTTCAGGTATCAAGGAATCGTTGCAGTATTTAATTCTTGACTTCTATAAAGATCTTATACAATCTGAAGAAGCTAATAAAATTCTGGACAAAATGCTTTCCCTGAGTCAGAAAGAAATAACGAATCTTGTAACGCTTGGAAGATTGCTAGATTATGAACTATCTTCAACTTCACAGGCTGTAGAAGTTCATGTTAAATCAAGGTGCATTCGCTTTATCAAAAAAATCCCAAAAATCCCAATGCAGGTTGCTGTAAATATTGGTGCAAAATTTGGTTCCCTTTCCAGACTTTTTAATGCTACTGAAGATGAATTAAAAGAAGTTGAAGGCGTTGGAGAAAAACGAGCGAATTCAATTAAGCATTCAATAGATGTTCAGTTGAGACAGCGTGAGAACGAATAAAGCTAGTCAAACAAATCAACGTTTCTGTATATCTCCTTAACTTCTTTGTCTGAAAACTTCGTTGGTTTTCCATTGCGCAACACTTTATCACCGTTACTCCAAACATCGGATATATTGAAAGCTTTAAGAATATTATTCATAAAAGATGTATAGCTTGTATCAGCCAGTTCCAGACATGAAAAACTATTCTTCTTTTTTGCATATACAATATCTGAAGGGTAGCCTTCACGAATCACACCGGAGATTTTACTAAAATGCTTTTCAAGAAGTTTATAATTATTGATGAAGAGTAATTTTTGCACTTCGTAATTTAAGACTCGCTGTGAAAAGTGCTTAGATTGTCTTTCTGCAAGTATTAATGCCTGTACTTCATTCTGCATATCGAAGTCAAGAAAGCCAGATCCCAGACATACTTTCATACCTCTTCCAAGTAGATCTGATACATTAGGTTCAAATATTCCTGAGTATAGCTCAGACCTGGAAGACTTAATCACAAACAAATCTCTGTTTGCCAGAATATCTTTATCTGTTTCAGTAAGGTTTCCTCCATAAACGAAGCTCGTCCCTGGAACAAGTAATTCGGCTTCAATTATCCTGTCGATAATGTGCTCTCCCCATAGTGAAAGCGATTCTCTGTCTATTTCTTCCATATCCAGAACTACAAGATTCAGATCAACCCCACTGAGCTTTAACTTCTTAAGACTGGCCAATTCATCCTTAGAATAGTAGGGAAGATCAATAACATATACAGTGGGATGGAAAAATGAATCTTCTTCTTCTGAAATCCAATTTTTTACAACATTTTCGATATTTTCTTTTAGTACTATAGGACCAAGGCTTAGCTGAATATTATGTTCATTAGCCAGTTGGCGAAGTGATTTTACAGAAAGATCTTGAGAATAGAATATCGGTCCACACAGAGTTGTTACTCCGCATGATAGAGATTTTGCAATGGCAGTTTTAATTGTGTATAAATTGAGCTTCTCCCATGTTTTATCTTTAGTTTTTTCAATTAGCATTTTGAAGAAATTAACACCAGCAACGTTATTCAATATGACATCATCGTGGAAGTTTTTAAGGGATGTATATATACTTGCATGAGCATTTACCAGGGCAGGAAAGACTATACCGTCGTGTCCATCTACTACTTTTTCTGCAGAGGATATGTTCATATTTGAAACAGTTCCTACAGACTTGATTCCTTCCTCGGTAAAATGTATGTATCCTTTTTTTATAAAGGGTAATTGCTGATCATTTGTAAATATATTGACATTCTTTATAATCATTTAACTCCCCCCATTTTTTGGGCGTTGTTTTTCAAATTTCCATACCGTTACTGCAAATCTAATCAGTCTAAAAAAAACTTTCGTCCTTCTAAATGGATTTTTCAATATTCTATATAACCATTCCAGGCCATTCTCTCTCATCCATAAAGGTGCCCTTTTTGTAAGTCCGGCAAAAACGTCGAAGGAACCACCTACTCCCATTAGTATGGAAGCATCTAATTTTTCCAGATGATTTGATATCCATATTTCCTGCTTTGGAACGCCCATAGCAACAAAAATTATTGACGCATTGGAATCGTTAATCTCTTTTACAATTCTATCACTTTCGGCTTCATTAAAATAACCATGATGGATACCTGCAATTTTCAGAGTTGGAAACTTTTTTTTAAGCTCTTTTGAAGCTCTTTGTACCGACAAATGAGAAGATCCAAGTAAAAAAACCCCGTTATCTGTTTTTGATAATTCTTTACACAAATATTCCATGAGTTCAATACCGGGGACCCTGTGAATCTTTTTTCTTTTAAGAATTTTTACTGCTTTGACTATCCCAAAACCATCAGGGACTATGTAATTGGCTTTTTTTAGTGCTTTTTTATATTCAGGATTATGTAAATATTGATCGGCAATTAAGGTATTCAATGTTAATACAAATTTCTTCTCACTTTTAATTGTTTCTATAAGATGTTTTGCATGTTCTTCAATTGTGCCTTTCGATATTTCAAAATCCAGGAACTTCAACTGTACACCTCCGGTAAAATTAAAAAAGGAAGGCCTCGCCTTCCTCTGGTGCCGAGGGCGGGAGTCGAACCCGCACAGGGCTATCAACCCCAACGGATTTTGAATCCGTCGCGTCTGCCAGTTTCGCCACCTCGGCTTACATAATAATTTACCACCAATGAGTCATGCTGTCAAGATTTCAGTTAAAGTTAAAAAAGTATCTTAAGATTAAGAAAAAACTTGCTGAAATAAGTCCAGAGATAACAGGCGTTTCTAACCAACCAAATAGTATTCTTTTTAAAGATCGTAAATTTAATGTTCGAGATCCTCTTGCGTAGCCAGCTCCAACAACTGAACCAACTATGGCTTGAGATGTAGAAACAGGTACGCCAATTAGTGCATAAATCCATACAGTAACCGATTCACCGAAAATCGCAATCACAGATGAAAATGAATCGAGTGCAACTATTTCCTTTCCTACTGTCATCATTACATTTTTGCTATATGTTAATACTCCCAATCCAATGCTCAAACCACCCAAAAGTGCCGCCATTTGTATAGGAATAATATCAGCAAATATTCCTGTAACATTGCCTACATTATTTGCCCCAAGTGCATATGATCCATATGCTCCGATTACAATTGCAGAAAGTTTGAGAGTTGCATCCTGCACTTGAACTGATTTTATCTTATGAAAGAAGGTTGCGAAAAACTTATAGCCAAAAAAACCAAAGAACATACCCCCGATGGGAGTTCCAATCCAGCATAAAACTACTTTGAGAAGTATCATCCAGTCGACACTTCCCCTGATGAGACCGATTCCTAGTATTGCACCAACCATTGCTTGAGAGGAAGAAACTGGCAACCCTATTCTAGTCATTAATGTTACCGATATAGCTGCTGCGAGAGAAGCTATTGAAGCAGTCCAGATAGTCTGCGAACTGAGTTCGCTTATAGTTTCAAGACCTCTTGAACCACCAACCAGGGCACCCAACAAAATAAATCCAGCTGATATAATCGTGGCTACCCTAAAACGTACTATTCCATTGCTTACAGTGGTTCCAAAAACATTTGAAGCATCATTTGCTCCAAGAGACCAGCCAAAAAATAATGCAGGTAATAATGCTATGAAAATTTTAATTCACTCCCGGCTTTAACTTTTCTGGATATAGTTAAGTATTATAGCATAACAAAGCCTCTTAGGAGCTATTCAAAATTTGTTATAAATTTATTAGCCATTTACTAATTCGATTTTGCTCTGCAATATAACTATTAAGGTCACTGTCTAAAATATTACCATTCAATATTTTCTTTGTTCCGTTTATCATTTCAAAATCAACCTTTCCGGGATCACACATTACAATAGAGGCAACCGGATCAGATAATCCCCCTGCAAAAGAAAGTTTGTTGGTATCAAAACCAATTATATCCGCCGCTTTGCCTTCTTCTAAGGTACCAATATAATCATCCATTCCGAGCACCCTTGCTCCTCCAATGGTTGCCATATGAAGCACATCTCTTGGAGTTAGTGCATTGGCTCCCTTAACTACTCTTTGCAACATGAGTGCATTCCTTATTTCCCAAATCATATTCCCTGAATCGTTTGAAGCACTACCATCAACTGCAACGCCAATCTTCATATTTTTCTTTTTCATCTCAGTAACAGGTGCGATTCCAGATCCAAGTCGCATATTTGAAGTAGGACAGTGGGCAAAACCACAATCTGCTTTGGAAAGTCTTTCAATATCTTCAGCTGAAAGCCATACTAAATGTGCGAACCATGTTTCAGGTTTGAGCCAGCCAACTTTTTCCATATAGTCAACAGGTCTCAAAGCCTTCGATTCAAGGCAAAACTCCTCTTCATCTTTTGTTTCAGCAAGATGAGTATGGAGAAGAACACCGTATTCTTCTGCAAGTTCTCTGGTCTTGATCATCAGTTCCTCTGTTACTGAAAATGGAGAACATGGAGCTAAAGCTATTCTTGTCATTGCGAACTTATCAGGATCGTGGTACTCGTTTATAATTCTTTCAGAATCCTCGAGTATTTCTCGTTCAGTCTGAACTACACTGTCTGGCGGTAAACCACCATCTTTTTTTGAAAGCGACATTGAACCACGGGTGGGATGAAACCGTACGCCACAATGCTCAGCTGCATTGATTTCTGTATCAATAAAGCCATTTTTGCCCTTTGGATGAAGATAAAGCATGTCTGTTGTTGTAGTAACACCGGTAGACATCATTTCATATATTCCAATGATGGAACTAGTATAAATGGCATCATTATCGATATATTTCCAGATTTCATAAAGATATGTAAGCCAATCAAACAGTTTTGAAGATGAGACATCGCGTATATTTCTAAATAGAGATTGAAATAAATGGTGATGAGTATTTACAAATCCAGGTAAAACAACATAACCTTGTAAATCTATTATGTCGTCAATATTGGTTAATGGAGGGTCGCCCTCACCAATCTTTGTGATAACATTATTATTGATAACAATGTAAGCATTTGTTAATTCAGTTTCATGTCTATCCATAGTCGCTAGATAATCGATATTCTTGAGTAAAAGCATTAAATTCACCTCCAGTAGAATTTTACCATGTTACGTGATTGTATTTGTCGGCATACAAAATTTGAATATTTTGTACGACATACTGAAACAGCGTATAATATTATGTTAATCAATATTTGTAGTAATCAGGAAAGGATGATTTATTTGAGTGAAAAAACTTTAGAAAGAGCAAATGAACTAAAAGATAAAATTACAAAATTTATGGTTGATCTCGTGAAAAACAAAAGCTATTCAGGTCAGGAAAAAAATGTCATCGATCGAATAGAAAAGGAAATGGTCAAGGTTGGTTTTGATGAAGTAAAAATCGACGAATTGGGAAACATAATCGGCAGAGTGGGTAATGGAAAAAAAGTCATTGCCATGGATGCGCATATTGATACCGTAGAAGTAGGAAATCCTAAGTTGTGGAAAATGGACCCATTTTCAGGAGAAATAATTAATGGAGTTATACATGGAAGGGGTGCAAGTGATCAAAAGGCAGGAATGGCCTCCATGGTTTATGGTGTAAAAATCATGAAGGAACTGGATTTGCTGGATGATTTCACCCTGTATATAACCGGTACGGTTATGGAAGAAGATTGTGACGGTCTGTGCTGGCAATATATTATAAATGAGGATGGCATCAGACCTGATTGTGTAGTAATAACCGAACCAACAAACCTAAATGTATATAGAGGTCATAGAGGCAGAATAGAATTGCAGATTAAAACTTCGGGTATGAGCTGTCATGCAAGCGCACCTGAAAGAGGAGAAAACGCAATATACAAAATGTCGAGGATAATTAAAGAGATTGAAAATATCAATGAAAACCTTGATTCTGATGAATTTCTTGGAAAAGGAACCATCACAGTCACACAGATATTTTTTAAATCGCCTTCGCACAATGCGGTGCCCGATGAATGCACTATTCAGCTTGATAGACGGCTTACAGTGGGTGAAACACGTGAAAAGGTTATGCGCGAGTTAGAAAGAATGATTGGAAAGTCTGGAGAGAAAGCTGAAATTGTTGAGCTTGAATACAGTAAACCTTCATACACCGGTAAAATCTATCCAACGAAGAAATATTTTCCTTCTTGGACATTGCCTGAAGAACATGAGATTGTCCAGAAATCTTACAGGACAGTGGAAAAGGTACTAGGATATAAAACAAATATTGGAAAGTGGACTTTTTCAACAAATGGAACAGTAACGGCAGGTATGTTCAATATACCTACAGTTGGATTTGGACCTGCCAATGAAATATATGCACACAGTCCTGAAGATAAAGTGCCTGTTGAGCACCTTGTAAAAGCAGCAGCGGTCTATGCTGCTCTTCCAAAGGCATTATCTGAATAATTTATAAATGAGGAGGTAACCAATGAGTAGCTTACTTAGAGGTCGTAGTTTCATAACAACGCAGGAATTTAGTAAATCCGAACTGGATCTTATGCTTGATCTTTCGAGTGACTTAAAGAGACGTTTTGCAGTTGGAGAACCCACTCCATGGCTTAATTTGAAGACGCTATTCATGATTTTCTTCGATGAATCGACAAGGACAAGAAATTCTGTTGAGGCGGGGATGACACAGCTTGGTGGACATGCTCATTTTTTAAACCCGAAAGTAATGCAAACTGCTCACGGTGAGGTTGCTAGAGATACAGCGATGATTCTTTCAAGATACGGGCATGGAATAGCAGTGAGACACTGTGCTTACAAAATAGGCAATGCCTATCTTGGGGCACTTGAAAAGTATTCTGATACACCTATTCTGAATTTACAGGATGATTATTATCATCCCATGCAGGTTCTTGCAGACATTATGACGATAAGAGAAGTATATGGGAACAATACAAAAGGATTGAAGGTTGGCATTAGCTGGGCATACGCGGAAAGTCATCTAAAACCATTATCAGTTCCTCAGTCTCAAATATTGTTATTCCCAAGATATGGTCTTGATGTCACACTTGCGTACCCGAAAGGATTTGATCTTATGCCCGAGATGGTCGAAACAGCGAAGAAAAATGCTGAAAAGAATGGATCGAAATTTGAGATTTCTCATGATATGGATGAAGCCTTTAAAGATGCAGACATAGTCATACCAAAATCCTGGGGTGGATTCTTCGTATCGGAAGATGAAAATGAAATAATGAGTGAAGTCAGAAAAAACAAAGACTGGATATGCACACCTGACAAAATGAAACTAGCAAATAAAAATTCAGTTTATATGCATGCTTTACCAGCTGATAGAGGAAGGGAAGTTGTAGATGAAGTAATAGATGGAGAGCAATCGGTAGTAATTGATGAAGCTGAGAATAGATTACATACTGCCAAGGCGGTGATGGCATTAACAATGGGCGGTCGTCCATGACTAAAACTCTTTGCTTGAGAAATGGTCTTATTTCTAATGGGAAGGATAGTTTAAAAGGAGATCTTTTAATAAATGGCGATAAGATAATTGCCTTGGGTAAACCGGATCAGTTTGATTCAGATCAAAGCATTGATTGTACTGGCTTAACAATAATGCCTGGATTTATCGATCCTCATGTTCACTTCCAATTGGATGTTGGTAACCACACATCCCTTGATAATTTTTCTTCAGGAAGTGAAGCAGCACTATCGGGTGGAGTGACAACGGTAATTGATTTTACTCAACCTGTAAATAAGTATTCTGAAATTGCTAAAGCAATAGTCAGTAGAAAAACAGTTGCTGCAAATTCCAGAATTGATTATTCACTACATCTCACGCTTGCTGGAAATCCTGATTTTATCCCGGAAGAATTAATTGAACTTGCAGTCAAAGAAGGATTGACATCCATCAAAGTATTTACAGCTTATGATGAGAGTAACCGGCGTACCGACGATGGATATTTAAACAGGTTGATTGAATTATCTGGAAAATCAGGCATTGTTGTAATGGTCCATGCAGAAAATGATGAAATAATAAAATATAACATGAAATCTGCTAAAAGTTATTTGCCTCAAGAATTACCTGTTATAAGGAATACTCAAAGTGAACTATTTTCTGCTGTAAAGGTTGCTGCCATGACAACCAAAGCAAAAGGACAGTGCTATATGGTACATGTTTCAAGCGGAGAAACAGTCGAATTTCTTGTAGAACATTTTAGAGAAGCGCTCAATAAATACCTATTTCTTGAAACATGTCCTCAGTATTTCTCTTTAAATAAAGAACTGCTTTCTGGAGAAAAAGATTTTCTTTTTACCTGTTGTCCACCACTAAGATCCGAATTAGAAAGAAAAAAGCTTCTTGAGGAATTGAGAAAAGAAAACATACAGTCTATCGGGACCGATCATTGCCCCTTTAAAATTGAAGAAAAGGAAAGACACAGGGATGATATAAGAGAAATCCCCTTCGGTTTGGGAAGCATTGGATTTACATATGGTTTATTCAGTACATTTGTATCAGAATCTTCTATGGATGCGGTTAAAAGATTAAGCAAGACACCTGCAATGTTAATGGGACTATATCCACAAAAAGGTTCCCTGCTTCCAGGAACGGATGCAGATATTGTTATTGTAGATCCTGAAAAGGAGTGGACCGTGAAAAGACCGACTTTTGGTAAATCTGAATATTCGCCATATGAAAAAATGGTGCTAAAGGGTAAAGTTGAGTACACAATATCAGGGGGAAAGATTGTTTTTGATGGAAACAAAGTAACTGCTGCTGAGGGTGATGGAAGATTTATAGGCAGAGACAGGATTTTCTGGAGGTAGATAGTTTGATAGTAAAGGATGTTTCCATTTTTACAAACGATGGTTCTTTCATTGAAAAAGGTTATATAAAAGTTACAGATGGAATGATTGAAGTGGTTTCCGAAGGAACACCACCTAATACAAATGAAGAAGTGTACTCATTTCCAGGGAAGCTTTTAATGCCTGGTCTGGTCAATTCACATACACATATTTATTCAGCATTTTCAAGAGGGATGCCCTTAAAGAATTTTTCTCCAAATACCTTTACAGAACTTCTTGAGCAAATGTGGTGGAAGCTTGACAGTGCCTTAACGATGAAAGGGAATGAGCTCAGTGCATATCTTACAGCCATTGAATCGACAAAGTCTGGTATGACAACATTAATTGATCATCACTCTTCTCCAAATGCTGTGAAGGGTTCTCTTGATACGATAGCCAGTGCAGTAAATAAAGCTGGTTTAAGATGTTCTACAGGTTTTGAAGTATCTGATAGAAATGGCAAAATTATACGAGATAAAAGTGTTGAGGAAAACTTAAGATTTGCTGGAAAGAAAAACAATTTCAGAGCACCGTATATTGGTCTTCACGCGTCTTTTACATTGTCGGATGAGACGTTAAAATTGATAGCAGATTCAAATAAAAAAAAGATTCCTATTCATGTTCATGTGGCAGAGGGTCCTGAAGATGAGGAAAATGCACTTTCACTATATGGAAAAAGAGTTGTTGAAAGGTTTAATGATTTTGACTTGCTTAATGAGAATTCCATACTTGTGCATTGTATCCATACAGATGAGAAAGAAAATGAAATAATAAAAAAAAGTGGTTGTTATGTAGTAATTAATCCTCAATCAAATATGAATAATGGAGTTGGATTTCCTGATTGGAAAGGAAAGCTATACGATGGAATAAAAATTTGTCTGGGAAATGATGGCTTCGGTTTTAACCTTTTTATAGATAGCCGGTTTTTAATTCTTGGTATGCACAATGATAAAAAGGATCCAAGAGTTTCCAGTCCCGACGAACTAAAAAAGATATGTTTTGGTTACAACTACGAGCTTGCTTCGAGGATCTTTGATATTAAAATGGGGAAGATTAAGAAAGGTTATGTTGCTGATTTTGCTATCTACGATTATGATCCGCCTACTATACTTGATAGTAGTAATTTCTTTGGTCATCTTTTCTTTGGTATAGGAGACAATCCAGAGGTAACGGATGTTTTTGTAAATGGTAGACCTGTAATGCTTTCTGGCAAGAATCTTTTCATTGATGAAAAGAAACTTTACGAAGAATGCAGGAAATATAGTACTGAACTATGGACACGCCTGTGAACAGGGGGGAGATTGAATGGATTTAAGCACAACGCTTTTTAATATGGAGTTTAAAAATCCAATAATGCCAGCTTCAGGTCCATTAACTGGTGATGATAAGAAAATGCTTTTTATAGCAGATCAGGGTGTTGGTGCGGTAGTAACCAAAACAATTTCTACAAAGGCAGCGGAAGTACCAAGACCCTGTATCGTTTCTGGAAATAATTATGTTATCAACGCTGAATTATGGAGTGAATTTAACTACGATAAATGGTATGAAGAGTTTTTACCATCTTTTAAGAAAGAGAGCGATTTGCCATTGATTGTTAGTCTGGGTTACTCAGTTGATGATCTTAGATTTTTGGTTCCAAAATTTAGTAAATTTGCCGATGCTTTTGAGCTTTCAACCCACTATGTGGCGAATGATCCAGAATTGATGAGTGAATTAATAAAAACAGTCAAATCAAAAACAGATAAACCGGTGATCATAAAATTTGATCCTTCTGTAGAAAAACCCGGAAAAATGGCTCGAGTAATTGAAGATGCCGGTGGTGATGGCATAGCAGCGATAAACTCTCTTGGCCCTGTTTATCCTCTAAACCCCGGTGAAAAACGTTCACCCCTGGGAAGTGAAGATGGTTTTGGCTGGATATCTGGACCGGTAATTAAATTTCTTTCACTGGCAATGGTGAGAAAGATTGCATTGAACTGTAATATTCCTGTTATTGGTATAGGAGGAATAATATCTGCTAAAGATGTGCTGGAATACCTTATGGCCGGTGCTTCGGCAGTTCAGTTATTATCCGGTGCTTTGATAAGAGGAAAATCGATTTACAACAAAATAATTTCTGATCTACCTTCTGAGATGGAGAAATATGGATTTACCTCAATAAAGGATATTATAGGGATTTCCATAAAAAATAATCGTAACGTGTCCTATACTAGAAAGACCCCTGTGATTGATCATGAAAAATGTACATTATGTGGATTATGTGCCGATGTTTGTGCTTATTATGCCTTATCAATTACAGACAAAGTTGAAGTAAATGTTGAAGAATGCTTCGGTTGTGGCCTTTGTCAAACAAGATGTCCTGTAAAAGCAATTGGAGGGGTATTTTTTGAATAAGTATTATTTAAAATGTATAAGCTGTGGGAGAGAGTTTAAGGAAACAGATATAGAATACACCTGTCCTGATTGTGGTGAGCGAAAGGGGACCCTTGAGATTTTTTATGATTATGAATATCTTTCAAAAAAAATCAAGAAGAATTTCTTCAAAAAGAATCACATTGAAGGGATTTGGCAATTTAAAGACATACTTCCTGTAACAGATAACGTACAATTTCCAGCATTAAAGGTAGGTAATACCCCTATTTACTTTAATCATGATATATCTACTAGGTTTGGTTTAAATAGTTTTTCAGTAAAAGATGATGGACGTAATCCATCTGCATCGTTTAAAGATAGGGCAAGCTCGGTTGCGGTAGTGAAAGCCAAAGAAAAAGGATATGACACAATTTTCTGTGCTTCTACGGGGAATGCAGCTAGTTCTTTAGCCTGTTTAAGCGCGGTATCTAAATTAAACTGTGTAATATTTGTACCTGCAACGTCACCGGAAGCAAAACAGTCACAAATGCAGGTTTATGGTGCAAAAGTGATTGCAATCGAGGGATTCTATGATCGCGCCTTTGATATATCCATGAAAGTGGGATTATCAAAGGATTGGTACTGCAGGAACAGCGCTATAAATCCATACTTACTGGAAGGCAAGAAAACAGGTGCTCTTGAGCTGGCATTACAATATGACTGGGAACTCCCTGATTGTGTATTCGTTTCAGTGGGTGACGGAACTGTGTACAGTAGCTTTTATAAAGGTTTCTATGATCTTAAAAAACTTGGTTTGATAGATAAAATGCCCGTTGTTATAGGTGTTCAATCTGAAAATATCTCTCCGGTAGCAGATTCCTTTGATAAAGGTGAACCTTTTGAACCCGTTGATGTTGATGGAAATTCAGTAGCCGATTCAATAGCTGTCGGGAAGCCACGTGATGTGATTAAAGCTGTTACCTATGCTCGAAGATTTAACGGTTCTTTTATAAGGGTCTCCGATGATGAAATATTGGATGCAATCATTGAGTTAGCACGGAATACGGGTGTTTTTGCTGAACCTGCAGGGGCAGCTTCATTTGCCGGATTCAAAAAATATGCGCAATCAAATTCATTGGAAGGTGAAGATGTAAGTATAATTGTAACGGGAAATGGTTTAAAAGACTTGAAATCAGCAATGAAGAAGACAGGTTCTGTTAAAATATATCCAGCTGATGAGAAAGTAATTGGGGAGGCATTACAATGAAAATAACCTTCAGACTAAATGGTGAAGAAATTACTACAGAGGTAAAAAGTAATCGAAGAGCACTGGATTTTATAAGAGAAAACCTTGGTTTGAAAGGGACCAAGGAAGGTTGTGGTGAAGGTGAATGTGGAGCTTGTACGATTATTGTAGATGGTAAAGCACTTAATTCCTGTCTTATGTTTGCAGTAGAGCTCGATAGAAAAGATGTGCTAACTATTGAAGGCCTCGGTAAAAATGAAATGGATAAAATACAAAAGGCTTTTGTTGATAAGAATGGAATACAATGCGGTTTCTGTACTCCAGGAATGATAATGTCAGTAAAAGCATTGCTTGATAAGAATCCAGAACCTACTGAAGAAGAAATAAAAACAGCATTGGAAGGAAACCTGTGTCGCTGTACTGGTTATTATAAAATAATCGAGGCGGTAAAATATCTCAGTGAAAAGTAAAATCTTTGGAGCAGCGATCCTTGCAGCAGGATTTTCTACAAGATTTGATGGGGAAAAATTAGAAACGAAACTCGGAAACAGATCATTGTTGCAATGGGTCATAGATACTGTATCGAATTCATGTGTAAATAAAGCGGCAGTAATCGGAAATGAGACTTTAACAAAGGAACGATTTGATATTAAGAGACTGCATGTCATAGTAAACGAAAAACCTGAAAAAGGAATCTCTAGATCGGTATTTCTGGCGTTAAATTGGGCAATTAATAACGGGATAGATGGATTATTTCTAACAATGGGTGATATGCCATTCATAGAACCAGAAGATTTTAAGATGTTGATAGATAAAAGCGAATATTACAGTAACAGTGTAATAAGCTGTTCGTACAAAAATAATAAGGGATTTCCAACATTGATTCCAAAAAAGTATTTTTATTTAAAGAACGATCTTGAAGGAGACACTGGATTTTCAAAGATTATCAAAAAACACAGATTACCTCATAAATTGATAGAAAGAACCTGGCGTAATGTTTTTGATGTTGACTCTCAGGAAGATTTTCAAAAAGCAAAGGAATTGTTGAAATATGTCTGATAACGTAAAAAGCATTCTAAAGAAAAAGAATATTGTGGTTCTTGCAACCGTTATTGATAGCAAAACTTCAAGTTTTAGAAGAAATGGAAATATGTACGCGTTAACAAGCGAGAATGAGTTTCTTGAAGTTAATGAAGATACCTTTGGGCATTTTGTTAAAGAAGGTATGTTGGAGGCAAAAAGGAACGCAAGGAGTTTTAGCGATATGTTTATCGAGAGCAGAAAAAATGCGGCGAGTTCGGGAGGAACCTGTGGAGAGCGGACAAAGGTCTTTTTTAATTACATTGGGGAACCTTCAAGGATTATAGTTTTTGGATGTGGAGACCTGGGAATCATATTTGCGAAAATAATGCATACAGCAGGTTTTGACGTTCTTGTTGTTGACGATAGTGAAACATTTTTAAATAGAATAGATAATAAAATCGAAAAGAAACGAATAGACTATGAAAAAAAAGAAACCTACCCTAACATTGATGAAAAAGATTATTGCGTGGTGTTAACGAGAGGACATCAAAGAGATCTTGAAGCTTTAAAGATCATCTTTTCTTATAATCCAAAATATATCGGAATGATAGGGTCCTCAAAAAAGAATGAAGAGCTACATGAAGAGTTCATCAATAATGGCTACACGGAAAAACAGTGGAATGTTATAAGGACTCCAATTGGAATGGAAATAAATGCATCGACACCCGGTGAAATAGCTATCTCAATTGCTGCAGAAATAGTTGCTTTAAAAAACAGAGTTCGCGAGGAATAGGAGGTTACAGGAGTGGCTTATAAAGTGTATATCCCGGAGAGTGAAGACTCGTTACTGGTAAAATTGATGAAACCTGGAAATATTGTGATGGCTGGCGGGACAGACCTTATGGTGAGACTGAGAAAAGGTGTCGTTTTACCCGAAGCGGTAATAAGTTTGACAAAAATTCCCGGAATGAAAGAAATAGAAGATCTTGGAAATAAAATTAGATTGGGATGCAAGGTAACCTACTCGCAGATTCTCGATTCAAAAATGCTTTCCAGGAAATCACCATTGCTAATAAAGGCTATAAGGAAGATAGGAAGCCCACAAATCAGAAATAGAGGTACGTTGATTGGTAATATTGTAAATGCCTCTCCTGCTGGAGACTCCATTATTCCCATGGTTTTATCAAATTCAATCCTTAATATAAGAGGACCAAAAGGTGATAGAAAAATTGATCTGGAAGATTTTATTATCGGGCCAGGAAAGACTACATTGTCAGTTGGAGAATATGTTAGAAGTATTGATTTTGAGTCAACTGAAAAATGGAGTAGTATTTTTTACAAAGTGGGACAAAGAAATGCAATGACTATTGCGACCGCTTCAGTGGGAATACTTTTCAATGAAAAAAATATTCGTATCGCATTTGGTTCGGTTGCCCCAACGGTGGTGAGAGCGGTCAAAGTGGAAAAGTTATATGAGCAACACGGAATAGAAGGAACGAAGAGAGAAGAATTTATAAACAAATGTCTTGAATATATCTCACCGATAGATGATGTAAGAGCATCAGCGTGGTACAGAAGAGAAGTAATAAAGGGATTAATTGAGCGCGCTCTAAAAACCATTGAAAGGGGAGATGGGTATGCTTCTTAACGTAAAAGATTATCATAAACCTCGAAGTATAGAAGAAGCATTCAATATCTGGAGCGAACATAAAAATGAAGCTGTTTTAGTTGCAGGGGGTACTAACGTAGCGCTAATGAAATCACAGATTCCAAAGCATCTCATAGACCTCAAAACGCTTGGGCTAAATGATGTGAAAGAAAGAGGTAATGAGATAGTTATAGGTTCAATGATCAGTCTTGAAGACTTTAGAAAGAATGAAATAATCAAAAAAAACTTTGGAGATTTCTTCTTCAGGTCCTTTGATGACATAGCCAGTCCTCAATTGAGAAATATGATAACAGTTGGGGGTTCTGTAGCTGCTAAAGTGGGATGGTCAGATGTGACTACGTGTCTTTTAACAACTGAAAGTCGATTAATGACATTTGGGGAAAATAGTTACCAAAATATTAATATTATTGAATTTAATCGATTACCAAGGGATAAAAAACCCATCATAACTCACATAATACTAAACAAGGAAGATTTTGTTTATGGCTTTAAAAGATTTACAAAATCAGCTTTTGATATTGCGCTGGTTAATGTTGGAATAGCATTAAAAATCGAGTCAGATGTAGTGAAACGATCAAGGTTTGTTATCGGTTCGAGGCCGCAGCTTCCCGATAGATTTACAGAGGTGGAAGAAGGGTTAGAAAACCTCACATATGATGATAACTTACCGACAATTGCGCGAAACCTTGTGTTTGAACACTTCACGGGGGCTAACAATCATCTGGCATCTGTGGAATACAGAAGGCATCTTGCTTCAGTTCTTACTGAACGGATACTAACCGAGTTGGGTGGTGTTTGAATGAAAATTAAACTGACGGTTAATGGAAAGGTTCATGAAGTTCAAATAGATCCTGGAGAAATGTTACTGGATGTATTGAGAAGACTGGGTTACAAAAGTGTGAGAAGAAGTTGTGATTCAGCAAGTTGTGGAAACTGTACAGTATTGGTGGGAGGGAAACCAATTCTATCGTGCATAACATTTGCTGCATCCGTTAATAACTGTTCAATAGAAACTGTTGAGGGGCTTTCGAATATAAAAGAGCTTCATCCCATACAGGAAGCGATACTTGAAGCTGGAGGCAGTCAGTGCGGTTATTGTATAAGCGGGTTAACTCTGACAATAAAATCTTTCCTTTCTGAAAATCCTGACCCAACAGAAGAGGAAATTAAAAAAGCCCTGGTGGGTAATCTGTGCAGATGCACCGGATATGAATCCCAAATAAAAGCTGTAAAGCTTGCATCGAAAAAACTCAGGGGTGAAAAGAAATGAGTGAAAAAAGAAAATTCAATCATATAAATAAAAACGAAATTAAGGTAGACGGGCCTTCAATATTAAAGGGGAAACCCGTTTATACAGATGATTTCGATTTTCCTAATGCATTACATGTTGTTTTGGTTAGGAGCACATATCCTCATGCAAAAATAAAAAAAATAAACACAGAGAAGGCTATAAAGGTTCCGGGTGTTGTGGAAGTTCTTACACACGAAGATGTTCCACAAAAAATATTCACGAGAGCCGGTCAGGGCTATCCAGAACCATCACCCTATGACAGCTTTATTCTAAGCAAAAAAGTGAGGTATGTTGGAGATCCGGTTGCGATTGTTGCTGCAGAAACTATCAATGCTGCAAGAACTGCTGCAAATAAAGTAGAAGTTGAATATGAGAAGCTTGAACCTGTTCTCGATTTCAAAAAAGCTACCGTTGAAGGTGCACCTGTAATACATGATGAAGAAGGCACAAAGGATATTCATGATCCAAAGAAGAATATTGCTTCTCACTATGAAATGGAAGTTGGGAACACCGATGAAGTAATGAACTCATGCGATTATGTCGTAGAGAAGACATATCACATCAATACCCAGCTTCATGCAATGATGGAGCCTCATGTTTCGATAAGTTATTACGACTCAAACGGGAGACTTGTTGTAATTACATCCACACAGGTTCCTTTTCATGCCCGTAGAATTTTGTCAATGCTCTTTGACATTCCTGTAAGAAATATTCGCGTCATAAAACCTCGAATTGGTGGTGGTTTTGGAGGGAAGCAGGCTGTTCATGTTGAGCCATATGTGACTGCAGTGACTCTTAAAACCGGTAGACCAGCCAGGATGGTGCTGGAAAGACCCGAAGTTTCTATGGCGACGAATATCAGGCATGAGATGGAGTTCAGGGCAACTGTTGGCGCATCGAAAGATGGAACTATAAAGGCACTTTCACTTGATGGGTTGTCGAACACAGGTGCATATGGAGAGCATGCTTTGACAGTGTTCATGGTTGCCGGTTCAAAAACATTACCACTGTACAACAAGGTTGAAGCAGTAAGATTTAGAGGTGATGTTGTTTACACCAATTTGCCTCCAGCGGGAGCATATAGAGGATATGGCGCACCACAGGGACTTTTTGCCCTGGATTGCGTTATTGATGAACTGGCAGTCGAATTGGGAGTTGATCCTCTCGAACTAAAGCAGAAAAACGCCATCAAAGAAGGTGAAACATCTCCTATATTTAAAATAATGGGTGAAGGAACAGAAGGAGTAGAACAGGTAGTACGTAGCTGTAAATTGGATGAGTGTATAGAAAAAGGCAGGGATTTAATCAACTGGGATGAAAAAATAAAGGACAAAGAAAAAACAGGGAAAAAGGTTAGAGGTATAGGTTGTGCACTGGCCATGCAGGGTTCAGGAATAGCAAAAGTTGATATGGGTGCTGCATCACTAAAGGTAAATGAAGATGGATCTGTTAACCTTCATCTTGGTGCAACAGATCTGGGAACAGGCAGTGACACAATTATGGCACAAATAGTTGCAGAAACTCTTGATATTCCAGTGAATAAAGTAATAGTTTATTCTTCGGACACCGATATGACTCCCTTTGATGTTGGTGCTTACGCATCAAGTACTACATATGTGTCGGGTAACGCGGTAATGAAAGCAGCAGAAAATTTGAAGAACAAAATTAAGGAAAAAGCAGCCTGTTATTTGAATACAAACCCTGAAAATATTGGAATTAAAAATCAACAGGCTATAAATAAGGAAAATGGTGAAAAGATCTCTTTTAGCGATCTGTTCACGAAATTGTTTTATACTTTTGAACAGGAACAATTAATGGCTTCATCATCCTTTGTAGGCAATGAGTCACCACCTCCATATCTGGCAACTTTTGCTGAAGTTGAGGTTGATCTTGAAACAGGAAAAGTTGACATAATAAAGATAATTTCGTTTGCAGACTGTGGTACCCCGATTAATCCAATACAGGCAAAAGGTCAGCTTGAAGGAGCTACCATGCAGGGATTGGGGTGGGCTCTGTATGAAGTTGTCAAATATGACAGAAGGGGAAGAATGCTGACCAATGATTTCTTTACCTACAAAATTCCTTCCCGAAGAGATTACAAAAAAATGGAGTGTTACCTGGTAGATAGTTATGAACCAACGGGGCCTTTTGGTGCAAAGAGTATTGCAGAAATCGGTATAGACACACCCATTCCTGCTATTGCCAACGCGATATACAATGCTACAGGTATACGGCTAAGGGAAACCCCTTTCAGTAGCGAAAAATTGCTTATGGAGATACTGAAAAAGGAAATTTGAGATGAAATTAAGATTGTTTCTTGTGTTATTTGTTTTAATGGGTAGTCTGTTGATGTCAGAAACCCTTACTCTATGGATCAGCTGGGAAGGTTTATCCTTTTTTGAAGAAAAAGCGAATAATTTTAACAAAAATACAGGACACAACATTGAAATACTTTATGTACCGCAAATGGAAGATAAACTGCTAACGTCAATAAAAACCGACAACCTGCCAGATATGGTATTGATTAAGGATGTGTATACGGGTTATTTAGCTCAGGTCAATGATCTTTATAAGCTAAAAGAACAAGATCTTAGAAAACTGGGCAATTTTAGAACGGATGATCTAAATGTTTTTTCAACAATGAATGAGCGTGTTGCGGTGCCATATTATGCTGATCTTCAGGTGGCATTTGTTAATCAGGATGTTTTAAAAAGGATAGGATATGGACTTTCAATTGATTATACTGTTGATGATCTTAGAGAAATAAGGTTAGATTTGGAAGATAGTGAAATTACTGCAACAGCCTGGGATTTTATGTCGTCCTATATTTTTTATTCCTTTACAGTTCATGGTTCTGAATTGATCGATGAAAAAGGAAAACTTAAAATGAATACCGATTCGCTAGCTGAGACTATAGTTAAAGTGAAAAGATTATTTGATGAGGGAGTATTTAAAAGGTTAGAGAGAGGAACTCTTGTTGAAGGTTTTAGTTCAGGAAAAATCGCCATAATGCTTCAGGGGAGTTATCTGAGTACTACTTTTGAAGAGAACGAAATAGAGTTTGAGATTTTACCCTTTCCCATAATGAATGGTAAAAGAATTAAAGGTCTCATTGATGCTAAAGGATTTGCGATTCTTAATGAGACAAAGAAAGAGATCGCTTTAGATTTTTTGGAATATTTGTATAATTGTTCTATTCCCTATTGTGAAGAATACTATAAGGTGCCTCTCTGGACTGAATCTGATTCTAACAAACTAAAAAAGCTTAGAGTTATTTTGAAGGAAAATCAGTATATGGAACAGAGTTCAGATTTTCAGCGTTTATACTTCAGAGTTATGAGGGTGGTTTTACAGTCAGTTTATTCGGGAACAATGAGTGTTAAAGAAACCCTTCAAAGTGCACAGGAATTCGTGAATAAAAATTGGTAGATAATTTATGTCACTGCTTTTAATAGCAATATTAATTTTTCTGTTTTTGTTAGTAATTATTCGGGGAAGGTATTTTTCACTCCCCATTCTTTTTACTTTATTACTGGTTGTAATTCTCCCAATACTTTGGGCTTTTGGTGTCATGTTCTTCGACTACGGTCTATTTGATGATTCTCCCAAATTCGTTGGATTGAGGAATTTACAGCAGGCATTTAATGATAAAGGATTCAGTCTGTCAATACAAATATCTTCTTTGTGGACCTTATTAAAGACTACGATAGAGTTTATTATAGCTTTCTTCCTTGCTGTTAGCTTAAGAAAACTATCTAAATCCGGAAAAATAATACTTTTTTTTCTAGGAATAGGCTGGTTTTTACCTTCATATATCAGTGTCTCAGCGTGGAGAGCAATCATTCAGGGTTATGGAAGCCATTCGATACTGAATATTATTTTCAATACGGGTATCGATATTTCGACACAACCAATTTCAGCTTTCATTGCTTCCCTGTTTGTAAATATATGGTTATCCGTTCCCATGACAACGCTTCTTATAATAGCCATGCTGCAGTCTGTTTCTAAAGAAACTTTTGACAATCTTTCAGTTGATGGAGCAAAGGAATTTGTGGTATCAAAAATTTGCTTTGCCAGTATCAGAAACATATTAATCCCTTTTTACTTTTTTCAACTCGCAAGAGGCTTAAAGGGTTTTACGGGCATATTTTTGCTCACCGGACAGGGACCACTCATACCAGGGGGATTTACACCGGATACCATTGTAGGCTCAACGACGGTTTTAAGCGTGGCGCTCTTTGAAAAATTCCAGATGTCTCAAAATTACGGTACTCTTGCAGCATATAGCGTTCTGGTTAGCCTTGTGGTGCTACTGTGGCTGATAGCAGCGCTTGTTTCCAGAACAAATAAACCTGAAAGACATAAAAAAGCGTTTTATTTGGTAATAATTGCTCATTTAGCTGGCATATTTTACCTGAATCTTAATTTGCTATGGTTACTGGTTGTTCTCTTATATGCGATAAGTCTCGTGCTTTATTATAAAAAGATGAAGACATTCAGAATAGTAGCTGCACTTGCAGTTTTACTTGAAGGAGCATTTTTAATAGTGTTTTTACTAAGTGATGGATGGCAGGGTATTAACCCTTCTTCAATGTTGAGTATCCCGCTTGTGGGGCTTTCGCTGAGGTATCGAACAGTTATATTGAATCTGGGTTTTCCCAGGTCAATAAAATGGATAATGAAAGCGGTTCTTCCTTTTTTATCGGGTTTTGTCTTACTATATGTGGCTTTACTGGCTCTTTCAAGAAACAACACAATTCTTCCAGACTTTAGAAATCTTACTTTTGAAAATTTTTCCCGGGTATTCTTTGATGATCAACTCTGGATAAACATCTTAAATACATTAAAAATTGCCGTACTTTCTGTGATGTTTCTTATAATAATAGTCTTACCTTTCTCATATAGCTTTTCACGTTCCAATAAACGATTGAATATGATAATAATGACAATTCTTCTGTTTGGAAGTGCTTACACAGGAATGCATACATTGCTACCGCTGTACATGCTCTTCGATAAACTCAAAATTGTTAATACCTTCACCGGTATTGCTCTTGTGGTAGCCGTTCAGGTTTTACCCGTTGGAGTGATAGCTCTTAGTTCTTTTCTCAGGAGAATACCCAGAGAATTTAGAGAAGTGGCCATGTTAAATGGTATGAAAGAGGGTTCGTATTTGGTCAAAATTATTTTGCCCTTGAGTTTACCGTTAATTGTCGGGATAGTAATCTTCGCTGTAGTAAGTTCCTGGAACGCATTTACCGTTCCTCTAATCTTTATTGATAAAATGAATATGTTGCCATTTTCTATGAAAATATACGAGTATGCTGGTGAAATTGGTAGTTATTATACAAAGTGGAATCTTTTTGGAGCTGCTTCAATTATAGGTATAATTCCATTGATTTTCCTGTATAGACGGAGCCAGAAATTTCTGTACGCTCGTTATCTGAGTGAAGGTGGTGTAAATTATGAATAGCATAATGGATAGAATGATTGAGAAGGTTTGTAATGATTTTGGAGATCTTAGGGTAATTGATTACGTTGTAGGAACGGGAATGACTGCAGTAAAATTGTCTGATAAAAGTGTTGGAGTGGCACACATTTTTAGAGAGGAATTACCTCCTGGTTGTATGATATTTGATGAACTTCTACCTTCACCGACAGGAATTAAGGAGTTTATAAAACAATCTGAATTGTATAATCCCGTTACTGTCAGTCTGGCACTGGCGACGATAAATGCCATTTTCAACAATATTGAAAGAGATAATGAAACAGAGAAGGATATTTTTGATCTTGCAGAGATACAGGAAAGTGATGTGGTTGGTTTTGTGGGTGATTTTCGTCCCCTTACCAGAGCACTAAGAGATAAGGTAAAAAAGTTGATGGTTTTTGAGAGAATTCCATCAGAAGACTATCTACCTGACTGGGCCATTCCGTGGAAAATGGAAGAATGTGATGTAGCGATAATCACAGGTACCACCATAATGAACAAAACCCTAGACAATATTTTACAATCCGTAGATACGGACAGAGTTTTCATATTTGGACCTTCCACCGTACTATTACCTGACATTTATCCTGAATGTGTGAAAGCCATCGGAGGCACAAGAATTATAGATGGAGACAAAGCGATGGATATAGCCTCAAAAGCAGGAGGAACGAAAAACCTTTACCGCATGAACGCTGCAAAAAAAATTACGGTTAGGATTCATTGAAAAGCCGAGAAGGACAAAGAAGACGAGAATCCGAGAAAAACCAAGGAGACGAGAAGCCGAGAAGGACCGAGAGGACGAGAGGTCGAGAAGCACCGAAAAGACGAGAAGCCGAGAAGGACCGAAAGGACTAGAACCGAGAAAAATCAAGAGGATGAGAAACCGAGAAAGTAAACACACCTCGTCACTTCGTGACACTCCTCTCAAGATGTAGGAGTACAATAGAGGAGGCAGTCAGAAGGAAGAGAGGAACTCTCTCGAGATTCACCAATGAGTGACTTGCCCTCATGGTTTGAGCCACGTAAGATTCTGCTACCAGTTAGTAAAGTATGAAAATCAGTGCTTAGATTAGAACTTCCAGTTAAATCAACAGACGAATTTGCTAATAAAAGTAACTTAGAAGATAAATGGGATACTCCACGTTTTT
>JAWODV010000055.1:0-3343 GCA_046483075.1 Kosmotogaceae bacterium | reverse complement strand
AAAGAAGAGATTGAACAGTTTATCAGCTCCATTGACAGAGGCAATCCTAAAGGGAAGAGGGATTATGCTATGTTTTTACTTGCATTAAAACTAGGGCTAAGGTCCTCTGATATCGCAAATCTTAAGTTTGAAAATATTTCATGGCAAACAAATGAGTTTATTTTTGAGCAAAGAAAAACGGGTAAAAGTATAACTTTGCCCATATTGCCGGAAGTGGGTAACGCAATAATCGATTATTTAAAATACGGAAGACCTCTGTCCAATGAAAATTATTGTTTTCTGCAAATCGTATCCCCGCATAATAAGATCGCTCCAACAGATATAGCAAACTCTGTTCGGTTTTATCTTAACCGGGCAAATATTGATTTAAGAAATAGAAAGCATGGGCCGCATGCTCTACGGCACAGCTTTGCTTCCGGTCTTTTAGAACAGTCAACTCCACTACCTGTAATATCTGAAGCACTGGGCCATTCAAATACTATGTCCACTATGTTTTATCTGCGCATAGATACATCATCACTTAAACAGTGCGCGCTTGAAGTTCCTTCTATTCCTTTTTCTTTTTACAGGCAAAAAGGAGGTTATCATGAGTAAGCCATTTTATAGTATCTACGGCCCTTCAATAAAGGAGTTCCTATCTGTAAAAAGAAGTCTTGGATTTAAATACCAGGCGGCAGAATATGAATTAGGTAAACTTGATCAAATTGCATTTGAAAGAGAAGAATTGTCCATTGGTATAACAAAAGAACTTGCAGGTGAGGTATGTGTTAAATATCCCAATGAATCAGAGAAAAGCAGAAATAACAGGATACAGGTAGTAAGGCAGTTTGCATTTTACCTGAATGATACGGGACATGCTTCTTACATCCCGATACTTCCACCATTTAAGAGTACTTACACTCCTTATATTTTTACGAAGGAAGAGGTTTTAAAATTTTTCCGTACTTCTGATCAAATAAAAGCAAACAATCGAAATCCAAGGACAGCAATGTTTTTTATTCCTGTTCTTTTTAGATTATTATATGCAACAGGAATCAGAATAGGTGAAGCCATGAGTCTTTCTATAAATGATGTTGATGTTGAGCATAATATTTTAAAGATAAGAGATAGCAAAAATGGAAAAGAACGGCTCATACCGTTTTCTGAGTCCCTTTCAGAAGCTTTACAAGATTATCTGAAGTACAGGAATCAAAGACCTGTTATAAAAGACATAGACCATCTCTTTGTCCATCCTGCAGGAGGAACACTAACATCTGATGTAGCTTACAACTGGTTCAGGAAAATACTTTTTAGATCAAGCATATCGCACCAAGGTAAAGGCGCTGGCCCCAGAATGCACGATTTCAGGCATACATTTGCAGTTCACTCTTTGATATCAATGTGTGAAAAGGGTCTCGATCTGTATTATTCACTACCTATACTCTCTACATATCTGGGTCATCAATCTCTTACAGCTACTGATAAATATGTTCGACTGACCGCAGAAATGTATCCTTCACTTATTAAAAGTGTAAATAAGATATGTCCTCACGTCTTTCCTAACCTCAATAAAACTCAATGTTATGAAACCAACTGATTTTTCTAAAAGTCTAAGCGACTTTTTATCAAAATATCTTCCTGGAGAAAGAGGTATGAGTACTCATACTATAACCTCTTACAAGATTGCTTTTATCTTGTTTATTGGTTTTGTTGAATCGCAAAAAAAGGTCAGCATAAACAGGCTGTTACTTAAAGATATTACAAAAGAATGTATTATTGAATTTCTGGAGTGGCTTCAGCGAGAAAGAAAATGTAGTGACTCTACTCGCAATGTAGGCCTTGCGGCCATGCACTCTTTTTTTCGTTTTTTGCAGTATGAGGCGCCTGAGAATATAAATGAATGGCAACATATACTCTCTATCAAGATGAAAAAAACTAAGATACGCGTGATGAACTACTTAACAATAGAGGGTATTAGATTACTGCTTGCACAACCCGATCTTACTACAAAGAAAGGAAGACGTGATCTTGCTATGCTTGCGCTTATGTATGATTCAGCTGCAAGAGTGCAGGAAATTATTGATCTTACGGCATCAAGTGTTCGGTTAACAAAGCCTTATACAATCAAATTGGTTGGTAAAGGAAACAAAGCGAGGATTATTCCTCTAATGGATCAGCAAATAATGCACCTAAGAAATTACATGGAAAACAACCAATTGCTTGAATCATATGCAAATCTTTATCCTTTATTTTTTAATAGCCGAGGAGAAAAACTTACCCGTGCAGGAATTAATTATATTTTTCAGCACTATGCAAGCGTGGCAAGAAAGAAAGATAAAAAGTTGATACCAGAAAGGATCAGCCCACACTCGCTTAGACACTCTAAGGCGATGCATCTTCTCCAGGCCGGTGTGAACCTGGTTTATATACGCGATATACTTGGTCATGAATCTATACAAACAACTGAAGTGTATGCAAGGGTTGACTCTAAACAAAAGCGTGAAGCAATAGAAAAAGCGTATGCAGATGTTATTAAAAACGAAGTGCCTTTATGGACAAACAATGACAATTTATTGGAGTGGTTAAAAAACTTCAAGTGAAACTGAAAATATTATGTAAAGTAGAATGCTACCTTGCTTTTGAATTACAATGCTTTACGTGTTCTACTTTACATAATCATATGCTTTACATTACCTGTTTTATGTAAAGCTTTACATAAAACAGGGAAAAGTCATCTTGCCAGGGCACTGGCATTTATTGGCTGTCAGAAGCGTTACAGGGTACTATATACCACCTGTTCTGATATGTTGAATGATCTCAATCAGGGAGTATATGAGAAAACCCTGCAATCCAGGTTATACAAATATATAGCCTCTGAGCTTTTGGTAATTGATGAAATGGGTCATGATCGCCTGGAACTTGAAGTTACCAAAGAGGCCCATTTATTGTTTAAAGTCATTGATGGGCGCTACAACCTTGAAAAGCCGATTATTTTCACCACCAATGTAGAAGAATCTGACTGGGCGGAGTTTTTGGGGGATCCCATATCCACGAGGGCTATATTAGACCGGGTCTTCCACCACTCGATAAGGATACAGATAAACGGGCCAAGTTATCGCAAACATGAAGGAGAAATATTACAGCAAAAATATGAAGCCAGCAAACAGAGCGAGTTGGAATAATCATTGGCGAGAGGCGACCGACGGTGAAGCTTTATACCGATGGTTACCTGCAGGCGCTGGGAAAGGGATCCCGGCGCCTGTTTTATTTTCCAATGGGTATCTGCCTAATCTAAAAAACTGGCGAGAGGCTCCCTCAAGCTCGCATTACCCGATGTTCACCTGTAATATTGGAAGAAATATTA
>JAWODV010000114.1:0-21264 GCA_046483075.1 Kosmotogaceae bacterium | reverse complement strand
TTACCCAAATTGGTTTTTGGTTCGTAGTAACTGATCTCCCTTCCATCTTTCATCTTTTCCTTGGTTATCTTAAGGGTTACAGCACGGGAATTAACTTTTCTAAGCACTATGGAATGAGGTTCAACATTGATAGACTTTTCGGTTGTTATGCCAGACCATTTCATTGCTTCAATGGGTATTCTGATCTTTTTACTATCATCGTTTAGGTTAACCACAATCAAGCTGTTGAAATGTTTGCCACCTTTTGTAGCTATTATATACGTATCTGGTTTTTGGCCAAAGAAAACTCTGGGTTTTCCTTCTGAAAGTTCCATTGTATCCTCTAATAAATGAATATTGTTTTCATTCAGCTGTTTCATTGCATCACTGTGCAACAGCATGTTATCAAGAGCGCCTGAAACAAGGCAAAAAAGTCTCTTTTCGTTGTTACTGAGTTCTGCTTCATCTCTAACTATAAGGGTGTCCGGATCGTTCAACCATAATCTCCTGTGCATGAAGGATCTTGTTATTGCATTGCGTATGGAAAACTTTGCTGAAGGTATTCCAATATCCGGGACATCTCCGTTCCAGATGGGAGCGGTATCCGCACCAATTCTCATGCCGTCAACAAAACCCACTGAAGGTAGTAGAGGAGCCCCACATCCCAGAATAAACGTATCCTCACCAGCATTGTCTATTATTATCCTCATTCCTTCTCGGTAGGCTTCAATTGGGGTTGAATCTTCGTTGAACCTTTTTCCCGGCATGGCACCAGCAAAAAGAAAATCGATCTTTAGATATGAGAACCCCATTTTATGTAGTTTTTTGAATAAGTTTTTTAAGTGTTGCGCTGCTTCGGGGTGCGTGGTGTCAAGGGAGTATATATTTTTGTTCCAGTTACGATAGCATATCTTTGGCTTAGCGAAAAAATCTTTTACCAGCCAGTCTGAATAGTTATTGAAAATACCAGAGCTTTCCGAAACGCTGAAAGGGGCAAGCCACAATCCTGGCTCAAATCCTTCTTTTCTTATGAATTCACTTATTACAGAAAGATCAGGGAATTTATCATTCGTTTCAAGCCAGTCTCCAATATCCTTTTCGTAACCATCGTCTAGCTGTATAAGGGTATACGGGATTTCATAACGGGATTTCATTGAAGAGATTTTCTCGATGTTTTCCTTTAGCGCTTTGAAATCTATTTCAGTAAAATATTGATACCAGCTGCACCAGCCAATGCCTTCGAAATTTTTGAATCGGACGGATTTTTCCTGATTTATTATTTGAGCATAGCGTTCCAGAAGCACCGGTAGTGGATCCTTTTCAAGTAAAACAAAGGATTCCAGGTCAATACTATCGCCCGGATTTAAGGGTTTACCGAAAAGGTCGATCATCACGTCAATACGGTTTTTATTTTCGTCCATAAGGAAAAAAGGATGTGAAACTCTGGATGAAAGAAATCCTGCAACAAAGTCTCTGAAAGCTATGAAATAATCGCTGGGCAGATCACCGTTTTCAAGAATATCAGGAACAGGGGTGGCTGAATTCAGAGTGTTACCTGAAGCCTTTGCCATGGAAACAAATGATTTTATATCAGGTTTCCTGCTATAAACTTTAAAAGGTGTCCATGATTGCCAGGTATTCATAAAGGGTTGACTTTCAATATCGACTATTTGAAAGAGGGTAAAGCGCCCGGGTTTGATTGTTTCGGTTCCATTATTCATAATTATTGTGTCTATTCGAGTTTCTTCCAATTTACTTTTCATGGTGTACTGAATGCAAAGATCTCCATAAGACTTTTCGAAGGATAGATTCCCTGTTTTTATATTAAAAGGATCGGTACCAAAGAACTTAAGTTTCATTTTCTTTCCTCCAGGTTTTGTTTTATTTAACTATAACATCATCCACAACCGGTTCAATAGTCTTTGCGAATTCATCCAGTACGCTTTTTTTGTAGGGTTTTACATGATCAACCGGTGTTAGTTGTTGAATTGCCACACGTTTATGTCCCTTTAGAAGCTCTTTGTAAGACAAAAAATCCTCCTTCTTTACGTAAGGAGGATATGCTGTAACCCTTATTTCATAGTTATTGAACGTTTTCACAATTTCCAGGCTTTCCTTGATAACGTCCAGCGTTATATCTGAAAACAACGAATAATCTAAAGACTTAAGGTCAATGGCGACGTAATCAACCAGATCGTTTATTTTGCTGAGAAAATCAGGTTTGCTACCGTTTGTATCTATTTTTAGCAATTTATGTCCAAAATTGTACTTATACCTTCTAAAAAATGATATTAATTCCTCTCCCCATATAGTGGGTTCTCCGCCTGTCACTGTTAGCGCATCGATCATTGCAATGTGGTTTCTTATGTATTCAAATATTTCGTTTTCAGTAATATTGTTGTCTATGACTTTTTTTAGTTTAGCATTGTGACAATAAGCGCAATCAAAGTTACAGCCTGAGGTAAAGACTGTCGTTGTGATTTTCTCCTGATAGTCCACCAGACTTACTTTTTGCCATCCTGCGAACTTCATGAGTATCACCCTCTGAAATGTCATATTCTTTTCTCTGTTTGAATTCTTCTTTTTTTCCGTGATTCCAATGCTGTACTGGTCTATAATATCCAGTTATTCTTGAATAAACCTCAGATGTTTTTCCGCAGTGAGGGCATTCATAATGTTCACCGGTTATGTAACCGTGATCAGGACATATGGAATAGGTTGGCGAAATTGTAAAATATGGAATGCGGTAATTGGTGGCAATTTTTTCAACCAGATTTCTGGTAACCTTCCAGTCTGAAATTCGTTCGCCCAGGAAGGTATGAAAGACGGTCCCTCCTGTGTATTTTGTTTGCATGTCCTCTTGATGGTCAAGTGCAGTGAACATATCACCGCCAAAGTTCACCGGAAGATGTGAAGAATTCGTATAATAAGGTGTTTCATCTCCTGCAGTAATGATATCGGGGAATCTTTCTCTGTCAACCTTTGCCAGACGATATGTTGTAGATTCAGCTGGTGTGGCTTCCAGATTGAACAAATGGCCAGTTTCTTCCTGGTATGTGGCTATTTTGTCCCGCATAAAATCGAGTACTTTTATTGCAAAGGCTCTTGAGTCGTCATTATAAAGAGGCTTTCTCAACCATTTTGAATTGAGTGTAGTTTCATTCATGCCAATTAATCCAATAGTGGAAAAATGATTATCGAAGTTCTTTAGATAGCGTTTTGTGTAAGGATAAAGTCCTTCGTCATTCAATTTTTCGATTACTTCTCTTTTTACTCCCAGACTGCGTTTTGCAATATCCATCATTTTTGACAGTCTGCTGAAGAATTCCTTTTCACTTTTACTCAGATACGCTATTCTGGGTAGATTTATCGTAACGACACCAATGGAGCCGGTGAATTCATCTGAACCAAACAGGCCTCCACCCCTTCTTCTCAGCTCTCTTTTGTCCAGTTGTAATCGACAGCACATGGATCTGACATCATCAGGATCAAGATCAGAATTTATGAAATTCTGAAAATATGGCGTTCCATATTTCGATGTTATTTCAAATAGTAGTTTCGTGTTGGGATTATCCCAATCAAAATCTTTTGTTATGTTGTATGTCGGGATAGGATACTGAAATCCTCGACCGTTCGCGTCGCCCTCTTTTAAGATTTCCAGAAAAGCTCCGTTAATAATATCCATTTCCTTCTGACAATCACCATAGGTGAAATTCTGAGGTTCACCACCCACCATGGCCGGTGTGTTCTTTAGCTTTTTTGGGACAACCCAATCAAGGGTTATATTGGAAAAAGGAGATTGTGTTCCCCATCTGCTTGGTGTATTTACACCGAAAACGAAGGATTGAATGGATTGCTTTACCTCTTCAAAATCAAGGTCATCAATTTTTACAAAGGGAGCGAGATATGTGTCAAAGGAACTGAAGGCCTGAGCTCCTGCCCATTCATTTTGTAAAATACCAAGAAAATTCACCATTTGATTGGCCAGTGTTGAAAGGTGTTTGGCGGGTTTAGATGAAACCTTTCCCATAACTCCGCCTAATCCTTCTTCTATGAGCTGTTTTAAACTCCATCCAGCGCAATAACCACTTAACATGGAAAGATCGTGTATGTGCATGTCACCATTTCTGTGAGCGTCTCCTATTTGTGCGTCGTAAATCTCGCTCAACCAGTAGTTAGCGGTTATGGTTCCGCTGTTGTGTAAAATAAGTCCACCAATAGAGTATGTTACTGTGCTGTTTTCGTTAACTCGCCAATCACGCTGCTTTAGATAGTTGTTGACCGTTGAAGCAAAGTTCAGAACTGAAGAATCAAATTGTCTCATCTTCTCTCGTTGTTTTCTGTAAAGTATATACGCCTTTGCAACCTGAGAAAAACCAAGATCCACAAGGATTGTCTCCACAGAGTCCTGAATGTCCTCAATATAGATAGTTTGATCCTTAATCTTTTTCTGAAAATCGGCTACAACTCTGAGAGATATTTTTTCCAGAACATCCTCGGTATACTGTGTATCGGTTGCATCGAAAGCTTTCTTTATAGCTGTGGTGATTTTATCAAGTTGAAAGTCAACAATTGCGCCATCTCTTTTCCTGACTGAAAGCATAGTAACCCCCTCCTGAAAAATAAATTATCATAAATATAGGGCGGTAAATTATATGATAACACAATATGTAGGGTAACAAAAAATATTTTCAGAAGGAATTAGAGGTCTTTATGAAGATTTATCTCCTTTGATATAGTCTGTATCTTTTTCTTACAAAGCTACTTAAATTTTCTTCTCCAACCATTTGACTCATCTTCAAAAATGCTTTAGCCGTTGCCAGAACATCACCCAGTGCTCTATGACGATTTTCAGGAAGGATATTCAGCCGGGCGAGAATGGTATCAAGGTTATGCCTGCCTCTGAATAAACTCCTGGAAAGCGATATGGTATCGATAAATTCATTTTTAACAGGAGATAATCCAATGTCAAGTGCATGGTGATCGAGAAAGGAAAGGTCAAAGGGAGCATTTTGAATTACCAGAATATCATCTCCCAGAAAATTTAGAAAATCAGGCAAAACTCTGTCCACAGTTCTGGAATTCTTAACCATTCTTGAAGAGATTCCCGTTAAACGCGTTATGAAAATGGGTATAGGGAGTTCCGGATTAATTAGTTCAGAGTAGCAATCTCTTTCATTTATTTTGCCGTTCTCAATTCTTAAAGCTGCCACTTCAATGAGTCTTGATCCTCGATAAGGACTTAAGCCTGTTGTCTCCGTATCAAGGATGACAAAGTTTCTGTCTTTTAGACCCAATTTAGCCATGTTACAACCCCTCAATCAGTTTACTCATAATTTTAACTCCATAATCTACTGTTTGGTCTGGTGGCAGGAAATCAGGTGTATGTAGTCCCTTTTTCTCATCGCCTTCACGGCTTCCCAGCCAGAACATTATGGATGGATAGGCATGACTGAAGAATCCAAAGTCTTCACCATACAATTTTATCTCAGACTCAAGGATTTGATAAGAAGGTAAAATTAATTCATGAAATCTATCTACAAGAAGATCATCGTTCAATACCGTTGGGTAGTGCAGTACATATTCAAGTTGGTGTTCAATTTCAAAGGTATCTGAAAGCTTTTTCACAAGCCGTTCTATGGTTCTATCAATAATCTCTTTCACTTTCATGTCGAGAACGCGGTAAACCCCTTCGATTTTTGCTTGAGAAGGGATAACGTTTCGCCTATCTCCTGCCATCATTTTTCCCAGAGTAAATACATACCTGTCTTCATTGGGAACCACTCTGGACAGTTCATTATGGATTGTTTGTACAAACATCGAAGCTACAAATAGTGCATCCTTTCCCAGATGAGGAGTCGCAGCGTGTGCGCTCTTTCCTTCAAAGGTTATGTCAAAACCAGTAGGACTTGCAAACATAACACCTTTTCTAATACCGGCAGAACCGAGAGGAAAATCGTCTGTTACATGAAGCGCCACTGCCTTATCAATTTTGTAATTCTTGAAGAAGTCAGTATTAATTATTGGTTCTGCCCCACCAGGACCTTCTTCAGCTGGCTGAAAAACAAAAAGGATGTTTCTTTTTGGTCTTTTTTCTGCCACATACTTTATCACACCATAAAGCACGCTCATATGAATATCATGACCGCAGGCATGCATCCACCCTTCGCGTTTTGAGGCAAAATCTATTTTTGTCTTTTCTTTGATGGGTAAACCATCCATATCTGCTCTCAATAAAAGATAGGGTCTTTCGCTACCTTTGTATTCAACAATTATCGAGGTGCCAACTGGTCTGTGAATTTTAAAAATGTCAGGTAACGAATGCAGCGCATTAAGAATAATTTGTGCTGTTTTATGCTCCTCAAATCCTGGTTCCGGAGACTGATGTAGTGAGTGTCTGAAATCATGTAGTTCATTACTCATAAATATCACCTCGTGGTTTATACGATATAATTGTAATAACTGAATAAATACTATCACATATTAAGATTTACCCGGAGGTGCACCAATGGAAGAAAATAACAAAAAGCGGAAAGAAGCACTACGGAAGACAAATTACGAAGAAGGTATAAGGAAAGGTATTCAATCAGCCATAGATAAAGCGCCCATTCGTGAGGGAGGTAAGTTATATCTTTCAGATCTCTGGACGATAACCTCACTCCCTGAAGAACTAATTATAGAAGAACTTAGAAAAGGCAAAATACGATTACCCGAGAAAGTTGGTGAAGTGATTGACGACAGAGAAGATAAGAAGAAAACTTTACTCTCAAGAAAAAGTATGTGAGGTTTTTGTACATAAATGCAACGATTATAAAAAAGTAAAAAAGTCGCTAATACATTTATTTGATAAAGCGCAGGTAAACAAAAAATTTTGCAAAGGAGAAAGAGTTCTCTTAAAACCCAATATATTGCATGCGGCTTCTCCAGATCAAGCGGTTACTACCCATCCGCTTTTTCTTTCAGCGGTGATTGAACTGTTTCTTGATATGGACGTGAAGTTGGTTCTTGGAGACTCACCCATTTCTGGAAATTTTCAGAAAGAAGCAGAACTTTCCGGTATAGCGGATGTATGTAAGAAGTACAATGTACAGTTCTCTCCTTTTAAGGTTTCTGTAGAAAAAAAGTCCAGTGAGGATTCTCCAAGGAGATATTACATAGCTAAAGAACTGGAAGAAGTGGATTCTGTAGTTAATTTACCTAAATTGAAGACCCATTCGTTAATGACGTTGACGCTTGCTGTAAAGAATACCTTTGGCTGTATTGTGGGGAGAGAGAAACAGAAATGGCATGTTAAGTTAGCTTCAAGTGAGAGATTTGCAAATATGCTGATAGATTTGCACAGATTGATATCCCCGAAGCTAAATATTCTTGACGGCGTTATAGGAATGAGGGGCGATGGACCTTCATCCGGAGAGCCCTTTTCCTCGGGATTGGTTGCCCTGAGTGATAACGCCTTCGCGCTGGATGATTATATTTGTGAGGTTTGGAACATAGATAAAACAAAGGTTTTAACTGTTCATCTCGCAAGAAAAAGAAAGATTACCCCTACTTTTAGAGTAATCGGTGATTTCGAACCAGAAGAAGAGTTTACTCTTCCAGAATCAAGTTACGGTAAGGCATTGGGTTTTCTGGGATTTATCACTAGAATATTTCATAAGGTTCCTTACATAGATGATGAAAGGTGTATCGAATGTCTTGAATGTGAGAAACGCTGCCCGAAGGAAGCTATTGATGTTAGTGAAAAAGATATTGATTATAGCAAGTGTATCAGGTGCTATGTTTGTCATGAGGTATGTCCAAGTAAAGCAATAAGATTGAAAAGGAGATTTTTTCTATTTTGAATACTTGGTAGATCGGGAGGAGATAATTTATGAGTTATGTTATGACCATTGATCAGGGTACAAGTAGTTCCAGAGCGGTGATTTTTGATGAAGATCTTTATCAGGTAGCAGTTGCACAGGAAGAATTTGATCAGATATATCCAAAACCTGGATGGGTGGAACACAAACCAAACGACATAATATTGTCTGTAATGTCGTGTGTAGAACAGGTGGTAAAAAAGGCAGGGATTTCCTTTAATAGTATTTCTGCAATAGGTATAACAAATCAGCGAGAAACGATTGTAGCCTGGGACGCAGAAACCGGGAAGCCTTTAACAAATGCGATAGTATGGCAATGCAGAAGAACTGCAGAAAGATGTGAAGAGTTAAAGGAAAACTATTATGAGAGCATTCATAAGAAAACGGGACTATTAATAGATCCATATTTTTCCGCAACGAAAATGGAATGGATGTTAAAGAATATACCAGAAGTAAAGGCTGCAGCTGAAAGGGGAACACTGAAATTTGGAACTATTGATTCATGGCTTATCTGGAATTTATCTCCCGAACGCCTTCACATAACAGATTACTCAAACGCTTCTCGAACGATGCTGTTTAATATAAATGAGCTTCAATGGGACAAAGAGCTTCTTGAGCTTTTTGGTATAAGTGAAAAATGGTTGCCTGAATTGGTAGATTCTTCCAGTATGATTGGGGCGTCTATTTACGGGCCAGCAATAGCTGGAATAGCCGGAGATCAACAATCTTCACTGTTTGGTCATACAGCTTTTGAAGAGGGAGAAATCAAATGTACCTATGGAACTGGAAACTTCATTTTAATGAACACTGGCGCCAGGCCAAGTTTTTCTGACAAAGGTTTGCTGACGACTATTGGATGGAAAATCGGTAAAGAAATTGTATATGCACTGGAAGGTTCGATTTTTACAACGGGCGCTCTTGTAGCATGGCTCAGAGACGGTCTGGGAATGTTAAATAGCGCAGATGAATCGGAAAAAGTAGCAAAGCAGGTTGATGATAACGGCGGAGTATACTTTTCTGGGGCGCTTGCTGGCCTTGGAGCACCTTACTGGGATTCATCAGCGAGAGGTTTGCTTATAGGACTCACAAGAGGAGTAAACAAGGCACATATTGTCAGAGCAATTTTAGAATATGTAGCTTTTAGAACCAGAGAAATTGTTGAACTCATGGAACAGGAAAGTGGTCTTGAAACGAAAAAGATGCTTGTAGATGGTGGAATGACAAAAAACAATTTTCTTATGGAGCTACAATCAAGGATTATGGGTGTTTCTCTGGATCGAGCGGTTACGAGGGAAACGACAGCGTTGGGAGCTGCTCTTCTTGCAGGAATAGCTGTAGGAATCTGGGATAAGAAGAAGCTAAAAGAGAAAAGACGTAGCGAAGTGGTATTTACGCCTGACGGAAAAGAAATGGAGGAAGAGTACAAAAAGTGGAAAGAAGCCATGAAGCGCTGCATGAAGTGGGAGTGTTAGATGAAAAACAATTGAGAGATTTCGCTCTATCGTTATCGAAGGACATCAAAGGTGGAGAAATAATTTTTCTCAGGGGAGAACTGGGAAGCGGCAAAACATCCTTTGTTAAAGGTTTTGTCAGAGGTTTTGGTATAGATGAAAAGTCGGTTAGAAGTCCAACATTTACAATTGTAAACGAGTACCCTGGTGATACTCTTGAGGTAATCCATGTAGACCTGTATCGTTTGCAGTCGAAAGAAGAGGTAATCGAGCTCGCTCTTGAGGATATTATAGACGAAACCACTGCAATGGTGGTAGAATGGCCTAAGTTATGCGAAGGATTATTCAGAAATAACATAGAAATATGTTTTTATCATCATGATAAATTGCATAGAGAAATAAAAATCGAGTTACTTGACAATAAACCATATAAAAACATTAAAAATTGGTTGAATAGTCACGCTCAGGAATAGAGATATTATTGGAGGTGAAAAAAATGTCTCAAAAATTCCAGTTGTTAGAACAAGCTAGTAGTCAGGAAAAAACAATAAAAATACCCGATAAACTCCCTGCAATAGCCACGCGGACAAATATGCTGGTCTATCCATCATCGGTTATGCCATTATATGTAGGCAGAGATAAGTCCCTTTCAGCACTTGAGGAATCCATTGGAAACTATGGACAACTTATATTTTTGGTCTCACAAAAGGAAATCACATCAGAATCGTTGACCAGAGAAAACCTGTATGATATAGGAACAGTTGCAAGAATCGTTCAGTTAATGAAGATGCCAGATGGTAACTACAAAATTCTAGTCGAAGGATTGGAACGTGCTAAAATTATGCAAGTTTTGGAAGATGAAGAGTCATTCCTGTTTAAAATAAAGGTGTTGAAATCCAGGTACAGAATGACCAAATCTTTGAAAGCGCTTATAAGGAAGGTTCAGGAACTCGCTAAGAGATATGTTGGAATGAGCAGACGATTCCTGGATGAAGTTACAAAGGCGCTTGAGGATACATCTGACGCGGATAAATTTGCTGATTTCGTTTCATCTCTTCTGCCTTTGGATTTAGAAGAGAAACAGGAATTACTTGAACTGGTTTCTCCAAGAGATCGACTAAACAGGCTTCTTGAAATACTTACAAGAGAAGTTGAAATATTATCGCTTGAGGAAGAACTGGATAAAAGAGTCAAACAGAAGATTGAACAGAATCAGAAAGAGTATTATCTGAGAGAAAAGCTGCGTACCATCCAGGAAGAGCTTGAGGGAGAAGAAGACACTGAAATAAAAGAAATAAAAAATGCCCTTGAAAGTAAAGAGTATCCCAAAGAGGTTAAAGAAAAGGCAGAGCATGAAATTTCAAGGCTGGAGAAAATGTCGCCCTATTCACCAGAAGCTTCGGTAGTTAGGACTTATCTTGACTGGCTCTTGAAACTACCCTGGACAGAAGAAACTGAAGATAAAATTGATATTAAGGAAGTTAGAAAGGTACTCGATAAAAATCACTATGGACTGTCTGAAGTAAAAGAAAGAGTACTGGAATTTCTGGCTGCAAGGAAATTTTCAAAAAATCTTAGAGCCCCAATTTTGTGCCTGGTTGGTCCTCCAGGAGTTGGTAAAACATCTCTGGGACGCTCAATCGCTGAAGCGACTGGAAGGAAGTTTGGCAGGATTTCCCTTGGCGGAATGAGAGATGAAGCTGAGATTAGAGGACACCGAAGAACATATGTAGGTGCACTTCCAGGAAGAATATTGCAGACTATTCAAAAACTGGGCACGCGCAATCCTGTTATGATTCTGGATGAAGTTGAAAAAATGGGTGTTAGTTTTCAGGGAGACCCAGCTTCAGCGTTGCTGGAAGTTCTGGATCCCGAGCAAAACGTGGATTTCACGGATCATTATCTGGAAATACCCTTTGATTTGTCCAGCGTTTTGTTTATAACAACAGCCAATGTCACGGATACTATACCGCCTGCACTCAAAGACAGGATGGAATTGATTGAAATACCCGGTTATACTGATGCAGAAAAGCAGCATATAGCCAGGGATTACATAATGCCCAAGATTTATGAAGAATACAACACAGACAAAAAAACAGTATCAATTTCTAGAGCAGCTATAAAGAGAGTCATAAGAGAATATACACGTGAAGCTGGAGTAAGGAATCTTGACAGAAACCTTTCTAAAATACTGAGAAGATCTCTGCTGCAGCTGGCAGAAGGACATAAAGAAATCAAAGTGACGATAAGAAACATAGAAGATTTTCTTGGAGTTCCAAAATTCAAGGATAGTGATCTCATTAGAAAGCCTGAAATAGGTGTATCGACAGGATTGGCCTGGACAGCCGTTGGCGGAGAAAGTATGTATATTGAAGTATTACCCGTTCCGGGTAAACAAAAATTGATTCTAACCGGTCAGCTTGGAGATGTGATGAAAGAATCCGCTCATATTGCACTGAGTTATGCAAAGAAAATATGTGAAAATCATACAGACTTTTTTGAAAAGCACGATTTCCATGTTCACGTTCCAGAAGGAGCGGTGCCAAAGGATGGTCCGTCTGCTGGTATCACGTTAATAACAGCAATAGTGTCAGCGGTAACCGGTAAATCTGTGAGGCATGATATCGCCATGACCGGAGAAATAACACTCCGGGGCAAGGTTCTCCCCATAGGAGGGCTCAAGGAAAAATTGATGGCAGCCTATCGTTCCAAGATGACCAAAGTGCTTTTGCCATCAAGGAATAAAAAAGATCTGGAAGATGTTCCCAAAGAAATAAAGGATAACCTTGAGTTTATATTTGTTGATAAAGTTGAAGATGCACTCAAGGAGGTACTTGTAGATTGAACAAGATTAAAAGTGTAAAACTTGAAGCAACGGTTTTCACTCCTGGAGATTATCCAGCGCCCAGAGAAAAAGAGATTGCCTTTTTGGGTCGTTCAAATGTAGGAAAATCTTCTTTGTTAAACAAAATATTCGGGAGAAAATTGGCTCATACTAGTTCCAGTCCGGGAAAAACAAGATCCATAAATTTTTTCACTGTTAACGACAGATACTACTTTGTTGATCTTCCCGGTTATGGTTATGCTCGCGCTTCCAAAAAGGAAGTCCAGCGATGGCGTAAATTGATTGTTGATTATTTTGAAAAGCGCGAATCGTTAAACATTGCTGTTATGTTGATCGATGGCAGACATCCATTGCAAAAAAAAGATTTGGAAATGCTTGAATGGCTTAAAGCCTATTCAATACCGTTCATAGTAGCTGAAACAAAGATTGATAAATTATCACGCAGTGAAAGATTCAGAATGAATAAACTGCACAGTAAAGAGCTTATTGAATGGGATTCTCCTCTTTTAGTTCCTGTTTCAGCTAAAACCGGAGAGGGAATAAATAAGATATTGGGAATAATTATCTGAAAATAAATGCCCGCAATAGCGGGCATTTTTTATTCAATTACCTTTTCAAAAATGGTAATAGGCAGATTATTTATCTTCTTCCAGTACAGTCCTTCACTTTGCCTGTCGAATTCTCCAGGATTTTCATCCCAGCCAAATTCTTTTATCACAATCCAGTTGTTTTTGGATACACCATCATTAACCATAAGGTAGGAGAAAGGTAAAAAGGTTATTTCAGTACTTTCCGTGACATTGTCTTCATGAGTATCTAGTGTTACCGTAAACTTCTGATTAGGAATCTCCAGTGTTATTTTAAAGGTTTTCCCATCGCCTGATAACTCTGAATTGATAACCGTTACTTCATTCGATATAACATATTCACAGCTGTCTACGGGGAATTCAAAATGATATAACAGATCAGTTTCTTCACCTTCAATAACATATGGTGATGGCTCATCTTTCAATATATTTTCGAATATGATTACCGTCGCTGTCTTTGATATTTTTCGCTCCGTATCCTTTTCTGTTAAAGTGGCGATGTTACTTAAATGGTAAATATCATTTTCAGCTCCGTCATTTGAAAGGGTTATTGTGTATTCCAGATTTGTTGATGGTTCTGTAATATTCCAGTTTCTTGATGTGATTTCTGGTTCTATACTGAATCCTGAAGGTATGTCGGTGATCTTGTCTCCGATTTCTACTGTGTCATCTACTGATATATTGGTGTTTGGATTTTCAGGTAAAGCAATGTTCATTTGATTGGTTTCAATACCGTTGCTTGAGCTTACTGTAGATACCAGTGTGTATTCCTTTTTTTGCTCGTTTGTCACAAAGGAAAAAGTATACATTTCGTTTTCATTTGGTTCTATCGTTTCGGGACCTGAAAGTATTTTTGTTTCTATTCTGTGGAGTTCTACTGACACTTCTACATTTGTTATAGTGCTAGAGCTAATATTTGTGACCATAATTTCTCCAGATATCGTAAATGTACTTTCCAACGTTTCTCCTTCGTTCCTATTTGCTTCAAGTGTGTATTTGATTTTTCTTTCCTCACCCTTGGCAATTTTTAAAGCTTCTTTATCAACTCTTTTGTCAAAATTCCAATTGTAGCTTATTTTTCTAGCCCAGTCTATATTAGCGCTGACATCTGAAACAATATCGGTAGCTGTTTTGTTTAGATCAGCGGTAATTTTAGATAGTTCTTCGGTTAGCTTTGTTAAACTCGGACCCGGAGAATCATCGTAAAACCTTGATTCTGGCGTACTCCACGGAGTAAATGAGGTATTTTCTGTACTACCCGGGTAAGGGTCTCCTTCTGATCCTCTGTCTCCCTTGTATTCATCAAGAGCATCATCGTTATCCGCCTCTACAATATGTACTTTTCTGTGGCTATCATTTGATTGGTTTGCCTGCTCATCTATGTGATAAATCAAAAGACCATGTCCGGGTAAAGCACTATCATAACCAATCAACTGCCTGTTTTCAAAAATAAAGTATTCAACGTTTTTTCTGACAGGATTATTGTATATGGCGATATCTTCGTGTAATTCCACTTCATTAAAGAACAGTGAACCCTGGTATTTATCAAGAACTAATGGATTGACCCACTCGAGTTTCAATTTGCTCCAACCGGTTAAATGCGCAGGTGAATCACCGGGTACATCATGCCAGTTCCAGGAGCCATGTCCCATAAGTCCCCAGTCTCCTATACCATCAGAGGATCCGTCAACATCGTAGAGGTCAGGTAATCCAAGACCGTGTCCAAGTTCGTGACAGATCACACCAATTGATGTAATATTAATAGTTTCTTCCCAATCAAGCCTTTCAGGTTGCATTGTGTATCCTTTGACATAAACACCATCATTTGTTTTATAGGATATTGAAGACTTGTGAGACCAAATATCTGAAGGATCCCCTGAAAATTCCTGACCTTGTCCCTGATGAATTATTATCAACGAGTCTACGTTGCCATCATTATCGTTGTCAAATTGTGAGTAGTCAAGGTCTTCATCTCCATAAGCGGCAGCTTCTCTGGCCAGCTGGTATGCCCTTGAAGAATAATAATCGTGATCATTGGGAGCTGTGTACCAGCCAACAATCTCAAACTGTAAAACAAGCTTTCCGTAAGACGTTTCTTCATAATAATCCTTTATTGAATCTTCGATTCCATTAAAAACATCTTCAAAATCAGGTAGGTCAAAGGATGTTGCAGTATCGGAAAAATTGATAAGCACCACAGGAAATTTGAGTGTACCTGTAGTAAGTGTTTGTTTTTCATATTCAACGGATTTAATTACATACTCTAAGTATCTTTGAATATCCGGTTTCCTTGAAGGTGGAATGTTCTTTTCTACAACGCTACCGGTTAGCTCCAATGTATCTTTTTCATTTAATGAAAGGTATTCCCACCAGCCTGTCGCTGGATTTTTCATTACCGGATAACCTTTGTGAAGCTTTAAGTGAGCAAATTCATCGCCTATTTGATATATTGTGAACGTTGTTCCATCGGGTTGTGAAAGTTCTATAGGACCCGGATAGGAAGGAACGGAAAATAAAAGTGAGGCTAAAAACAGAATTAGCAGATTAAAAATGAATCTTTTCATGTTATTCTCCACCCTTCATTGTTTCAACGCGTGCTATAAAGTTTTCATCATTGATTTCAGAAATAATATCATCATATTTGTTTGAGTCAATAAGCAGAGCGGAAAGGGCAAGGGTTTTCAGGAATTCCTGCTTTGTTAATGGATCCTGCAGATATTCAACTATAATTTCATTCTGTTCATCAAGGATAAACATGCCTGTATCCAGTGAATCATTCAAATTGTTTTTGCATAGATAAATTAGGGATAGTCCTGTTTTTGCTTTACTGGAGTCGCCTGCATTACGAAAATCAGCTTCAGCTTCATCAATCATGCCTTTTAAATAGTATGCCCAGCCTCTTCCTTCATAAGCGAGGATTTTTTTCTCCGGACTGCTTAGCACTCCTTTAATAATGAAGTTGAAATTATCAATTGCTTCATCAATATTATCTTCCTCGAGATTATCAAAACCTTTTTCAAGTGGTTTATATGAAGGAACACATGAAACTAAAGTAAAAACTGCTATCATTATTAAAAGAGCAAAGGTTATGTATTGTTTCATCAATACACCTCCACTTTAATTTTACATTATTACGTAACAAATTGCTCTTAATAAAAATTCTGGAGAGGTAAGAAAATGGACATAGCCGTTTTTGGCAATATAAACCTTGACGTTATCGCATTAACAGAAAGAGAAAAGAAATCATCAGAAGAACGGAGAATAGTAGATTATCAAATTTCGTTAGGAGGAACCGCCACAAATACTGCTGTTCATTTTAAACGACTTCAAAATAATGTTTTTCTAAACGGAGCAGTAGGAAACGATACATTTGGAAATATTTTAATGGAGAAAATTAAGAAAACAGGTGTTAGTACAAAAAATATTGAGACAATTGATAAAGAAAAAACGGGGTTTTGTTTTGTAACTGTACATGACGATACAGGACACAGGTTTCTTCAAACATTTAGGGGTGCCAATGAACTATTTAAACCAAACAAAGACAACTGGAGATTTCTAAATCATTTTGCTGGAATGAACACATTCCAAATAAAAGCAATTGCCACTTTTATAAATCCATCCCTGATTAACACTTACACACCAGGAGGAATTGTGAGCTTTGAGAACCCCGCTGAGGTAATTGATTTAAGCGAAAAATTTGATGTAATTTTTTTCAATGAAAAGGAATGGGAAAATGTTAGACATTATGGAAACGTCAGGTCTGACATTGTTGTGGTAACAAAAGGAAATAATGGTGCTGAAATAATCGGAGGACCCGAACACGGGAGATACGATGTAGCTCCAAAGGACACAACGGGAGCAGGAGATGCTTTCTGTGCGGGCTTTCTCCATCTTTATGCACGAAAGGCTCCATTAATTGATTGCCTTGCCCTTGGTAATGTCATGGGTGGTATTACAGTTAAGGAATATGGTGCTCAGGGGATTTTTGAGATTAATGATATCATTAGTTTTTTGAAGATTAACGAACCAGAATTGCTAAAATATTTAGAAGGGGCTGAGAAACAGCCCCCGGGATACAATCAATAATTCTCTACAAAAAGCTCAAAGAAAGCTTTTGGATGTTTACAAGCCGGGCAAATTTCAGGTGGAGCTTTTGCTTCCAGAATATACCCGCAATTTCGACATTTCCAAAAAACTTTCTCATCTCTTTCAAAGACACGGTCATTTTTCACATTTTCAGCGAGCTTTAAATATCTTTTTTCGTGTTTTTCTTCAACTTTGGTTATATGTCTGAAAGAATTGGCGATGTCTTTGAATCCTTCTTTTTCAGCTGTGTCAGCAAAAGTCGGATACAATCCTGTCCATTCTTCATTCTCTCCAGCAGCAGCTGCAATAAGGTTTTCATATGTTCCCCGAAGATCAACAGGATATTCAGCATTTACTGGAAGTTTATCTGGGAGTTCGTCCAGACCCTCAATAATATGTTTGAAGAATACTTCAGCATGTTCCTTTTCGTTATCCGCAGTCTCTTTAAAAATTGCGGATATTTGTTCGAAGCCCTCTTTCTTTGCCACTGAAGCATAAAATGTATATCGATTTCTTGCCTGAGATTCACCAGCAAACGCTTTCATAAGGTTTTTAAGGGTTTCGGTTCCCTTTAAACTCATTTGCTCACCTCCTAAAATTTTAAGTATAAATTTATTATATCAATTTATAATAATTATTAATAAGAGGATTGTTCGGAATTATTTTGTGAATCTACTTCATCGTTACTCACACCGTACTTTTCGTCTTCAACGTTTCCTGAGGGTTCCATGTGAACATGCACATCATAAATATTCTTGTTTTTTTCCATTATGACTTCCTCAACATTTTTAGCTATTTTATGTGCTTCATTTACCGAAAGTGAACCATCGACCTCTATATCAAGTTCTACAAGATATTTATATCCCATCTTTCTAATTCTTACTTTATGAGGATTACGTACATTCTGAAGTTTTTCAAGCGAAGTGAACAGCTGCCTGTATACATCGTTTTCTCTGTCAATGCCATCCATAAGTTCCTGGCTGCTTTCCAAAAAAAGCCCAATGGCATTTTTTATTACTATTATTGAAACGAAAATTCCCAGCAGGGTATCTACGATTACGAGATCGGTGAAATAAATCACCAGCATGCCTGTGAGAACAGAAAGAGAAATTAAAATATCGTTTCTCATATTGTAAGCATCAGCTATGAATACGGAACTATCAATGATTTTCCCGATATTATATTTATATTTGAAGAGGAAATATTTTGCTGCAATTGAAACAGAAGAGATTAAAATTATGATTCCCATGTGTTTTATTTCAGGTATTCCCTGAAACAGCCTTTGAATACTGGTAATAGCAAGTTGACCTCCAGCGAAAAAAATAATCATTGATACCACTTTTGTTGCTATTGTTTCGGCGCGTTCATGACCGTAGGGATGCTCTTTATCCGGGGGTTTTGCAGAAATTTGTGTTGATATAAGGGTTATGGTAGAAGTTATAATGTCTGAAGCAGAATCTACTCCATCTCCAAGAATGGCAACACTTCCACTTAAAAACCCAAAAATTATTTTGAAAAAGGCCAGCACGCTGTTCGCTATTATTCCAATTACAGAACCTTTTTTTGCAATTTTGTCTCTTTCTTTATTCATAATCTTTCGACCTTTTTGAACTACCAGAGGTATAACTTTGTCTAAGAATCGAGCTTACCCCCCCTATGAATTTTTTAACCATTAAGGGCTGATTGGATCAGCCCTTTTTTTATTACAACAGTGGATAAGGGATAAATTTCCAACGAGCTGTTTTTGCTTTTTACAGTTCCGCATATTTCCACTGCTGTACCCGACTTTTTTGATATTTTTTTCTTATCGGTTGAATAGTTATAGTATAAACTAACAATGTGATTATTTTTCTTTAGTGTTACTGATAAGAGACCATTCTTAATTTTGGTGTCAACAATTGAAGCAGTATCAATCCATTTTCTTTGAGACCTAAAGGTTAGTATTTTTTTGAATTCCTCAAGATAGGAATCTGTTTTCTCTAGCTGATGTTCAAGTGATACGCCTGAATAGGGTTTGTTTTTGTATGATGTCTTCCATTCAGTTTGCAATGGTCCTGTTCCTCCCTGATACCAGAGGAATGGTTCCAGTACCTCTTCTGTATAGTTTTTTTGATATTTTCCTTTCATACCCAGCTCTTCACCGTAATAAATACAGGGTACACCGGGAAGAGTCATTAGGATGGAATATGCAAACAATGCCTTTCTTTTGCTTCCCCGCATATAGGTGAGTATTCTGGACATATCGTGATTATTCAGAAAATTTATGGGGAGGTATTTTTTGTCAATTAACGTGGAGTTTATTGTATCTATAATACGATCTGGATTGAGATTTCTAACACTTTCCTTTATGGCATATGATAAAGGGAAATTAAAACCTGCTCCAAAAACATCAGAATAACGCTCAATTATTTTTCGTTCATCCCAAACTTCGCTTATAAAAAGAGGATTTTCCTTTGTAAATGATAATCTTTTTAATAATGATTTCCAGAATGTCAGGGTCCTCTCATGCTGATAGATAAATTTACCTTTGCTTGTTGAAAAATTAAAGATATGTTTGGCAGCATCGAAACGAAATCCATCAACACCTTTTTCCAGCCAGAATATTGCTATGCTTTCTATTTCTTTTTTTAGGGATGAGTCTTCATAGTTCAGGGAAGGTGAGGTTGGACCAAAGAGTGCGTAGTACCATTTATTTTTGAATTTCCCCCACACACTATGCCCGTCCCAGGGGCGTTTTGCAGAAAGGCAATTTCTGTCTTTTGTCTCTAAATACCAGTTTTTATAAGGTTTTTTGTCGTGCAAGAACCCCTTGAACCATTCATGATTTACAGAAGTGTGGGTTATGGGTAAATCTAAAATAACCTTGATATTTCTTTTATGAGCTTTTTCTATAAATTGCTTTAAATCTTCTAACCCACCATAGATAGGATTGATTTTGTAGTAATCTGAGACTGTATAACCATGATATGATGGTGACAGCATTACCGGCATCAACCATATGCAATCAACGCCAAGATTATTAAGATAATCAAGTTTCTTTATCGCACCCCGGAAGTCTCCTATTCCATCACCGTTGTAATCTGCAAAGGAACGCAGGTATAGTTGATAAATCAATATAGTGTTTTGCCTCCCCCACAAGAACATTTACATAGATCAATTATAGCAAGATAGAGTTATCATTATTATGATAAAATTAACATTACTGGAGGTGAATCAATGTATATAGAAAATGTCGTTACAAAAGGTGAAAAACTGAATGCAAGCGACGTACATTTAACAGTGGACGCTAATGTAGTATATCGTGTAGATGGAGACTTGGTTCAGGATAAAGAACTGATTATTGAAAAGACCGTTATGGAAAAGCTTATTGATGAATTACAATCTATGTCTAATAGACAGCTTAAGAATGTCGATGAAAAAGAGGTCGACTTTTCCTTCAGTTTCGGTGAATCGAGGATACGTGGTAATCTGTACTTTTCAAATAAATCTCCGGTTATTGCTTTACGTATAATTCCTAGTGAAATAAGTACGATAGATGATCTGGGTTTGCCCAAATTATTCAAAGATTTTTGTGAACCTGATAAAGGATTGGTTCTTGTTGCTGGTCCTACCGGTAGTGGAAAATCAACTACCCTTGCTGCAATGCTTGAATACATTAATGTTAGAAGACAGGTTCATATGATAACCATTGAAGATCCTGTTGAATATGTGTTCAAAGGGAAAAAAGCGTTGATCCATCAGCGTGAACTGGGTGGAGATACATTAACCTTTTACAACGGCTTGAAGTATGCCATGAGACAGGACCCTGACGTTATTCTGGTGGGTGAAATGAGAGATGCTGAAACGATGGAACTGGCGATGACCGCAGCGGAAACCGGACATCTGGTTTTTTCAACCATTCATACAAATTCAGCAGCAACAACTCCAGAACGTATTGTAGGTGTTTTCCCACCACATCAGCAGAATCAGATCGCGATGCAACTGGCAAATACATTAATAGCTGTTATATATCAGAGACTTCTAAAAAGAAACGATGAAAAAGGAAGAATAGCTGTAATAGAAATCATGATTGTTAATCAGGCCATTAGAAACCTTATCAGAGAGCAGAAATTCCACCAGATTGATTCCATGATGCAGGCAGGTGGGAAATTGGGCATGGTAACCTTTGATGATTCTTTATTGAAGGCGCATAGGAATGGTATTGTTAGCAAGGAACAGGTAAAAGCATTTGCAAGAGACCCCCAGAGTATTTCCAGGAGGTTAATTTGATGGATCTTGATAAGATCGTTCAAAGTTTCAAAGAGAAATTGAAAGAAGTAGAGAAAGAATGAAGGAAAGGTTACTGGAATCTGTGTTAATTGATTCTATAAGGTCTTTTTCAGAGTTTAGAGTCAGTATTTTAGCGTTAACCGGAGCACTTTTCAAAAATACTTCAGTAATTTCTTTTTTGTTTTCTC
>JAWODV010000110.1:0-5435 GCA_046483075.1 Kosmotogaceae bacterium | reverse complement strand
GGCAAGCCTCAACGAGATGCTCCAGAGAGGTGGAGGGCATGGCGGGGACTGAACAGCTGCTGGCCGAATGCCTAGAGGCGGTGGAGCGAGGAGCCGCCATCGAGGTATGCCTGGCGCGCTACCCTGAGCACCGTGAGGAGCTGGAGCCTCTGCTCCGTGCAGCGCAGCGGGTGCGCACCGCGCCCACGGTGGGTCCTTCCGCTGACTTCCGTAAAGGCGCCCGGGAGCGCATGGTGATGTTGATCCAGGACTGTAAGGCTTCTGCGGAGCAGAGCGGGACTGCGGAAACGGCCGGCCTGCTGGAAAGGCTCTGGGCGCGCGTTGCTCCTGCCCTGCTGATGCGAAGGCTCGCCGTGCCTACTCTGGCCGCGCTCTCCGTTATCTTTCTGGTGGGCGTGTTGAGTGTGGGGGCGGTGTACGCCTCCTCGGACGCTGTGCCAGGCGACCACCTCTATGCGGTCAAGCTCGCGGGCGAACGATTGCGGCTGGCCTTGGCCAGGGATGAGACGGCGCAGGCGGAGCTGCACCTTCGACTGGCGGGGGAACGGTTGGAGGAGGCGGAGGCACTTGTCGAACAGGACCGGCCCGAGGAGATCCAGGCGCTCATGAGAAAAAATCTTTACAATTTCGCTCTATTGAATGTTAGACAACTTTTTTTAGCAATTGGAAACGAAAATGAGGAAATAAATAATAATAACAACAATTATTTTGGTTTGGATGATTTAATACGGATATATAAGAAAGGATTGGACAAAAGAAAGACAGGAAACCTTTCTGAAGAAGAGATTAGGAGCAGATTTGAGAGTTTAAAGAGAAATGTGCGGTTTAGAAACTGGGATTCCGTCTATAAAGATTTAGCATGGTTATTTAAGTATCATAAGGATTACACTTCTCTTTCTTATTCCGTTGTGAGCCAGCAAGTGCTAAGACGATTAAAGGATGAAATTACGGGTTTCGGTGAGAAAATGGAATTGTATTGGAAAGGGGAATTAAAAGATCGCCCCTCACTACCCAAATACTTACCCAAAGACGGAGAAAGAGGGATCGTGTACCCAAAACAAATGTTAGACCTCAAAGGAGTTCGACAGAGAATGGATGCGGGGCGATATGAATCCACAAAATATAATACCCATACAATACCCGTTCCTATCCCCAACAAAGACTTAGATAAGTTCCCCAAGATTCGAATGGACTTTTCCATATTCGAGAGCATAGACGATTTTTTCAATAGACTAAAGGAAGTGAGGATTCGCCCCGAGGGAAATTACTATATGTGTGATGTAGTTTATAGTATCGGTCCAAGTCCCAAAGATTACGATTTAAGTAACACCCGAGTTCTCGCCATTGATTTTGGTTCAAACAATTTTGTCACCACGGTAAACAATATAGAGGAACACCCAGAGTTAATTAAAGCTAGAAAAATCAAAAAAGCCAATTACCTCATTGATTCACAATATAGAGAATTGCAGAGTGAATTTGATTGCTTGAATCATATTAAGTATCAGCATTCAAGACGACAGACCCCAATTCTTGAAGCAATAGAAAAAGGAATTAACATTATAAAAGAACGCCGAGACAACATTTACGGAGTAAAAGGGAAAAAGAGAAACCCGCGTTTAGTGGAATTGCAAAACCTTATCGACGATTTAACCAACAAATTGACGAAAAATCGTTTTGAATTAAGTCAGAATTCTTTAAATAATTCTCAAAACAAGATTTCCCTTAACTTTCCCGAAGGGAACACGCTCAATTCAAACCAATTCGCCTTTTTGGAGTTTGAAAGGCTTAGAAATGAAAAAGTTAAATTTGAAAAAGAGTTAAAACATTCCTTAGCCAATAAAAAATATATAATTTCCAAATATAACGAAAAAATTTCAGTATATTCCCGAATAATGGATTCTTTATTGGTGCTCCCCGCCGATCAATATTTTCACTATATCACCGAAAGGATGAATATTATTAAAAAACGGTTCTTAGACATATTTGCTAATAGAAATCGACTTATAACCGACAGATTACATAAAATTTCTAAATACCTCATCAATTATTGCTTGATTCATAAGATCGGAGTCATCATTGTGGGATATAATGCTGGTTGGAAACAGAACGGATCAATAGGTAAGAAAAATAACAGAATTTTCCAGAAATTACCGCACTCTTATTTACTGGAAAAATTGAAATATAAAGCGAAATATATTGGAATACGTGTTATAGAGATTAATGAATATAACACCTCTCGATGTTCTGCCTTAGACTTAGAGTCTTTAAATAAAGAATCTGGTTTCATCGGTCAACGAGGGCTTCGGATAGACCCCAAATCGAAAGATCCGAGGTCACGACCGTATTACACCCATTCTTTGTTTAAATCAAAACATTATGGAATTATCCATTCCGATGTGAATGGAGGGTTGAATATAGTACGGAGATCCGACGAGTTCAGAAAACTTTTTGAGAACTACATTTTTATAAATCGTGAATCCAATCGCAAAATATTTAACCCAAAAAAGGTTAGAGATCTTGATAATGCGTTAAGAAAACAAAATCAGCAATTGTTGATACAAGTATAAGGTTTAAAATAGGTCGATTCCAAAAGGATGAAAGCCATTGGGGTTATCCCCCCCGCAAGAGGGATCAAATCTTTTTATTGACAATTTATTTCTTTTTAGTGAAAGAACATGAACGAAAGCAGATCTAGTTTAAAAAAAAAGCGAATTAGGCGATTTTTCCTTAATTTTGGTCCTCTTGAAATAGAGAAGGAAGAATCTATTCAAGAGGAAGTAGAGGCAGGATTAAAATATACTCAGATGTGCCTTCCCATTGAAAAAATTACACCTGAAATGGAAGAAAAACTGAAAGAGAAGATCCAACCACATATTCTAAAAGCGGATGTTAGAGAATGTAATGTGGAGGACTTAGAAAGATTGATGTATATCTATAATCGCTCTTGGATGACTACAAATACTCCTTTTTCTCCTATAGAACTAGATACCTTACAATCTATTCATGATTATCCCGACACGATCATTTTAATCGCCAAATTGTATGGAAAAGATGTTGGATTCATCATTTTGGATTTTGAAGGAGAAAATAATCAATATGGAGTTATCGCTGGTCTTGGAGTTTTACCGAGTTATCAAGGAAAAGGGATTGGAAAACTTTTGGCATTACATGCATGGGATAAATTTGAAGAAAAAGGGGTAGAGGAATTACGATGTGAAGTTTATTCAAAAAATAAAAGAGCGGAGAGTTTTATTCGATCAATAGGTTTCGAGAAATACGATGAGAAGGTATACAAGAAAGGAGATTTTGAATTATCATAAAAAGTTTAACAATAGAATAGGAAAAGGGCTATTCTTTTCTCATTCTGATAAGGTATAAAATAAAACCCACGATACCACTTAAAGCTACAATTGCAATCCAAATTCGATATGAAGCTAATTCTTCCTTCTTGGCATCTTTATATACCCATATACTTAGAATAATATGAATACTGACAACAAAGAGAATTAATAAAGCTAATACCCAAGGATTGGCTTCGAAAAATGCATACGGATCGAGACGCTACCGTCACTGCCAAGACGGAGATGCGTATCTGGATGCTGACGCGCTCCGAATTTGAAAGGTTGCTGTCGGAATACAAAACGAAGGCTCAGGCACCTTTACAGCCAAAAAGATTATTCACTGGATATTTCAGTTCAAAACACTGTTTACTCAGTAACCCTTCAACTTAAACTCATTTAAAATGAAACTAAAAGCTATAATTGTCGACGACGAGCCGCTGGCTCAAAATGTGATTGAACAGTATGCATTGAAAATACCGGAGCTTGAAATTACAGAGAAATGCAATGATGCAATTTGTGCGCATAAAACATTGCAGGAAAAACAGGTTGACCTGATTTTTCTGGATATAAATATGCCCAAACTTTCAGGAATTTCGTTCCTTAAAAATTTGAAAAATGCGCCGCTGGTAATCTTTACAACCGCTTATTCCGATTATGCACTTGATGGCTATGAGCTGAATGCTATTGATTATCTGAAAAAGCCCTTCTCATTTGAAAGATTTAGCAAGGCGTTTTTCAAGGCACAGGAATTATTTATGCTGAAACACAAATCAGCACAAAGCATTTTAAATGAAGAAACAAGTGAATTTATCTTCATAAAATCAAATAAGAAGTCATACAAAGTAAAATTTTCAGAGATATTCTACATTGAAGGTTTGGGCGATTATATTCAAATTCATTTGCAGAATGATAAAATAGTTACCAACCTGTCGATGAAAAAGATTTTTGATTTACTTCCTGATAATCAGTTTTACAGGATTCACAAGTCATTTATTATTTCGATTGACAAAATTGATCTTGTGGAAGGAAACATGGTTAAGATAAATAATAAGCGGCTTCCGGTTGGAAACAGTTACCGGCCGGATTTCCTGAAGTTCATCAATTCTAATTTGGCAGATTAACCGCCCGGTTTACAGAAATCCCTGCTCTTTCAAAACTTCCAGCATCTTTTCGGAGAAAAACACATTGTCTTTTTCTTTATACCGCACATCTGTGAATACCTGTGCCAGCGTCTCCTTGTCATTTTCCTTAACAAACTGCCTCGATGATTCGAGGCTTTCCTTGTATGCGTATAACTCCTTTATTTGAGCCTCAGAATGGTCTTCGTATTTTTCGTGATGGATGACTCCCTTTAACGGCAATCTGTCGGTTAAACCCGGGTTTTCATTCGGATAACCCAGCGCCACGGTGGTAACCGGGAAAGTGAGTTTTGGAAGCTCCAGTGTTTTAATGATTTCGCGGGCATTGTAGGTTGTAGTTCCGAGGTAACAAATTCCCAAGTCATTATTCTCGGCAGCAACACACACATTCTGGGCAACCAGCAGCGCATCGATGGCTGCAGTAAAGAAAGAAATAAAATTGGAATAGCCTGGTTTGGCTTTATTAATCGTACACCATTTTGAAAAACGGTTAAAATCGGCAACAAAAGTTAATAAAACCGGCGCATTTTGAGCAACAGGCTGGTTAAAATGCATTGGTGCGAGTTCTTCTCGTTTATTCTTGTCGGTTGTAACAACAATGCTGTAAACCTGCATATTCCCGGTTGTTGATGCCCGGGTACCTGAATACAAAATACTATCCAGAAGATTTGCATCAACAGGTTTGTCCTTGAATTTTCTGATAGTTACATGGTGATTTAATAGTTCCATAAACAAATCAATTTTATTGCAATGTTAAAAAAAACGCGGTTAGAAACCGCGTATACAGAAAATAAAAAAGGGAAGCTTAAAAGCTTCCCCTTTCTAATCAATCAATTCGGTATTACCTCTTAATCATCCTTGCTGATTTAGCGAGACCGTCTTCAGTAAACATACTGATTACGTATACTCCGCTAACTAATTTAGCAGTACGGATTTCGTTACTTGGATATTCAAT
>JAWODV010000111.1:0-2690 GCA_046483075.1 Kosmotogaceae bacterium | reverse complement strand
ATGGTTGATAAGTAAAAGCTGGTTGGAATTCATGAATACGGATAATTATTCTTGATTTTAACGTGCCGTCTTCCATTTACCAATCATGTTCGGATGAACCTCGAATCGCTTTGATAATTCAGCAAGTGTCTCGCGTTCTTTTAACGCTTCAATTGCTACTCTGGCCTTAAAGGCGCTCGAAAATTTTCTTCTTTTCTGTTTCATAATTCACTGGTAAAATTAATGGTTATTTTTCAACTTAACCAGTGGTCCTAATTCTGGGGAGTATTAATGCAGGAGGTTTGTTCCCTTCTGTTTTTTTTGCTTTATATATAATTATTATACTATTTTGTTAAACAAAGCGACTTTAGGGCTCCTGATCAATTCTTAATATTATTAAAATATGCAATATTATTAGTTATAATATGTAAGTATATATTAAATATACTTATGAAAATACTTTGGAGGATAATAATTATTACATTAGTGTTGCGTTGTTTTTAACAAAACTATTATAAATTACAATATTTCAATTAATTACAAGCGTTCTTTGATTTTTTGATTTGAATTCACCGACATTTGTGGTTTTTTAAACCCATAGTCGTGAATCAAGGAAAGTATGTTTTCGCTCAGTTAAACTCATTAATATCTCGTTATGAGTTTGATAAATGTGTTAGTCGATACAATGGAGATTACAAAGTAAAAGACTTTAGTTGTTGGTGTCAATTTTTGTGTATGATGTTTGGTCAGCTTACTCACCGTGAAAGTGCCCGGGATATTGTAACCTGCCTAAATGCACATAAAAACAAAGTGTACCATTTGGGCATTAAACAGACAATCTCACACTCAACACTAACACGGGCAAATGAAAAACGTGATTGGCAGATCTATGCTGATTTTGCGCAATATCTAATTGAGATTGTGAGACCAATGTATGCAACGGATAAGGAGTTTTCTGAAGATCTCAAAAACACTGCTTACGCTCTGGATTCTTCGACAATTGATTTGTGTTTGAGTGTATTTCCCTGGGCACAATTCCGCCAGCACAAGGCTGCCGTTAAAGTACATGCACTTATAGATCTGCGTGGTAACATCCCGGTATTTATTGATATAACGGATGGCAAAGTTCATGATGTTAACATATTAGATCTTATTGACTTTGAAAAGGATGCATTTTACGTTATGGATAAAGCCTATACCGATTTTGCGCGTTTATTTGAGATTGATAAAAGCCAGGCTTATTTTGTAATAAGAGCAAAAGACAACCTTAAGTTTAAGCGCCTCTCATCACAAAAGGTTGATAAATCCAAAGGGCTAAAATGCGACCAGAACATCAAACTCACGGGAATCAAAACATCCAAACTGTATCCCAAAAAATTGCGTAGGATTAAATATTATGATGAAGAACACGATTTACTTCTTGTATTTTTAACTAACAACCTAAATATCAAAACAGAAGATGTTTGCATATTATACAAGAATCGCTGGCAAATTGAACTCTTTTTCAAATGGATAAAACAGCATTTGAGAATAAAAAGGTTTTGGGGTAGAACTCCAAATGCCGTAAAAACCCAGATATGGATTGCAATATGTACCTATTTATTGGTAGCATATGCAAAAAAAGAAATGAAAAGTGAACTTTCATTGTATGAAATCACACAAATCTTAGGCATATCAGTTTTTGATAAAACACCACTATATGAGCTACTTACAGACTTTTCAAAGAACGAAGAAATCAAAGAAAAATATAATCAATTGAAACTGTTCGATTTATAACGCAACACTAATGTCATATTATTATTAAAAACATTAAGAAAAGGCCAATAGTGTTCCTAAGAAAGGATAGTATTTCTTCTGATAATTTAAGCCTAGAATATAAACTTAATTTAGAATGAAATTCTACTTCACCTTTTTCATTATATCATTCATAGCAACATACATAGCACGCGCTATAGCGTTAAAAATGGATGTTGTTGATGTACCCGGAAGAAGAAGCTCTCATTCAGTTCCTACTCCGAGGGGTGGCGGTATAGCCTTTGTATCCAGCTGGTTTATCGGAATTATCTATGAGCATCTGTTCTGGAACAGTATGCCTGATGAGTTATTCTGGGCATTGATATCAGGTGTAATTATTGTCATTATTGGATTGATTGATGATATCTGGGGCGTTAAACCTGGTATAAGACTAATCTTCCAGGTGATGGCCGCCTTGCTGGGAATCTATTTTCTCGGTGGGCTTCAAAAGCTGGATCTGGGTTTCCTGGTAATTGAAAACACTTATATATTAAGTGGCCTGGCAGTGATAGGAATAGTGTGGGCAATTAATCTGTTTAATTTCCTCGACGGTATTGATGGGTACCTTGGCAGTGAAGTGGTTTTTATTGCAGTTGCCATAAGCGTCATGTGCCTTAACAGCATTGTGCTACTGCTTGGTGCTGTCACCCTTGGTTTCCTGATCTGGAACTGGCAACCGGCAAAAATATTTATGGGTGATGTGGGGAGCACCCTGCTGGGGTTCAATCTGGCTATCCTTGCAATATATTTTCAGAATTCAGACAAGACTTCTATCATCATATGGCTCATCCTGACATCCGTATTCTGGTTTGATGCAACTCTGACACTTCTGAGAAGAATAAGAAACAAAGAAAAACTATCCCAGGCGCACAAGAAACATGCATACCAGCGAATAGTCCAGGCCGGATTCTCACATC
>JAWODV010000109.1:0-3716 GCA_046483075.1 Kosmotogaceae bacterium | reverse complement strand
TATCTTTCCTCTTCCAAATCATAATCATCCTGCAATCCAAGCCAAAATTTAGGTGTGTTGCCAAAAAAGGCACTTAATCTTAATGCTGTATCGGCTGTAATTCGACGTTTTCCTTTTATTATCTGAGAAATCCGTGTCTGTGGAATACCAATCTCTTTCGATAATCGATATGCACTTATCTTCATCGGATCTAGGAATTCCTCTTTTAAAATCTCTCCGGGGTGTATATTTGGTAATTTATCCATTTTTCAATCCTCCTATTTATGATAATCTATAATCTCAACTTCATGTGCATGATCATTTTGCCACTTAAATACTATTCTCCATTGATCATTAATCCGAATACTATAATAATCTTTTGCCTTTCCCTTTAATCTTTCCAATCTATTGGAAGGGGGAATTCTCAAGTCAGCTATATTTTGAGAGTTATTCAACATTCTCAATTTTCGGCGTCCAGTTTTTTGAATTTCCATTGAAATCTTTTTAACTCGATTCCCATGCCATATGTTTTCTGTATCCTTTGATCCAAATGATATAATCATGCTTTCAAATCACGTTACTAACGCCAAAGTTAAGTGTTTTATTTTGATTTTACAAATAGGACTTATCGTTCTCCCAAAAATACACCAGAACATCTGTATAAAAACAATTGCATTAAATCTCATCTATTTGGTCGTAAGCCACAATTGTTTTTATGCTTGTTATATCAAATTTACAAGAAAATTATGGGTTTGAATTAGCATTGTTATGCTTTCTATTTTGTTGCAGCAGCCTTTGCTATACCAGCAAGCGCCTCCTCAATTTTTGAAATCACTTCCTCGTAGTTGGAAAGACCGTGTCTTTTTTTCAAGTATTTTGGATCGTTATATGATATCCAGGTGTTGCCTTCACTATCTTTCCAGATTAAAGCCTTTTGAGGTAGATCAATGGCAACGCTTTGCTGACACTTCATAAGAGGACTTCCCACTTTGGGATTTCCAAATATGATAAGTTCTGTTTCCCGCAATTCTACCCCTATTTTTTTAGCTGCTCCAGAGTGGTTAACTCTATTAAAAATTGTCATGCCTTTTTCTTTCAGAACGCTTTCTAGTCTATCTGCCGTTTCTTTCACTCCGAAAGAACTTTTAACGTCAATCATGCCATCTGTTGAGCATGATGAGACTGTCGTTATCAGTACTACCAGTATAGTGAATGTTAATGTTTTCATTTTATTCTCCTTTCTGTTTCAGTATAACATAAGATTAGGTTTACTAAACTAAAATCTATCTTCCTCCCGGAGGACAGTGTTGTTTTAAGAAGTTGGTATATAAAGTTGACAAATGTTCAGATGTCCCTTCCCCTTCTCTGAAACTATGAGATCTGTTTGGATAAGGCATAAACTGAATTTGCTTGTTATGTTTTATTAATTCATTTAAAAGCAATTCTGCATTTTGATAGTGCACATTGTCGTCACCTGTTCCATGAATATAAAGCAGATTCCCTTCTAAATTTTTGGCATAAGTAATGGGGGAACCTTTAATAAAATCTTCCATGTTTTCCTGGGGTAAGCCCATATAACGCTCCTGATAGATGTTATCATAGGTTAATTGATTTGCAACTGCCGAGAGCGAAATTCCCGTTTTGTAAATCTCAGGATATCTAAACATCAAATTTAGTGTGGCAGATCCGCCTCCGCTATGGCCCCAGACAGCTATCCGTTCAGGATCTACAAAATCCCATTTCAGAATTTCTTTGGCAGCCATGGCCTGATCATTTATATTCACCACCCCAATTTTTCTGTAAATAGACTTTCTCCATTCCCGTCCTTTTGGAGCCGGTGTACCTCTGTTGTCCAGCGAAATGTAGATGTACCCATCATCGGCCATATTCCCGTTATAATACCTGTTTCTGCCAACATGATAAGTATCGTTTACGGTGGTCGCTGCGGGTTCAGAATACACAAAAAACACCACCGGATATTTTTTATTGGGATCGAAATCTGTTGGTTTCACCATCCATCCATCCATTTCAACACTGTCAGCAGTTTTAATCGTAAAGAACTCAGTAGTTGTTTCTTCTTCTAATTCTTTGGCGTTATTAATAATGCTTTCATCTTCGCTTAATGCTTTATGATTGGCAACGGTAATAAACTCCTCCGTTCTTGGTGTATAGTGGTTTGAAAAAGTATGCAGGGCATAGGTGCCATTAGAGGAAAAAGAATAATCGTGGCTTCCTTCCAGGCTTTCAGGACTTACTAATTTGCTTTTCCCTTTTCCGTTTAATTTGGTTTTATACAAATACTTTTGGGTCGCATTATCTGGTGAAGCTAAATAATATACGTAGCCTTCTCCGGGATTAACATGTTTTAAATCTATCACATCGTAATTGCCTTTTGTAATAAGCTTCTCCGGCTTTCCTTCTAAAGAAACCTGGTATAAATGCCTCCATCCGTCTTTTTCTGATGCCCAAAGAATGCTGTTGGTCTCTTCTAAAAAAATAAAATTATTGGTGTAATCAATGGCATAGCGGTTGCCCATCTGGAACAGATCCACCCAGGCTTCGTCCGTCTCTTCATAAATCACATTAGCGCTTTCTTCAAAATCGTCTGCAATGTATAATTTACTGTGGTTTTGTTTTCGGTTTAGTTGTTGAATGAGCAGCTTGTTGGTTTCCGGAATAAACTCCATCCTCACAATGTAGTTTTGACTGGCATCGCCGGGAACATCTATCCAGGTGGTTTCGGTATCGGAAAGGCTTACCACCCCAACCCTGCATGCAGAAGGGGTTTCGCCAACTTTAGGATATTCTACAGGCACGATTTGTGAGTAGATAGAATCCGTATTGTTTATCATGTAAAAATTCTTGATATCGCTTGCATCGATCTGCCAATAGGCAATGGATTTACTGTCGGAACTCCACCGAAATCCATCTCTGCAGGCAAACTCTTCCTCATAGGCCCAGTCAAAAGTTCCGTTTATTAATGATTCTGTGCCATTGGTAGTTAAGGGTTTAATCTTTCCGGTTGCGTAATCTTCGCTGTATAAATTGTTTTCCGAAACATAGGCTATCCTTTTCCCGTCGGGAGAGAATTTTGCAAACATCAAAGACGAAGCAGGTAACGTTTTACCAATCTGAGTAAGCGCATTCGTCTCAAAGTCAAAAACCCAATAGTCGCCTTTTGTATTTAGTCTCCAGACTTTCTTCGTATTGGTAAACAACAATACTTTTTGCTGGTCTTGTGAGAATGAAAAATGAGCAACATCTAAAGGTTCTGCCTCACCATCCGGTGTAAGTTGATCTTCAGTAATCACTACTTCTTTATCCTCGTCGGGAAGGGTATAAGTAACCAGTTCGTTTTTTTCTAAACGGTAATATGAATTACCATCGTTCGTCCAGTTTATTTGAGCATCTATGTTAACACTAAGAAAGGAAAAACAAATAAATGCGAATAATTTAAAAGAAATAAAGCGGATGATCAAGGATTTTTTTAAAGGTTTCATTAGTATAAAGTTAAATTATTAATTTCATTTTTCTGAGATTCATCGCTACTAAAGTTAAAGCAAGTTCATTCTGCATCCCATAAAACCCTCATGCTTTATGCATAGGCTTTTGTCTACGCTAGTGGATGAGGGTTTCATATGTTTATTTTTTATTATTTATTATTGTATTATGTTTGAGTTTTTGTCTTAACAGTAAAATGTATAAATAGCGGGAGATCTCGTGGCACTTGTCTGTCA
>JAWODV010000037.1:0-24563 GCA_046483075.1 Kosmotogaceae bacterium | reverse complement strand
CGCTGACACCGCTATTTCCATTCCTATCTGGTTGACCAGTTCAGTTAGTTCTGGCAAACCTATCGCAGTATCAAAAAGCAATATCTCTTTCTTTACCTCTTCTTTTTCTTCTTTATCCTCTTCATCTATTTCAGGCTTTAACATTTCAATAAGATTTTTCATTTTATCTATTTCTGTTGATGTACCTATCATGAGTAATTTGTCATCACTCTTAAACAATTTACCTTCAACCCTAAGAGAATCCAGAGCTTCTTTCACAACCGAAATATCAATACTTGATGGATATGGAATTACGTCATATATTAATTTTGCTGTTTCAGGGCTAGTTATCATCTCACGAAGGCTTGAAAGAATGTCGTTAGCTCTGGTTATACTCTCAGTGGTTCCAATTATTACCAGTGAATCACCTGCAACTACCAGTTCAACATCAAGTTCAAGCTTTCGCAGAACATTTCTTACTTCGTCAAGCGTTGTATTCTCAGGAATTGATGTAAAAACGTAACCTTTTTCAGGTTCAGGTATAACCTCGTCTTCACGAGATTTTTCCTGTTCCTTTAAATCTGTGAGAAATACCTTAGCTTTTTCAATGTGCTCATTTCTACCAATCAACACCAGAGTACTTTCAAATTCTTGAACCTGAAGCTCAAGATTAATCTTCTCAAATAGTTCTTCTACTGCCTCCTGAGATAACACATCAGGTTTTTCAACAATACTGTAGCCTATATCTTCATCAGTTTTATCTTCAGAAGGTTCAACTTTGCGTAGCTTTTCCAGTAATTCTTCAAACCTGCTCAACTCTTCCGCATAACCTACTGCGACATATTGTGTTCCAATAGTTGACACACTAATATCCATTTCTGTTTTTTCTACCAGCTCCTGTAGCTCAGTCAGACCAATTGTTGTATCGAAAAGCAAAATCTCTTTCTTTCTTTCAACAGTAACTTCTGTTGCATCTCTGGATACTTCTGGAGTAAATTCTTTAATCAATTCCAGTCCGCTGACAATATCCTGTTTGCTTCCCACAAACACAATTTTGCCAGTTATTTCCAGCGTGTTTAATTCAAGACCTACTGTTTCGAATAATTCATTTATTTCATTTAAGGTAAGATTAGTTGGCACAGGAATTATCTCATAGCTGTATTTAATATGTTCAGTTCCTTCACCAAAACTGTACAATGTAGAAACTACACTCTCAAGGTTTGTTATCGCATCTTTATTCCCTATAACAAGCGTGGCAATTCCAGCAGGAATAATATCTACCTTTATTCCAATTCTCTCTGCAATAGTCTGCAAATCTTCCGGAGTAAAACCTTCGGGTATTTTCAACAAATTGTATGATCGCTCAAAATCATCTTCACCAGAAACATCTTCAGCTCTATATGTAACCTTATCAAGAAGCTCTAACGCTTTCCCAATTTCTTTTTCGCTTCCTATTAATGCCAGATAATCTCCAATTGTTTTTACTGATATATCCACCTGAATTCCTTCAAATATCTCCCGCAATTCATCAACGGATGGTATGCCTGCTTTCTTAACCAACCTGTATTCAAGATCTAAACCCTTTTCTGTTTTCAACTCTTCAATTACATTCAGGAAATACTCCGTTGATTGAGAATCTCCAATAATTACAATTTGATTATCATAACCATGAAAACTTAATTTCAGTCCAAGATCTTCTGCTATTACTGACAATGTTTCCTTTTCAATCACAGTTTCCAGGACTTTTATTTCTTTGGTTTTTAATGGCTGAGTACTTTCTGTAGCTCCTCCGGAAATTTCATTAATTATTGATTCCAGGGACGATATGGCATAACTATCTCCATAAAATAAATACTTATCTCCTGCTTCGAGTATCTCGATATTTAGATCAAGCGTATCGACAATGCCTATCAATTGGTCAAAGGGAAGAATCTTTCTAACTACTTTTAATGTTCCTTTCTCTTTTTCGATAACACTGTTATAAAAATTCGTGAAAGCCTCAATTTCATCTTTGTTTCCCACCACAATCAGGCTGTTTGCTAAATCTATGATTTGTGTGTCATATGATAGTTGATCGCTCAATTCTCTTAAATCTTCAATACTCAAATTTTCCTCAAGTGGTAAAACTCTATACTCTATCTCATCGGTTATCTCTTCAGTTATTGGTCTTCTTTCTTTTATTGATTTCACAAGATCCTTTGATTTCTCTAACTCTTTATTAGTTCCTATGACCAAAACTCCACCGGGTGAATCGATTAATTCAACTCGAATTCCCAGTTTTTCAAAGATTTGCTCCATACTAGCAATATCTTGTTTTTCAATAGATAGAAAATCATATATAATTTTTTCTGTCTCATAATCTTCATCTTCTGAATCACCGATCCCAGTATTTACTTCTTCAACAATTTCCTGTGCTTTCAATACCTGTTCTCTGGGACCGAGGAACATAAATTTCGATTCTACTGGAAGTATTTCTATATTTACTCCCAGACTGCTAAACAATTTGGTGAGCTCAGAAATCGGTGGTATATGTCTCACAACAGCATAGTAAGGATTTTGCATTTCCCTGATCCGCTCTGCTTCTTTTTCAACCAGATCTATAGTTTTCTCATTGCCTACTACAAGGTAACCTGTACCGCTCTTTACAATCTTTATTGTCTGGTAAGCTTCGTTTCCAAGGAAATCTGACATATATGAACTGAACTTCTCATTATCCCAGGAAGGAATGAATGGAATCAGCCTGGACGTCCTATTTGCAGAAATGCTCTCTTCCTGCAATCTTTGTTTTTCTTCAAGCCTTGTTATAACGATATCAAGCAAATCTTGCAATTCATTGAGAACATTTGCTTCACCAAAAAGAATTAATAACTCGGCAGAGGTTACATATGAATAAGAAATTCTATCTGAAAAAAATGAATCAAGTATCTGTTTTACTCCTGAATTAAAGACTGTTTGTTCAATTTGTTGAGTACGTTGAATCCTTTCCTTAAAGAAAAACTCTTCATATCTGTTAAGCCTTTCAAGACTACTTTCCAGCAAATCTGAAGGTGCAGAGATGAAAACCAGTTCCTCTGTTATTTTTTCTATTGTATACGAATCTCTACTCACACCTTTTGTATTAAAGTAACTAATCAAAAACGCCTTTACATTTTCATATGCTTCTGCATTTCTTAGTTCTATAAAACGCGAATCCATTTTAGATGCAGAACCACTGAATTGCGAGATTAAATACTTGGCAACATCAATTTTATCTTTTCTTCCTTTCATTATGTATCCCATTCTGCTTCCCAGAGGTTCTATAATGATTCCTGTAAGTCTTTCAACTTCTTCAATAATATTTTCATTAAGAACACCCACATCTTTTATCGTTTCGTAACCGATCAGCTGGGCTTTTTTCTTTAAATCATCGACAATGCTTGTCAATACAGAATTTAGTCCAGAAGGAATTATAAACGTTAACCTTCCAGCAAATTCAAAGGACTTATCCACTTTTATTTGTGCGTCGTCTGTAAATTCCTTCAATATTTGTAAAATCGAATCTGTTAAAGTGACTCGTTCTTGAACTATTTCTCTAGTATTTTCACTTTCAGTTGCATCAGCAGTTTCAGTTGCTTCTCCACTTTCAGAACTAGCACTCTCAGGTAAAAAAGTTTTATTCATAAGTTCTTCTATTATTCTAAAATTTTCTGGCAGTGTAATTTCTATCCTTCTCATCTCATCAGTCCTGGCACTTTTCTGAATTTGCGATGAGTACTGATTCATGTAATCTATTACTTTATCAACATCACTGTCTTTTCCAGATATGATAAGCCTGCTTAATTGAGGTATTGCATCTATTGCAACATCATCTTCGCATAACAATCTCGCTATTTGTTTTGCGAAGGCCACCAGCTCATCAATACGGACGATATCGGAAATATTCTCATCAATTGTATATTCCCTCGTTATGTACGTGCTCGTGAGCAGTTCTGACAACATCATATGTGTCTGTAAATCTCCAAAAGCAAGTAAAGCAGACATATTTGGTAGATATTCGAGGAACGCTTCGATGGGCAAGTTATTCCTTATCTTATCTATTTCATCAGATATTCCATCTTCTGTTCTTATGTCAACACCAGTATAGGTTTTCCAGAAAGCGTTAACAACCTCGGTTACTTCCTCAGGAGTTCCCATGTAGAAAGTTCCATCAGTTAAATACGCGTAACCAATTTTTTTACCAAGAGATATTAATATATTTCTAAGCACGTCTTCTGGATATGTAGAAGAAAAACCTACATTTACTCTGATATTACTTATAGAAGGGGTGATTACATAGGGTAGATCTAGTAGATCTGTTCCAAATAAATAGGAAATTACAGATTTAATGTCCATACCATAAGCTTTAAATCTATCTACTGTAACCTTTTTGCTTGAACGCCAGAATTTAAGGGTGATTTGCTTTTCTTCAATGATCATTTCTGGTTCTTCCCTTGCAGGAATAAGAAGGGCAATATTAACCATGAATCTGTCGTTTTCCAACATTCTTGTCCATATTCCTTCAACAGGACCATTCCTCATAGGCAAATCCATGTTCTTTCCTGTAACATTTTTTATTTCCATGGAAAATATTGTTTTCGATGGATTGGAATTAAAGGTTATATCATCTTCTCTAACTGAGCTGGAAAATACAAAGGTTATATTAACTGACTCTGAATCGGAGTCAGGTATAATCGATTCCAGAGCGCCAGCCATCGAAGACCCAGAAATAATAATAAAAATAACAAAGATCCAGATAGTTGATAGTTTGATCATTCTCACAGCAATCACCCCAATAAGTTAATATGGTCCAAGCACTTAATCCTCGTCAAGCGATTTTGCAACGATAAATTTATTATTTCTAGTATCATTTAGCAAAACCGCAAATTCGGTAATTCCATATACCAGATAAGGATCGATACTATCTCCAACACGGGTTATCTTATTTTTACCATTCGTTTCAAGCAAAGCGTATTCCACACCCCTTACCACAAAGTAACCCTTATAGTTCAGCGAAGTTGCTTCTTCTCCAATATCTATCATGGATTGTACTACCTCTTCTTGGGAAGCATACAAAGGAACGAAATGATTTCCCATTTCAACTATCTTTTCCAGTACGCTAGAATCTATTCGACCAGGGGTTGAATATGAGGTTTCTTCTGTTATCAATAACATCGGTTGCAATAATACCGCCACAGATATTACTGCTATTGACAGACCGATTATTATTACAATCCAATACGCGAATTTAATCATGTCTAAATCCTCTCATCGTATAAGCTTTGTTATGGTGTAATCAACATTTAATTCTAACATAACTCCCGATTCTAACCGTGTTTCAGGTAACACAGGAAACCCCAAATTTGATCTGAGTTCCAGTGAATCAACTTTTACTCGTGGATCAGTAAACAACGCGTTTATCAATCCAAGCATTTCTTCAGGTTCTTCTCTATAGCTAATATTATTGTGATTACCGAGGTCTGAGGGCAAATCATACCTGGCTGCTATTTCATTGAGTCTGCTCATGTTAGCCAATTTATCAATAGAATCGTTGTAGATTTTTTTAAACTGTTGAACCTGTTTAAAAACGCTTTCCAGTTCGTCAATTTCCCGGGTCAGACTCTCAACCGAAGTCAAACCGGTATAAGCGTAAAATAATACAAAGTAACCAAAAGCAGGTAAAATAACGCATAACAATACAACTAAGGCTATCTTGGCTGAAACAGATTTTTTGTCTAACCGGGTGAGCCTTTTATTAGCTCTTTTCTTATATTTTGTGGAAACAAGGGTTAAATTCTTGGTTTTTCGTTCATCTGCATCCATATTATTCACCTGCCTGCAAATGAATTAACTTTAATTTGTATTCACTAAACTCTATTTCGCCGTTTCCACTTACCTTCACCTTTAAGCCATTTGAAACTTCCAATGGGCTCAATTTATTGGGAATACCATTTTTTTCATAAACTACGTAATAAAGCAGTTCACCAGTAGCGCCTTTATACTCCAGTTTGTTAAAAGTTGTTTGCAGCGCTTCTTTGTCAGAAAGATATGCTTCTGCTGTTAGCAGAAAAAGAATGTCATTCTCTTTGGATTTTATATATGATGAAAGTTCATTAATTTTATTAATGTAACTATTACGTTCACTAACCAGTAGTTGTTTTTCTCCTTTAATGAGTTCCAGATCTCTGGAGGGATTTCCAGAAAGCTCCAGATTTAATTCACTCAGTAAGAAACTCTTATTGTCGGAGAGGTTTTCTAAATTCATAGCAAATATCTTGGAAATAACAAAGTGCCCGGCAAATACCATCGCAAGACCAACAACAAGTAACAAAATAAAATCAAACATCCTTATTGACCGCTTCTTTGAATGTAAGTTTATGTCTTCCAAGATACTCACCTCCTCTCAACAGCATTCCCTGGGAAGAGAAAGACGGAGTTATGGCTTTATCATATTTTAAAGGTAGACTGTTCACAATTTTTTCGCCCTCTAAAATTCTGCTAAGGCTTTCTTTGTAAATTGCTGTGGATAAATTTGATTGCGATCTTATAAAAACCTTGTTATAGGCTTCCTCCTCCGATTGAGTCATATTGGGCGAATTTGACAGTGTATTCGTAATATACATCCTTAGCTGATAACCGAGAATGCTTTCCAAAATTTCGGCAAATTTTTCTACAAGACTTTCTTCTATGTTCGCAATCGATGTGAAGAATCGTAGAACGACTTCATCGGAATCAAAAGAAAAATCGCTATCAATGTTTTCAAGTATCTCAGAAAAACCATCATCAATATAATTCAATCCAACTATTTCCCTCTGTTTCATCGCTATAAAAACAGAAAAATCATAATCTACAAGAAACACGAAAGAAAAACCTTCAAGTACTTTTTCCGGGGTAGTTTTCATGATTGGAAATGGATTGATATCAACAATATCAGGCTCAGGAAATCCAAGTTTTCTTAACACAGACAATCTTTCCTTTAGCACGGTATTTCTTGCAACTGCAATAGTTGGAACAATACCCGATTGAATTGCGTTAACACTGGTTAAAGGGCTTACTATTGTTTCCTCAGGAGATAAAGAAAACTGTGTTGCTATTTTAAAATTAGCTATCCTAAGAAAATTCTTTTTATTTTTAACACTGGGCATTTCCAGCTGCTGAAAAACAGCTTTAGAGGGATGAACTGAGGTAACTAATACTTCATCAGAAGGAATAGTATTATTTTCGAAATAAATATCACTTGCATTTTTCAGTGAATCTTCTCCTATTTGAAACGTGTGAAATACAGGTATTATTTTGTTGCCCTTCAACAGGGCTCTGGTTATTTCAGTATGAATCTTACCTGAGTAAATCGTGGTTATAAATTGATCAAACACCCGTTTTCCCCCTAATAACGTAATTGTCCTGTAACCGGTAGTATGGTTAATTTAGAATTGTCTTCAAAGTAAAATGTGGTGCTTCCACTAACTATAAATAAGGAACCCATTTTGTTAAAACCAAAAATCGCATTACTTGAACTGTATCCAAAAAAATCTGTGAACTCTTTACCATCAGATGTTATAAAACGATTGTTATTTTTCTGGTAATAGACATTAATTCTTCTTGATTCGTTTATTGCTCGATATCTAACTTCTTCAAGAAAACAATCAAACCTTATTTTTGAGAACGTAATATGAAACGAACGACTAATAGCATTTATATTAATACCAAAAATTGTTAGCAATATTCCGCAAATAAATAAAATCACTAAAATTTCAGTGAGATTCATCGCACTCTTTAACCCAAACTTTGCTCCAAGGAAAAGATCGCGTTATACATAGTATATGCCAGAAAACCAATAAAGCCCCCTATGAATATTATCATTATTGGTTCAACGAGAGATACAAGCTTTTTAAGAGAGGTGGAAACCTGAGCATGATAAAAATCCGAAACCTTAAACATTACTTCATCAAGTCTTCCAGTTTCTTCGCCGGTAGCGACCATACTGATAACAATTGATGGGAAAACCTTTTGCTTATCTAAAGCTGTGTGTATTGACTCCCCACCCTTTATTGCTTCAACAGCATTTATTGTCGCTTTATATACCCTCGGACTCTCTGATACTTCTCCGGACAATTCCAGTCCTGTGGGTAGATCAACTCCACTAGCAACAAGCACTGCAAGTGTTCTCGTAAAACGTTCAAGTGCTGTCATATCTCTCAATTTTCTTATAGGTGGAATCAAAGAACCGAGTTTTTCTTTAAATAATCTTCCGTACTTTGTCTTCATGAACACCTTAAGGCCAACAAATAATCCTATGGCTCCGATTAATATCAATAACCAGTAGTTTTTTAGTATTTCATTCATTAAAAGCAGTATCCCCATCATACCGCCAGGTTCGAAATTACCTCCAAATGCACTTATCAGATTTGGAAGGATAAAGAATGAAATAACACCCACAATTCCAACTCCAAACGCCATCATAAAAAGTGGATATGACATAGCAGATTTCACCTGATTTTGTAAATCTACCATACCTTCATAAAAATCTGCAACTCTCTGTAGCGATTCATCTAGAACTCCTCCAGCTTCACCGGCACGGACAAGATTAATAAATAATTTATCAAACACCCCTGTCTTTTCAAGTGCCTCGCTGAAACTCTGACCACCCTCTATTGATACCACAACATTTGACAGTATTCTCCGAAATCTTCTGGAAAAAACCTCTTGATTTGATAGAACCTGTAAAGATTCTCTGATTCTCACACCAGAAGACACCATTGTCGATAACTGTCTGGCAAAGATACTCAGTTCATTTTTGTTTATGGGAAATAACGCTGTAGTATTAGATTTCCTTTCTTTTGAAACAACATTTATAGATGTTACAACGTAACCCTGGCTATTTAGTAATTGAAGTGCTTCAAGTTGTGTTGAAGCATTTATCCTACCCTTTTGTTTCTTTCCATTTTGTGAAACCGCTTCATATTTGTATTCTGACAAAGTCTCACCTACTTCTTTTCAATAATAATGTACTGTAAGCCATTACAATTTCCTCATAAACGCCATTCCCGGATTTTGGCTTAATACTAATGTTTTTTTCATCGACATCAAATTTATTGGACAAAAACACTATCATTTTATTTAAAAATTTTCCAAGATTGATCTCTTTAATAATCACTGTACAATCTACATTAACCAACTTGTATGATTCAACTTTTAGTAGATTAATGGTCTCATCAAGTAACTCAATACTTCTTCGATTTCTATTTTTTTCACTTGCAGGAAACATGATACCAATATTGCCTTCTGAAAGTGCTCCCAGCATTGCATCAATTATTGAATGTAAAAGAGCGTCGCCATCAGAATGAGCTATGGCGCAATACTTATCTGATATCTTTATACCTCCAATATACAGGATGCCTTTTTCTTTCGCTATTTTGTGAATATCCCAGCCAAAACCAATTCTATATAGCTCATCTTCCTGCATCATATCAGTCTTATTGGCATTATAATGTAAAGATAACCTTCAACATCAACGGGATTCATTTGTAAAGGACTGTTTGAATCAACAAAATTTAATTCTGTTTCATCGGTATCCGTATTCTTCATAGATTCAAGCAGGAATTTGGGATTAAAGGCTATGGTAAGGTCTTCCCCATCTTTTTTTACTTTTAGTTCTTCTTTTGCCTCCCCGTGTTCGGGGCTCTTTGCGAGCAATTCCATTGTATCTTCTGCAATTTCAAGTTTAACAGACTCGCTTCCCAATCTTGCTGTAATCGATGTTCTCTTAACAGCATCTGTGAAATCAGTTGAATCAACGACTACTTTTGTTTTAAAGGCTTTAGGTAATACTTTTTTGTAATCAGGAAACTCTGCATCAACAACCCTTGCAATCATTTCTGTTTCGTTAAAATAAAATCCAACCCTTGAACCATCATATTCAATAAGCATTTTATCTGAAGAAGCATTTTTCATACTTGTCTGCAAATCCTTCATGCTTTTAAGAGCCAGTAAAAAATGGTCTTCAACATCTGTATCAATTTTCTTTTCCACAAGTGCAAGCCTAAATCCATCAGCTCCAACAAGTCTTAAATATCCATCTTCAAGTTCCCAGTATATTCCATTTAAATTTCTCATAAATTCGTCTTTCGCAGCACAGAAAATTGATCTTTCTATCATAAGTTCCAGGTTGGTAACGGAAGTCTCCAGTTTAATTCCGCCTTCCGTTGGCGAAATTTCTGGAAATTCAGAAGCATCCATGGTAGGTAACGTAAAGAAACTCTGTCCCATCTCGATTATCAGATTATTTTCTTCAATTCTAAAATTAATAGTTCCTTCACGTAAACTTCTTACTATTTCAAGTAAGACCTTCGCTTCAACTACAAAGTCACCCTCGCCATTAAGTGAATCAGGTTTCACGAATGTTTTGATCGATGTTTCAAGGTCAGTAGCAACCAGCTCAATTTTCTTTTCCTCCGCTGTTTTGAATAATATACCTGATAACACAGGCTTAACAGTTTTACTGGCCACAGCGCTGGAAACTGTTTCAAGTTTGGATAAAATATCAGATTTCTTTATCGAAAACTCCATCAAAACACCCCCAAATTATGCTCTCTGTGTGTAATTTTACCGCATTTACCCTTATAATTCCAATAAGGGGTGGTATCTTTGAAGTACAAAAAGCTACATAAATGGAATCTGAGCTATGACGAAGCGGTTTCTATTCAGAATAAATTAAAGGGAAATCTTGTTCACAAAAATGTTAGCAAAATACCCCAACTTGTTGCCGGGGTTGATATCTCATTTCCTTCCAAATATACCGGTCTATGTGTAATTGTTCTCATGGATAGACAGTTGAACGTTGTTGATTACATCCATCACACAGACAGCATTAACTTCCCCTATATTCCAGGATTGCTTTCATTCAGAGAAGGACCGTTGTTTTTTAAAACTATTAATAAACTAAAGGCAATACCTGATATATTTTTCTTTGATGGACAGGGAATTGCTCATCCAAGAGGATTGGGTCTGGCAGCACATATGGGTCTATTTTTACAAATGCCAACTATAGGCATCGCAAAAAGCAAGCTATTTGGAACATTTACTGAACCAAAAAGAGCGAAAGGCAGCTGGTCAGCGCTGCTTGGAAAAAGAAAAGAGTTAATTGGCGCAGTTCTTAGAACCAAGAATAATACCAAACCTGTTTTTGTTTCTCCGGGCCATCTGATAGATGTTGTTAGTTCCGTAAGAATTACTCTAGCATTTACTAAAAACTATAAAATTCCTGAACCAACCAGAAGAGCTCATATTTTGACTCAGAAACTAAAAAACTAGCTCAAACGATAGAAGACTATAGAAGATGCTCCCTTAATGGCAGCGTCTTCAACCAGGTTACTCAGTTCTATAGCTGCAGTTTTTTGAAAAGACAACATAGTATATTTTTTGTATTCTTCTTTAACACCATCCAGGAGAAATGGTCCGGCTCTGCTTATTCCTCCACCAAATATTATTACTTCGGGATTAAAAATGTGAATAAAATTCCCGGTAGCAATTGCAAGGGCTTTGACCATTCTACAAAAAATTATATCAGCCAGGACATCTTCATTCTTAGCTGCTTCAATTATGGATTTTGCACTTATTTTGTCCGATCTGAATATCTGTGAATCAGGGAATCTTTTCTTTGATTCATTAGCATACTTAATCATCGCAGTGGCTGATGCAAAAGCTTCAAGACAACCATGAGAACCACAACCACATACTGGACCATTTGAATCAATAATCATGTGACCCAGTTCGGAGGCATAGCCATTTAATCCTGTGATTAGCTGCCCATGAGATATTACTCCACTTCCAACACCTGTTCCCAAAGTGAGTCCAATAATATGATTGGATCCTTTGTGGTTTCCAAAAGCCCATTCACCAAGAACAAAAGAGTTCGCATCATTTTCAATGTAAGCGTCAATTCCTGTACGTTCCTCAATAAGGGGAACAACTCCGAAGTTTTTCCAATCAGGAAAGTTTGGAGAAAACAACACGAAACCTTTTTCTTTGTCAATCTGACCTGGCGAACCAATGCCAATTCCTAGAAGTTTAACGGAAGAATATTTATTGTGTAATTCCTTAATTAATTCTTTCACACTTTTACTGATTCTATCTATTACATCAATTTTTCCGTTTTCAACATTTGTAGCTATAGTTCTCTTTAACAAAATATTACCAGTCTCATCAACTATACCGATTTTTGTTTCAGTACCACCCAGATCTATACCTACAGCACATTGCGACATCTTTTAGCACTCCTTCCGATATCAGTACCTGCTCTTCTCCGAATCGATGAGGTCCAGAAATTCTTCGTTATCTTTTGTAGACTTCAGCTTATCTACTATAAGTCTCAATCCTTCTTCTTCGTTTGCTGAATCCAGCATTCTTCTTAATACCCACATCTTTCTCAACTGTTCTTCTTTTAAAAGCAGTTCTTCTTTTCTTGTACCGGAAAGATTCAAATTAATAGCAGGGAAAATACGTTTGTTCGAAAGCTGACGTGATAATAGAAGCTCCATATTTCCTGTTCCCTTAAATTCTTCAAAGATAACTTCGTCCATTTTACTTCCTGTATCTACAAGTGCAGTGGAAATAATTGTTAAACTTCCTCCATCTTCAATATTCCTTGCTGCTCCAAAGAAGTGTTTTGGTTTATACAGTGCTGACGGGTCTACACCACCACTTAATAATTTTCCACTGGGCGGTACATAAAGATTATAAGCCCTGGCCAGTCTGGTTATACTATCAAGCAAAATGACCACATTGTAATCGAACTCAACCATTCTTTTAGCCATTTCAAGGGTAAGTTCAGCAACCTTCAGCTGCTTTTCAGGATGCATATCAAAAGGTGCCCCGATTACTTCAGCGTCAGTTGAACGCCTGATATCTGTAACTTCTTCGGGCCTTTCATCAATTAACAGTATTAATCTGATTGTATGAGGGTGATTGGCAGCTATACCATTGGCAATTTCTTTCAAAAGGGTGGTTTTCCCTGTTTTTGGAGGAGCAACTATAAGACCTCTCTGTCCCTTGCCGATAGGTGAAAATAAATCAATAATTCTGGTACTTACAATATTTCTAGAGGTTTCAAGATAAAACCGCTCATCGGGATGAATAGGAACAAGATTTTTGAAGGCAATTCTCTCACCTGCAAAACTCAGTGGTTTCTGGTTAATTGCTTCAATACGAAGCAATGCAAAATACTTTTCACCTTCTTTAGGAGGTCTTACCTGTCCGGCAATCCAGTCACCGGTGCTTAAACTAAATCTTCTTATCTGAGACTGACTTACGTAAATATCATGAGAACTTGGGAGTAAATTGTTATCGAGTGATCTTAGAAAACCATATCCTCCATCTGTAACTTCAAGAATGCCCTGATCGAAAAAGTAACCGTACGATTCTGTTTGTGCCTTTAAAATAGCGAAAATTAGATCTTTTTTTGCCATCTGTGTGTAACTTGTTATTTCATACTTCCTGGCCAGTTCATACAGTTTCTTTATGGGCATTTTTTGAAGCTGGGATATGTCAATCTCGACTTCTCTTATCTTATCCTTTGATTTGTTGTTTCCCAATAAGATATCTTCCTGTTTGTTGTTTTTCTTCTTCTCAACGTTTTTCTTTTTTTCAACGGATGTGTTATTTTTAGAAGAATCACCGGATTTTTTTTGTTTGCTATTTGTGTTCTTTTTCCTTGTTGTTCCCTTTTTCGATTCTTCTTTCTCTTTCTCCTTCTTTTCTTCTTTTTTCTCTGTTTGTTTTGTTTTGCTATTTTCTTTTGTTTCTAGTTCGTCATTATTATTTTTCTTTTTTCTTGGACTCAATTTATTCTGGCATCTTTCGGGTATATTTGAAAGATGCACCGTCCCTCCTTCCGATTTATATCGGTAGTTTTCACCACTGAACTTAACAAGTAGTGGAAGTTTGAAGTTGTAAGATTATTTCATTGAAATTAATTGAAGCGTTTGTTTTCTGGTAATAATATAGCACGAAGCCCTTGTAAAAGCAAAACAATTGTTCCTAACCCTTCAAATATTCTTCCCAATCAGTCAAAAATTTTTCTACTCCGTTATCTGTTAATGGATGAGAGAACATTTTCTTTAATATAGAAAAGGGTATGGTTGCTACATCAATACCCATTAATGCTGTATCAAGTACATGCATTGGATGTCTTATACTGGCAGCAATTATTTTTGAAGAGAATCCATAATTATTAAAAATTTCCCTGGTCTCAGCCAGTCTTTCCATACCATCAGAAGCGATATCATCAAGCCTTCCTATGAAAAGACTTACATATGTTGCACCAGCCTTTGCAGCCAACAATGCCTGCATGGCATCAAAAACCAGGGTAACATTGGTTTTTATGTTTTCCCCCGAAAGTACCTTGACAGCTTTTATACCGTCAGGAGTCATCGGTATTTTTACAACGACATTTTCATCAATGTTAGCAAGTTCTCTTGCTTCTTTAACCATGCCAGCAAAGACTGTTTTTGTTGTTTCAGCACTAACCGGTCCTTTCACCAGGTCGCATATTTCTTTAATTCTCTGATGAAAACTTAAATCTTTACTCTCCTTTGATACTAGAGATGGATTTGTTGTTACTCCATCAACTATACCCCATTCAACACCCTTTTCAATCTCTTCTAAATTAGCGGTGTCTAGAAATATTTGCATAAAGGCCTCCCGAGAAAAGGAAGGCTACCAGCTATCGGGTAGCCATCAGGTTTTTTGTGTACTGGTACTTTCTGATTCTTCGGTTTTTACCAGCTGTAAAATTGAGAGCTCGGTGGCATCTCCTCTGCGTTTTCCAAGTTTTACTATTCTGGTATATCCACCATTTCTGTCTACATAACGTGTACCAATCTCATCACAAATTCTTTTGACCAACCTTCGATTATTGAAATGTCTGTTGATTTCTTTTCTGATTGACACATTTTTAGCTTTCAACTGTGCTACTTCATCTGAATTTGAATCACCTTTTTCAGCAATCTGCTGTGCATATGAAGCAGCCTTCTTAGCTTTAGTGAGCAAGGTTTCAACAAACGGTTTTACAACTTTGGCTTTGGATGTTGTAGTAATGATTGTTTCGTGTTCGAAAACTTCTCTTGCCAGGCTCCTCTTTAATGCCAGTCTTTGATCATGTGGTCTGTTAAGCTTCTTCTTTTTCACTCTATGTCTCATTGTATGTCCTCCTGTTCATTCCTTCTTAAGTGTTAAATTAAATCTTTCTTTCAATTTCTTTTTAATCTCTTCAAGAGATTTTTCACCAAAATTTCTTATTTTAAGTAAATCAGATTCTGAACGTTCTGCCAGATCCCCTATTGTATTTATTCGGTCTCTTTTAAGGCAATTAAGAGATCTTACAGAAAGTTGAAGCTCTTCTATCCTTTTTCCAAGAACAGAATCAGATTCTGCTTTCTCCTCTTCTTTTTTCTCTTCTTGAATCTCTTCAGGAATTATTGGTTCTTTATTTTCAAGAAATGATGTTGTATCGGACAATTTTTCCAGAAGACTTGAAGTTATTATATCAAAATGATCCTTAAGTATGTCTGTAGCCTTCTTCAATGATTCCTCAGGTTTAATCGACTTTTTTGTCCAAACCTCAAGAATAAGCTTGTCGTAGTCAGTTCTTTTCTTTACACGAACATTTTCAGACATAAAATTAACTTTTAGAACAGGACTGAAAATACCATCAAAATATATCATTTCCAGATCTTGATCTGTTTCTAATTCAGAAACTGGAACAAAACCTGTTCCTATTTCAGCATATAACTCCATATATACATTTGCTTTTTCATCCAGTGTTGCAATGTATTGTGTTGGATTTACAACTTCAACACCAGTTGGTGTTCTTATATCTTCTGCTTTTATTACACCCGGACCTCTTTTTTCAACAATTAATTTAACTGGATCAGAAAACTCAAGTGCCGGTCTAAGTTGAACTTTCTTAAGATTAAGAATAATCTCAAGTATATCTTCTTTAACACCATCTATAGTGTCGTATTCATGGTACTTATCTGGAATTTTCAATTTTGTTATCGCCATACTTGGTATTGAAGAGAGTAATACCCTCCTCAGCGCATTACCTATTGTTACCGCATAGCCTCTTTCTAATGGTGAAAAAACGAATTTTGTAAAATAACTGTGCTCATTTTCTCTTTCTTCCTCTATCTTCAAATCTTTAGGCATTACGAAATTTGTCATTGGTTTTGCCCCAAAATGGGGTCGCACCTCCTTCCGGAAAGCTACATTATTACTTGGAATAAAGCTCAATAATTGACTGTAAGTCAACAGGTATATCAAGCTCTTCTCTTTCAGGATATCTCACAAACGTTCCCTTCATAGCTTCAAAATCTACCTCAAGCCATGGAGGTGTGTTTCTTTCCTTTGCAGCTTCCGAAGCTTCTTTTAATTGTGGATTGTTCCTAATTTTATCCCTGAGTTCAACAATATCTCCAGCTTCCAAAGAATAAGAAACCGTACTAACCTTAACACCGTTTACTTTAATGTGTCCATGATTAACCATTTGACGTGCTTGATTCCTGCTAGATGTAAAACCCATTCTATACAATGCATTGTCAATTCTGGATTCGAGAATTTTCATCAATGCTGATCCGGTTTCTTCACTGCTTTTACTAGCGTTAAAGAAATATCTTCTAAATTGTCTTTCAAGGATACCATACATCCTTTTAAGTGCCTGCTTTGAGCGTAATTGAATTCCATACTGCGTTAGTTTTTTTCTCATATTTCCATGCTGTCCGGGAGCAAAAGGTCTTTTTACCTGTGGACATTTTGGGGTAAAACACTTCTCACCCTTCAGATATAATTTAAACCCTTCACGACGACACATTTTACAAACCGGTCCTGTATGCCTAGCCATTTACTTCCCTCCTTGTTTCATACTCTGCGTCTTCTTCTTGGTCTACAGCCATTATGTGGAATAGGAGTGATATCCTTTATTGAATCCACACCAAGTCCAGCTGCTTGTATTGTTCTTATTGCCGCTTCTCTTCCTGAGCCAGGACCTTTAACTTCTATGGATACTCTTGTGATTCCAAGTCTTAGCGCTTCTTTAGCGACACTGTCAGCTGCAAGTTGAGCGGCATAAGGAGTAGATTTTTTTGATCCAACATAACCAACTGTACCGCTAGAAGCCCAATGAATAGTATCTCCTTCCGGACTGGTTAGCGTTACAATAGTGTTGTTGAAGCTAGATTTTATATGAACTACTCCTCTATCATAAGTTAGCTTTCTTCTTTTTCTGGTTACTCTCTTCTTTTTCTTTGCTTTAGCCATTAAATGCCCTCCCTTTATTTCTTCTTAATTCTACTTGTTCTTGGACCTTTTCGGGTTCTCGCATTAGAATGCGTTTTCTGCCCTCTCACTGGCAACCCTTTCTTGTGTCTTTGTCCTCTATAACACCCTATTTCGATTAATCTTTTTATATTTCGGTCATACTCCTGGCGTAATTCACCTTCAACCTTAAGATTTTCATTAATATATTTGGCAATCTTACTAATTTCTTCATCAGTAAGATCTTTTACCCTTTTTTCTCCATCTAAATCAGCATCATTAATGATCTGTGTAGCTTTTGACATACCTATACCATAGATATATGTAAGGGCAACCTTCGTCTTTTTGTTATTTGGTAATTCGACACCAACAATTCGTGCCATTATTTTCCCTCCTTAACCCTGTCTCTGATTGTGTCTGGGATTTTTCTTACAAACAACCCAGACTCTACCATTACGTTTTATCAATTTACAGTGTTCACATCTTTTTTTCACTGAGGCTTTTACTTTCATTTTTGTTCTCCTCCCTTTTTGATCTTTTTACGGAAAACAATTCGTCCTTTTTCTAGATCGTAAATCGAAACTTCTATTACAACTCTATCTCCAGGGATGAGTCGTATAAAATTTTTTCTCATCTTTCCTGAAACATGAGCAGTCACGATGTGTCCATTATCTAATTCAACTTTAAACATAGCGTTCGGCAATGTTTCAAGAACGACGCCTTCCATCTTTATAACATCATTCTTCTCTGCCATTACTTATTCACCCCTCATAATTTTGAAAGAACCCTTGTTGAGTCATTTTCTATAACAAGTGTGTTTTCAAAGTGCGCTGTCTTAGAACCATCAATTGTCACTGCAGTCCATCCATCTTCCAGCACCATTGTTCTATAATCGCCTGCAGAAACCATTGGTTCTATGGCCAGGGTCATTCCATTACGTAAATAGTCCCCAGTTCCAGATCTCCCATAATTGGGAATTTGTGGGTCTTCATGAAGTTTTCGGCCAACACCGTGACCAACATAATCTCTTATAACAGAAAACCCATTATCCTCTACATGAGCCTGTACTATTGCGCCAATATCACCGATTTGCTTTCCAGGTACAGCAACCTCTATTGCTTTTTCTAAGGCTTCCTCGGTGATTCTCATCAGCCTTTTATCATCTTCTGAACATTGATCCACACAAAATGTTCGCGCGGCATCACCGTAGTATTCTTCCTTTATTACTCCACAATCTATTGACACAATATCTCCGCGTTTAAACACTTTATTTTTCAATGGAAATCCATGAACTATTTCTTCATTAACTGAAACACAAAGAGCGTAGGGGAAACCGTTATAACCTTTAAAAGCAGGCTTGGCATTTCTCTTTTCAATAAGTTCATTTGCAGCTCTTTCAAGATTATACGCAGAAATACCGGAACTTATCATTTTAGACATAAGATCCAGTACTTCTGCTACAATTTTAGCTGCACGTTCTATTTTAGCGACTTCTTCTTTACTTTTCAACCTTATCATTAAAAATTCTCCAAATAACTTATGATTGAATCCTTCAATTCATCTATATCTTTTGAACCATCAAACTTTTTTAGTTTACCCTGTGACTCGTAGTACTCAACAACACTTTTTGTGTTTTTCACGTACACCTCATAACGTTCTCTTACTGTTTCAGGTTTGTCATCGTCTCTCTGTATTAGTTCGCTTCCGCATTCATCGCATATACAATTATTCTTTGGCTTTAAGGAGAGCAGATTGTAAACCTTTCCACAATTTGAACAAACCCTTCTGCTTGAAATTCTCTCCACCACAATTTTTTCACTTACATCAATAAAAATAGCACAATCAATTTTGTCACCCATTTCTTTTAACATATCTCTAAGTGATTCTGCTTGAATTGTGGTTCTGGGAAATCCATCAAGAATAAATCCATCACTGGCATCTTCTTCACTTATCCTGTTTTTAACAAGCTTAATCATTAAATCATCTGGAACCAGATCTCCTCTTTCAACGATATCACTAACTCTTTTCCCCAGTTCACTTTTTGAAGAAATTGCTTCTCTAAGCATATCGCCAGTAGATATGTGGGGTATACCAAATCTTTCAGAAATCATTTTAGCCTGTGTTCCTTTACCCGCTCCAGGGGGACCCAGTAGAACAATATTCATTAAATCATCGCCTTCCTTTGAGTCTTCCCTTTTTAATAAAACCTTCATAATGTCTGGCGATAAGATGTGATTCTATTTGCTGTAGAATATCAAGTGCAACACCAACAGCAATAAGCGTAGATGTTCCACCTATCATTATGGATATACCAACAAATCCTTGAATTATAGTAGGTAGCAACGCTATGATTACAAGGAACAGAGCACCTAAAAACGTAACCCTTGCCAGTACTCTACTTATATATTGTTCAGTGGGATAACCCGGTCTAATACCTGGTATATATCCACCATAATTTCTTATATTGTTAGACACTTCTTTTACGTCAAAAACCAGCGTACTGTAGAAATATGTAAAGAAGAAAACAAGTGCGCCATACAATGTTAAATACAAAGGTGAAGAATATCCAAATAAGTCAGTGATAAAATTCCCTTCCGGTAAAATTGTTGCCAACATCTGTGGTAAAGTCATTATTGCCGAAGCAAAGATTATTGGAATAACTCCTCCCTGATTTACTTTTATCGGAATATGTGTTGATACACCACCATAAACTCTTCTGCCCGAAACTCTTCTTGCATATTGTATTTCAATACGTCTTTCACCAAGCTGTATATAGATTACACCAACAATTGTAAGCAAGCTTATTCCGAGTAATATTGTCCATTGAATTGGGGACAAAGATAAAGCTGCCTGTGCAATATACTGGGGATAACGGGAAACAATACCTGCAAAAATCAAAACAGAAATTCCGTTTCCTATACCTTTTTCAGTTATTCTTTCGCCCAACCAAAGCAGAAACATTGTTCCTGCCAAAAGTGAAACAGTTGCCATTAACACAAAAACCATTCTGTTTGGCATAGCTATTATACTTGCATCTCCAGATAGACCTAAAGTTATAAAGAAACCCTGGATCACGGCAAGAAATACAGTGAGGTATCTTGTATACTTTGCATACTTTTTCTTACCTTCTTCGCCCTCGCGTAACATTTCTTTTAGTCTGGGCATAACAGCTGTTAGCAACTGGAGCATAATAGATGCGTTGATATATGGAGTAACACTCAATGCAAGTACTGAAAAATTACTTAAAGCTCCGCCTGTAAAAACATCAAAGAAGCCAACAAAGCCACCAGCAGCTCCAGCTTGCAAACCAGAAAAATAGCTAGACCATGCTTCAATATTCACTCCTGGTATTGGTATATAAATACCCAGTCGAAAAATGACCAATGCAAAAAAAGTAAAGAGAATCCTATCTCTCAGTTCGGGTATTTTAAAGGCGTTTTTAAGAGCTTTCCACATCCTAGATCACCTCGGCTTTTCCGCCAACAGCTTCTATCTTTTCTTTAGCCGAAGCGCTGAAAGCATTTGCCTTTACTGTTAGTTTCTTTGATAGTTCACCTTTTCCAAGTATTTTTACCCCATCATTCAATTTTTTCAAAATGTTTTTTTCCTTTAATTTTTCAGGTGTGATTTCTTCGCCGTCTTCGAAATATTTTTCAAGTATCGCAATGTTTGTAATTGCGTAACATAACGAATGTCTATTCTTAAATCCTTTGACAGGTACTCTTCTATAAAGGGGTGTTTGTCCTCCCTCAAAGAAAAATCTAACTTTTCCTGTTCCTCGGCCTTGACCTTTATGTCCTCTTCCGGAGGTTTTTCCTCTACCACTGCCTACTCCATGACCAAGTCTTTTTGCTTTTTTCCTTGATCCAGGAGTTGGTTTGAGCTGGTCAAGCGTGAATGCCATGATTATCTACCCCCTTCAGTCTTTAATCTCTTCTACTTCTAAGAGATGTGCGATTTTTTTTATCATTCCACGAATTTGAGGATTATCATTATGTATTTTTGTACTCTGAACCTTCCTCAAACCCAATGCTTTTGCCGTTCTTCTTTGTCTATAGTCATAACCCAAAGGACTTTTCATCAATGTTATTTTAAGTTTTCCAGCCACAATTATTCCTCCTCAGTAACTCCATTAAAAACTTCTTTAACTGAAATATTTCTGAGTTTTGCATATTCCTTTGGTGACATTATTTCATTTAAACCATTAAATGTCGCCCTTGCGAGATTAAGCAAATTGGTAGAGCCAAGAGCTTTAGTAAGAATGTTTTTTATTCCTGCCATCTCAACAACAGCACGAACTGATGAACTCGCAATAATTCCAGTTCCAGGTCCGGCAGGTTTTAAGAGAACTTTTGAAGCACCCTGGCGGCCATCAATTTCATGAGGAATTGTGTCGTTTATTACCGATACGTTTATTATATTTTTCTTTGCCGTCATAATTGCCTTTCTAATTGCAGCAGGGACTTCTCTTGCACTGGCAATTCCCAGTCCGACTTTTCCATTCTTGTTTCCTACAACTGCAGTGACTCTAAATGACAGATTCTTTCCACCTGCAACTACCTTTGTCACTCTTTTAATTTCAATAATTCGTTCTTCAAATTCCTGTTCCTCTATTTTTTCCTTTACAGGAGAATTACGTTTCTTGGAATTGGGCATTCAATGCACCTCCTCAAAAACTCAGACCGCTTTCACGTGCGGCCTCTGCGAGAAACTTTACTCTTCCGTGATACTTAAAACCACCTCTATCGAAAACAACTTCTTTTATTCCCTTTTCAAGCGCTTTTTTGGCTATTAGTTTTCCTACTTCAGAAGCTGCTTCTTTATTCCATGTCTTCGTCAGTTTCTCTTTAATTTCTTTATTTACTGTTGAAGCATAGGCAAGGGTCGTTCCAGATGTATCATCTATAATCTGCGCATACATATGTTTTTCGCTTCTGAAAACAGCTAATCGTGGCCGTTCTGGTGTTCCTTTGATAGTCGACCTTATTCTCAAATGCCTTCTTTGTCTCAGCTGTTTTCTAATATTTTTCTTCACCTTCACGGGACATTGCCTCCTTTCATTAAACCTTCTTACCAACTTTTGTTCTTATATATTCGCCTTCGTACCTAATGCCTTTACCTGAATAAACGTTAGGTATACGCCACTTTTTAATATTGGCGGCAACCTGTCCCACTAAATACTTGTCTATACCTTTAACCACAACCGATGTTACTGCGGGAACTTCAAAGTTTATCCCATCAGGTGGATCAATTTCAATCGGATGGGCATAACCCAGATTTAGCACAAGCTTTTTTCCCTGAAGCTGTGCTCTATATCCTACACCAACTATCTTTAATCTTTTTTCATAACCTTCTGAAACACCTTCAACCATATTCCTGATATGAGCCCAATAAGTTCCTGCTTGCATAGCAATTCTTCTTCTGTCACTATTTCTCTGGGCCTTTTCATAATTTGGATATACCCAAATTTCTTTGCCTTTTATCTCTATATTTGCATAATCGCCAAAATCATGCTTTAACTCGCCTTTTGGTCCTTTGGCGACAACTGAATTGCCGTTTTTCTTAACTTCGACTTTATCAGGGATTTTAACAGGTTTTTTTATCATCCTCGACATTTTATACCCTCCTGATTACCAAACGTAGCATATTACTTCGCCGCCAATTCCAAGGTTTCTAGCTTCTTTATCAGTTATTAAACCTTTTGAAGTACTTATGACAGCTATTCCCATACCAGATTTAACCTTTGGCAGTTTATCATTTTTTACATAGATTCTTCTGCCAGGTTTTGAAACTCTTACTATTCCATTAATTACTCTTTCTTTGTGACGTCTATCACCGGAATATTTCAGAAAGACCTTCAATATTCCCTGTTTTCCATCCTCAATGTATTTGTAATCTTCAATGTAACCTTCTCTTTTCAACATATCGACAACAGCTCGCTTTAGGTTCGACGCAGGAATGTCTACTGTTTCTTTGAATGCTGCATTTGCGTTCCTGATCCTAGTGAGCATGTCGGCTATGGGATCACTCCACATGTAATTCCCTCCTCACCAACTTGCTTTTTTAATTCCGGGGAGTTTCCCTTCGGAAGCTAACTTTCTAAAACAAACTCTGCATAATCCAAACTCTCTATACACTGCTCTTGGTCGTCCACAAACATGACATCTATTATATTTTCTAACACTATACTTTGGTTCTTTCTTCCACTTAGCTATAAGTGATTTCTTCGCCATACTTTACCTCCTTACTACTGTTGCTTGAAAGGCATTCTAAACAATCTGAGTAGTTCTCTTGCTTCTTCATCGGTATCAGCTGTAGTAACAACTATTATATCCATTCCTTGAACCCTTTTCACATTGGCTGGCGTTATTTCAGGAAAAACCAGTTGTTCAGGAAGTCCTATCGAAAAATTCCCTCTACCGTCAAAACTATCTGGATTAACACCTCTAAAGTCCCTTAGCTTTGGAAGTACCACGTTTATAAGTTTATATAGAAAATTGTACATTTTTGATCCTCTAAGTGTAACCTTTAAACCAACGGGCATTCCTTTTCTAATTTTGAAATTAGCTATACTTTTTTTGGCATGTGTGACTACAGGTTTCTGAGCGGCTAATTCTGCAAGTTCTTTTGCATGCATTTCAATAAGATCAGGGTTTTTAGAGCCTTCACCAATTCCCATATTTATGCTAATTTTAACAAGCTTGGGAACTTCTAGCTTATTCGAATAACTAAACTTTTCCATCATAGAAGGAATGACTTCCTTATTATAGGTTTCTTTTAGTGGGATGTAATTCTCTGTCATCAATTATTCCTCCCTATTAAACCTTATCCACTATTTCACCGCATTTTTTACATACACGGACTTTCTCACCATTTTCCAGGATCTTATGTCCGATACGCGTCGGTTCATCACAGTTCGGACATACAAGCATTACTTTACTCACATATATTGGAGATTCTCTTTCAATTATTCCGCCTTCTCTATACTGATTTGTTGGACGCTGGTGTTTTTTGTTGAAATTTACCCCCTGAACAATCACTTTCTTCTCTTTTGGAATTACCTTCATCACCTGGCCAATTTTTCCCTTATCTTTACCAGAGATTACTTTTACTCTATCCTCTTTCTTTATTCTCATTGACATCTAAATCACTCCTTACCATACTTCCTGTGCAAGAGATGCGATTTTTGAAAATCCTTTTTCCCTTATCTCTCTTGCAATAGGTCCAAACACACGGGTTCCACGTGGTTGATTCTGATTATC
>JAWODV010000025.1:0-25568 GCA_046483075.1 Kosmotogaceae bacterium | reverse complement strand
AAGAGAGAGGCTTGATCTGATGGTACAAGCCGCTCTTAGAGAGCCGCTTGAAGGAAAGCAAATGCAGTAAGAAAACACAAGCGTCTATCTCCGAGCATCTTAAGTGGTCTAGTCGGTTCACGGTTCGAGTGTTTTTTCTCGCTTTCTCGGATTCTCGGTCTCTCGTCACCTAGGTTTTTCTCGGTTTCTCGTTATTACATTCTCCTCTCAGAGAGGAGTACCGCGAAGCGGGGAGGTGTGTAAACCAAATGAAAATTCACACACCCAGCCTTCGGCAGCCCTCTCAAGAGGGCAATAAAAGACGATTCTCGTAATTTCGTTCTATGGAACAATGATGGAATTAAACATGTCTAACGTTCAGCCTGCTATATTAAATCTTACCTTGTAATTTATAGTAATGTATAATTTTATTGCTAAATGTTATAACAGCTAATATTCGATTGACCTGGAGGTATTACGGTGGTTAATATTCTTGTTGTTGAGGATGATGAGAATCTTGCTTTTGGGATAAAATACGCGCTGGAGCAGGAAGGTTGGTCTGTAGCTATCGCCAGATCAATATCTGAAGCTCAAAATACTTTTGATAATAACGATTTTAATCTTATTCTGCTTGATGTAATGTTGCCTGATGGTAGTGGTTTTGATTTCTGTAAGAAAATAAGGCGTCAATCAGATATTCCTATAATTTTCCTGACAGCGAGAGACGAAGAAGTTAATGTGGTGATTGGATTGGAAAGCGGTGGAGATGATTATGTAACCAAGCCATTTAGGTTGAGAGAGTTGATTTCGAGGATAAGAGCAAATCTTAGAAAAAGGAATAAAGAAACCACAGATGATAAGAAGATTTTGAAATCTAACGGTGTTACTTTAAATCTTAATGAAACGCGTGTATTTAAAAATAACAAGGAGATATCTTTAACTCCCACCGAGTTCAGGATTTTGCACCTGTTGATAAGAAACCCCGGTACTGTTTTTACCAGAGATAAGTTGCTTGAAAAAATTTGGGATATTGATGGTAACTATATAGATGATAATACATTATCTGTTCATATACGAAAAATAAGAGAAAAGATCGAAGATAACCCTTCTAGGCCCCTTCTTATTGAAACAGTGAGGGGCATCGGTTACCGATGGAATGGTGAAGAGAGTTAAATGATAAGATTTCTTTTTAGAGAAAAAAAGGATGCCATTGCTGCAGTAATTGGCTTGGTAGTGTCTATAAGTATAATTGCAACAACGTTATTTTTTCTTAATCAGGTTTTTTTGCGTGAAGAACAAATCCTTTATGAAGAGGAAGTTGGAAGAATTGGAAAAATGATCTCTCTCGGTTTGATATCACCTGATGATATCCCTTCAGTTCTTTCAGAAACAGACAGCAATGACTTTAAAACGGGACTGGAAGCGCTTAGAAAATATGGTTATGCTGAAACAGCTTCTTCTTCAGAATTTGCAAAATTAAATTCTGCTTATAATGTTTTTATTTACTTAATAACAGCAGTAGGCATATCTTTCATTGTTCTATGGCTTACTCTGCTGGCTTTTGTAACAAAATCTCATTCAGCATTTCTTAAAGAAACGACGAGAGAACTTGATTCTATTATGTCCGGAGTAACAACCAGTATTTCTTTGATAAACGACGAAGGAGAACGAGCTATTTTCTCATCACAACTCGACGTTTTGTCAAGCAGATATAGAAAAAATCTGCTTGAACTGAAAACCGAAAAAAGAAAGATGAAAGCGTTAATTTCCTTCATTTCCCATGAATTGAAAACACCGCTTTCCTCAATAAAGATGATGAATGAATTGATGCTCCAGGATAAACAAATGAACCAAGAAAAGAAAAGAGATTTCCTGAAGAGGACGCAGAACGACGTGCAACGAATGGAATGGCTGATTCATGATGTATTGAATATCGCGAGAATTGAAGCCGGTACTGTAAGACTGAATTTCAGAAACAACAACCTGACACAACTTACGGAAAGTGTAATTAAAAGATATAAAGAAATCGCCAGAAGTAAAAATATCAGTGTAGAAACGAATTTCGAGGAAGAAGTCATAGTTTTTTGTGATGAAAGATGGATGTCACAAGCAATAGACAATCTGGTAAAGAACGCAATTGAATACTCGCCGGGTGGTAAAACAGTAAACTTGAAGTTAAGTTCTGGGGACACATTTGTGAGACTTGAGATAAGAGACGAAGGTCCGGGGATACAACCTGAGGATTCTTCCAAAATATTCAATGGTTTTTATAGAAGTGAAAAGGTAAAAGAAAGACGTGGAACAGGTCTTGGATTGGCGCTTGCCAAAGCTGTAGTTGAACAGCATGGTGGTGACATAAAACTTAAGTCAGCTATTAATGAAGGATCAACATTTATTATTGAACTTCCTGTGAGAGCAAACACTTGAGTTATCTTAAGAAATCTTAAGAATAACCTCCACTATTTTATAAGCTTTCATGGCTAAACTATCAGTGAAGATCGAAAAAGGAGGATTCATTATGGAGGTATTAAAAGCGTCAGGACTCAGAAAAGTTTATGGTAGGGGAAATAATGCTGTGGTTGCACTGAAAAACACCGGGCTAACTATCAATGAAGGCGAATTTGTGGCCATACTTGGGCCCAGCGGTTCTGGAAAAAGCACTTTATTACATTTGCTGGCAGGGTTGGATAGACCTTCTGCTGGAAGCGTTACCATTGATGGAAAAAATCTGTATGAACTATCTGACTCGCAACTTTCCATTTTTCGGAGGAGAAGAATTGGCTTTGTGTTTCAGTTCTTTAATCTTGTCCCTGTTTTGACTGCTATTGAAAACATAGAGCTTCCTCTCATTCTTGATGAAAGAAAGATAGATAAACCCTACATTGAAGAGCTTCTTAGGATGATGAAACTTGAAGAAAGAAAAGAACACTTACCTTCAGCCTTGTCTGGAGGCCAACAGCAGCGTGTGGCAATAGCCAGAGCACTAGCTACAAAACCTGCTATAGTTTTTGCGGACGAACCTACGGGAAATCTGGACTCCAATACGGGTAAAGAGGTAATGGATCTTCTGAAGCTTAGTGCTAAGAAATTTCATCAAACGCTGGTAATAGTTACCCATGATCAAACAATTGCTGAGAGAGCAGATCGAATAATAACCCTTGAAGATGGAGAAATAACTAATGACGTTTATTATTCTGAAGTTGGAAGTTTTCTCTCAGAAGCAATTGGGGGAAAAGAGTAATGCGACGATATATTGAATTAAGCAAGAAATATTTGAAAGGAAGATTAAGAAGAACACTTTACATGTTCCTGGGAGTAGCAGTTGCTGTGGCTTTCATAACTGCGATCTTCTTACTTTTTGAGAGTATTGATGAGTCTCAAAAGCAAACCCTTGAGAAGGTAGCGGGGGCACATCACGGGAAAGTAGAATCAATAAGCGAAGAGGAAATTGTCAATCTCAGCCTTCACAAAATGGTTGATAATTATGGTGTACAAATGATTGTAGCTGCAATAGAGATTCCTGATGAGCAGGCGAATATCTATCTGGAAAAGGCAGACTCTAATACCATGAAATTGAGAGCCAAAAGGCTTATAAAAGGGAAATTGCCTGAACAGCCAGGAGAGATAGTGCTCGACCTTTTTGCACTTGATTTACTGGATTTAACACAGGAATTGGGACAAACAGTAAGATTAAGTGTTAATGGGCAGGATCGTCAGTACAATCTTGTAGGAATTTCTTCAGTTACCATGCAGGAAAAAAATATGTCAACAGCAATCGCGTTTATTTCTCCTGTGGAAGCTGAAGCAATCGCAAATAAAACTGGCGCTCACAAAGTTGCTTATTTTACTGTCGATGCACCTAACAGTGAATTAATAGAAGCAACTAAAAAAGTAACTGGAGATCTCGAATTATCTGATAAATCGTCATATAATGGCACACTTATTTATTATTTGCAAAATCAATCTCCGATAAACTGGCCTGCAATGGTTTTGAGTATTTTTGTTGCTATTGCGTCAGCGGTTTCCATTTATAACACCATGAACATATCTGTGCTTGAAAGAATCAGACAGTTTGGATTAATAAGGGCTGCAGGAGCTACTCCTTCTCAGATTAGGCATATTGTTTTCAGAGAATCAATTATTGTAAGCGTACTCAGCATTCCTGCTGGATTGTTGATAGGAATACTTCTGGCTTACGGTGTTATAAGCTACGCCGGCGCCGAAATTTCCGGCCTGGAAGAAATGACCGCTGTACTTTCGCCAGTCGCATTCATTATTGCTTCAGCCTTGGGATTTGTTTCTGTTGTAATATCTTCATTTATACCCGCAATTAAGGCAAGTAAAATTTCTCCTGTTGAAGCTATAAGGTATTATGGAGAACAATACGAAGCAAGAAAATCCGGGTCACTAACAAGAAAAGATCTTATTAATGTGAAAAAGATTCCTTTAAAACTTGCCGTAAGAAATATGAGAAGAAATAAAGGTTCTACAGTTATATCGGTGATCTCAATGACGATAGCCGCGACTTTATTTATAGTATTTTCATATTTTGTTGGAAATTTTGATGCAGAGAGAATTACCAGAGATGTTGTGAAATCGGATTTCTATTTGAGATCGACTAATATGCAAAGCGTCGGTCCTGATAAAGATACTGTTGAAGAGATCATATCGATAGATGGTGTTGAAGCTGTTGCAGCAGCAAAAAAGATTACAGGCAGGATGATGTCCGAAGAAGAAGCCGAAAAGAGTAGAGAACAATCTACGTCGAGTCCAATATCTGATAGAGGTTATGTAAGAGAAGTTGATTTTTCAGGTGTTTATTTAAACCTACTTGCCTATAACGATAGCGGAATAGAATATATGAAGAATAAAGTTGTATGTGGAGAAATTAGCCTTGAAAAGGTGTCCACTGAACCCTCTCTGATAATAGATGTTGAATACAGTGAAATACATGATCTGTTTGTTGGTGATGAAATATTTATTAAAACCTTTCATTTAAGTGAAGACATGGTAAACTTCTCGACTATGAAAAAGTTTACTGTTGTTGCGATAATAAGTGATTTACCTACCGTTGCTTATACAGTCTCTGATGGAATAATCGCCATGTGCAGCGAGAAGATGATAGAAAAACTAAAACCATCAGATGATAACGAGGGATATTCCATGAGGCACTATTCACAGCATTACTCACACATTGATGTTTACCTTGAAGATCAGGCAAATGCAGAGTTTATTGAAACACAGATTGAAAAGATTGCCGGTGGATTTAGGAATACAAGGTTTGTTTCATATCTTGATTACAAAGAAGAAACTGATAATACTATCAAAACACTTTCAACCATGGTTTACGGACTTATTTTTATTGTTGGCTTTATCGGTCTGTGCGGTATCACAAATACAGTGAATACAAATCTTATTTTAAGGCAGAGAGAATTTGGAATCTTACGTGCAGTAGGCATGACAAGAAGTCAATTGAAAAAGATGCTGGCTTGTGAAGGGTTAATTTTTGGTTTGGTTAGCTCTGTCTTTTCGGTAATAATTGGTCTGGCACTTTCGTATGTTCTGTACTATCTGTTTAAGGCTGAGGCTGATTTTCTAACATGGACAATTCCCTGGTGGGGTGTATTTCTGGCTTCTGGAGGCTTAATTGTTGCCGGTATTTTATCGACGCTGTTATCTTCGGGAAGAATCGCTTCATTGAATATTACTGAAGCGCTGCGAACATCGGAGTGATAATTTTGTCTTAATTCATGACCCTTTGTATATATAAATGCAAAGGGTCTTTTTCATTGTTTAATCATATAAAATGGTTATCTTTTTTACTTAATTTTTCTCCATACACTAGCTTTTCCATAACCAGAATGTTCAATATGGCCTTCCTTTTTTAGAGCCGTTAACACTTTTCTTAGAATGTAATCAGTTGCGTCAGGAAATCTGTCTCGTAACGTGTTTATCGTAAATTCATTTTCGAAGTTGTTTAATATCTCTTTCCTTATCTCGTAATACATTCCACCGGTGAAATCTCTGGTGTTATTGTATTTTGAGGCTTCTTCCGCAACCTTTGTTGGGATGGAATCCTTTTCATGAGAGGTAACAGCCTGGAAGAATCGTAAAGTCCATTCTTTGCCCATTTTTCTATTACCAGAAAAAATGATTTGAAAATGAGGATGATATGCAAATATTTCTGCCCATACCTTTGAGAGATAAGAAGGAGAATAAAACCTTAATTTATCAGGTTTTAAGAAATCATCGTAGTGGGCTTCAACTACCAGAGCAGCATGTTTATATTCTTCAAGCTCACCAAGTTTCATATGAAGCAAATGCAGGCTTCCAAAATCTGAAATCATATTTTGGAAGTTTTTTCTTTCAACAACTGCGATAATTCCTTCATCACTTAACAAAGCATAGTCACCAGCTTTGAGTTGAGCTCTTTCAACACTGCAATTCGCAAATTTCCAGGGATATTTTTCGTTCTTATCTATCAAAATATGAAGGTGTTCATTTCCTCTGGCAGTTAGTTTAACGCGGGGTTTTCTCTCTTTTATCGCCTGCTGAGTTCTCCAGAATATCTGTTCATATTCACCTTCTCTATTTTTATATTGCTTTTTTAAGAAAAGGAAATCACATCGTTTATTTGTTGATCTATCCAGAACAACAGAAAGTCTTTTCCCATATCGTTTAGCAGAAATTATATGAACTTTTTCAATTTCTTCATATACTTCATCAGTTTTTTCTTCATCTCTAAGGCAGAAGACATGTTTCCCTGCTCCCGGCCATCTATCCTGAACAAAAAGAGACAGAAGCTCTCTGTCTCCTTTTTTTATACTCAATCTGTAGGGAAATTTGTTGCTTTCAGTTTTTTCGAGGATCCATAAAAGCGAACCCATTACACATTCACCTTTCATAAAACTCTTGGGCATTACACTTATTCTATAATAATTTTGCATTCTTGCAAAGTTTGATTTAATGGTTCTCGTTAAACAGAATTTATATATGAAGTTAATAGAAAGGAGAAGAAAAGATTAACCAATAAAACTTTTGTAAAAACGCAAATCACTAATTCATTTGATGTATTGCAATACAAAGAAATATTGAAGCTCTTTAAGCTGAAAACATCAAGAGAGTTCCATTACTAAATCAAGTTGTTTACTTTATTATAAAAATTTCACTCTTCAAAGGTAAATCCTTCTTCACTTAATATTTTTATGCAGGTATTAACTACTTCTTTATCGTAAAGGATTCCAGCATTTTTTTCAATTTCTTCTATTGCTGCATCTATACCTGGAGCAGGTCTATATGGTCTATTAGAAGTCATTGCTTCAACTACATCAGCGACAGCAAGAATTTTCGCTTCAATCATAATTTCATTATCTGTCAACCCCTGAGGATAACCGCTTCCATTTAATCGTTCATGGTGTTGATAGAGTATTTCAGAAACCGGTATTGCAAAATCCACCTGTTTAAATATTTCTCTCCCTGCTGTTGGATGTAAATGTGTGAGAGTCTTTTCCAATTTGCTAAGTTTTCCTGGCTTATTGAGAATTTCTGAAGGGATTACTATTTTTCCTACATCATGTACCGCTGCGGCCATTCTTAAATTAAATATTTGATTTTCATGAAGGTTCATACGTTCAGCAATTGTTTTTACCAGCTTTTTTACCCTGCGTTGATGTCCTGCCGTGTATTGATCTCGTAGCTCTGTGGTATATGCGAGAGCGTTAGCGATGCTTTCAAGCATATTGGAGAGCATTTCATGGCTTCTCTTTAAAGCTTCTTCAGTTTCTTTCCTTTTAGCAATTTCTTCTTTGAGTTTCTTATTAGCCTCTTGCAATACACTGATTTTTTTCTCAAGTTTACGGTCTAGAACTTCGCTATATTCTTTGTAATGGGGTTTACCATTTGATGAAGAAAAATGTTCTTTTTTCGTTTTATTCAGTTTTGAATTTTCCAGCAAATTATTTATTTTTTTCATAAAACTTTCTGGATCCATTGGTTTTATAATAAAAGCATCTGCTCCAAGATCCATAGCGAGTTGTTTATCCTGTCGATCGGTATAAGTTGCTGTGTAAACAACGAAGAGTATTTTTTTAAGTTGCTCATCTTCTTTCAATTTTCTCAACAGGGTGTAACCATCCATAACGGGCATAAGTAGATCTGAAATAATAAGATTCGGTATTTCATGCTTTGCTTTTTCAAGTGCTTCGGCACCGTTTTGCGCTTCAAGAACTTCCCAGTTACTACTTTTAAATAAGGTATTCAAAAGGTAGCGATTCTCATCTATATCGTCGACTATTAATACTTTTTTCATAAGTCACCTCCCTGATGTGATTTGGGAAGGTGTTTCTCCACTTCAGCAACAAATGTTTCAGGATTTATAGGTTTTACAATATAGCCATCACATCCAGCAGATAACACTCTTTCTCTATCTCCAGTCATGGCGTAAGATGTAACCGCAACAACAGGTATGTTTTTACCCTTTTCGGTGGATTTTATTCTTTTTGTGGCCTCAAGACCATCAATGCCCGGTAACTGAATATCCATAATTACCATATCTGGAACTATTTCGATTGCCATTTTTATTCCGTCCATGGCATTTCTGGCTCCGATTACTTCATATCCACTTCTTTCCAGAATAAATTTCATTAAATACATATTATTTTCGTTGTCCTCAACTATCAAAATCCTTTTTGTTTTTTTCATGTTTACTTTCCTTCTTTCTTTTCATCGTTATTGTTAGTTTCTGTATCCTTATCAACTTCATCATTTTGTTTTTTAGCATATTTTAGAGGTAATCTTAAAATAAATTTGCTTCCTTTTCCATGTTCGCTTTCTATCGAAATATCTCCACCCAATAAATTAGCGAGTTTTTTTGATAAGTGTAAACCCAGACCGGTTCCTTCATGTTTTTTGGTTCTTGACATATCTATTTGTTGGAAAGGCTTGAAAAGCATTTTGATGTCTTCTTTCTTTATTCCAATTCCGGTGTCTATAACTGCTATTTCCACAGAGTCATCATGTGTTTGCATGGCTGTGATTTTTACCATTCCTTGATCGGTGAACTTGATTGCATTGCTTACAAGATTCATCAATATTTGCTTTATACGTCTTCTATCACTATAAATATTAATATCATCATGTATCTCTTTTTCAAACTTCAGTCCTTTCTTGTCTGCCATATACGAAGCGGTTTCAAGCACTTCCTTTACAACATCTATGAGATTAATGTTCTCTTGAGAAAAATCCACTCTTCCAGCTTCAATTTTAGATACATCAAGCACATCATTTATTAATTCCAGCAAGTGATTTGCGCTATTCTTAACCATGGTGAGTTGTTTTTTCTGCTCTGGTTTGATTTCCCCTGAAATTCCATGAAGAATTATTCCAGTGAATCCGATTATTGAATTGAGAGGGGTTCGCAGTTCATGACTCATATTTGCAAGAAAAACTGATTTTAATCGATCAATTTCCTTTAACCTGAGGTTTGATTTCCCTAGTTCTTCGTTTTTCATTCTTAATTCTGCTGTTCTTTCTCTTACAATTTTTTCCAGCTTCACTCTTTGCTTAATTGATTCTTCTTCAGCCTGTTTGCGTTTTGATATATCTCTTGATATTCCCAGAATACTTACAGTATTTCCATCTTTATCCCGCAAAAATACAATTGTGCTCTCTACCCAAATTGAAAACCCATCTTTGCGCTTTTGCTCAAATTCAATTATTCTTCTGCTTTCATGTTTATTTTCATTTGTTTCTATAGATTTCATTTCTTCCTGAATGATACTCATAACATACTTTTTTGAACGTGGAGAAAGAACATCATCAAATGAAAATGAGATGAATTCTTCGGGAGTATAACCCAGAAGATCCTTTAATGATGGACTGACATATGTGTAATTTAAGTTACTGTCAGTCATCCATATTACATCGCTAACATGTTCTGAGATAAACCTGTATTTTTCTTCACTCTTTCTTAGTTCTTCTAAAGCATTGTTTTTTTCATTTACACTTTTTTCCAGGCGCATAGTTTTAATTTTCACCTGATATCTGAGCAAAAATATCACTACGATGGTAAGTAACAAAACCCCTGTTAGTACCCAAAATATCCAGCTTACGTAAGAAGGAATACTAAATCCCTCATCACCTTCCCAGCGGCCAAGAGTTGAGTAATATGGGGAATCTGACTGACTTTTCCATCTGTCAAGATATTTGTCAATAGTTTGAAGAATTTCAAGATTACTATTCTTTGCAGTAGCAAAGTAAAGCTTGACCGGATTAAAATCTATTGTAGTTTTTAATAATCCATATTCTTGGTAGTAATATTTACCGAATAGATGATTCGCTATTGCCGCGTCAGCTGAACCATCTCTTGCCAGTTCAAAGGCCTGCGTTAGAGAATTGGCCGGAACAAGGGTTACTTCGTATCCAAAGCCACTCATTAATTGACTGAATATCTCTTCTTGAATTGATTCTGAAAGAACAGCAATGCGTTTACCGTTTAAATCATTTAAATCAATGATTTTTGATTCAGCTGGTGCATATACTCTTGACCAGGATTCAAGAACAGGTTTTTCATGAAAATCATATTTCTCAGCCCGTTCTTCGGAAAAAGCTACATCAGGCATAAGCTGAATTTTTCCATCGGACAAAGTGTTAAGGCATTCGGACCAATCGCAAGATACATATTCTATGGTCCAGTTTTCTTCTTTAGCAATTGATTCAAGAAGCTCAACAAATATGCCTGAAGCATTTCCGTTTTCATCCATGAATATTTTCGGCTTGTTTTGATATACTCCAACACGAATTACACGCGACTGGCTGTTATTTGCTCCAAAAGCAAAAGTCGTTATTAAAAAAATTAAGAAAAAAAGCACTACTTTGATATAGAACCTTTTTCTCATAAGAATGCTCCATTAAATAATGTAATTTGTAAACCAAAAAGAGCAAAAATAAAAAAACATCAAATGTTTTTTACAAATTCAACATAACGTTGAAATCTTTTAATCTCATTAATTATAAACCTAATGTTCTTTTATTCCAAAGATCATAAGTGAGTTATTAAGCTCTGGACAAATCAATAAAAATTATAGAATTGTGTCAAGTTTAGTGACAGTCAGTAAGCAATCACATAATTTAAATACAAGGAAATGAAGATTACTGATTATTTAATTTTAATCATTTGATGTAACTAAATGAATATAACTTATAATTAAAGTTTTAACTTAATAATATTTCTTTCTTATCTATATCGTATATTTATACCAGAATGCTTGGTATCAAGTGAAAGATATTTGAAAGTAGTTGAGAGTTATCTTTACTGAACTTGCAAATAGTGAACATAGTTAGATAAATATTTACTGCCATTTATTTGATCAGTGGTAAGCAGCATCAGTTTTCCTGAAGAGCTCTTAATGATCAATTTGGATAATCATCTAAACACTTAGCAATTTTTTTATCATAAATCTTTATTTTCGTTGCACCCAGATATTTCATAAAATCTTTAAGGCAGTCTTTAATTGCATCTATGAAGTTTTTCTGATTAATACCTAATTCCCACCACCAATTTTTTACTACCAACTCTTTTTTCTTACTGTTATAAACTGGTTCGAATCTGGCGATGAATTTATCGTTGTAAAGTATAGGTAGTACATAATAACCAAATTGTCTTTCATTTGCCGGTTTGTATACTTCCCATACATATTCGAAACCAAACAGCTCTTTTACCAGCTTTCTGTCCCATAAAAGATTATCCAGCGGAGCAATGATGAATGCCTTTTTGTTATTTTGATCTTTAATGAGAATGCTTTTTAATAGCTCTTCCTTATCACTTTTTATATAAAAAGGCGTATTGATATCTTCTATGCTTACATCAATAAGCTTCCCCTCTTTAAGCAGTTCTGAAATGGCCCTTGATCTATCTTTCTTCTTTATATCGTGAAAGCCCAACCAGCCATCTCCTGAACGATTCCACATTAATCCGATACTTCCAATTCTTCTGTATACCAGCCACTTAATAAAGTCCTCATCAGTTTTGTTTGGATCGGGCTGATTTAGTACAACATCGGGTAAGTGTTTTTCAGTAAAGTCATATATTTTTCTTGTTCCAATTCTGTTGAAAATTATTAATTCTCCGCCAGTTTGCATGGATTCTAAAGTCGCTCTAGCAGCCCGGGTAGGAGACCAGGACCAGTCAATTTTTTTATCGAATTCCAGATCAATTGAAGACAAGGGTCCTTTATTGTGAATTGTCTGTCGTACCAGATCAATAATTTTTCCAATGTGCCTGTTATCTCTGTTTCGATTAACAGAGCGTATTCTGTATCTTTCAAAAAAAGGCCAATCTTCTATAAGATAAATCGAACGGTTCTTATCCCAACCGTCAATGAGTTTTCTATCTTTGTAAAGAAGATCTTTTAGCAAATAAGGTTTGTAATCACTAATCCTTGATTGAAGAACAAGATCTGGATTTCTCCCGACTTTATTAAGGGGGTCATATTGAATTGTTCTCACTTGATTAAAGTATTTAATTATCCCTTCCTTACCCTTTAATTGACTTGATGGCAGCAATCTTTGATAGGAAAGAAGAAACCTTCTCGCCTGCTTTTTTGTAATATCTATAATATTTTTCCTCCATCTAGCAACATTGATTTTCTTGGTCTAGTAGAAAATCAGAATCATTGTGATAAAACTCACGAATAAAAGTATTGCTAATACAACTGTTAAAATCCATAATGGAGTATTTTTTCCAACACTTGTCTTTGTTTCTTTGTAGACTGAAAAATATCTCCAGAATGCGATTATGTATAAGAAAGTACCAAGTCCTACAAAGGTAACTCCGATTATTACTGCAAGTAAATGTGAAATAGAGCTGAAATCATCGATGAATTTAACTATACCCAGTCCAGCAACAACCGAAGCAAGACCCGTTCGGACCCAGGCGCTAAATGTTCTTTCATTGGCTAATATTGTACGTTCGTTTGCAAGATGTGTACGTTTTTCAGCCTCTTTCTGAATGGGCTTTTTTTCCTCCATTTAAAACACCTTCATAATTATTAGTTAAGTTTTTCTAGTTCTTCCTTTACAAATTCTACCAGTTCGCTTATGTAGCTTTCTGAAAAAACAAACCTGATTCCAGCTGTTTCATACAAATCATTCAGCGATTTTGAATAGCCAAGTTTAAGAAAATTCTTATATTTTTCAATGGCTTCTTTTCCGTTTTTGCGATAATTTCTGTAAACGGCCAAAGCTCCAAGCTGCGCGATTCCATATTCAATATAATAAAAGGGGCTGGTAAAGATATGTTGCTGAATCATCCATCGGATTTTCTTATATTTTTCAAGCCCTTCCCAACTTGCTCCAATACTAAACCTATCAAGTAAACTGGCGAAGTAATCATTACGTTCTTCAGGGTTGTGATCAGGATTTGTATAGATCCACTGCTGGAAAGCATCAACGGTCATACACCATGGTAAAAAGGCTATTGTTCCAAACAACTCGTTTCTTTTAGCTATCTTATAATCTTCTTCATTTGAATAATAGTCTTTCCAGTGATCAAGTGTTAGAAGTTCCATTGACATTGATGCCAGTTCTGCTGCTTCATGAGGAGTGCTTTTGTAGTTAATTAACCATTCATCGGCAGTTGAAAATGAATGCATGGCATGTCCGGATTCATGGAGAATTGTTCTAACATCTCCTGGAAGTTTGGCTGCGTTCATAAAAATAAAGGGCGCACCTGTTTCATATAGTGGCATATTGTATCCGCCCGGGGCTTTCCCCTTTCTATTTTCAAGATCGAGTAATCCGGAAATCTTCATTTTTTCAAAGTTTTTTCCAAACTTTCCATCCACTTTTCCTAGTATGTTTATTGCACTATCTATGAATTCATCAACAGTTACAAAGGGCTTTAGTTTTCTGCCTGAAGGTTCAACATCAAGGTCCCAGGGTCGCAATGTATCAATATCTAATTCTTTTATTCGTTTGCGATTATATTCTTTTACAAAGGGGACAACAATTTTTTCTACTGAATTGTGAAAAGTAAATATATCATCAACTGAGTAACTAAATCTGCCCTTCTTGTAATGTATAAAATCTCTATAGTTATCGAACTCAGCGTTTTTTGCCTGCAGAACCCTAGTTTCTTTGAGTTCATCAAAGAGCTTTTCTAATTTATCCTTTACTGAATTCACTTTTTTCATAGTAAGCTTCCAGGTTTCTTCGCGAACATTTCTGTCTTGATCCTGAAGGAATTTTCTCAACTGCATTAGCGTGTATTCTTCACCTTTGTACTCAACAGTCAACGAACCAATTATTGATCCATATTGAGAAGCGAGTTTTTTCTCTTTTTTCTCATAGGGTATATTCTTTTCACTGAATGCTTCAACGTAACGCTGTACAACTCTATCAAAATTTTCATACCTATCACTGTCAAGTTTTTTCCTGTAAGGACTATTCAGATATCTTTTTAAGAGTTTTATTCTATATGGTTCAGCCTTTAGATAAATATCTGAAAAGAACTCATTGAAAGCTTTTCTTTTGCTTTCATCATTGGCATGTCTTGTCATGTTAATATACTTCCAGGCAAATTTCTCCTGAAGTACAGAAAAAAATTCACTGTAATATTCAAGAAACTTCTCTAGAGATTCAGTACTATTAATCTCATAGTTTATAAGTTTTTCCAGTTCTGCTTTTACTGTTTCCCAGTCACCAAAATCTTTGTGCCTGCTGATGAATTTTCTATCTTTTTTCTTAATTTTTTCTACCACTTCACTCACCCCATTTTTAAGAAAAATATTTTACTTCGAAAATTTCTATTTCAATAATCCTTTTTCACCATATTGTGCGTAATATTTGTTAAGTGTTTTTTTCAACCAAATCCAAAGTACAATTATGGAAATTCCTTCTGATATTGGAAAGGCAAACCATGTTGCTTCCAGTCCAGTAGTTCTGCTAAGAACATAAGCGATAGGTAAGAGAAAACCAACTTGTCTCATAACTGATATAACTAGACTTGGCAAGCCTTTTCCAATAGCCTGAAATGTTGTTGAACCAAGTATTGCAATACCTATAACGGGGTAAGCATAGCTTATTCTTTTAAGTGCAATTACCCCAATTTCGACTAGCTCCGGGTCATCGTTAAACAGTTTTATTAAACCTTCGGGAAATAACTGGAAAATAATGAATGCAGCAAAAGTGAAGGTAAAAGCAAGTACCAGGCTGATTTTCATTGTTTCTTTCATACGATCAGGGTTTTCGTGACCATAATTATAGCCTATTATCGGCATGTAAGCCTGAACAAAACCGAAAACAGGCATTAACACAAAAGATTGTAGCCTAAAATAAATACCTGTAACAGCCAAAGCAAGAGTGTTTAGCCCGCCAATTATTCTGTTTAGCCCAGCTATCATAAAACTGGCAACAAATTGCATTACCATTGCTGGAAGGGCTACAGCGTATAAATCTTTTATAATCTTAAATTCGAATCTAAATTCCTTGATATTAAGCCTAACCTGGCTATCTTTACTGAGAAGCACCACTGTAACAATTGTACCTGACAAAGCTCTTGCAATTATCGTGGCGTAAGCTGCTCCCCTTATGCCAAGATCGGGAAAGAACCAGAGTCCAAAGATAAGAAATGGGTCTAGTATAATGTTAAACACTGCTCCAACAATCAAACCTATCATGGGTGCCATAGTATTTCCCTGACCGCGAAGTATGTTATTAAATAACATGGGAATAAATACAGCGATAGAACCTACCATAATTATTCTTATGTATTGTACTGTTAGTCCTATTAACACCTCGCTATCTGTAAAAAGGCTAACAATTTCTCTGGTGAAAAAGATTCCCACAGTTGAAATTATTACTGCATAAAATATTGAGATAAACAAAACATGTTGGGCAACATTATTGGCTTCATGTACTTTCTGTCTGCCAAGAAGCCTTGATATTAGAGAACTGGTTCCAATACCAGTTCCAGCACCAAGAGCAATTATTATCAGCTGAATGGGGAAAGCTAGTGAAAGCGCTGACAATGCTTCAGTACTAAGTCTACCAATATATATACTATCAATGACGTTGTACATTGCCTGAACAGTCATTGAAATAACTGATGGAATTGCTAATTTTACTAAAAGAGGAAAAATTGGTTCATACCCCAATCTTTCTGATCTTCTTGTTAGTTTCATTTGAACACCTCAATTAAAAGAACATTGGGGTTGGAAAATACTTTTTTAAAACTATACAAATACTGTCTATTCTCAACCCATATGATTCTTATGAAGTTTAATGCAATATATAAAACTATGCTTAATAGAATTTTTATTTTGGATACCTTACAATTATTATTGTAGCAAATATAAAAATTATGTGTTAGTCACTATCTCAAAGTTTAAAAATTAGGTGATTTTTTTGAAGGATCTCAGAAAGCACGGTAAACAACCATTTATAGCAGCAGTAATACATGGAGGCCCTGGAGCACTTGGTGACATGTATCCAGTGGCCAAACAACTTTCTAAAGAATTTGGAACGCTTGAACCGTTACAAACAAAAACATCGATAGATGAGCTAGTTTATCAATTAACAAGCATTATTGTTAAAAATGCTGATAAACCTATAACCCTTATTGGACATTCCTGGGGTGCATGGCTTTCGATTATGTTTGCTTCTGTGAATCCATCATTAGTAAAAAAACTAATTCTGGTTGGATGTGCTCCCTTTGAACCGGATTATGCTAAAGATATTATGAAAACTCGTTTAAACAGATTAGATGAAAAGGAAAGAAAAAAATTTAAGACAATTTTAGATTCATTAAGTGAGCAGAATAATCCAGAGAGCATTAAAGAATTATTTTATCAGTTCAATAAAACGGATTCTTATAGACCGGTTGAAGTAAAGGAAAATAAAACTTTTTCTCTGGAGTTACACAATTCAATATGGAATGAAGCTGAGAAACTCAGAAATTCTGGTGAGCTTTTGAGATATGTAATAAATGTTACCTGTCCCATAACAATTATTCATGGAACCTATGATCCTCATCCTTTAAAGGGAGTTATTAAACCTCTATCTAAAATTGTTAAAGACGTAAAGGTAATAACTTTAGAGAGATGTGGACACACTCCATGGAATGAGGAATTTGTAAAAGAAAAATTCTTTAGTATACTGGAAATTGAGATCGAATAATTTTTTATGTGAAAATAATATTCAACTCCATGATAACCTTAGATAAATTTCTTTGAAAGGTAAGTGCTTTAATGAAGACAAACGGTGTAGCTTTCGCTGCTGGTGGTGCAAAGGGTTTTGCTCACATACCAGTATTGAAATTGCTTGAAGAAAATAACTTCAAAATTGAAGTTGTTACGGGTTCTTCAGCTGGCGCAATTGTAGCAGCGCTTTATGCATTACATGGAAGCTGGGAAAAAGTATATTCTGAGTTTGCAGAAGCTGTCGATGATCAACTTCCAATGATGAAAAAATATTTAAAAAAGGTGGAAGGTCCCAACCTCTGGAGTATACTTAACAGATCTCTGGTGAGTACGGATGAATACTATCCATTTTTCAAAAAGCTATTTGGTAAAAGGACTTTTTCTGACTGTAATATTAAACTTGGAATAGTAGTATACGATATTCTTTCATTCGAAAGTATTCTGGTTACTGAAGGATTTTTGGTTGAAACTGTAATGGCAAGCTCTTCCGTTCCTGCTGTTTTCAAACCGGTACAGCTTGCTGGAACGGAGGTTGTAGATGGTGGTGTTACCTGTCCGGTTCCATCAATAGAAGCTCGAAAGCTTGGAGCAGATTTTGTAATATCAAGTGATTTCGTTAAAGAAAAAAGTAATCAACCCAAAGATCAGCTTGAGCTTCTATACTTTCTGGATCGATGGAAGGAAAAATACATAATTGATGAGGAGCGATCAAAAAGTGATCTGGTGATAAGCCACCCTGTTAAATATCAATGGTATGAGTTTGAAAATTACGAAAAGATTTATCTTGAAGCACTAGAACATATAAACAGAAGGAGAAATAACATTGAAAATTTCATTCGGAGGTAATTCTGTACTTTATTTTTCTATTACCGGTGCATTTAAAGCTTTTCAAGAAAATAATATTGAGTTTGAGGAAATTCATTGTACAGGTTTTTCATGTATCCCAATTTTTTTAACCAAATATTATGGTTCAGCAGATAGAGCATTTAACATTGTTCGAAGAATATGGAAGGATATCGGGAAAGGTTTTTATAACCCGGAAGGTTATACTCTTCCGGGAATAGTAGAAATATTAAGGACATTGTACAGTATTGGAGGCCCAATGAGAGGTGCACTCTCGCATAAAGCACTGGAGAATTTTACTGAAGAGTATTTTCCTGAGTTTGAGTTATCGGAGATCCCGGAGCTAAAAATTCATGCATTTAATATTTCAAAATATCGTGACGAAGTACTGGAAGGTGATATTAGAAAAGCTATCAATAGAGCACTGGCTTTTCCAGTTCAATTCGCTCCCTACGATAATTACGTTTCTAGCAGTAGTTTATATGGTATTCCTGACGGAGATTTGTTGTTCATATTGAAACATGAGCATATTGTGAAACCACGACACGCTTTAGATTATCTTTTTCTTTCTACTAAGGCACGGACTCAAGAAATTGAAAACATTAAAAAACAAAGAAGCAAATACGTTTTTGAAAGAAGCTATGAGGATTCAAACCCGGATAATCTTGTCACAAAAATGTACAATGATACGAAAGAATGGATTGAAGCGAATCTTTAAAATAAATTTCTGCTTTTCTTCTAAATTAACAAAATTCGAATTAAATTGCCTTTATCATGAATTTTATAAAGCAAATTGAGTTTAATTGCCTTTAATTCTTTCTGATTCAATGTTGTTTATTTTAAGAAGATTTGAAAATCATAATACTTTTATGAAATAATGTTATCGGTAACATCGGAGGGTGATAATGAGTAAGAATAAAGTGACCATCGCGAGAATTGCAGAAGATGCAGGGGTTTCCAAAATGACAGTATCAAGAGCTATAAACAACCCTGAAAAACTTAAAAGAAGTACTCTTCTAAGAATTCTTAATTCGATGAAAAAACATGGATATAAACCACGCTTTATAGCTAGAGTGCTTGCGGGGAGTAGATCCAATACATTTGGGTTAATTGTAAAATCAAACCAGGATTTTGTGATACCACCCTTTTATGGAGAATGTGTTAGAGGTGCTTCAGAATGGTTTAAAAGTCAGAATTATAGAACAGTTCTCTTTAACATGTCCGATGAACAAAGCAGATCACTTTTCCTTGATTATGTTAATTCAGGTTTGATAGATGGTCTTATATTGTTTGAGGGCTCACATGATAAGTCACTGCTAAAAACATTTAAAGATAATGAGGTTCCTGTCGTGCTTGTTGGTGAAGATATTGGAGATGAAAATGAATTCTACTCTATATTCTCTGACAATTATGAAGGCGCAAAAACAGCTGTTGATTATCTTATGCGGAAAGGTAATAAGCATATATTTCACATAACTGGAAAGGGAAGCAAATCCTCATATTCAGAAAGACTACGAGCTTACAATGAGACATTAAGAAACAGTGGACTTAAATCTACAGTTATAAGAACAGAGAATTCTTTTCAGGGTGGTATGAAGGCTATTGAGAATATTCTTGAAAGCGGGAAAAAATTCGATTCTCTTTTCTGTTTTTCCGATCTTATGGCTATTGGTGCGATTAGAATATTATTAGAAAAAGGATATAAGATTCCTAATGATGTGAGGGTCATTGGTTACGACAGTATAAAACTATCTAATTATGTTTATCCTTCTTTGACGTCAATTTCTCAAAATATGAAGATGATGGGAGAACTTGCAGCAAAGACGCTTTTTCAAATAATAAGTGGTGTAGAACCTTCGAGTAAAACTTTAAAAGTACCTACACAACTTGTTATCAAGGAAAGCGCTTAAAAAGCAAAAAACTTTCGGGAGGTGTATGTATGAAGAAATTTGTAGTTATTATGTTTTTGGTGGTAATTGTTACCGGTATCATGTTAGCAACTAGTCTTGATTTTATGATGATGAGTGGTTCCGGAGCAAGAGAGTTTATTGAAGAAGCAGTAGAACAATTCAAAGAAGAAACTGGTATTGATGTAAATGTAGAATTCACAAGCTGGGGAGAAGGCTGGACCAAGCTGATGGCTATGGTTGCATCCGGAGAAGGACCAGATGTAACTCAGGTTGGTACTACATGGGTAGGTGCCCTTCAGGCAACAGGAGCCTTTGAGAGTTTGACAAATGATGTAGAATATTTTGGAGGACCAGATAATTTCCTTGGTGGTCCATGGTCAACAACAGGCTACGACAATAAAGTATATGCTGTACCATGGTTTGCAGATATCAGAGCTCTTGTTTACAGAAAAGACCTGATGGAAAAGTACGATCTTCCCAATCCACCGCAAACATGGGGAGATTTATTATATGCTTCAATGGTATTGAAAGAAAAAGGCGAAATTGAATACCCAATGGGGCTTCGCGGTAAAGGTAACGGACATTATGTTGGAAGTTTTCTATGGCAAAACAATACGGACATAATTTCAGAGGATGGAGAAGAAGTTATTCTAGATTCTGAAAAGGCTTTTGAATCCGTAAAATTCTGGGCTGATATGCTTGGTGAATATGAAGTGATGTCTCCTTCTCTGGCAGAGATGGGTCATAATGAGATTTGTGTATCATTCTTTAATGGAGATGTCGCATTCATGTATCCCGGACCATGGTTTGTCCTTAAGGTTGAATCAGAGATATCTGAAGGATGGCTTGAAAGTGGTAAAGTTGGTGTGGCACTTCAACCAGGAAAGAACAGAGACCTCAGAACAGGTTTTGTTGGTGGTAGTGATCTTATGATATCCGTTAGCTCAGATAAAAAATATGCTGCTAAGAAATGGGTAAAATTCCTTATGAAACCTGAAATTCAGGCATTAATTGCGGAAAAAATGTTTGTTTCACCTACTGTTAAAGAAGCCTACAGAGAGCCATTCTTTTCACAGGAGCCTTATGCTGAAATGTGGGAAGCATTTGAAGAAATTGGAAATGCTGGTTCACATTATCCAATACATCCCGCATGGGGTGCAATGGAAAGATTTGTTCCTGAAATTATAGTCGATGTTTTCAGTGCATATGCAAATGGTACACTTAACGATGCAAAAATTGAATCACTGCTTGAGCAGTATGACTACGAGCTACAGAACGCACTGGATTCTTACAACTAATCATTGATTAATAGGGGAGGACTATCAGATCCTCCCCATTTATTGATTTAGAGGTGAAATTCAAATGCCATCAATAAACAGCAAAAGTAAAGCATTTGCATACAGGATGATATTACCTGCCATTCTTCTATCTGTGATTGTTCATTTTTTACCGACTATATGGGGCGTAATAATAAGTTTTCGAAAGCTAAATGTATATTATATTAGAGATTGGACAGAAGCTCCTTTTGTTGGATTTGCGAATTATGAACGGGCTATGAGCAGTCTTGGTTCGGTATTTTGGACTTCGCTGGGTTACACAACTATATTTGTTATCCTATCAGTTATTGGTTGCTTCTTGCTAGGAATACTTGGGGCCATATTGTTAAATAAAGACTTTCGAGGAAGAAATCTAATACGTGGATTGCTATTGATTCCATTTATTCTACCCGGTGTGGTCAGCCTAACAAATTTAAGATTTATGCTTTTACGAGACTGGGGAATAGTGAACTCGCTTTTAATGCAAATTGGAATAATGGATGAACCTATATCTTGGCTCACCGGTCGAATGGCATTATTCACAATAATTATTGGCAATATCTGGATAAGATGGCCTCTTTGGTTTATCACCTTGTTGGCAGGATTACAGAGTATTCCCGGTGAGTTATATGAAGCAGCAAAGGTTGATGGTGCAACACGATGGCAGACATTTAGAAAGATAACACTACCTTCAATTTCACCTGTTATTACAATACTCACAGTGCTTACCGCGCTTTGGTCATTTAATAATTTCAACGTTCCTTTTATCTTAACGGGAGGTTCACCTTCAGAAGAGGCAAATATTCTGTCACTGAATATATGGATAAGATCTTTCCGAAACTGGGACTTTGGAATGGGAGCAGCCATGAGTGTTGTTATGATGCTTTTCATGTTAGTACTTATCATGACTTACTTAAGGCTCTCTAAATTGGAGGATGCATAATGAAAGAACCAAAAAGAGTTATTTTTTTGAGAACATGTGGAATAGTATTTTTACTGATATTTGTTTTGTTTCCGATTTATTGGCTTATAATATCTTCGTTGAAATATCCTACAGACATTCATACGATGCATCCAAGCATATTTCCTGATAGGCTAAGGTTTGAAAACTATCTTGAGATTTGGGAAACCGTACCTCTGGGAAGATATTTCAAGAACAGTCTTATAGTTTCAATTTCATCGATGATTCTGGCTACGATTGTTTCTACATTTGCGGGATATTCTCTTTCAAAATTCAGATATCCTGGCAGAAAGGCAATTGGAACATCATTTCTTATTACTCAGATGTTTCCTGGCATTTTGTTTCTATTACCCTACTACTTAATTTTTATATGGATAAAAAATGAATTGGGTATTAAATTAGTTGGCACATATCCAGGCTTGATAATTACATATACAGCATTTGTTGCGCCATTTGCTATATGGGTTATGAGAGGATATTTTGACACAGTCCCATCAGAGCTTAGAGAAGCGGCATTGATAGATGGATGTAGTAATTTTAGAGCATTTATTAGAATTATCCTCCCTACAGCCAAACCTGGTATAGTTACTGTAGCGATACTTTCGTTTATGAAGGCATGGAATGAGGTTCTTTTTGCAACTGTTCTAACAAATAACGAAACAAGAACGTTACCCCTTGGATTATATGAGTTTCAAACTCAGTTTCAGTCATCCTGGCATTTAATAATGGCAGCTGGAGTAATGATATCTGTACCAGTTATTGTTTTCTTCACATTTCTTCAAAAACATTTGGTTGCTGGTTTTACTTCAGGTGCAGTAAAAGGATAGGAGGGATTACTATAAAGAAATGCATAGTTATACCAACGTACTGGGGACCTATTGACAATGAAGTAGAAATTATTTTTGATCATCCAACACCATTAAATGAAGAAGGAACTCTTGCAAGGTTACTTGAGAATTTAAAAGATTTTGAAAAAGTGCAAAACGGTGAAATAACAATAAAAATTGTGGCAGTTGCTAATAAACAAAAACTGCAAGATAAGGTAGAGAGCCACCTAATAAAATATGTCGAGCCATACAAAAATAAAATAAATATTGAGGTTAATTCATATTCATGGATTAGTAATATAAAACAAAAAATCATTGATAGAGGAATTGAAGATTTGTCTCTTATTGATCCTGATTGCTATTCTAATGTGAGGAATTTATGCCTTTTATCTGTACTTGATTCGGGATGCGATTTAGGAATTTTTCTTGATGACGACGAGTTAATTGAGGATGACTCATTCTTCAAGATAGCAGGTGAAGATATCCTGAATAAAGCAAATGATAATGGAATAATTTTTGGAAAAGCGGGACATTATATTCAGGATAGACCCAGTTATTCCAGATTCTGGGAATTAAAGTGGTGGCCCAAGGATGCTACCTTTAATAAAACATTTGAAAAATTAAAAAAAGAGAATCCAAGATACAAAGCGACAATGGTAGCTTTAGGCGGAAATATGGTGTTAAACAAGGAACTGATAAAGAATATTTGCTTTGATCCGTTAATCAGTCGTGGTGAAGATATGGATTATGTTTTCAATGCGAGATTGTTAGGTTATAGAATTTATTTTGATCCTCAGCTTCATATTACCCACTATCCACCATCCAAAAAAACACCCGATTGGAAGAAAGCGAGAGAAGATATTTACAGATTTCTCTATTTAAGAAAAAAGTATCAGGATCATCTAAACTCTAACGAAGTGCATAAAATCGCTTTTGATGAGTTTATGCCGTATCCCGGTGTGTTTATGAAAGATGATCTAGAAGAAAGAATATCCGAACATAACAAATTACTGGCATTAAAATACCTTTCTGAGAATGATAAATTTGGTTTTGATATGTGTATGGAAAACGCGAAAATTCCTTACACACACAGTTTTTCTGAAAACTCCATAGAAAAATTGAAAGATACCCTAGAAAAGTGGCAACAAATAACGAATATTTTTTTAGGATGATAAAATGAAGATTCTAATTCTGCACTCTGTTCCAATAAAGGGTTCTGGCAGTGGTACCTATGTACAAAATCTATCGCTTAACCTTTCTAAAAAACACGATGTGTTGGTACTTTATCCCGGGCCAATAAACGAAGAAAGTTATCCTGTAAAAAATATAACTATTACCCCCGTACCTGTATTCACTTCTCACCCTATAGTAGATTCAATAAGCATGATAGATTTAGACAATGAAGCGCTCATAGAAACTATTTCAATATATTTTCATGAGTTCAAGAATGTACTGGAAGATTTTTCTCCAGATATAATTCATGTTCAGCATTTCGGTCTATGGCTCTTAATAGCATCTGTTTATAAAAGGCTCGCAAATATACCCGTTCTGGTAACAGCACATGGAACGGGATTGCATGTTTTGGAAAATGACGAAAGATTCCTGAAGCTTTATTCGGATGTGACTGATTCCATGGACAGAATTGTTGCAGTAAGCGATGGAGTTAAGAGTAGAATAATAAGATCATTTCCAGATCTTGAAGGCAAAATAGATATAGTAATGGGTGGAGTTGATTTGAAGAAATTTGATCGTCCAAATATCACAAAAACTGAGTGGAAGAAAAAGTATAAATTGGAAGATGAAGTAGTTTTATTTGCAGGTAGAATAATCAAAGAAAAGGGGATTCAACACCTGGTTAATGTTGCAGAGTACTTCCCGAACACATCAATAGTAATTGCTGGCTCTGGGGATTATAAAAAAACAATTGAAAAACTCAGCAAGAACAAGAAAAATGTAATATTACTTCCACATTTGGATGAGGAAATAGTGGATTTTTTTGTTCACAGCGATCTACTTTGCGTACCTTCAATATGGGAGGAAGCGCTGGGTCTTGTTATTCTGGAAGCGATGGCTGCAAGAACTCCAGTTCTTGCCTCAAATATCGGTGGAATACCTTCTGTGGTTGAGAATTATAAAACAGGAATTCTGTTTGAACCGGGTAATGAAAATGATTTAAAAGAAAAGATCGATTTGCTTCTTAAAGACACTACTCTTTCCAAGACACTGGCTTCAAATGCTTATGAAGTTGTTAAAAATAATTTTACCTGGAATAGCATAGCTGAAAAAATTGAGGCATTATATGTTCAGTTATGCGATCAATATGAAATATACTAATTAATGAGATCATTTCATAACATTTCCAAACAATAAAGCCTTATAAAAACCAAAGCAAAAAGAACGTATAATTAAAAGTGAATAAAGATATGTTCAGAGAGGTAAACTATGAATAAATCTCTCGCGAAGTTCAGAAGAATTTTCAAAATGTTTTTATTGATAATTTTGATTGTACTTGCATTTGCCTGGAATCTTGCCGTTGT
>JAWODV010000117.1:0-7232 GCA_046483075.1 Kosmotogaceae bacterium | reverse complement strand
GGATTTCCAAATCCGTTTCTTCTCCCTTATCTGCTTCAAAATAATTTTGAGCCAGGATTGCTTTCTCTTTCTGAAATATTCCAGAATTAAACTTTCCTCGATGTTTCACTTTTTTTTGCATCTGTTTGATATCAGATAATTTTGGGTTGCCAAATCCGGCAACAATACCACTCATAAAAAAACTCCTTTTTTTGAAAACTAAGATAATTTTAATTTTCACTGATATTATAATAATTTATTATGAGTTAATTTGCAAATTTCAAATGAGACTCATTTTAAACATTGGAATATCACTATCAAAAGACAAAGCAAAAAATTTTTAGCCTGACGCCTTACCTAAAAATTTACTTGAAAGCTGCTACGCTGCCTCAAGTAGAGATGTACTAGAAACTGCTTTGAGCTTTCTCGCTTCTAGAAGGTTCTTTATCTCTATTCCGCTTTAAGATATTTAATCTCTAAAGTTGATTCTGCAGTTTGGTAATCTCTTTTTTGAGTTGTATTGGATTTAGCATAATATATTGTCTTTGTAATTGCCCTTAATTTCCTCCTCTTAGATATCTGCTGAGACCAATACCCTGCAAAGGGGGTTTGAGCTACATCGTATCTCTTTTTTACTAATTTTCTGACTAGCTGGAAGAAATTAACATGGAGCTTGAGAAAATCGTACAGTTTGTTTAACATACGAAGCTCATTATCGGTATCGTACCTCACATACCCCAAGGTCCTTCTAATGACCGACCAGTTCTCCTGTAAAATAAAACAATCCGAACCCCCGCCCGCTTTACTGGACAACTAGATAAGACTATAATAAAACACAATTGGAGGTTCAAGTCATATGGATAACAAGAAAAGAAAATTTACTCTGGAATTTAGGTTGACTTTGAGGAGAAAGAAGCAGGCCAGACAAAAGTTCACTCCTGGACCCATGAGTGGGAAGTATGTAATTGTAAATGATCTGCTCAAAACCGGGTTTAACTTGGTTGGGTGTTCTGGGCTTGGATATTTGTTTATCCATCAACCTTAAGTATCTCAATTGATTGAACCTTTTTAGCCACTCATAATAGGTGACCAGGATAGATTGATGGCTTTAAAGGTATTGGTTTTTTTGTTTTTACATACATGTTCTAGTATAATATTTGTAACGGGCAATATCCTAATCTTTGGTGATGTGTACTGTTTTCCTTTCCATAGCGTTATTTTAGTTATATCTATGAGGAAAGAAAACATATATGACAAATTTATAAAGTTAATTTAAGTCAAAGTGCTAAGAAGATTAGAAATTGGTGCAATTAATGAAATAACAATGTATTTTCAAGTGGAAATTTATATATATGTTCCCTTTTAGAGAAAGATTTATAAAAAAAATTTTAAAAATAGGAGGTTCAATTTGTTAAATTCATCCATTCTTGGAATTGGTAGTGGAAATATCGATCGATTTATTCTGGCAAGGATTAAAAAAAATCAAGATCTGTTAAGAAGTATTAAAGAAATTGTTATCAGTGAGAAGATAGAAAGGGGAATTTTTATTTCAGCAATAGGGGCTTTGCAAAAAGGTGTTTTCAGAACTATGAAGCAATTTCCCAAAAAACTTCCCGTACAAGATTTTGACCGTGAATTTATTGAAATCAACAAACCATTAGAATTACTTTCTTTATCCGGATTTTTTTGTGAGAAAGAAGGAAAACCTTATATTCATGCCCATTTTTCAGCTTCTTATCTGAATGAACAATCAAAATTGTGTACACTTGGAGGACATCTTATTGAAGGAAATATTTCTTATATTAAAGTTACAATTATAATAGCTGCCTTAAAAGATATTAATATGGAGGTTAAATATTCTAAGGAATCAGAATCATTAGAGCTATTATTACCAAAATAACTCATTTTATTGACTTTTTAAAGAGGGTATATTAATATAAAAATAGAAAATTTTCTTAATGCATAAGTCACACTACTAGTACACAGACATCGTGAAATTATTTTTAGTTTTAATAGTATTAAACTAAAAAAGATAAAAAGAATTGTGAACTATTAATAATATGCAAATCACAAGACCTTTTCAGCTTTCTTAATCGATCTTTGGTAAAGTCTTCTCCAACGCAAGATGAGCCTGAAATGAGTCCCTAAAAGTCAACACATTCGACCTAACAGGGACCAGAGTCATAATAGCTATATGATGATGGTAATTATGATGAATGACTCTAAATTAAACAGTATAGCTCAAATAAAAAGCTTTTTAGCTGAAACAGAAGCCATAGAATTTAGCAAGAAATCCCAAAAAGATGCCTATTGTTGGATCGAGGAGACCCTAAGCAGGTTCCATTATGTTATTCTCTCCAGAAAAGAGAAAGGACTCATTATGAGATATCTCATGAAGATAACCGGCTATTCCCGGTCACAGATAACCAGATAAATTAAGCAATACCGCAAAACCGGGCAGGTAAGAATAAAAGAATATGACCGACATAAGTTCGAGAAGAAATACACTCAGAAAGATATTCAACTACTGGCCAAAACAGTCCAGTTACACGATTCTCCCAATGGGGCTGCCTTGAAGAAGACCCTGGAGCGTATGGCCAGAGAATACCGCAAAGCAGAATATCTCAGTATCCCATATCTATAACCTGAAGAAGAAGGTCTCCTACCTGCGCAGTGTATCCTGCTATCAGAGAACCAATCAAGGTAAAGCAAAAGCCATCGGCCTTCGATGTAAACCCCAACTTGAGGGAAAGCCGGGCTATCTCAGAGTGGATACTATGCACCAGGGAGACCAGGAAAAACAAAAAGGAGTGTATCATATCAATACGGTGGATGAGGTTACCCAATGGCAGGTGATCGGGGCCACAGAAAAGATTAGCGAAGCATATCTGCTTCCCTTGCTGGAGAAGATCATTAAAAGCTATCCTTACCGGATATTTAATTTCCATGCCGACAATGGTTCAGAATACATCAACCAGAAAGTAGCAGAGATGCTAAACAATCTCCTGATTAAACTCACCAAAGGAAGACCCAGACATACCAATGATAATGCCCTAATAGAAACCAAAAACGGCTGGGTGTTAAGGAAATCGCTGGGCTATAGCCATATCAGGCCAGAACATGCTCCCAGGGTTAATGAGTTTTATTTTGGCTGTTTCCAGGAATATCTGAATTTTCACCGTCCCTGTGTCTTCCCTACGGAAGTCATAGACAGGAAAGGAAAGATTAAAAAGAAATACCGGTACCAGGACTATCAGACTCCCTATGAGAAGCTAAGGAGGATTCCTGATGGTGAAAACTATCTCAAAGCAGGTATTACCATGGAGATGTTAGATAAAACAGCGAAAAGATACACCGATAATGAGATGGCTCGAAAAGTGCAGCTTGCCAGAGAGAGATTATTTGCTAAAATAGTAGCAGCATGACTCTTGTTTCAGGCTCATATTTGGATTAGAAAAGAGTCTTTGCCAAAATGGATCAGATCTTTTTCAAAAAATCATATTTTATGCAGTTAATATTTTTGTATTTTTAAATAAAATATTTTGATTTGGGATAATTTAAATTAGGAGGAAATAGTATGGGAAAAAAATATAAGATTGCAATAATTCCAGGAGATGGAATTGGTCCGGAAGTAATAACTGAGTGTAAAAAAGTTATGGATTGCATTTCAGACATAAATGGCATCGAATTTAACGAACATGACTTTCCTTGGGGTTGTGATTATTATTTGAAACACGGAAAAATGTATGATGAGACTACATTTACCATCTTGAAAGATTATGATGCCGTACTCATGGGAGCTGTCGGAGATCCAAGAGTCCCTGATCATATATCAGTAAGGTTGATAATCGATACTAGGTTTGCTTTTGACCAGTACATCAATTTGAGGCCGATTCGACGATTCAAAGAAGCACCCGTATTTATCAAAGGACTCGAATCTAGGGAACTTGATTTCTATATTGTACGAGAAAATACTGAGGGAGAATATGTCAGTTCTGGTGGCAGATTTAAGAAAGGAACTGAAGATGAAATAGCCATTCAAACCTCTATCTTTACACGAAAAGGAACAGAAAGAGTCATGCGTTACTCTTTTGAACTGGCCGAAAGAATGAAAAAACAGAACAAAAAAGAACAAGTCACAGTTACAAACTGTACTAAATCAAATGCTTTGGCATATTCCATGGTGTTCTGGGATGAGGTTTTTGAAAAAGTAGCTAGTGAATACCGAGAAGTAAATACCAGCAAAGCAATGGTAGATGCATTGACGATGTGGCTTATTAAAAATCCGAATGATTTCAGTGTTATTGTTGCCTCCAATTTATTTGGTGATATTATTACTGATTTGGCTTCAATACTTCAGGGAGGAATGGGATTTGCAGCAGGAGCTAACATAAATCCGGAAAAAGTATATCCCTCGATGTTCGAGCCAATTCATGGATCTGCTCCAAAATACACGGGCAAAGGTATCGTAAACCCAATTGCAGCTATTATGTCTGTTAAGATGATGTTGGAACATTTAGATGAATTTCCTTCAGCTAAACTCATTGAACATGGAATTGCTTCAATAATTAATAACGGTAAAGTAAAGACATACGATATGGGTGGAAAAACAACAACTTCTCAGGTAGGGGATATTCTTTGCAGGGAAATGGTTGAGCTGTCAAAGAAATAGTGCAAATTTATAAAATTTACAGAAAGAGAATAAGCTAAGTATTAAGTATTTTTATAAAACAAGCAGTGGTTTTAGGTTTTTTCTGGAAATGACAAAATGTTTGGCAGCGTATACGATTTTGGTTGCTATTAAAGTTCTTTTAAAATAAAAAATAGTAGTAGTATTGTGGAGAGTGTGGGCAACCCGAAGGGTTGTCCAAGTAATGGGGATAACTCTTTTAGATGTTATCCCCATTACCTCACTATCCACAATCAATGCTTTTGCGAGAAACGTACCCAGTTGATCTTGCTGGTATCTATGCCAGCCAGCCCAAGAGGAGACCTTCCGTTGTTCCCAGGTATTCTGGAGCAGCGAAAGGTGTGAAAGCAGTAATGCATAACCAGGACTTTGATAGAATTGCAAGCCGTCTCATAACCTTCAAACCCGGCAACCTCCTTAAACTTCTGGTTGAGCTGTTTAATGACATTTTCCACAATGTTGTTATCCGGCCGCAAATTGGAATCCTGGAAACGTTTTATCAGGTTGGGGAATCTGATCCTTAAGATATTCATCCTCTTGATGAGCCCGGCCTTTTTCAACTCATCCTGATGGTGTTCCAGGTATTTGATTGCCCTTAAGGCAGTAGACCGGGACTTACACCTGCAGATAATCCTGGTAATAAGAAGAAATCGGCCAGCCCAGAGTTTATCACCACCGGTATAGTGATACTTAAGATAGAACTCTGTAGCCCGATAGGCATGACAGGTACAGAACTGATGAGGTATGCCCGGCAGGAGCCAGCGGACAGTACCAAAGAACTCAGGCAAGAGGTCACTAATTATCCCTTGGAAAGGATATCTGATCAGCATCTTGATCACCATGAGAAACCAGGCCACATTTGTTTCATCTTCTCTTGGCACTAATTCCCAGTGTACAATATCCTGGGTATGCAAGTCTACCGCCAAAAGCAGGAACCACTCTATACTCTTGATGAAGATACTCTTTTCCTCGATAAAAAGATACCCAGACCAGCGAGGTTTTAATTCAGAGGCAACATGCACTGTAGACTTGCAATTGGTAGCCAAAGAGTTAATTATTTTAAAGATTCCAAAGGGGCAATCCCCAATTGTCGGCTTACTGCCCGGTAACTTGCCTCCGAATCATAATACAGCTGGCAGGCTTTAATCTGCAGGGAAAAATTAACTGGATGATCCTGCTCAGGCTTAAAGGTCCGTTTGCAATGATGACAGTACCACCGCTGGTAAGATAGGTTCCTTTTGCCAAAAGAGGTCTTTCTCTTTTTGGACCGGGTTCCATGCCTTTTAGTATTGAAGCTGGCACAGAAAATGCACCGTTTCTTTCGCATAATAGACCCTCCTTAGCATGTTGAACACGCTAATACAATAAGGTCTATCATACAACATCAATAAATATGGGTGTTTTAGACACATTTTGTCAAAGAACAGAAACCAATTTTTTACACGCTGTGAAATGTTTTAATAACTTCCTTTAAGTAAAATAGACCTATCTTTATATATGAATGAAAGTACTATTATTTATTGAAAATTTAGAAATCATTTTGAAAGTGAGAATTTAATGAAAATTAAGGATATTCAAATAATTCCAGTCAATAGATTTTTATTTGTTGAGATCCATACGGATGAGGGAATAGTTGGCCTTGGAGAATCAGGCTGTTGGGGGTTTCTTGATGCATCCGTTGAGGTAGTAAAATCTTTTGCTACTTACTTAATTGGAAAGGATCCCCTTAGAATAGAACACCATTGGCAATATATGTATCGCTGTTTTCATTTTCGAGGTGCTGCAATTATGGGTGCATTAAGTGCTATAGACATTGCTTTATGGGACATTGCTGGAAAATATTTTAATGTGCCAACATACCAGTTGATCGGGGGGAAATGTCGCAACAAAGCTAGAGTATATTATCATGTTGGGGGTCAAACTGATGAAGAGATTATTGATAATATTAAGGAAGCAAAATCAAAAGGATTCACCGCTGTTGGACATTTATCTCCATTTTTAGATGAAAACAGAAAGGTACCATATTACGAAACGCATGCACAAAAGATTGGAAATGCGATTGATCGGGTCCGAACATTCAGGGAGATTGCTGGGGACAAGATTGATCTATGTATCGAAATTCATAGACGTTTGAAACCTGCTGAAGCGATTGTTCTAGCCCGTGGTATAGAAAAATATTATCCCTTTTTTATTGAAGATCCTACAACGCCTGATAATTTTGATTCAATGGCTTTAATTGCTGAACACATTAGTATACCAATTGCAACGGGTGAACGTTTTCATACTCCACAAGAATTTGTTCAGATATTGAATAAAAAAGCAGTACATTATGTAAGGTCCGATGTATGCATGTGTGGTGGTATTACTGGTGCCAAAAAAATCGCTGCCATTGCAGAAGCTTTTGATGCCATGGTAGTTCCCCATAATCCCTTAAGCCCGGTAAGCACTGCTGCTTGCATACAAATTGCTGCAAGCACCACAAACCGAACAGGAATCTTATCGATCTAGACATATATCACCTCCTATACGTCCTTGCTGAGGCTATCATAACGGCCTTGCCGCC
>JAWODV010000047.1:0-2996 GCA_046483075.1 Kosmotogaceae bacterium | reverse complement strand
TGATAAAATTGCAGTTGCAGAACTTACTTTTGATGTTTCTAGTGATGATTGGGCTCTAGAAGAAAATGAAACTTCAATCGCTTTCGTATATAAATCTGATGGTTTTTATGAAAATGAACGAGATATTATTGATAACGGAGAGTTACACGAAATTATTTATTTTAATTCTACTAATATAACATATTATGCAGAAAGTTTTTCATCATTTACAGTTGTTACCTTACAAACTTATGCACCGAATTCAGTTAATCATGGTACTTACGAGGTTGAACCATCAGTAAGATTAGAAATTGATAACCCTGATAATGATGATTTTGAATTAATTACACAATATAGACATAGTACTTCAACTGGTGTGTGGAGTTCATTATATCCAACTCAAACAACTTCGGGAAGTTGGGGTTTAGATACCTATACTTTAAATGAGGTTGAATTTCCTGAAACTCATGTTAGATATAGATACAGAGTATCAGTTTTACATGGAACTGATTTATACTCACCATCCACTGGTCCACAATTTGATTTGGGAATTGTTGTAGGTCATGAGTCAACCCCTGTAAGTATTACTGATACAACTGCAACTTTTAGTGGGTTTATTGGTGATTCTTTAAATGGTTTTTCTTCATTATCTTGTGGTTTTCAATATCGAGAAAGTGGTACTTCAAGCTGGACGGGTGATACTGGAGAAACTACTGTAACTTCTATTTATGGTGACTATGAATTAACAGCAACAGGTTTAACTGCTGGAACTGAATATGATTACAGGGCTTACTGTTGGGATTCAAGACAAGGTTTAACAATCCCAGCAGGTGGGAATACTGATGACTGGTATTCTGAATATGCAACATTTACAACTAGTGGGACTGCAAGTGGTGACCCTAATGTTGATACTGACCCAGCAACAAGTGTTGGAGATACAACTGTAACTTTAAACGGTGATTTGACTGATTTAGGGGATGAAAGTTCAGTTATTGGGGCGTTTTTATATAGAAAAGTTGGTGCAACTACATATTCCACAGTTGGAGATCAAAGTTTAAGTACAACTGGGAGTTTTACTCATTCTTTAAGTGGTATTGATACTTGTACGAATTATGAATATAAAGCTGTTCTTTTAGATGGTGTTTCCATACAAGATGAAGGTAGTGTTGAAACATTCCAAACAACAGGATGTCCTACTGGAACAGGTATTGCAGAAGATTTAGTTTCATATTACAAACTTGATGAAACAAGTGGGACTACTGTTACTGATTCACATGGTGCAAATGATGGAACTAATAACGGTGCAACAACCGGTGCAACTGCTGAAGTTGCAAATGCAATTAGAGTAAATTCATTAACCAGCTCCTTCAAAATTCTTTCCTTTTGCTCATCAGAACCTCCAATAATTATTGGTTCTGCGCCCAAATTGTTATCGAAGATGGAAGTAGCAATTCCGGGACAAGCGGCAGCAATTTCCTCAACAACGATTACAGATTCCATTAAACCATACCCATTACCCCCATATTCTTTAGGGATTGCTAAATTTAATAATCCTTCCTCCCATGCTTTTTTAATAACATCCATTGGCATTCTTGCTTGTCTATCGTATGCTTGAGCTACAGGAAGTACTTCATTTTTTGCAAATTCTCTTGCTTTTTTCTTTAACTCCTTCTGATCTTCAGTTAAATTAAAATCCATTCTATTCACTAATTATTTAGATTTATTCGATTAATTGAGTTTTAATACACTTTCTATGAATTTTAATTTATATGTTTTTAATTATAAATTTTATATAGAAAAAAACAAGAATTGTAAGGAGTAAGGAATAGATTTAATTATTAAAAGAGAGTAATCTCTACTAAGACGCATATTTTAAATAATAAAATCTTAAAATTTCATAATTTAGGTTAATTCAAGCCGATTGATGCAAAAGAATTTTGTTTCATATGAGGAGAATTAAAAATTCTTTAATAGTATAATCTCTAAATATAATAAAATTCCAAAGGCTCAGAATCTATGACCTATAACTTTTTTGCAGATCGAAATTATAGAAGAGTTAAAAATGAAGTTAATAAAAAATAAAACTATAATACCATTTAGAGGAGTTATTCCTAAAATAGTTTAGACCCGCATGTGGGGCATGTATTTAAGTGTTTTACCATCGATCCACAGATTGGACATAATTGAATAGATTTTTTCTTTTTTGGAGGTTTAAGGGAGGTGATGGAAAGTTTTTCTGATTTTTTTGCTGTTTCAGTAGATTGTTTAATAACAGATTCAAGCATAGGATCTTTTGCTTCTCCTTCTTTTTTTTGGTTTTGGAATTTTCGAAACATTACCTCCTTGCCAAAAAATCCGCCAATACGTACTTTTTTTCCTGCCTCTGGTTCTTCTAATTCTTTTTGTAAAGGTTTTTTTTCTTTCATTTTCTGTTTTGTTTCTTTTTCTTGAATTATGATTTCTTCGGTACTTTTTTTTTCTTCAGTTGTTGGATCTTGGATTGATTCTTCTATTTCAACTTCTTCTTGAGTTATAAATCTCTCTTTATAATATTCCTTCATGGTTTCCTCTTGAATATTCAATAGAGTTTCACATTTGGGACAGCGAAATATATGTTTAAACGGTTCAATACCGTGTTCAATAGAATAATCCGCAGCACAACAAAAGTGAAATGTAGAGGAACAATTATAACATTTTCCTAATTCTGTTGAATGACTAATTTCATGAGGACATGATTTTTGTTCGCATAAAACACAAATTCTACTATCTTCGGGTGTTAAACTTAATAGATGGGCGGCTAATTTTTCATAGAAAGTTTTATCTTCCTCTAAAATTTCAGCTTTGAGATCTTGAATGGGGGAAGCATATTTCTCTTTAGGCTGTACTAATGAATTGAGAATACTTGAAAATCTTCCCTGATCTTGGCAATAAAAGGTTCCTCCATTTGTTTCATTGGTGATTACCCTAAGTTTTACATCATCGGGATAAAATTTTTCATCCCCCAACCTAATAATATC
>JAWODV010000088.1:0-3836 GCA_046483075.1 Kosmotogaceae bacterium | reverse complement strand
CGCCTCTGCCTCTGCTAGCACATCATCACGAAAGTACTTACTTAAATCATCGGGAGTTTTTAAATCAACTTTTCGCCCACCAAATATAGAAGAAAGTTCTTCTTCCATCTCGATCAAATCAAAAAAACCCGGAACGTAATCAGTTTCAAACTCAACAAGCAAATCAATATCACTACTCTGTGAAAAATCATTTCGCAAAATAGAGCCAAAGAAAGATAATCTTCGGATATGATACTGTTTACAAAATTCAGAAATATTATGTTTTGATACTTTAATACCTAATTTTTTCATCGAACCACTCTCCTATCCTAAGAATAACGCCTTATTAACATTCTTCTTTCTTTTTTTTGTCTTTACAGTTACCAAAGTGGTTCTTCCGTCCTCTGATTTTAATCTTACATGAGAACATTTTTTTCTTATAACCTTAAAATTAATACTTTCTAAATACTTTACTAATTGTTTACCATTTAATGCTGGAAGTTTATGCATTTTTACAGACTTCTGATTCTCTAAAACCAACAAACTTATTTAATTCTTCTACTTTCGTTTCTTCCAGGCACATTTCAATTACTTCTGTAATATTTTTTATTGTCTCATCGATATTTTCGCCATAAGAGTGGCAACCCTTAAATAATGGACAACTCACTATATAATAACCGTCTTCATCCATTTCAACAATAATTGGAAGATGGTATTTTTCAATTTTTTTTATTTTTTCCATTACTGAACTCCAAAAAATACAGTTATCAGTTTTCTGTTTTCAGTTTTCAGTTTATAGTTTAAAAAATTGAAAAACATTAAATCTAGTATTATCATTACGAACTGATTTTAGCCGAACCTTTTTTGTCATTGCGAGACCTGCTGGAAGCAGGTCGTGGCAATCTCAGTTTTAAAAACAGTATAACATTTTTTTAAATTAAACAATTAACCAATTAATTCGATACTTTCCCTCTCCCCTCGGAGGGAGAGGAATTAAAGATATCGAGTTTAGTCTGAAAGTTCTCAGTTATTAGTTTTCAATTTAAAATATTATTGTGTATCAAGTCTAAATACAATATACAAAACAGTAATTGTGATGAGTTATAATTAATTAGCTAAAAACGAACTATAAACTTTTATAAAACACAAAAAAATATCATGTTAAGTTTGTGATATTTCAAAAACACAACTCACAAAAAAGTTTTTGTTATTTTTTATTATATATAATAATTTTTTAATTGGCAATTTATTTTACATGAATTAGCACTTTTTTTATAAAATATTACATTATTTATGCATTATATTATTATTTTGATGGTAAAGATAGTTTAATCGATATATCAAGTATTGTTTTATTATTTAACTAATTTACTTCTTGCCAGGCTACAACTGCAGGAATATATTCAGTATTACTAGTTGGAAGTTCTATACTATCAGGTGTGCTGAAATAATGTACCCAACTATCAGTCTCAATCTTTACAGAAATACTGCTATCAATGCCAGCAATAACTGATCCATGTACTGCACTTTTAGTTTCTACTTTTACATAGCCATCTGGAGCAAACAAAATACCATATATATAAGATGAATCCTCAAATTTGATTGCAGGGTCAGTATCTGTACTATTAGTTGAATCTGAAACAATAACTACTGCAGTTTCCTCGCTAGTTCCGCACGAAGAGTTTTCTTCGAATTTTACCCATCCATCAACTACAATAATACCCGGACCATCAATTGTTACTCCTTCTGATACTTTAAGATTTCCAAGGCAGTGATATATTGTATTGGGGTCTAACTGCCAATATGTAGACCTTGTGTAAGTGACTCCGGGCGATCCAAATTCTTCTGTATTACTTTCAGAGTATTCGGCGAGGAAACTTTCCGCAGTAGGCCAGTCTAAAATAGCCTCTATTCCTTCATTTGTTCCGGTAAAATTTTCATCTCCTTCTATTGTACCAGTAGCATTTGCAATTCCATCTACAGGAACTCCTTCATTTTCTATGTCGCCTTCACAGTATAAATCGCCTTCAACACCAGAACCAATATCTTCAAGTTTAATTAAATTCCTTCCTGCAATTGCATAATCAAAAATAATATGATTTGTACTCTCCTCAGCTAATTGACCTACTTTGATTTGTACTTTCCTACTAGCTCTTCTTTCGCCATTTTGAAAAACAACACCTTCAGAGGTTAGTTCAATTCCATCCTTGGTTTCCCCTTCTTCTCCTTCAATTGTTTTTTCTTCAGCACTAACACTATAACTACCTTCTCCATATTCAATATTTTCTAATGGAAATCCTGTTATCCCTTCTTGATTATTTTCCCAATTATTATCAATTATTTCAATTGCTTCTGCCAATCCTGCTTCGGCAATGTAAAATGCCTTGGTTGAATCTTCATGAATAGAAGACAGTTTTATGTCATTACTGGCCATTACAAGTAACGATACTACTATAGTAACTAAAACAAAAACAAAAATCAGAACTGTCAGAAGACTCATTCCTTTCTGATCTTCCGCTAATATTCTTTTAATCATTTTAAAATTCATTTTAAGGAGTACCTCCTTTTAATATAGTAAATCAACAAAGAATTATTCAAGTTCCCCAATGGTAACCAAACCATAATTTCTTAACTCAGCATCTGTATCCAAAGAAATATCGGGTCTTGCGTTCCCATCAACATCAATTTCCATTAAAATCTTTATTTGAGAAGTTTCATCAAAATCAGTAGATGAGAGCTGATTGCCAGATCCATCATATAATATAAAATCTAGATTATGAACATTATCAATAATTATATTAGTTCCATCCCTCATAAAAGGTTCACCGAGGTTCCCTGACCATGAATAAGTAGTTTGATGATCCGGGTCATAATTTAATACTTCCGGGAAATTAACTGTAATAGAAATAGGATTGGAAACATTATAATCTGATAAATATTGCCCGTGTTTTATTTCCCTACCCACCAGCTCCATTGCCTGACGGGCTTCGCGTTGTGCTTTAAGCTGTTGATCTCCTCTTATCCAGGACCTTAATCCCCCAGAAAAAAAAGTTACAGCCCCCAAAGCTAAAAAAGATATAATAACCACAACGACCATCAACTCAATAAGGGAAAAGCCCTTTTTATTTTCTTTATCAATCTTCATAATTATTTTCTCTCTATATTTAATTTTACTATTTTATAATATTATTTGAAAATAAATTCTACTAAAACATTTAGTTTATTTCTGAAAATCTATTCTATGTTTCTATTGTTATTGTAATAGGCTCGCTACTAACACCACAATAATTGGCTTGCACTTCTATAGAGTTAAGATCTTCACTACTGGAATGCTGTACCGTTACCTGAGCTTCTCCGCTTGTGGTAGTTGCAGACTCCGATGAAAGTGTTCCGCTACCACTTAACACGGTAAATAATATTTCTGTACCATCTGCAACAGGATTTTCGCTTAAACTTGAATCTGTAACAGTTGCAGTGATTGTCGAAGAACCCCCAGCAGGAATACTCACAGGATTTGCGGTTAATACTATAATTGGCATAGTAAAGGTTATATCATTAGTTGAAATGCTTATATCACAATATTCTGCAGTAACAGAAGTTACTATCTCGGAATCTGAAGATAAGGTAACCTGGGCCTCCCCATATTCATCGGTAAGCGCAGTAGAGCTGCTTAGTGTTCCACCAGAGTTAGCAGTAAATTCTATCTCTTCACCACTAATTGGGGTATCTGAACCATCATTCCTTAGTAGGGTAGCCGTAATAGTGGATGATTGACAAATAGCAAGAGCAGCATGGTTTGTTTCAATAGAAAAAGTTGGCTCAGTAAAAGTAATGTTTCCTGTATATGCTTCAATGCC
>JAWODV010000090.1:0-29210 GCA_046483075.1 Kosmotogaceae bacterium | reverse complement strand
CAGAGGTTGCCCAGGGTCTGGTACAAACGTAATGCTGTCTACAGCAAAGAAACAGTAGTCTTGGATGATCTTTGGCGGTCGTCGGACCAGCTGATGCCTGGCAGCTCATCGCCGTACGTTTCGTAGTTGAACTCTTCGAGTTGGTCTTCGAACCGGTCGGCGACGTGTGACGGGACAGTGACGGTGAAGGTGATGGGCTTCGGCATGGTTGCTCCGTTCGAAGCGACTGTGTCTGTCATGAGTAGAGCTTGTCCCGCTCCAGGCGGCTGAGCATGAAGAACGTGTCACGGCCGCAGCAGATGCACGCCTCCGGGCTGTCCTCGTCGACATGGTGGCGGACCGACATCACGCGCTGGTTGTGCGCGTTGATGGCGGGCTGTATCGCGTTCGACGCGACCGTCTTCTTCACCCCGCACGTCATGCACTCGAAGATGGCAAGCTGACCCCCGTCTTCGACGAGCATCGCCCGACAGGGGACCATCTCGTATCGTGACATCCGCACTCCTCTCGTGGGCGGCGTTCACACGGATAGGGGAGGCCGGATGACCGACCTCCCCTACCGTTCCCGCTATGCCAGCGGTCAGCTACCGAGCGACTCGGCGAGTGCCGCCTCGACCGCCGCAGCAGCATCGTCCTCGCTGGGCTGCTCGTCCTCAACGGCGTTCGGGTTCTCGCCGTGACGCTCGATCAGCTGAGCGCGCTGCTCCTGAGTGGTCAGGAACTGGATGTTGCCACGCGTGACGTCCACACTGACGTTCGTGAACGTGACACCCGGCTCGCCGCCGACGCGCTGGAACTTGTCCGACACGTTGGTCCGCACCTTCAGGTTGCCCTGGATGTGCAGCTGCTCGCCGGTGACCCGGGTCGCAAGCGTCTTGGCGTTCCGACCGAACGCGTACAGATCGAGCGTGTTGACCTCCTCGACCTGGGTTCCGTCGCGACGCGTGTACGACTCGTTCCAGATGATGCGCAGACGGCCGACCGCCTGGCCCGAGCCGGTGATGGTCAGCTCGCCGTTCGCAGCGGCCCTGACAATCTGGGTGAAGTTGGACATGGTGCTACCCTCCTGGGTGGTCAGCGCAGCACGGGTTGGGTTTGTGCCACGCGAAGAACGCAGCTGCCGCCTGATGACGACAACCGGCCCTACCTGCGGGGTTGCAGGGGTTTAGGGCACTTCCGCACTCCGCTCGGGGAGCGACGACGGCTGCAACCCTGGAGTTTCGGCGGGGCGCACTCCAGCCCCGGCCGAAAGTCTAGGGGTTGTTGGCGGCGGCGCCCCCGGGCAGCCAAGGCCCGGAAGCACGCAGGCCGCCACAACAACGTGCCACGCGCAGCCCTTCGATTCGAACGCAACTCCCGACGTTGGAGTTGCCTGTGAGGTCCTTCTCATGCTCCCGGTACAGCACGGTAGCCGGGAAGCACGCAGAAAGGCCCGCCACCACGAAGGTGACGGGCCTCGTCTGCGATGGCAGGTCAGCGACGTCCGCCGCGACGCTCCCACCACGCGTTCTCATCGGCCACCAGGTCCCACATCTGCAACGCGTACCGCGTGCCGAACAGGTTGTGACGCTTCACCCGCTCCGGCTTCGCGCTGCTACCCGAATCGAGTTCTTCGCTAATTAGATCAGAAATTATTGTTTTATCTTCGTTCCCTGTTTGTTTTTCTGAGATCAAATAACCATCTTCTCCAAACAAAAGTTTCGGTTCAGTCTGATTTTTTTCGTACCAGAAACAATCTGCTACTATTACTATCGGGAATTCCAGACCTTTAGATTTATGAACAGTTAGTAGTTTAACGCTGTCCGATTGTTCTGATTCCAATGTCGCTTCTGTTTCTTCTGTTATATCAACGAAGGATTTTAAGTTTGAAGAAAGCTCTCTCAATGTCGTTCCCAGTCTGTCCAGTTCCTTTGAAATCTCAAGCAGCTTTTCAACATTGGCTATCATTCTTTGTGATTTTTCCAGAGACGATAACTTCGCCATATAATTGGTTTCTGATACAAATTTCTCGAGTAAATCACCAGGACTAAGTATGAATTTAAGACTCGTATATTTTTCAAATAGTTTCTTTAATTCCTGAAAATCTGTATTTTGGGACTTGTTGAGTGATTGATAAAAATGTTCATTTTTGCCCTTCAGTGCAACAAGTTCATCCAGGGATAAACCGAAAGCAGGCGAAAGAAGGAATTTTGCGAATGAATTATCGTCCAGTGGATCTACAATAATATCAAGCCAGGCCAGAAGTGCAGCAACTTCCGGTCGTTCATAGAAATTTTTTCCACTAACTGTGTAGTATGGTATGGAATTCTTTTCTAGGTGTTCTTCATACAGTTTTACTTTACTGGATTTTCTAAAGAGTATCGCAATATCACCTGGCCTTATTGACCTTTTTTCACAAAGCCCATCTTTATTTCTAAAGATAATTTCTTCATTTAATAAATTTGAGATACATTTTGCGATACGTAGAGGTTCATTTGTTGAATTTTCAGAAAAAAGTACTCTAATCCTTGACGAAGCATCGTATGTTTCGTATGGTAATGGATTAATTGTGGATTCATATTTTGAGTAAAACAGTTTTTCAGCGTGAAAAGGGTTCATTATCTTACTGAAGAATCTGTTTTGAAATTCTACAATATCAGGATGGGAACGTCTGTTTGTTGTTAGGCGTTCAAGGTTAAAACCTTCCTGTAAGAAATGTTCTTTTGTTTTGTTAAAAACACTTACATCGGCTCCCCTGAATCTGTATATAGATTGTTTATCGTCACCAACAAAAAAAAGAAAGTTCTCTCCTTTTATATGCAAAAGGTCTATTATTTCCTTTTGTATTTCATTTGTATCCTGAAATTCATCAACTAGAATGTATTTAAATCTCTTTGTGTATCTTTTTCTAATTGAAGGATATTCTTTGAGTAAGTCTCGTGTTTTAATAAGAAGGTTATCGAAATCTATATAACCTTTCCTTGTTGTTTCTTCTTCGTAGGCTTTCAAGAGATCTTTGAATTTGTTATGAAAAACTCTGGTTCCCTGCAGGATTTTCCTGCCTTTTTCACCAATTTCCATTTCTCTGGCGCTTGTTTCAAGAGGACTGTAAGAATCAATTTCGTATCTCTTAGAACTCAACACCTTTTTTAGTAGTTTAAAGGTATTATCGACGCCAAGATAGTCAATCACTTCTTCCAAATCGTCTACATTCTCTTCAAAATATCTCATAACTACTTTATTTTCAATGGCTGTTTTTCGCATTCCTGCAAGTACTTCAAATCCTGGATCTATACCAAGAAAAATCGCACTTTCCCTGAGAATTCTTTCACAGAAAGAATGAATGGTTGATATCCATGAGTAAATGATCCTTGCTCTAACATTTTTCCAGTTTCCCGGGTATCCCATTGTAAGTTTTTCATCAAAGGCCTTCAAAACTCTATCTTTCATTTCCTGTGATGCCTTTTTAGTAAAAGTTATGGCGACTACATTGTGAACATCGATGTTTTCATTCCTGCGAAAGGCATTGTCAAAAATGTCTATATAATGTTTGACCAGCATATATGTTTTTCCTGTTCCGGCAGAGGCTGAAACAAAAATGTCTTTATTTACAGAAGTTGCATAATGTGTATTAGCCATTATTCTGTTCTCCTCTCCACATTAAAGAACCACAAAAGTGAGAATCTGAATATGGGCATTTATAACAGTTCGATGGATTCGCTAGCATCGATGGGGTAAAATTGCCATTAAATATTGATGAGGTAATCTCTGAGAACCATCGTATGATGTATTCTTCATTAAGTGTAGATGAACCTTTGAAATTCCATACCATATTTTCATTTCTGTCTATTACAAAAGCATATTTATTGATTGTTTTCCCTGTCAGAGGTTTGAATGTTCCACCTGAAACAAAATATCCCTGATTTTTGAATAAACGTTCAGCTGCCAGCGAATAAAGCATTAGCTGTTCTTTGTCGCCAGAATATCCCCTTTTGTAGTCGATCAAAAATAGGCCTCCCGTTGATCTGTCTAAATCAAGTCTATCAATCTTCCCTCTTAATCCAATTCCGTCAGTTATTTCAACAGGACTATTACTTCCAAAGCCAAAGGATACCTCAAAAAACTCTGGAACAAATTCACCTTCAATCTTTGGCCTTTTGGCTTCTCTGATGTGTATGTACTCTTCGATAATCTTCTTCAATCTTTTAAATTCAAATCGCCTGATCACTTCACTCTCAAACATAAGAAATTTCCTTATATGATTATCAAGGGATTTTTCCCAATTGGGAAGGCTTTCGGAGAAGTAATCCTTTAAAACTCCATGGAAAACGCTTCCTTCCTGTAATGGATTAAGTTCATAGAGTCCTTCCTGGTCTTCTTTAAGATATAGTACATAATTAAGAAAGAATCTTAAAGGACACTTTTTGTATAAAGATAATCTGGAAAAACTGAAATCTTTCCCGATTCTTGATTTCAGGCTTTTTTTGTTTTGTAGATTCCAGCTAAAGCTTCGACTTAGATATCGAAATTTACTCTCTAAATCTTCTGTGTCAAAATATTCTTCTGCTTGTTTTAGTTTGTTTTTAGCTTCTTTCCAATAAGAAGTTCTAAAGTAGTTTCCAGCTATTAATTTAAGTTCTTTGATACTCATACATGAGGATAAATTAGGTTGAAACATTTTCCTCTTACCCGCGCTGTTCCCAATCATTTCAGGAACTGTATGAGCAGTTTCAAGAATTTCCTTCAAATAGGGTGAGGGTAAAATTGGTTCTCCTTCGATGGTACTTTGAGGGTAACTGAAGAACAAATAATCTTCTGTTCTTGTGATAGCAAGATACAAATTTAGTTTTTGTTGTTTCTCCTGGGTTAAAAGAAGGTCTCTGGGTGGATACATACTGAACTGCGTAAAACTATAGAGGGGATTAATTCTAACAAAAGGATAATCTCTTTCTTTGAAGCCTAAAAAGAATTTTACTTTCTTGTTTGAGTGTCTTGCGTTGATAAGCGATTGGATTTCAACTCGATTAGCAAGCCTTCTGGAAATAATATAGTGTTCATTCTTCAAAATATGTGAAAGATAAGAAAAATATTTAGCAGGAGATAATTTGTCTTTACCCATGAAAATCAATAAGCGTTCAAAATCCGGCAGTATGTATTCAAAAAACCGATTAAGTGCTAGTGTTTCATCTTCTTCTTCATACAATTCAAGATTGTTGTTAAGATTTAATAATTGTTCCCATTTCTCAAAATATTTACGATAGTTTCTACAATCACGCTTTTTTTGGGTTTCAAAAGGTTCAAGAACTCGAAAAATACTATCAAGATCAGGTTTAAATTCAGTATCAATCCTTTTAAGTTCTTCGTCGATAACCTTACATTCCTGTTCTACAAACTCTTCTTCAGAATGAGTTAAAATTGCCTTTCGCTTTTTTATCAAAAGATCTTTATACTTATTCAATCTGTTCAGAAGTGAAATCCTTCGCTTTTTTAATGTTGATTTTGGAATATCATAAAGCATTCTTGAGTTGATAGTAACAGATTCAAAAAATTTGTTGTCAATATCTTTCCCGGCAAAACCTACATCTGCCATTGCAATAATTTTCTCGGGGTCAAAACCCGATGTTGCAGTTTCTAAAGGAAGCAAAAGAGTTCGTATTGCCTTTGACTCAAAAATGGGTAGATCACCTTCTACTCTGTACGGTATACCATAATCCTCAAAAGTTTTTGAAATCTGCTTCTGATAGAGAGAGAAGTCACCAGTCACAACCGATATTTCATCTGGAAGATATCTTTCTTTAGTAATTAGTTTTTTTACTTCACGGGTTATCTTTTCTATCTCTTTGAACATATCATGGCAGTTAAAAACCTTAACATTATTGATTTCAGTATTTTCAGGGGGTTTATCTGCAAAGATATTTTTAAGTAAGGGTTTTAATTTTTTCGGATAGGAGGCTTCCTTTAGAAAAATTCGTTCAATGGTACAGTGATTTCCTTCCAGATCGGTTCTTTCCTTTAATTTGTCAACCAATTCTTTAATAGATTCATTTTGATAAAATAGCTCTTTTCTGTATACATCATCCGGAAATGTTAAGTAAATCTCTTTAAAAGATCTGCATATATTACCAAGAAAGACTGAAGCTGCAGGAGAGAAATCGTGAAAGCCATCTAATATGAGAAATTCACCAAATTCTCCAAAATTAATTTCACTGATATAATCTTCTGAAGTTAGGTAAGCATCAAAACTGTCATAGATTTTTTTCTTAAATAAGTTCTTTGAAACATCTCCATAAACGTCCTTTAGAAAATCAGCAACCTCATCATTTTCTGCAAAGAGGCCTTCAAACCCTGCATTTTCCTTTACATCATGGATCATTTCTTGCAGGTAATCTATAAACATAGTTGAATCGGACAGTTCTCTGTATGTTTCATTATTATGATTTTCAAGGATTTCGCGAATGACCATTCTCATTACATGGTTGCGAATATGCAACCAATCCGGTCTTAATATCCTCATAACATCGACAGCGAAATGGTCTATGGGTTTGAAGTTCGTTGCAGAAAAACTTTCAGTCATTTCAAGAAAACGTTCTCTGATCTTTCTTATGTAAAGACCGGAAGGACCCACAAAAAGGTATGAAAAAGGGTCGCTTTGATGGCGTTTTTTCATCTCATTTAAAACAAAAGAAGTTTTACCCGAACTTGAAGGACCGCTAATAAGAGTAATTTTCATTCTTTACTCCAATCATATAAAAATTTATGGCATAATTATTTTATCATTTTTATTGGTTTTGATTTTCAACTATAGATAATAAGGTAGGTATAATTTACAAAAATTAATTGATGGCTGTTAGAATAAGAATAGTCAAAATTCTTTTGAAATAATTGATTTTTTCGCCCAACTAAAGTCACATAGAAGAATAAAGAGGTGAAGTCATGGCCGAGTGGTATCGAAAATCCATAGAAGAAACACTTGATGAACTTGGAGTGGATAAAGAATCCGGTCTGGATGACGAAGTATCAAAACAGAGGCTTAAGGAATACGGAAAAAACAGAATAAAAAAAACCGGTGGCAGAAGTTCATGGAAGATTTTCCTGGCTCAATTCACCTCAATTATGATAATAGTGTTAATTGTCGCAGCAGCTGTAATGGCTTTTTTGGGAGAAATCACTGATACGATTGTTATCGCTGTACTTCTGGTTTTGAATACAATTTTAGGATTTTTTCAGGAATATCGTGCTGAAAAAGCAATGCAAGCTCTAAAAAAACTCTCAGTACCAGAAGTTACTGTAAAGCGAAATGGCAAATTTAAGAAAATAAATTCTACAGAACTGATTCCGGGAGATATTGTGCTTCTGGAAGCGGGAAGTCATGTTTCAGCTGATGTAAGAATAATTGAAGCTTCGAAACTTAAAATTCAAGAATCTGCTCTTACGGGAGAATCAGAACCAGTTAGTAAAAGTTCAGAAAAATTTGACAGAGAGACTGATTCCCTTGGCGATCGGAAAAATATTGCATACTCTGGAACATATGTAACCTATGGACGTGGTGTTGGAGTAGTTACAAAAACAGGCATGAATACAGAGATTGGAAAAATTGCTACCATGATTCAAGAGGTGGAAAAAGAAGAAACTCCTTTACAAAAACGCCTTGAAAGATTAGGGAAATGGTTGGTTGTAGTCGTTCTTGCAATTGCAGCTGTTGTATTTATTCTGGGGTTATTAAGGGGTCAGGATCTAAAAACAATGTTTCTTGCGGGGGTTTCGCTTGCAGTGGCAGCTGTTCCTGAAAGTATGCCTGCTGTAGTCACAATAGCTCTTGCTCTTGGTGCCCGCAGGATGCTCAAGAAAAACGCACTTGTAAGACGTTTGAATGCAGTAGAAACTCTTGGATCGGTTAACACAATTTGCTCTGATAAAACAGGAACTATTACAGAGAACAGAATGCAGATGACTTCAATAAAAACATACAATAATGAATTCAAAATAGACATCGATGAAGAAATAAATCTTGAAGAGTATTCTGACAGCGATTCCAAATTGTTATCAATGATTTTTCTAACCGGGGGTTTATGTAACGATTCTTCTTTTACCGATGATTCTGAAGTTTTGGGAGATCCTACTGAAGGTGCATTGTTAGAGGGCGCAAAGATTGTCAAACTTGATAAAGAACATCTGAAGAAAATATTACCCAGGGTAGCTGAAAATCCTTTTGATTCTGATAGGAAAAGGATGACCACAGTTCACGAAATAAAGTACAGTTTTGATGATAAAAATTCTAATTTAAAGAGTACTCTAAAAGAGTATGATATTGAGGACTATGTAGCTCTGGCTAAAGGAGCGGTTGATAATCTCCTTGAGATATGTACGAAAGCTGCGGTTGATGGAGAAATAAAACCATTAACAGAAGAGTTTAGAGAAAATATCAGTGAGCAAAATAAAGAAATGGCCAGAGATGGTTACAGAGTATTGGGAATGGCTTTTAAGAATGTAGAAAAAGATCAATTTAGTGAAACTGAAGGAATCGAAGAGAAAGATTTTTGCTTTATTGGAATGGTTGGTTTGATTGATCCTCCGAGAGATGATGTTAAAGAATCGATAAGACTTGCAAAAAGCGCTAGTATAAGATCAATAATGATAACTGGCGATCATCCTTTGACAGCTTTTAGTGTTGCAAAAGAAGTAGGTATTGCTGAAAATGAAAATGAAGTTATATCAGGAGAAGAACTCGATGATATTTCATATGAGGAATTGAAGGAAATTGTAAAATCACATTCCGTTTTTGCGAGAGTAAATCCAGATCATAAATTAAGACTTGTGAAAACTTTGCAGGATATTGGTCAAACAGTTGCCATGACCGGAGATGGTGTAAATGACTCCCCTGCTCTTAAAAAGGCGGATATTGGTGTGGCTATGGGCATAAATGGAACGGATGTCTCCAAAGAAGCATCAGAAATGGTTCTTCTTGATGATGATTACAGTACTATTGTAGACGCAGTAAAAGAAGGAAGAACTATGTTTGATAACCTGAAGAAATTTATTAGATATATGCTGGGTTCAAACTTTGGTGAAATCTGGACAATGCTTATAGGTCCGTTCATGGGTTTGACATTACCGCTGTTGCCATTGCAAATTTTATGGATCAATCTTGTAACTGATGGATTACCGGCTCTTGCTCTTTCAGTAGAACCTCCTGAAGAAGACGTTATGAATCGCCCACCTAATCCTGTAAGTAAATCTGTTCTGGGAAAAGGTGGATGGACAGTAGCGCTTATTGGAGCCCTATTGGCAGGCGTTTCTTTAACAGTTGGAATCATTTACTGGTCGATGAACAACGAAGCCTGGCGAACGATGTTATTTACAACGCTGGTTTTCTCTCAACTATTCTGTGCTCCATCTATAAGAACAAAACTATCAATTTTTAAGGATCCACCATGGAAGAATCCAACGATGTTGTGGGCACTTATTGCCAGCTTTTTATTACAGCTAGCAGTGATCTATGTACCATTTTTACAAAGCACCTTTGGAACTGTACCACTTTCTATGTTTGATTTGCTGATAGCCTTTGTTTTAAGTACTATAATAATCTGGGTTTTTGAAATAGTGAAGTTCTTTAATAAAAGTCCTTTTTGACCTGAATTAACATGTTATGGTGTTCACTAGGAATCACAAATAATTTATGTAAGCAGTTTAGGGTACTTGATGTTAAAATATTAACAGTCAGGGGGTGAAAAGATGAAAAACAGATTAAAGTGGGGTGCTAAGGTAATTTCTTCTGATGGCAAAAATCTAGGAAAATTAACCAGAATTGTTGTTCATCCGACGAAAAATGAAGTCACCCATATCGTTATTGAAAAGGGCTTTTTCAATAGAGTCGCGAAATTAGCTCCCATTAATTGCATATATTTTGCAGCACCTGATGAAGTAAGACTTGAAGTGAATGCAGAAGAAGTAGAACATCTACAGGATTTTGAAGAAACATACTTTGTCACCGGTGAAGGTTCTGAAGAAGGTGCAACTCCTATATACTGGTTGCGACCTGTTGGAGATTATGCTGAGCTCTATCCTCTCCCGCCACTTGTAAAGGAATACAATATTGAAGAGGGAAGTAAAGCGGTAGAACCAGGGGCCTTTGTAATTTCAGCTGAAGAAAAAGAAATTGGCAGGGTTGGCAGCGTCATTCTTGATGATTCTGGTCATATAAGTCACATTGTCATAAGCGTTACTGTAAAAGGTGAAAAAACAGAAAAAATAATTCCTGTAGATTGGATAATGGAGATTAAGCAATCAAGTTTAAAGATCTCTGCTTCACAAAGCATGTTGGAGAAATTACCGGAAAAAAACGAAGGATAAAATTTATGAAAAAGTCTATTCTTATATATTACATAGCTGCAATATCAGTTCAGTATTCAGTTAATTTATTTGCGTATTTTTTTGATTGGCTACTGATATTATTTCCCCTGGCTGTTATACCTGCTTATTTGTTAGCTACTGGAAAATTAATGTTTAGCTCCAGAGACAAAAAATTGATCTCTGATTTTATTGAAGGAAGAGGTACGGTTTACGAAGAGCTGGAAAAAGAACTGAGATTTTCTTTTCAAGGGAAAAGCTATGTTAATGATGAAAAATACAAAAAACTAAAAAATTGGGTTGTTGAAACTGAAAATAGAATAAGAAAAGCCGCGATTTTTCAAAGAAAACTTTACATAATCTCCATTTTTATTGCACCTGTTTTTCCTATTCTAAGTTCGATTTCTGCTCTTTATCAGCATGGAATAAAAGAATTGATAACCCTTATAATAGGACATGGTGCAATGTATGCCATCATTATTATGGCTATTATGGGTTTTAAGAATCTTTTAAAAAACATTGAACGACTTAAGAAAGAATTAAGAGATGTTATAGAACAAAATTTCAAATAGTCTAATATAAAGGATACGGGAGGCTATAACAATGGCGTTTGTGGAGGTAAGGGAATTAACAAAAACTTATAGAAATGGCGAAATTGAAGTCGACGCGTTAAAAGGCATAGACCTTGATATTAGCAACGGTGAAATACTCTCAATCCTTGGCCCTTCAGGATGTGGAAAGAGTACCTTATTAAATTGTCTTTCCGGTATTGATGAACCAACATCAGGAATTGTAAACATCGATGGAATAAATATACATGCATTAAGTGATGACAAGAAAACGATATTTCGAGCCAAAAACATGGGATTTATCTTTCAGTTCTACAATTTGATCCCTGTTCTAAATGCTGTAGAAAATGTTGAACTTGCTTTATTAACACTGGGATATGATGAAAAAAAGGCAAGAGAAGATGCTAATGATATGCTAGAAAGAGTTGGTCTGAGAGAAAGAACAGATTATTTCCCTTCACAGTTGAGTGGTGGTGAAAGACAGCGAGTATCAGTTGCAAGGGCATTAGTGCATAAACCCAAAATAATCTGGGCTGATGAACCAACTGGAGCTCTAGATACAAAAACAAGCAGAGAACTGATGGAGCTGATTGAACAACTTAATAGAGATTACAACCAAACATTCGTAATAGTTACACATGATGAAAGAATATCTTCAGGATCCGATAGAGTTATACAGATGGACAGCGGAGTAATAGTTTCTTCTAAAGAAAAGGTAACGGAAAGATAAGATGCTTATAAATGTGCTTGTAGTAGCTATTGCAGTTGCAATAGTTTTTATAATAATTTCAATGATAAAAAATAAAATAGCGTTTAAAATTGGCTTTAGAAATATATTTAGAAGAAAAGCCGATACGGTTCTTGTTATTGCCGGTTCATTAATTGGAACTGCACTGATTGTTGGTTCTTTTGCCATGAATGATTCTTTCCAGAAATTTATCTATTCACAAATAGAAAAAAGATTTGGCGAGGTTGATATTGTAGTCACAGCAACTGTAGAAGAGACAAACAACCCATTTATAAAGTATGAAACAATTGAGTCGCTAACCAGTAGCTTAAAGGGATCAGATATGGTTGATGGAGTAATGCCTATTGTAGCCAAAGATGTTATTGTTGGAATTCCTGGGAAGACCAGAAACATGGAATCAGATTTTTCTGAAACTGTTTGGTTGATGGGTTTTGATAGTGAAAAAGTGTCTAGTTTTGGTTCCAAAGAAAATAAATTTGATCTTAAATTACAAGAAAATGGTGTAATAATTTCAGAGAAACTTGCAAATAACCTGGATTTGAAAATTGGAGACGAACTGGAATTAATGAGAGATGCCAGTCTCAGATTTGTGTTTTGGACAGAGCTTCCCACTGTAACCGTTGAAAACATTATTAAGCCCGAAGGTGTTTTAGGATATCAAGGTACAGCGATGACCAACTATGGTGGTTCTATCATAACAACTCCGGAAAATGCTAGAAAACTATTAGGAATAAATATTGATGATGCTTTTACTGAATTACTTGTTTCAAATGAAGGAGACTATGTTTCAGGTGCAAAACACAGCTCAAGGGTAGAACAATTAATCGAAGAAAACGCTCCAGCTGGTCTTTCTTTGAAAGTAAACAAAATAAAAGAAGAGCAGATTGAAGATGTTTCACAATCCAATATTGATATATTGTTTCTTGCATTAAGTTTTTTTGCAATTTTAGCAGGTGTTTTGTTGCTTGCAAATATCTATCTAATGCTTGCTGAGGAACGTAGAACTGAGCTGGGAACACTTAGAGCCCTGGGATATACAAGAAAGAAAGTAAGTATGGTTATTCTTTATGAAGGTTTCTTTTATTCCCTTCTGGCTTCAATGATTGGTGTGCCCGTGGGTATGGGAATATCTAAGTTTCTGCTGGATAAATTTGTGAATTTGTTTACAAACATAACCAGTCTTGTTCCGATTGAGGGGGCTGGCCAATTCGGACAAACATTTCAGATGTCATTTTCTTTTTACATTAAACCACAATCTATATTTTATGGCTTTTTCCTTGGATTAATTGTCCCAATGGCAGTTGTTCTTTATTCGTGCAGAAGAATTTCGAGAATGAATATAGTAAAAGCGGTCAGAGGAATTCCAGAGTACTTTACGGAGCGTTCAAAACAACTGATTAAGTATGTAGCGATCGCTGGTTTTATAATTGGTCTACTTGTTGTGATCGCATCATATAATTCTTCAAGTGCTGTTGGTTTTTTCATAGGTTTTGTAGTTGCGGTATTGCTTTTTCCTTTTTTGTTTCCGGAATCCTTTAGAAGATTCCTTGTTACTCTCTCGGGTATAGCTGCTGTTATCTTTACCATGTTTAGCAACAGCATAGACATTATCTCTTCTCAAAGCGGAGATTCTCTTATACTGATGATAGCTAAAGGGTTTACAATTCTTTTTGCTGGGTTACTACTGGTTGTTTATAATCTAAGAATTTTTGAAATGCTGTTAACAGCAATATTTAAGAAATTTAGAGAAAGTGCTGGTGTTTTCAAGGTTGCGCTGGCATTTGCTGCAAGGAATCGAAGACGAACCGGTTTAACCATAGCAATGTATGCACTTGTGATTTATATTATCACATTAATTTCTATTATTCCGTACTCTCAAGAAAAGAATCTACAGGAGAGCAGAAACCTGTTTTTTATGGGATATGATGTTGGGATAGTTTCTATGAGAAGTAATTCAGCAGATGTTGAGGAATATAGCGAATTTGATTATATAACGTCATCAACAGGAGTGAAAAGCATTAGTATTGGTTTGAAAAGAGCTTCCGGAATGGTATCTAGTTTTTCAGCATATGTTTTTGATAGTGATTTTGGTAGGGCAGGACTTCCTGAGCTGTCAAATTTCAGATTAATCCCGGAGGTCGATAGAAGCGTTAATAATGTTGAGGATCTATGGAATTACATGAGAGACAATCCTAAAACAGTTTTATTGAATGGAGCAATGTCAACGATAGCTTCTCTGGAAATTGGAGATAAGATTGATTTATATACTATTACAGGCAGTCGAAATTTGCCGATGGAACAGCACTCATCAAGAGATTCTGTTGAAGTTGGAGATGAATTAGGAGAATACACAATAATAGGTAGTGTAAAAAACTCAAACCTAACCTTCTTATCTGGATTAATGATCAGTGAGAATGCACTACCAGAAGATTCTCTTAATAATGCATCAACAATTGTGCTTGTTAATTTAATGGGAGACAATACTGAAGAGAAACAGACGCATATGAAAGATCTCAGAACTGTTACAAATTCAAACGCTCAGATACCGCTTTTTGTTGATGATCTAATAAAAATAATGACCCAGACTATAAGAGGTATGATAGATATTCTGCGTTCATTCCTATACTTTGGCATGATTGTTGGTATAGTCGGAATAGCAATTATAATGGTAAAAGCACTGTATGAGCGCAGAAGATTGGTGGGAATGTTGAAAGCAATTGGTTTCACGAAAAAGATGGTATTCAGTTCGTTCTGGATAGAAACGAGCTTTACAGTCCTAATTGGAATTCTTCTCGGCATGATAACCGGTGCTTTAACAAGTCAGGAATTATTCAGTTCCGCGTCATTTAATGGTGTAAACATGGCTATTCCCTGGGACCAATTGCTTGGTATGGGAGTAATATTTTATTTGATATCTCTAATGGCTACATTTATACCCAGTTATATTGCATCTAAAATGTCTCCTGCGAAGGCTCTTAGGTACTTCGAATAGCTTCAAAGGGGGTGAAATGCATGAATAAAATTCTTATTATCGATGATGACCCATCTGTAAGAGTTTTATTGAAGAAGATTTTGCAACGTTCATCTTTTGAGGTTTTAGAGCATGATAGTGGTTCAGGTGTTAAAGAAATTGTTGAAAGAGAAGAACCTGATCTTGTTTTATTGGACCTTATTTTACCTTATGTAAATGGTTTACAGGTTCTAAAAGAGTTAAAAAATAGTTCAGACACTAAAGAACTACCTGTTGTTGTTCTAACTGGTTCATCAGATAATAAGAATCGGATTAAAGCACTGCAATATGGAGCGGTGGATTATGTGACAAAACCCTTTCTTCCTGAAGAAGTACTGTTAAGAGTAAATACACAGCTTAAAATGCACAATCTTATCAACTCACTTCAGGAAGCAGTTACAAATCTAAGAATGGATATAGAGGCTGCTTCAGGAATACAAAAGGCTCTTGTGCCCTCGGAAATCCCCAATTATGAAAATCCTGATATTTCATGGTTATATGAACCGTCTTACAAAGTAGGTGGGGATATTTTTGATTTTATTGAACTCGGGGATGAAAAAAAGTTTGTTTATATAGTAGATGTAGCAGGTCATGGTGTAAATGCTTCAATGCTTTCAGTAATGGTTCACAGGTTCATCGAAGACTACATTAATTCTAATCTGAACTTTGATTTATCAGACTTTATGAAAGAACTTGAATCAAATTTTAAATTTGAACGTTTTGAATTATTTATTACGATAGTTGCTTTAGTTATAGACTATAAGAGTGGACAGTTACATCTGGCAAATGCTGGAATACCTTTACCAATAATGAAAAGAGATGGGCATGCTGAGTTCATAGAAACTCCGCATGAAAGCCTTATAGGAATAGATTTAATTAAAGGAGAAGTAAACTCATTTGGATTTATGGAAGGTGATAGAATCTTTTTGTACACCGATGGGTTAACTGAATTGAGAGGAAAAGACAACGGTAGTTTTGATTATAAACGATTAAAAAGTTTTTTAGAAAATGATTCTTCAACTGGAATGAAAGACGTAGTAAAAAACTTAGGAGAGTATCTGGTGAATTACAGAAAACACAATTATTACGAAGATGATATTACATTTATAGCTATTAAACTTTAATTTAGGAAGTGAAAGTATGTTTAGTTTAAATAAAGCAAATAAAAGAATTGCGATAATCTCGTTTAGTGAAGAGATACGGCTAACAGGCAAAAAATCAATAGAAATGAAAGAATGGTTTAAAAAGCAAAATATTGTTGACTATGAAACAGTCATAATTGATTGTGATAATGTTGTATTCATTGACAGTATGGGCATTGCTTCAATTATCAGTATGTATAAAATGATTGAATCCTCAGGAAAAAAGATGATACTATCCAGCTTAAGAAAAGAAGTAAAGGAGATACTCACTTTATTGAAACTAGATAAACTCTTTTCACTGGATGATAGATCTCCTGAGGAAATAATAAAGGAAATTTGATATGGAACGAATACCAGAGAAAAAATCATACAACACAACGATTCCATCAACATTGGATGCAGTGGACAATGTGTCTGCAAAGGTTTATTCTTTTGTTGCAAAACATAGTGGAAACGAAGAGGCATTTAAAGCTGGATTGGTTGTTATAGAGGTATGTACAAATATAGTTAAGTATGGTTACAAGAAATCTCATGAGGGTAAAATCTGGATAAGAATTGATAAAATTAATAATAGTTACACTATTTCAATAGAGGATGAATCCAAACCATTCAACCCGCTTGATTATGAAAATATTGCACCTGACAAAAAGGATGCTTATGAACATGGTGGTATGGGGATTTTTTTGATAAAATCTCTTTCGAAAGACAGAGAGTATAGCCATATTAAAGGAAGAAATAAACTTACAATAACAATTTAATCCTGCCAGATACGTTCGTGGATTTTTTCAATTTCATTGATTGTTTTTAATACTTCCTCAATATTTCCGTTTTTTGCAGAGAATTCCATTCTTTGTCCGGCTTTAGTAATTTCTTCGACACTGTACATTGTGCCTGATCCTTTAATACTATGTCCTTCGACAGCTATGGACTTCAGATCATTGTTTTCATAAAACTTCTTAAGAAGTTCTATTCTTTCTTTAAGGAAATTTCCATATTCTTCAAACATTGTTTTAGCTTCACTCAAGGATATTCCCATATTTTCAGCAAATGATTTAATCCTGTTTTCTTTGTTATCTGTGAGTTCAGTATCAACTTTTCTTTCTGTATGTAAGAGCGTTTCGTCCGATTTAACTTCTCGTTCAGATGAACCAATGTATGTTCGAACGATGTCAAGTAGCTCTTTTTGTTTAATTGGTTTACCAAGATATGCATTACAACCGGATTCAAGACTCTTTTTTTCATCACCCTGCATTGTATGGGCAGTAAGTGCAATTATTGGGATATCATTTCCCATCTTTCTTATCTTTCGGGTTGCTTCATATCCGTCAACGACCGGCATTTGAATGTCCATAATGACAAGATCGTATTCGTTTTCAAGAATCATCTGTATAGCTTCTTTCCCGTTGAAGGAAACGTCAACAATTATACCGGCACGTTCAAGTATCTTTTTGATTAACAGTTGATTGGGTTCATTATCTTCAACAACAAGAATTCTGATATTTTTTTTACTGAGAAAGGGCTTTAAATTAGGAATAAATCCTGAAACTGCTTCCATCAATTCTTGTTCTTTAGAACAGTCATTTATTACTTTAAATTTACTGTTGTGTAGAGAGGGTTTGCTTATTGATGGACTGCCAATAAATATTACAGGAATATTCAGGGAAGAAAATTTTTCACTTAGCAGATAGCTTCTTTGTGTTTCTTCGAAATCAGCTAGATTTATTATTACCAGTTTATAATCATCCTGTTTTAGATAATGGGTTATAAGTGGAATGTCTCTAACAAGCTTGTATTTTAGTCCGAGTTTATTGAATATATTGGTCAACGAATCAAAGCAGTCCTCATTCTTTCCAACAATCATAATTGCAATATCTTCTTTTTCTTTTGAATCTTTGACAGTTTCTGACAATTCTGTTTTTGAAGGAATTTTTGAAGGTATTCTCACTATGGCTGTTGTTCCTTTGCCAGGGTCACTGTTAAGATTAATCGTTCCATTTTGTAAATTTACAAGACGTTTGGTAATCGCAAGACCCAGCCCTGAACCACCGTAACGTCTGGACATATTACTTTCAATTTGAACAAAGGGTTCAAATACGTTTTCAAGCCTTTTTTTCGAAATCCCAATACCGGTATCATGTACTTCATATATCATATAACCTTCTCTATAATTTCCCAATATCGTTATTGTTCCAATATTTGTAAATTTAATTGCGTTTGAAATTAAATTCGTCAGTATTTGTCTGATTTTGAATTCATCGCCTAAAATATATTTCGGAACACTATCATCAATATTACTTGCCAGGTGTAATTTCTTTGACCTCGCCATTGGATAATACATCTCTATCATTTGGTTTATTAACATTTTTGGACTAAAAACATTCTCATATACTTCAATATGACCTGATTCAATCTTTGATAAATCAAGAACGTCGTTTATTAAATTTAGTAGGTGTTCTCCACTTTTGTAAATTGTATCCAGATATTTTTTCCTTTCCTTATTTGTTTCTTCACTCAACAAAAGTTCTGCAAAACCCAATATAGCATTCATAGGTGTCCTCATTTCATGTGACATATTTGCTAAGAATTCTGATTTCATTTTGTTAGCCTGTTGTGCTTCAACTGTTGCTTTACGTAGAAGTTCGTTTGTCTTTTTTAGTCTTTCCTGTGTTTTTTCAATAAAACCCATGGTATTATTGAGATCTTTGGCTATTTGCCCCAATTCATCGTCGGACTCGAGTTCCACACGTTTATACTCACCTTTGCGCATTGAAGAAAATCCTTTAAGAATGGTATTAAGTGCCATAGATAAATAATCGTTCAACGACTTAGAGAATATAAAAGAAAAGGCTAAAACACTGCCAAGAAGTATCAGAATAATTGGAAAAAGTCTTGTTTTCAAAATTGCTAATAGACCTTGAGATTGCAAGATGAAGAAGTCAACATTTCCAATTATTAGCTTGTCAACGAGATAAACATCCTTTGGTTCAAAAAAACCAAAAAATGGTGTACTTTGACTGATTGTGAAAGGCATTTGCTCTGCATTTTCTTCTGCTTCCAATACATCTCTAACAAAAATTCCAGATTCAAGAAATTCATAGGGAATTACTAATTTTTCATTTGTTCGAAGAAACAGAATGGCGTCCTGTCCGATGTAGTTTGTTAACTCTGTTATCTTCTCTTTTTCAAAAGAAACACCAAACAATATTCTACTTTCATCAAAACTAAAAGTCGAAAAATATACAACAGTCCCGTTCAAGTTAAAAAAACTGTCAGATCGATTGAAAAAATAGTCTGCATCTTCCAGTGATAGATCAAGTTCATTGGCTAATAACTGCACATTGTTATCAGCATCTTTTATTGAAACTATATCAAAACCGGAGGGTACTTCGCTCTTTTCAACTAATGTCAACGCAGCATAGCGTAGTTCTTTTTTGAAGTTCACGAACCAGTTCATAACAATTTGCTTTTTATCCTTTAAGTAAGTAGAATATTCATTTTTAGCACTGGTAACAAAATAAAAGGAAAGGACTATTAGTAATATTGCCATAGTGCTTAACACAAAGATAAAGAATTTCAACGAAACACTTTTACTTAGCCTTTTCATGCTATCGCCTCTTAAAAAAGTTAATAATGAACACGTTCATAACCTAGTATATCAATAAATGTCGTTTTGACTTCTTCGAAGTATGAGTTTTCTAAATATTTAGTCCAGTGGTTTTTGTAGAAAATTTTTCTTGTAAGATTTGGATAATTTAGAGTACTCAAATGAACTTCACTTCCTATCTCTCTTATCATTAGTGCAAGTCTTTTAGGGTTCATGGGTAGAACTGGACCCACAAAAATGTTGGCATTTATTCCAGCATTTTTTAATAACTTAACGATATTTAATCGTTTTTCGATTGAAGGTGCGTAGGGTTCAAAAACCTTTCTTACATCTTCTCTGTCTGTAGTTATTGTAATGTTCAACTTCAATTCTTCTGAAAGCTTCAGCAATTCAATATCCCTTGTTATGAGTGTGGATTTTGTCATAATGAATATATTTTTTCTGTGCGCGATAAGAGTCTCTAATATTTTTTTGGTAAGCCCAAATATTTTCTCAGCAGGTTGATATGGGTCGCATGAGGATGATAGAAACACAGTATAATGAGATATTTTAGAGAGTTCCTTGTTTAATTGTTGAGGAATGTTCTTACGTACCCATACATCTCTACCCCAGAGTCCGTTTTTATATTTAAAGGCGCCAATGAATTGTGAAAAGCAATACTTACAACCAAATCCACATCCAATATATGGATTTATTGAATATCTAGCAACCGGGATTCCTGTTTTTGTTAAAGCTGTACGTGATATAGTTTCATAAAGCATACTAAGATTTTATATCATCATTGGTTAAGTATAAACAGATCATGTAACAAAAATTCCATAAATGAATCAACGAATCTTTTTGGTAAAATACTATTACAATACATAAAGAGGTGGAAAATATGATCGCTTTTGCAATAGATACTGCCACTACATTACCAGAAGGAACAGAGGAGAAGTTTGGTGTTAAGATTTTTAGGCTCGGAATACCTCTATACATTGATGGAAAGGAGTATATTGAAGGCAGGGACATAACAGCAGAAGAATTTATGACGATGTATAGTCCAAAATCTGATCTAAAAACAGCTGTTCCATCGCCTGGATTCATTGAAGAATTTTTTAAAAACATTTATGAGGAAGGGTATAAGGAAGTCATTTACTTTGGGATTTCAACCAAACTGTCCGGATTAACTGATTCAGTAAAGATGGTTGCAAAATCATTTGATGATATGAAAATTCATGTTATAAACACGAAGAGCGTTTCTTTTGGGGCTGGTTTCATAGTTTTAAAGGCTCTTGAGCTTTTTAAGAATTCTTATGAGATAGATAAAATTGTTGAAATTTCTTCGGATAGCTTCAAAAATATCAGGCTTCTTGTAAGTGTTATGGATCTCACAAGGCTTATGAATGGAGGCAGACTGCCAAGATATAAAGGAATAGTAGCAAATCTTTTGCGAATAAAACCACTTCTACATATTACCAAAAATGGAGAGCTTCAATTATTCCAGAAAACGAGGACTTCAAACAAACTGATTAGTAAAATGGTAGACATTTCAATAAAGCATCTAGAAAGCAGAAAAACGAATTCAAAAATTGCTATTGGTTGGGGACATGAAAGGATGGAAGATTACGCTTTTGAACTAAAAGAGAGCATAAAAAATGAAATAAATAAAATAATTGGTTTAGTTCCTGAATTCATAACATTCAGTTTACCGTCAATACTTATGTGTCACACAGGTTTGGACGTTTTCGGGTGTGTTATTTACGGGGAAATAAGTGATTAAATGAGGTGTTTTTATGGCAAAAAAATGTGCTATCTGTGGTAAGGATGTAAGTAGAAAAAACTCAGTAAAAATAGAAAGTGAATGGTACTGCTTGCAATGCGCTGCTAAACTAAAAGAACTTGAAGAAAAATCAGGAAGTCAGAAAAGTTATGTGAAATACCCGGAAGTGCTTTCTTTGAGTATCGAAAATCCAGGACTTCCAATTATAAGATATTTTCAAATGATAACAATCACAGGAATAATTTATCTTGGAGCGTGTGGAGATTACAGAAATGAACCAGAAAAAAATGTAGACGAAATAGTAACCACAGCTATGGAAGGAGTTTATTTCAAACTACTGGGAGATCTTGAAAAAAAAGCATATCAGCTGGGTGCAAACACCATTCTTGGTGTTAGAGTGAACACAACATCATTCAGTACAATAGATGAGGAATTTGGTTTGATTGTTACTTTGTCAGGGACACCGGTACTTACTGAGAGGGAAAGAGAGAAACCAGCAACAAAAAAGAATGTAAATACTCAGGAAAAAGACAAAGTTACTCAAAGTGATGAGTTTGAATTTTCAAACGATTTTTTTGATGATAAATTTAAACAGATAGATGAAAGTGATAACTAAACCGCTTCACTTACTGAATTCAAAAAGCCTTTAACTTCAATAGAATCTGAATTAAAAAAAGGAATTGGTTCTGTATCCTTTATTATTTCTCCGTTTTCCATAAATATTATCCTGTTTGCAGTATTCTCAGCGAAACGCATTTCGTGAGTTACCACTATCATTGTTTTTCCCCTGAGTGAAAGTTTTCTCATCACATTCATTACTTCTCCTACAAGTGAAGGGTCGAGTGCAGATGTTGGCTCATCAAATAAAAGTAAATCAGGTTCCATTACTAAAGCCCTTGCAATGCCAACCCTTTGTTGCTGACCTCCGGAGAGCTGTGAAGGATAATTAAATATTTTATCAGGAAGATCAACATCAATAAGCACTTTTTCAGCATTTCTTCTTGCCTGTTTCCATTTCATTTTTTTTACCTTAACAAGGGGTAAAGCGACATTATCAATTGCATTTAGATGCCTGATTAAGTTAAAATTTTGGAAAACGAAGCCTATTTTCGATCTTACTTTTCGTATTGTATTTCGTTGATCAGTCACTTTTATCCCATTGAAGTTTATTTCGCCAGAATTGGGTTTGATTAAAAAATTTATTGTTCTCAAAAGAGTAGTTTTTCCTGCACCAGACCTACCAAGTACTGTAAGTACATCGCCTTTTCTAACTTCAAAGTTTATGTTTCGAAGAACCTCTAAGTCTCCAAATGATTTGCATACACTCTTCATTGTAAGAATAACCTCATTCATGGTATAGCAAGTCTCCTTTCTAATTTTCTGCCAACATAGGAAAGAACAGATGTCATTGCAAGGTATATACCGGCAAGAATTAAATAAGCTTCAAGACTGGCAAGAGTTTGTGTGCCTACCTGTCTTGCCCTCATTGTTAGGTCACCCAGTGCAATTACTGAAACAAGCGAACTGTCCTTTATGAGTGATACCATTTGACCAACTAAAGGTGGAATAGAAATTCTGAATGCCTGGGGAAATACTATTGACCAGGTTACTTGATTACTATAAAGTCCCATGGCTTCCCCGGCTTCTATCTCTCCTTTTGGTACTGCTTCTATACCAGCTCTAAAAATCTCTCCTATATAAGCGCCTTCAAAAAATGCAAGAGAAAAAACCCCAGCCCAGAATCTATCAATTGAAAAAACAGATCCCAGACCGTAGTATACAAGAAGTATGATTACCAGTAATGGCATGTTTCTAAAAAACCATACATAAATAGTTCCGAGATCCTGAAATACTTGAATTTTTGATGTTCTGAAAAGAGCAATCATAACCCCAACAAGTAGTGCAAAACCCAAAGAAACTGCTGTTAGTTTACCAGTCATTTCAAGCCCCATTAGAAAAAGTCTATAATATTTAACGGCTATATCCCAGTTAAATGGATATACCCTGGACATTGAAAAATATATTATCGCTATGCAGCCAGCTAAAATTATTATGATTAAAGATCTCGAAACCAGTTTTTTCATATTTTCACCAATCTTTGCAAATTACATCTGAGGTTCGTACTCAACGAACCACTCGTATTCAAGTTCGTCAATTATCCCGGAAGTATCCAGCCAGTTTATGAAGGTATTTATCCACCAAAGGAATTCGAGATCTCCCTTTCTGACAGCTACCCCAAGATCTTCTTCAGTAAGAAACTGATCGCTTACATCGAGTACTTCATATTTTTTTGCAACATATCTGGCATATAATGAATCAACAACAAGAATATCTGCTCTGTTTGATGCTACTTGAAATGCTGCTTCGTCCATTGAGTCAAGTGTAAGAATTTCTGCGTTCTCAAATAAACGCCTTGCAGCTTCGTCACCGGTGGTTCCCAGTTGTACCGCAATAGTGATATCTTTTGTTCTTAGCTCTTCATAGGAAGGTAATTCTTCGAAGTTTCTTGTACTGTAAACCATAACCTGTCCAACGGTTAAATAAGCATCACTAAAATTCACTCTTAATGCTCTTTCGGGTGTTATCGTCATTCCAGACCAGATAATATCAAATTTGTCTGTCATCAACGCAGGAATGATCCCATCCCAGTTAACAATTACAAACTCAAGTCTTACACCAAGAATGTCCGCCATACGTTGAAGTATTTCAACTTCAAGTCCTATACGGTTACCTTCCATATCTGTACCGTAAAGAGGCATATAACCGGAATCTTGACCTACTTTCAACACCCCTCTTTTTCTAATGTCATCAAGTAAACTCCCAAAAGCAAAACCCGCTACCAATAAAACAATTACTACAAATACCAGCATTTTTCTCACAACAAACACCTCCAGAATTTTGATATAAAAAAACCGGGCGATTCTTCAATCGCCCGGCTTTTCCTTTTATCTATAACAGCATGCCTAAGATGTGCTGTCTAAAAGGACCGAGCACCTCCATTTAACATGCTTCTTTGATATTAAATTTTGAATACTATTACTAATAAACATTTCCAGCAACTCCAAAAATTGATTTTCTTAATACTACCAGAAAATAGTAAGCTTTGTCAAATTTTCAGGTCAAAACTTTAAAAATTAACTCAAAAACAGTATCATAAAGCATAAACTGATACAAAAAATATTTTTCTTTTTTGATATTAACTACAGTTTACTCATCATTAACTGTTGGTACTGCACCGGTACCTAAATAAATATCATGAATCATTCGGTTATCAGGACAGGGTTCGAGAGGGTAGAAGTACAAATAGTTAAAGTCTTCCCAGAAAATCATTTCAATCATTTCAAAAGCTACAGGTAAAGCATTTCTGATAACCTCTGGGTCACTAAATCCAATAGGTATATCGTTAAGATAAACCTCATAAGGTATATCCCAGCCATCCAGAACGTCAAATTCAATGTAAAGATTTTCCAGTCCAGCATCCTGGGCAATGTCAAGAATTTCCGTTGTTGGTGTAAATTCTACCCCTCCTCCTTCCACAGGACAAACATCAACCTGTTCAGCTATTTCAGTTGCTTCACTACCATGACCGGAAGACATAAACAAGAAAACTTCATTACTATTCATTTGAGAACTTATTGAAGCAAGCGCTTTTTCTAAATCTTCCTTTGTACCTCCTACAACTGAGATAACATCAAATCCTAAAGGAGTAGAAGTGAGTGTGGTTTCCCATTTTTCAATATCTCCTTTATGTCTTGGTTCGTCAGATCCTGAAAACAGTAATGCGTGTTTGGAACTTGCATCATCCGTAAGTCGCATGTTTTGATCTCCATTATATAGTCCCTGGGGATGTTCTGTACCAGGTGGGTTATCTCTATCTCCATGGGGACCTCTTGGGTCATTCATATAGGCGTCATGATCTGCTTTGGCAACAGTATCACCAGATTCAAATTCTTTTCTCAACTCTTCAAGCCAGTAATCATAACCAAGACCATCATTTCCCCAGCTTGTTTCGTTCCATCTTGCAGCTGATTTTAAAAGAGTGTCATCAAAATCTTTTAGATCTTCAAACATACCCCCACCAAAACACTGTCCAAAAGCAAAAATCATTTGTTTGTATCCTTTATCAACAATATTATCCTTAATTAATTTTGCAAACTCATTGGATCTAATAGAAGTATCTGATGCTGATAGATCTGCTTTCATATTTTCCGGTGGTTCAACATATTCTGGAGTCGGGACAGCGGTTTCAAAAGTGATATCAACGGAGTTACCTTTAATAATTGTTCCTTCGCCATCAGAATCAATATTCAATGGGGTTAATTTCATTGAATATTCAGAAGCTGGTTCCAAATCAGGAACTTCAACAACGGATGTGGCTGTAATTGCTTCAAAAATAATCTCTGAGTCTTTTGAAATGGTCAGTTCCATAGAAAAGTTATCTGCTTCCCACGCTGTTGTAGGAGAAACATCAAAGGTAACTTGAGCTGGAGTTTCATATGGGAAATCTTCCTGCCAGTCATAGGGCCATTCTGGAATGGGAATAAGTTTTTCAATGCAAATCCATTCTTTAAAAACTACATCGCTGGCATTACACTCTCCAGTCATTGTTATTACATCTAAGCCTGTATGGCAAATAATAGTACATGCATAAGAGTATGTGACTTCTCCGTTCTGATCAGTTGTTAATTCATCAGGACCTCTAGTGTGAAGACCCGTAACAGTTACTTCAATTGATTTGCCTTCTGCGGGTTTTCCGTCTGCTTTGGTTACAACGCCTTTTATTGTATGCACTCCCGGAGAGATATTAACGTCATATATAGGTGTTATGGTTATGCTGTAGTCGCAGTCGCATTCAATTTTAGCGTCCGACATTATTTTATCAACATGTTCTGGTAGCGCTGAAACATTGCCCCAGGTTTGTGCCATAATGCTTTGAGGATCTTCGTCCTGCTCATTGTCATTGACATAATTTCCATCTTCGTCGTAATGATATTCATCATCAAGTCCCATGAAGTGCCCCAGCTCGTGTGCTACTACCGCTCCTGTATCAAGGCTGTCAAATTCGCCGGTTGTTGTCTCTGTAGATCCCGGTGTTGGTAATGGCATATTTACAAATGAAATATGCGCTGCATTTACCTTTTTTATTTCAACTACATGTGCATCTTCCGGAAAATTACCATCAGTAACTATCTCAAATACAAAATCAAATTCAACTGTGCAGCAATCTTCTTCGTCTCCTTCTCCACCCCATTCACGGGAACCTTCATCACCATTCCAGATTTCTTCTGCTTCAGTTTCCCAGGAATCAATTTGTGTTTGTGATGCTCCATCACCATGAAAAGCTATCTTGACGGTAACTTTGTACTCACAGGGACCTCCTGTAACTGATGTTGTTAGCGGGAAATATTTATCTGGAGCATATTCACCTGGAAAGTAAGCGTGTAGAATCTTAAGTGCAAATGCTCCTAATTCTTCTGGTGGAACACTGAACATCATTATTTCATTAGAGCCAAGTAAGCTTACCAGCGGTGCTTTACCTTTATTATCACCATTTTTTAGAAACGCTGTTGCTATCAAAGCTTTTATAGTGTTGTTCGAATCAGTAAGATAGTCTTCGAGTTCTGCCAGTACAGTCGCAGGTAAAGTAACTCTCTGAAAAGCATACGCTGCAGCCCATCTTTCAAAAGTTGTGCCGTTTTCAAGCATATCAAGCAATTTGTTTGTTTTTTCATCAACTAATGGTATTATTTCATCAACGTATTTTATGGTCATGGGTACGTTTAAATCAACTTTAGCAAGTATCTCATCGATTTCATCTTCTGATTCAATGAAATGGGCAGTTACAACCTTATCAGCATCCATAACAACAGTAGTTGTCGAAACATCTGTATTTGTGACATCTCCAACCCAGCGGTCAAATTCCCATCCGTTATCAGGGTGTGCAGATAACTGAACTTCAGTATTCGCATCATAAATATGCTTACCTTCTGTAGGCACTGTAGTTCCTTCACCTATAATAGATATAGTTAGTTCGTATCTTTTTGGAGTAAAAGGACAGGCTGAAATAAATAGTATGAAAAGTGCGATAAGCACCACAAAACAGAGCAGTTTTAATTTGCTCACTTTTCTCACCCCCTGGTGTCCTAAAAGAACACCTTTAGTAATAAACAACGTACCAAGTATAAACTCACAAGAAGATAAATCAGTAAAAACTAAAGTGTGTATATTTGAATGGGGGTGAATTTAAAGAAAAAATTTTCCATACATGCTAACAAATATAATACAACTTAAACAGCCATGAAATAATTAATGAAAAGAGAAGTTACCGAAAATATTATTAATCTTTGCTAAAAGAAAATCCTTTCTCAAATACTTTTATACAGGCCTGGACAACCTTTTCATCGTATAGAATTCCAGATTTATCCTTGATTTCTTTAAGCACTTCTTCTTTCTTAAAAGCCCTTCTATGCGGTCTGTTAGACATCATAGCTTCAACAACGCAGGCTACACCAAGTATCCTGGCTTCCAGCATAATCTCATCACCCTTTAAACCTTCTGGATAGCCTGAACCGTCAAGCCTTTCATGCTGTTGAAGTATAATTTTTTGTACCGGACCTTCAAAAGGTATATCTTTTATTAAATCATAGGAATGGATAACATGCTCTTTTATCAGACCATACTCTTCATCAGTTAGTTTTTTAGGTTTTAGAAGTATATCTGACGGAATAAATATTTTCCCTATTGCATGTAGATTACCTGCATGTTTTATAGACTTTTTTCTGGAGGCGGACAAATTCATCTCTTTTGCGACTTTTTCAGCTAAAACAGCTACTCTTTTCTGATGACCGGCTGTGAAAGGATCTTTGATATCAATAGTTTTGCTTAGAATATTCTCCATTTCATTAAGAGTTTGATTTAAATTGTTGTACAAAGTATTAGCGGGTTCTACAAGTGATCTTATAACAAAGCCTTGTAATATCACGGAATAGGATGCCAGTCTTAGTACATGCCCCAGCATATTGCTAATTCCGTACACATCACTATAAAGTGTGAATGAAAGTTCTGAAAAAGCTGTCAGGGTTAAAGCAAGAAAATAATATTTTTTATAGGGTTGAAAATCTTTGGAATCAATTCTGTTAATTATAAAAAGCACAAACACAATTGCACCAATAAATATATATTCCATTCCCACTTTGAATGGAGTTAAACCTTCACCTTCAATAAAGCAGTCAGGAAAAGTACCAGTAAAAATTGCCACAATACCTAAAATACTTGCAAGAGAAAAAACTCCAGTATATATCCAGCTGAAACTTCTTTTGTTGAGATACATTAAAGCTATAGCCATTCCAAAAACCTCAATTCCCCTTCCAAGTATCCACAACTGCGTTGGTTGATTAGCTGTCCAACCTGGGAATACCCCCATCCCTTTATAAGCCATGGTGTGAAGGAAATCGATGACTAAAATGAATGAGTACAAAACTCCGATTCTTATAAGAAAATTGTTCTTTTTATAGCCTATGAAGGCAATCAAAACAACCATCGAAGCAACGACAATAGCAGATACTTCAATTATTGAATGAAATAGTAGATAATTGTTTTGAGAAAGAAGCCATGAAAATACCGCAATGATTAACCAAAAAAATAGCATCCTCTTTCTCACTGTAAACCACCTCTTAATTATCAAAGAATATTGTTATTGTAGCAGAGAAACTGCTGCTTTATATGTAATTGAAAATCCTTGGCCAGTTCTATCAATGTACACTTTTCTTTCTCTTGTTATTTAGTTATAATCCTTTTTTAATTATACTAATATCAATTTTAATCATATGTTTGTTTCGACAAATGTATTAAAAGAGTGTATTGAATCATCCTCGTTTTTGAACAGAAGCTATTATATAATATTATGGTTTCCATAAACAATATCCCTTATTAATGAGGACAGCGTAAAATTTTTAGAAAAGAAGAATTTCCATGTGTATTTTCATGTTTTTCGGTAAAATAATCGAACTTTGAAACTCAGTTTTATATGGCTTTTGGGAGCGATTTAAC
>JAWODV010000087.1:0-5420 GCA_046483075.1 Kosmotogaceae bacterium | reverse complement strand
TCACTTTAAAAGCTTCTTTGAGTGATTTGATTTCAAGCGATTCTCTTCGACTGGTTACTATATTCAAATTGATTCACGTGTTTTTTACTCTCGGAATCTTGTCTTCCCGGTCCTTCTCAATTCTCGTATCTCTCATTTTATGGTTCTCTCTCGGATTCTAGTCAACTCGGTTCTTCACGGATCTCGGTTCTCGGATCTCGTGTTTTAATTTCGATCCACCCTTGAGGGTGGCCAGCTGTACCTAGCTGGGGGTGTTATTCTAGGCTGATCTCTGACTCGAGTTTTTATTCTCTTTCCAACCTTTCTTAAATCCCCATCGCTTGCATTCTCCAATATCTGCAAACTTAGTGGGAAGATCGACAGTTTCACAAAGGAAAATGTATACCTCACACTTTAAAAATAATGCTGGCATATAGTTAGTAAGGATATTACTCAAAAAAATCCTTGTTTAAAGTTTGCTGATTCAAAATAATGAGAAGTCTTGGCGATTTGCAAGAGTTTTTTATAAATAATATGCATAGGGGATATAATCTTTTTGAGGTGAAAACAATGAAAATAATCATTCTGTGTATTTTTTTAATTATGGCAGCTTCTACAATAGCACAAGAACAAATCATACTTCCCGTATTTTCGATGCCGGTTTTTGACCAGGAAAATGGAATAATAGAAGTTTTCTATGAACGAGAAAATGATTCGAAATTATCTATAACAGTTGTTTTCAAAGACGAAGACCACCCATGCTGCCTTGTAGACACTCTGTATGATGCCTACAGATTCTTCAAATATGGACGCGTAGAAGATATCGAAACATTCTATCTACTACTAGAAAAAAATGGCTCTGTCAGTGGAGTTGAATTTCCTGGAGTTTTTTCTGGAAACCATAAATTCGAAGACACTAAGGACCTTCATGGTTCAGCTAGTTTTACATCAGACGAAATAACTTTTATTGATGAAAGACCGGTTATATATGTGAACACATGGAACCACATGTTTGGAGTAGAACCTTCTTTTTATACCAAGCAAGAAATTATCATATATAAATATCCTCTGTCAAAGGGAAAAAGAGAAAATGCGGAAAATAAGTATTCATGGCTTTATTGAATTCTTACTTATGTGATTGATAAGCATCAAATTATTCATCCCTTTATACCCGCTCCAGTGACACCCTTAACAAAATATCGCTGGAAAATGACAAAGAACAACACAGTTGGAATGGTCATCAATACCACTCCAGCCATGGATTTTGTAATAGATGCGGTGTATGCAGTATTACTTAACTGATAAATACCTACTGGTAATGTGAACATTTTTGGACTTGAAACAAGAATACTTGGGAAAATGAAACTATTCCAGTTCCAAACAAATATAAAAATTGCTTGAGCAACTAAAGCAGGTTTAGCCAATGGGAAAGCAATTTTGAAGAAAATACCAATACGAGAAAGACCATCGATTCTCGCAGCATCTTCTAATTCTGAGGGAAATTGCAGATAAAATTGTCTCATCAAAAAAACACCGAAGGGATTAACCATGAAAGGAATTATCAGAGCGAAGTAGGTATCCAGCCAACCAAGGTTAACCATCATAACAAAGATTGGTATAAGCTGTATTTGGACGGGTACCATCATAATACCCAACGTAAGGAGAAAGAAAAAAGTACGCGCAATAAAGCGAATCCTGGCTAATGCGTAACCAGCCATACTGTTTAGAAGTAAATTACTTGCTGTTATAGTTAATGTGACTATAATGCTGTTAATGTACCATCTTCCAACGTTGCTGCTTGTAAGTATATAGGAATAATTGTTAAAACCATACTTATCAATTGACAACGGAAAATCTGGAACATCTAGATCATTTTTAACAAGAGATGCATAAATGCTCCAAAAAAACGGTACTAACATAGCCAGTGCCACAGAAATTAATACAACATAGAAAATAGTTTTCTTAGACTTCATTGCTACCTCCTTATTGAGGTGCCTTATATCCAAATAACTTATATTGGAAAAGAGTAATTATAAAAATCAAAGTAAATATCACAAAAGCTGCAGCTGAAGCAAATCCCATTTCGTAATACCTGAATGCTTGAGTGTAAAGATACATAACTAGTGTAAGCGTGGTGTCTCCAGGGCTACCTGGCAAAGCGCCACCTGATGTTGAGATGACATAGGGTTGTTCAAATATTTGCAATGTTGCCAGAACTCCCATAACCAGTACAAGAAAAGTAGTTGGTTTTAATAAAGGTAATGTTATATGAAAGAACTGTTTGAATTTTGATGCCCCATCAAGAGAAGCTGCTTCATATAACTGCGGAGATATGCTCTGTAATCCTCCCAAATAAATCACCGTGTAAAATCCTATTTGTGTCCAGATAATAACCATAGTAATCAAAGGAAAGGCATAATCACCACTTGTAAACCAGGCCACATTTTCCAATCCAAAAATGGAGAAAAATTCAGTCGCAACACCATTTTTCTTAAAAAGATGAATCATAACAGCTCCCACGGCTACTGGAGAAGTCACATATGGAAGATAGAAAACGGTTCGAAAAAATGTCCTGGCTTTTATTTTTGAGTTCAAAACATTAGCTAGCAAAAGAGCTATCATGGTTTGTGCGGGAACTACAAGCAACACCAGCTTAATAGTATTCCAGAGTGCTGTAAGAAATCTTGAGTCTTGAAATAACGAAATGTAATTACTGACTCCCACCCATTTAGCAGCAGAAGGATTTAGAAAACTGAATTCTTTAAAGCTTATAAAGAAGGAATATAGTATAGGATAGAGGATAAATGTGGATGCGATTAATAAAAAGGGAGCAAAAAGAAATAACCCCGTAAGATTTTCTCTAAATTCTCTTTTACTGCTGAACAATTTTTTGGATTTTTTACCCTCTCTATTCATAAAAAATCCTCCAAAAAGAAAACACGCTGGACTTCATGAGTCCAGCATATTTTATAAGTTGCTAGAAAGGTAGTCTATGAGAAATAGCATACCTCTTATATGGTGTACACTTTGATCTCCCGAGAGAGAATAATCGTATAGAGGTTCCCATGACCAGAATCCCCATTTTACATGAGGGTCATCAAGATAATAAGGATACCGCCCATTCTGAACAGCCTGCATTTGCAACGAATATCTTACGGTTTTAATGGCAGTATTCAGATACTCAGTGTTCTTTGTAACATGATACAATCTCAAAAAACTTAGACCAATATTAGGAGTATCCCCTGGACCGACATTAGGTGCACAAATCTCTCCCTCTCTGTCTATTCCTATTGGCCAACAGCCATCTTCTCTTTGATTCTTAACCAACCACTGTGCAAAACGTTCTGCACTATTCAAGAATTTCTCTGATTTTGTAACTTCGTAAAGGAAAACAAGAGCACGTAATTCCATAGCTGTTAGATCAGAATTCCAGAATTCTCCATCAATCAAGTAAAAAGATCCATCACTCGACTGAAGTGATAACCCATGTTCAGCCCATTTTATGGCCCGTTTAAGATAATTCTCATCTTTCGTTATAGAAAAATGTTCTAAATATGAGATTACAGGATAACCGAAACTCCACCAGCAAAAACCCTTTTCTAGCCAGCTGTAAGTGTTGGTGTTGAATTTATACCTATAACCTTCTTTTTGAGCTTGCTTCATAAAATTATGAAATTGTTTTGCGTAAAACAAATAATCTTCTTTTTGTGTTCTCTTATAAAGACCCATGCAGGTTATATAAGCATCTCCTGTATATTTAACATATAACTCGTGTGGTTTAAACCCGTCTCTAACACCGCCCTGCCAGGTGAACATGGGATGTATTTCTGTTGTATTTCTATAAGCCCAAAGGAAACAGTTTTCAGCTTTTTTTAACATTACATCATCGTTATATCGATCATACATAGTTAGGTAGTTTAGTGCCATTAGAAAATTACCGCTGTCCATTTCTGAGAGATATTTTGTGTCAGCTCTGTAATAATGATGCAGTGCTTTTTCGTTTTCATCGTAAAGTTTGTCCAAAAAACAATAGACAGCATTTTTACATCTTTTCTCTATTTCATCGATATTTGTACCTAGTATTTTTGAAATTTTTTTGCTGTTAGTTTCATCTGCTTTAGGAAGCTCCCATTCCTTTGGAGAAATACATAAATACATATTACTTATTCTATCTCCTTTGCAAGGTCTTCTACTGCCTGTTCAACAGTTTTGGTTTCTGGTCTGTAAATGAGTGTCTCCATCATACGGTTATATTTGTCAACAAATTCTGGTTCCATCCAGCCAAAGGGAGTTCCGTATTTTACTACCTCTGAGTACGTTTCTAATAATGGATCATCTTTTTTGGCTTCGATTAACTTGTTCATTGAACTTTCAGTAGGTGGTAAACCTATTAGCCCCACTAAATTACCGTCTACTAATTCCTTATCTGAAACAAGGAATTTAATCAAAGTCATGGCTGCTTCTGGGTATCTGGACCTATTTGAGATGACCCATCCTGCTGTGTAAAGCATACTGGATTTTTCTTCTTTAATTGGAAGCGGTGCTGCGCCAATAGGGGCATCAGGTTTCTGACCAAGGACTACTCCAGGAATCCAGCTTCCGCCATAAACCATTGCAACCTGTTTGTTAGCGAACATAGCTCCATCCCAGCCAGCGCCAATCATTTGAGGAGATACAGCAATTTCTTTGTCTACATAAAGACTCTGTATGAATTTGAGTGCTTCAATATGTTCTTCAGAAAGGAATTCTTCCTTGTCTATTCCTTCTGCTGTAACAAAGTGTGCACCTGCGGATTCTATAAATGGTAGCAAATAGTTTATCTGGGGATACATTCCTAATCCGTAAATATCTCCGTCTGTCAGTATTTCTGCTGCTACTTCAAGTTCATTCCAGGTTTCAGGAATCGCTAATCCCTTTTTTTCAAAAAGATCTTTATGATAGAAAAGGGCTGTGGTATTGTAATCTTTTGGAATACCATATATTCTTCCGTCAACAATAAAGGCATTAAGAAGCGACGTTTCGAAATTATCCAGATTAAGATCGGCTCCTGATGCTAGATGGTCCAGGGGCAGAAGAGCATTATAACCTACAAACATTTTTATTCTTTCTCCACCATCTACAAGGAACACATCAGGAGCAATTCCACCAGCAATTTGTCCCATTAGAGCCTGATTGTAAGCGTCACCACCACTGAATGTTCTCACACTTACGTGGATATCTTCATGTGCATCGTTGAAACGTTCCAACTGCCTGGCAAATTCTTCTGAAATTTGGCCTGTAGCTTCAATAGCAATTCGAATTTCCTTCACTTTAGTTGCGCCAAATGTCAATAATGCAGCGAAAAGATATACTTCGAACCATTTTCAGATATTGAACATCGCTTTTATGAGTTCTTAAAAGAGAAGAAGCGAATATCAACATCAAGTTTTTACAATAATTTA
>JAWODV010000072.1:0-10333 GCA_046483075.1 Kosmotogaceae bacterium | reverse complement strand
TTCAACACTCTTTAAACAAACGCATTAGCCATAACTTAATGATACGCGAATTTTTAAATTATGAGATTCCCTTGGCATACAAGAAAAAGGGCAATAATTCAAAGATAATCATAGTAAAACGGTGATTGTTGTTATTCCTTGTCCCAATTCAGGTGGTCAGAACGTAAGGTCTAGTCGAAGCGTAAGCGTTGGACTAAACGTCAGTGATGGACGATGGACGTTGTCTTTGTACCTGTCGGGTCACGTGTTTTACTCTCGCTTTCTCGGACTCTCGGTTTCTCGTGTTTTATAAAGATTCCGCCCTTGAGGGCGGGGGACCGCTTGCGGTGGTGGGTGTGAATTTTGGTGTTTATCCGCCGCAGGCGCAAATCCGAGCGCAGTTCGCAAATCCGTGTGTTTCCCAACACGCATATCCGTGTTTAAGCATCAGTCGATGGACCAAGCGAGTTGCAAGGCGAGCGTTGGACTAAACGTCAGTGATGGACGATGGACGTGTTTTTATCTCGCTTTCTCGGCTTCTCGTCTCCTCGGTTTTTCTCGTGTTCTAAAGTACTAGCTCTCTCTGAGCGCCTCTCTATGAGCGTCTTGCACCTTCAGAACAAGCCCCTCTCTCCGAGCGTCGGAAATAACTTCGTTATTTAATCCTAAATATCCTCAAGACCATTGGGATAAGTATCATGGCAATCATAATCCAGTCCCATTTCCTTGCATCTTTCCAGGCAATATAGATATAAACAGAAACAATGAAAATAGTTAAAAGAATGTATATAAGCATCATGCTAAATCACTCCGGTATCTTTTTCTATCCATTAAAAGTATAACTGTTCCAAGCAGTACTAGTGCTCCAACAAAAACGGGATAAAACAAAGTTGAGTTTGCAAGAGAAGCAGCAAAATTTGAATAATACAGAGCAAAAGTACCAACTATCATGGTTATGAAAAAAGAAGGTAAAGCTCTGAACCAGACTTTGAAATAGTTCTTTTCACCAACAACATGAGCTGCAAATATGCCTGCCAAAGCGGTTGGTGGTACCATATCTCCAAGACCAGCTAAAAGAGATAGTGAAGCACAAACCATAATATCATCTTGCCCCAAGAAAGCTAACAGAAACGGAATCCCCAGTACAGATGCGGAACCATATGAAGAAACAGCACCAAAAAGCGGAACCCCTAATGCAATGCCAAGAATAAGTGCCATTTCTGGAAGACCATTTAAAAAATCAACGATCAATCCCCTGGTACCATTTAACGTCATAATCTGAATAAACATGCCTACTCCTATAAGAATAGAGAGAATATTTACGGACTCTTTTAAAGCTTTAACTGAAATAGAAAGAAAATTCTTTTTACCAATTAGTGCAGCAACTAAAGCACTCAAAAGAAAAACAAGAGGTAATCCGAGAGAAAACCTGGAGATATTCTCCATAACCATTAGTATTACTAATAATGCTACTGAAATGTACAGTTGCCAGTGCTTTGAAAAAGGCTGAACCTTATCAAAGTGTTCGCTTTCAACCTTTTTAACATCTTTCGACCCTATTAAAACTGCCGTTAATATTGCCAGTGGTACGGTAAGCAAAAGAAGTGGTGATGTAAAACCAATATATGGCATATCCACTCCCTGTCCAATAATCATAGCTGGTATGTTAATGGGAGGAGCAATCATACCAAATATTGCAGCCATTGCAATCAATGCTCCGGATTTTCTTTTGTTCAAACCCAAATCTTTCAATACAGGAAATGCTATAGCTCCCGTAGTCAATACCGCAGCAGATGAAGACCCCGTTATCATTCCTGCACTCATAATAAATAACGTCATAAGCATGAGGAGAAAAAGAGGTCGATTCCGGAATTTCTTTGCTACTCTCAATGCGAAATCCTCAAGCAATCCTGAAATTCTTATTGATTCCATGAAAATCATAGCAGTGGCAATAATCAAAATCGCATCAAGGTAACCAAAAGATCCTTCTACAAGATGCCCAATTGGAAAAAAATGTCCGGAAAAAACCGCCCCACAAATGGCTGCAAACATCAAAGAGACTGAAATCGGTATTTTTATAACTGCAAAAACTATAAAACTAGATAGCATTATGAAAAAATAGATCGCTTCAGGCATAAATAACTCCTTAGTTTAAAAAGTGACCCACATCTTTTTCCATTAGCTCATCATATTCAGGAAGATTCTCCACTTCGATTTGTGTTCCAAAATAAAGATTGTATGCTGAAAATAGTTTCTTAATAAGTTCTATATGCATCCCGACCCTGTGCTTCAGAGGATAATCCGGATCACTGATAACATCTTTGTCTTCACCATATCTTTCCTGACCAGGGTTAGGAGATTCTGAAAGAAAAGAAATACAATCAGTGTTATCTCCTATTTCTCTATGACTCAAACCACGAAATTCCTTGTTTGATTCCTCAAGTTTCATGGGAATACCTATATCTTCCATTTCCATAATAGAAATTGCACCTAATTCCAGTCCAGTAGGATGGCATACCAGCATATAAGCAAGTCTCCCGCCTTCATATACACCACCACTTGAATCGGTCAGCTTTCTTGGTGTATCACTTTCATGCATATCCAGATTGAAATCCACATCTTCTTGCCTAATTAGCTCTAAAATAGCGTATGCAAGTTGTTGTGTGGGATTGCCATCAGGTTTTCCGGGATAATTTCTATTCAGATTCCTGGATTCTGCACCGTTGTCTATAACCATTCCTGAAGGATCATGTACATACTTCTTGGGATCATCAATTCCCTGATCTTCAATATCTGTTCTTCTATCTCCATAAATCAGATACCTGGGACCACTTCTTGTTTCTATCTGAATAAAGTGAGAAATATCCGTACTCTGATCTTCAACAGAAGCTGCACTTCTATTGGAAAACGGAATAACAATTACTCTACCCGTTGTAACAACAGCATTTTCCATAAAAACCAGGGCACTAGTAGTTCCTGCGATTTCTCTTGGATGTGTTCCACCCATAAGAAGAAATGTGGCACCTGGATTGCCACTGTCCATAATAAAAACAGGAGTATCTAAATTAGTATCCTTTAGTGGCTCAAAATAATCAGATAGCCATTTGGTTTCAGTTACACCATATCCAGGTCTTATATCAGGATAAATAAACTGCCCAAAAGACGTAAGAGCTATCATTAATACTATAGTTATAAATAATATTTTTTTCATAGTTTTATCTCCTCAATCTTTTTAAATTGATAAAGCAACCCGGATTACTCCGGGCTGCCAGTGTGGCTGCTGTAACTATTCTTCAAGAAATAATTCCTTCAAAATATTCCTTACATCTGAGGTTTTCTCAAATAGCCTTATTGGAATCTCTTTTTCTTTTGCAATATCTGTGAATTTTTCATCTTCATTTGCATCGATTTTGATTAATAAGTAATCAGCATAACCTACAATTGCATCTGCAATTTTATCAGAGGATTCTCCTCTTCTTGTTGCTCCTTCAATCTGTGCAATGATTACTTTCTTTTCAAGTTCCTTAGCAATTTTACACAGTTCAACTACTCTTTCTATTTCAGTATCAATATCTATACCTGCTGCTCCAAGACCTTTACTACTTGCACCGATTACGATTATCAGTGTGTTAAAAGGTTCAACATTACTTGTAGCAGCTTCTATATCCCTGATAAATTTGTGCTCTATCCCACCTGTTTTTGCGAGAACCATCATCTGCAAAGCACCTGGCGATTGTCCTCCGGAAGTTATCAAAACTGGTTCCTCAAATGTTAAAGTCGCTTCTGCAGATTCAACGTTTGAAAATCCTAACGTCGCAAAAAAACCTATGAGTAAAACAATAAAAATTCTTTTCATAATATACTTCCTTTCATTAATATAATAAGATCACTTTCCCAAATTACTTTTCTGGAGCTGAGGCAGCGCCATTTCTTCTGATTGAACCCATTCCAATCATCATTCCACTGTCGTCAACTGAAATAATATTTGGTCCACCGAAATAAAGATCCGGGTAATCATACAGTCTTACATCATGTCCCAGTGCTTCAAGTACTTTTACAGTGTTCTCTGGCATACCTTTTTCCATTCTTAAGTTACTGTAAAAAGTATAGCCAACAAACTTGGGCATTTTTACAGCTTCATCAACAGGCATACCGAAATCAATAAGATCAACGATAAGCTGTGTCACTGTAGAAATAATTCTTCCGCCACCAGGTGTTCCGATAACATATTTAACTTTTCCGTCTTTTTGAATTATGGTAGGACATATGGTTGTTCTCGGTCTCATACCTGGTTCAAGATTAATAACATCCCATGCCCTGTAACTGGAAGCAAAGTTTCCAATCTCATTATTCATGAAGAAGCCATTAATATAAGATCCTGTGCCAAAGAAACTGGATAGTGTTTGTGTCCATGCTACTGCATTGCCAAATCTGTCTACTATAGAGAAATGAGTTGTAGAGGGCGATTCATTGATTTCAGCAACTGCTGCAGCTGTTTCTTTGTTCTTTTCAATTATTACTTCCTCATAAGACTTACCCTCTTCGAAAGGAGCAGCATCACCTGCATAATCCCAGTAACTATCGGGATCAAGGGCTTCATTAAGATCTATAACCATTGCTCTCAATCTTGCATAGTCTTTACTCATGAAACCATTAACCGGGAGATCGTAGAAATCAGGGTCAGAGATGAAGTATCTTCTGTCGACATCTTCAAGCACCAATGTCTGTTGAACAATATGCACAGCTAAAGGATCGAAAGGACCCATTGCGCTGAGATTAAAGTTTTCTAGTACATTTAAGATTGCAATGAGCTGAGGTCCGGATACTGGTGCTCCTGGAGCATATACATCATAACCTCTATATGTTCCATGAACAGGTTCTCTTACATAAGGAACATAGTTCTCCATATCAGCTTTTGTTATGAATCCATCATTTTCTTCCATATAATTAGCTATCGCATTAGCGATCTGACCATGATAGAAACAATCAATTCCATTTTCCTTAATGAGTTCTAAAGTTTGAGCAAGTTCTTCGTTTACAAATGTGTCTCCTGCTTCCCACAAAAGCATATCCTTTAGAAATTCAGGAGCATTTTCAAGTAATTTTTCATAATTATCACTTGTTACACTGGCAAAGGTTTGGTTTACTGTAAAACCATTTCTCGCAAGATCAATGGCTGGCTGGATTAATTCCTCTAAAGACATTGAAGCTCCGTTTTCTAACATCTTCTGTATTCCTGCAGGGATTCCCGGAACCAGCGCGCCTTTTGGTGTATAACGTACACCACTAATAGAGGTTCCAAGCTCTTCAAGTTTGTCATAGGTAGCAGCCTGAGGAGCCATACTCTTGAAATCAACTGCAAATTTTTCACCATTAGCAAGAGTTACTACAGCATAACCTTCGCCGCCAAGTCCAGAGGCATAAGGTTCAACAACACCCAGAGCAAAACTTACAGCTATAGCAGCATCGATTGCATTTCCACCTTTTTCGAGGATTTCAGCACCAACTTCAGCTGCATATGGATTGGCTGCGGCTACCATACCAAGACTCGAAGCAACAGTCTGCGATGTAACAGCACTAAACGCAAACGAAACAATAATAGTGATACTGATAATTAACAATATTGCCTTTTTCATACATATTACCCCCTTGATGATTTTATTTTAGAACAAGTGCTAAAGATAATAACCCAGACCTTCATCTAATATATTTTGATATTCAGGTATTCCCTCTATCTCAATAATTTTATCCGGATTTAGTATATTCCACGAAGATATAAACTCTTCGAATGTTGCAATATGCCTGGCCACACGAAGTTTTATTGGATATCCATCTTCATCGTATGGAACGTACAGCTGTCCTCTCTCTGCGGCATTCACATAGAATTTATCTTTTCCTGTAACTATTAATTCTTCGCTGGACTGCCCCCTCATTCTTCCCTGAGCGGGATTTGAAACTTCAAACAAGACAGCCTGAGTATCTGTGTTGTCTCCCCATTCTCTATGACTTAATCCTCTTAAATTTTCTGGTGATGCTTCCAGACCAATATCAATTCCATACATTTCAAGCATCATTTGGGCAGTCACAGCAAGCTCAGCAGCATCCTGGTGAAACACTATTGCATTATTCACAGGATACTCTGGGGATGACTCATGAAGATCAATTGCCAGATCAATACCCTCTTCCCTTATAAGCTCGGTAATACCAAAGGCAAGTTTCTCGGTCCAGTATCCATTTTCTCTACCCGGATAACATCTATTTAAGTTTGTTACTTCCTGTCCGCCAAGAACTGTACCAGCAGGATGAATATAAATGGTGGGGTCAGGCCACTGATGAATGGCATTTGTTCTGCGTGAAGCATATCTGAAGGTTCGCTCTCCATCAGGGGTTTCTATTGTATAAAATTGTGGATCCCCTTCCATTTGATCTGTATGAGTGACGGCACTGTGATTGGCCCATGGGATGATATAAACAGTACCATGGACACAATTTGAAATATTCTCAAGAAGGGTAATTGCAGACAGTGATGCTGCAGGTTCATTGGCATGGGTTCCTCCCAGCAATAGAACCTTCCCCCCTTCATTTCCTCCTTCAAAAACATACACTGGAGTATCAAAAGCAGTGCCTTTTAAAGACTCAAACCAGTCACTAAGCATAGCCTGCTTTGTTAGGCCTTCACCGGGAAATATCTCGGGATCTTCCCACATTTTTGCAAATTCCATTCCTGAAATAATACATATTACAGTAATTGCAGCTAAAAATACAGTTAATTTAATAATTCTTTTCAAATGAAACACCTCAACGAAAATCCCTAGATAAACAGATTTCATAAATAAGTAGCAAGTTTATATTCACCAAAGAAAGTATATCACTTGAATTTTGCCAAACGATGAATTTTTTAAGCTCTTGTATTTACTATTTTCATAACATTATTCTTTATTCTCGACTCATGTCCTGTATGACTCAGAGAAAATAAAAATCATAATGATATAATAAATTCTATAAAATACAGTTATTCGGCGAGGTCGAAATATTATGTTGACTGAAGTTTTGGTGTCCGGTTCTCTGCTAGTTTTTTTAATACTTTTCTATCATATTGAATCCAAAATAATATTATCCACAAAGAAAAAAATAAAGATAAAAATAGCAGTCACTGGCAGCAGAGGAAAATCCACAACCGTTAAATTTCTATGCGCTGTTTTAAGAAAGGCAGGTTATCGTGTTCTGGGGAAAGTCACCGGAACAGAACCCCTGCTAATTCTTCCAGATGGAACCATTGAGAAAATCGAGCGAAGGGGAGTAGCCTCTATATTGGAACAAAAAAAGGTTCTTTTAAAAAAAGCCAGTGAAGTAAACCCAGACATATTAGTCACTGAAATAATGAGTATAAATCCTGAATATCAAATGGTCGAATCGAGATTATTGATCACACCAGATTACTACATCATAACCAATATAAAAAGGGACCACTTAGGAGTAACAGGAGAAAACAAAAAAGAAATTACTGAAGTATTTTTGAAAAGTGCTCCGGTTAACGCTAAAATACTGACTCTAAACTCTGAAAAAGACCTTATAGAATCAATTAACACAGATTCCAGTAACCTTTCCTTCTTAGATGACACTGAAGAAATCGGAAACAACGAACTGGAAAAGAAGCAACCCGGTTTCAATAAAATAGTCCTTTTTGGAAAAAGGATGTGTGAAGAGTTAGGAATAGCTGAAAGTGTTATTTCTGAAACGCTTTCTGAATACAAATTCGATAAGGGTGTTTTTTCCATTAAAAGTATTTTTGAAAAAGTCTTTGCCGTAAATGCATTCAACGCCAATGATGTGGACTCAACCTATGAAATATTCAACAATATCGAAGAAAATTACAAAGATTATAAAAAGATAGGAATCTTCTGCACAAGAAAAGACAGACCTGAGAGAACAAAATCCTGGATTGAAAGCCTTCAAAGCGACCACTGGAAATTTGATTCAATTCTTGTTTATGGTCCTCATTTTCTACCAATAAAGAGAAAAAAATACCCTTTTCCCGTCGATAAATTGGAAGAAACAAATCTTGAAAAATTCTTCAAAAGAAACGAGAAAACATTATTTTTTGGTTTTGGGAATTACGTCGACAGCGGTGAACAAATAGTTAAAGTCTGGAATGAAATGGAAGATAAAATATGACACAGCTTTTTCTTATATATGGAATAACCGCATCCTCCTTTTTGGTTGAAATATTTGGAATCGCTTCAGGTGGACTAATAGTACCCGCTTATTTAGCGTTGTTTTTATCCGAACCTGCTAGATTGTTGGGAACAATTCTAATCTCATCATTTGCATTCTTGATCGTTAAGTTTCTTACTCATCGGTTTTTAATCACAGAAAAAGAACTATTTATCATTAATGTGCTTGTAGCTTCACCATTAACATATTTCTGGTGGAAAGCTATGCCTTTTATATTCCCTGTAGGGATTGTCTTTGAGAGTGTTGGACTGGTTATACCCGGTTTACTCGCTTATTCAATGTATAGACATGGATTTATAAATATCCTGTTTAGGTGTGTTTGCGTAACAGTAGTTTTGGGTTTTTTCTATCATTTTTTGTTGATACCATTTTTGAGATAAATATTTTTTAAGGAAATAAAGAACAGCTGGTGATTAATTTGTTATTAGAACTGTCCATAATAGGCGTTTCATTATCCTGCCTCTTTATACTGCTTTTTAAGTATTATCCTGGAGGTATTATCGTTCCAGTTTATTTTGCAATGTACATGTATCAACCCAAAAGGATTATTGGGACACTGATAATAGCTTTTATCATTGTGCTTATTTACAAACTGCTTTCAAAGAAACTACTAATTTTTGGAAGGAGACGATTCGTTTTTCTACTTGTTTTGTCCGTTTTTCTAACCCTTATAATCAATTCGTTCACAAATACATACGCACTGGAAACAATCGGATATAGAACCCTGGGAGCCATCATCCCGGGACTATTGGGCAATAATATTGCCAGGCAGGGTATTGTTATAACACTGATTTCTCTATTTATTGTTTCCGTTTTGACGTTTTTCTCCTTCAGGCTGGTATTTATTCTATGATCAAAAGAATTCATAAAATAATTTATTTGTTATCAGCTGTTACCTTGATCTTTTTTCTGATTTACACATTCTTCGGAAATCAGATCTTTAATACATCAATTTCAGATAACAATATTATCTTGCTTAAACAATCCAGAGATCTTATGAGTGATTTCTTAGACACAGTTGCTAGTGAAAAAAGAGCTAGAAACATTGATATAAATGAAGAAAACGATCCAAATAAAACGGGACTGATTGGAGTAGAATATTCACCTATCACAACCACACTTGGTGATCTTGAAGCAAAAAGAACATCCGTTAATCCCGATAACGCAGCAATGATCTGTTCCATCTTTTTGGAAGAAGGATTAAACCCTGGTGATACCATAGCAATAGGTGCATCATCATCATTCCCTGGACTACTTTTGGCTACATTGGCTGCCTGTAAAATCCTTGACCTTAACCCCGTTACCATCGTATCCTTTAGCGCTTCACAATATGGAGCCAATGAACCTGAATTTACAATAATAGATATTTTGGAAACAATGGAAAATACTTACGGTAATTTATTCAAACCTGCTGCAATAAGTTTCGGAGGAAACAACGATATAGCTGATAACCTGGATGAAGAAACAAGAAACTTTATCCGCGATTCAATTGAGAATTCCGGGTATCCTCTACTCTACGAAGAAAATCTAAGTGCAAATATCAGCAGAAGAATGGGAATATACAAAGAAAATGCACAAACTGAAATAAAAATGTTTGTGAATATAGGTGGGGCAATAACAAATCTTGGTACCAGCCCTGAAGCTTTAAACCTCAAACCGGGATTAAACAAAGAAATAAACAAAATACCAGATAACAACGAAAGAGGAGTTATTTTTGAATTTGCATCAAATAATATTCCAGTTTTACATCTACTATATATGAAAGGTCTTTCAATAAGATACGGACTGGTATGGGATCCTATACCCTTTCAAAACGATTCTTACAAAAATATAATAAGCCTGGATAACTCAGAAAAACAAAAATACCTCATCTTCTTCCTTTCTTATGTTGTTTGTCTTGTACTCATAGCAGGATTAGGAAAACATTTGCTAGACACCAAAGAATCTAAGAATCGATAATTGATTGGAGGATGAGCATATGGAAAATTACATATACAAATTGAGATTAAAAGAAAAATTCAGAGATCTATCTAAATGGACAAAGAAAGAAGAACAAATACTGACAGATCACTTTTTAAGGCTTAAGAAGCTGACAGAAAAAGGAAAAGTGATACTTGCA
>JAWODV010000053.1:0-12579 GCA_046483075.1 Kosmotogaceae bacterium | reverse complement strand
ACACATATTCTAACACTTGAACATATCACAAGAGATTATTTCACAGCCCATCTGCTGCCTTATATGAAGGATATCAATCAAGTTTCCTTCCTGATGAATAACAAAGGGAAAATAAAGGGATTCTATTTAACCGAACCATCCAGTCCTGATCCATACTGGTTTGAAAAAATAGAAGACTAAAATGTTGAATTCTCAAAAAAATAAAGCTCTAGTTTGTTATTAATAGAAAAAAGTTATTTTTATTAATGATCTTTATTGTTCTGGAGCGTAAGCATATCCAATTTGTCTGAATAATTCAACCATGAGAGTTATTCCTTTTTCTGTAGTGTGAAAGCCGTCATATACAAGATCTTTTTCCATTGGGTCTTCATTCCCACTTCCTCCCATGAATGCATAATAAACTCGAGCTGCAGGTATATTATATTTTGCTGCTTCTTCAATAACATGAGAGTTTGCATCTTGCCAGTATTTACGAATTATTTTAAATAAATCATGCTCCCTTAATAAACCAACATTGAATATGTATGTGTCCATGGTTCTTATTAAAGCTTCTGATGGACTACGAATTGAGACAATCTCAGCAATTATGCCATCAGTGTCTGATTTATATGTATTAAAAGCTTCTCTCAAACAGTCTTGATTATCATCTCCCCCACAATCTCGAGAGGTCCAGCCACAAAGAGTTTTTAAAGGAGCTTCAACAACATTCCAGGGAATTTCAAAAATAATAATATCAGCTTCACTTAAATCATGACGTAATTCGGGATTGGTTCGAAGTCTTTGAAGTAATTTACTGCTGTGGTCTCCACCTATTGACCAGTTATTAATTTTAATTTCAATTCCCAGGTCTTCTTCAAGTGCCTCTAAATAACGAGTTGCAAAACCCCACATAACAGAATCTCCGATAATGACAAGATCCCATTGAGTAGCATTACTTTCTTTAATCACGTCTTGAGCAGTTTTGTCAGAAAATGTTACAGTTGCTTTCGGTATAGCAACGATATCATTCTGATTATCATAACCTTCAAGAGTTAAAGCTAAAGAAAAAAAGATAATTAACAACAGAAGCTTTGAGTTTACTTTAGAGAAGGTTTTTATCTCGAACACCTGTATCCCTCCTTCGATATTTAACATTGATCTTTTGCATCAATATAGAATCTTGAAAAATTGATTAACTCGTTTTGAAGTTCTTTATTATTATTTCTTCGATAAATGAATTTTATTATTTAATTCAAGTGTAGATTTAGTTAATATCAAATGCACAACAACAAATCGCATCAAAATTTGTAGGAGCAAAGTGTGAATTGGTAAAGATTTTCTAGCAAAAGTCATTAAATAATTCATAAATTCAAATAATGTGAGGTTTTGTATTAAAGCACAAATTACCAAATTTTCTTTTTACAAGTAACTCAAAAATTATCAAAAAAAGCCCGGATATTTTCATCCGGGCTCTTTTATTATATAACTATCGTACATGTTTCTTTATATAGTATTATTCATTTTCTTCGTACAAAACTTTATGTAATTTCTCCATTCTTAAGTCTGCCTGTGCAATAAGATCAGAACACTCTTTAAGATCTCTTGTTACTTCTTCTGTTTTTTCTCCGTTAAATTTATAACCAAGATCATGTTCCAGAGTTGCCCAGTAATCCATTGCAATTGTTCTAAACTGAATTTCTGCCTTAACCCATTCTTTCTGTCGTGACAGGAAAACAGGGATTTCTACATCGATGTGTAAACTGCGATAACCATTGGGTTTAGGGTTTTTAATATAATCAGTTTTTTGTACCATATATAGATCATCCTGAGAAAGCAAAAGACCAGCAATCGCATATACATCGTCAACAAAAGGACAGATAACCCTAACTCCAGCAATATCGTTCAGATTTGCTCTTGCTGATTCGATGCTGAGCTCGTAACCCTTACGCGATAGTTTCTCTGCAATACTTCTTGGCTTTTTAACTCTCGTTTTGATTTCATGAATCAAATTTCTATTTTTGTTAACCTTCATTTCATCATTAAGATTTTCCAATCTGGTTGTTATATTGCGAGCAGCTGACGCATAAATGTTTTCTATTTTAATGAACGAACTAACAGCTTTCATCATATTTTCATGATCAATGTCTATTTCATACTCATCGAAAGGTTCTCCTTTTTCAAAGAAATCTCTAGCTCTGGAATGTTCAATCTGCATTAGTTTCCCTCCCCAGACATGTAATATATGTAATTTAATTATTTTTGGTATTTTCCCTAACCACCTCCTCTCTTCTATATATTAATTTTAAAGGATAGAATAAACACATTAAAACTCCCTGAACGTTCAAAATTATGACTCAAACCTTAATGAAAAAGATCAAGTATCTATTACATCATTAAACGTTACTTGAGGTTTAAATGGATGATATATCTGTTTATAACTAAAAGATAGAGAAAATACCAAATTGTCCGGTAGGAACCAAATTTGGCTCCATGCTATTTATATCCAGTAACAGACAAATATTTATTCCAACCTGCAAACCGATAGTGAAAGCTGGATTAGCTTTCCAGCCAATGGCACCGAGAATTCCGGGAATAACAGCAATGTATATATTATCTGGCTTAATGAAAGATACACCTATTCTGGGAACAGTAAAGAAATTGATTTTCTTACCGGTTGATAAAGCAATGGGATGGGCATAACCTGCAGTTATAGAATAAGACCAGGCTCCTCCGCTGCCAAATATGCTCAAAGGTGGTGATGCGCCCAGACTAAGGTACAATCCCCGATTAGTTTCAAAGGTTACTCCAAGAAGTGCCGGCCCTTCTACACCCATTCTGATTGTAGTTCCACTGACAATAAGCGAGGAAAGCAAAAATAGCAAAAGAATAATCTTCTTCATATAAAAACCTCCTTTCGATCAATTATATTCTTGCTGTTATTTTTAATGGTTATTTGGCTCAACTCTATTTGCATTTTTTTGTTAAACTGCATATCATGATGATTTTATAAAAATTCTTTCAGATAGAATGGTTGAGAATAGAGTTTTATTGTTGATCGAATTTCAAACAAATGCAGTTAATAAGCTCGGTAAGAATTTAGATTTTTAGATATATGGCAATACCATTTATTGGTTTTTTTGTTACAAATTAAATTAAGTGCTATAAAGCATCTTTGGTTTTGAGGAAATGCTGTCAAAAAGGATAAAAAAATCTTTATTGCTTTTATGAATCTTATTAAAGGTTATTGTTTTTCTGAGTTGAGCGATATACTATTTATGAATTTAATGGGCTTATAAACAAGATTACAAATAAAAAATCAAATATTATTGGTTAAGCTATCAATTTAACCTGAGGACCGATTTTTTAGGTTTTCCAAACGTTGACTTTAAAGCAATTTAAAAGTGGTGTATCGTGTGTTATCGGTATAGATAATCTTCATGCCTACCAGTTCACCAATAACTTTCATTGTTTGTGGAGTAAAAAAGGAAATATGACTCATGTCCCTCATGTAATACCAGTTAAGAAATTCATTTTCATCTTCTGGATGAAAAAGAGTCATCATGGAAAGAATGCTATCTTTTTTCATACATTGCTTGAATGTGGAAAAATATTCGAGGGGATTTGGAATATGCTCAAAAACTTCAGTTGAAGTTATGAGATCATAAGTCTTTCCTTTATAGATTTCTTCTGGTGAATAGTAAAGGTCATAGATGTCCATTGAAAATCCATAATTTCTTTCAAGTATCATTGCTAGAACTGGTGAGGGTCCACTACCAAAATCAAGGCCTTTTTTACCATTACAAAACCTGAGAACTGCTTTACTCAGAAATTGTTTAAAAAATGCTACATATCTGGGATCTTCAATGCTGTTATTGTGGTTGTTGTATATCTTTAGCTCTTCATCTCGAGTAATTAGATCATTTTCATCTTTAGAAATAAAACTACAGTAATCACAGTAATGGTATTTGATTTTAAACTTTGCTTGAAAAATTTCACGGATTTTTCTTCCACAGATTTTACACTTTTTGTTCATGATTACACTCCGAAAAATCAAATTGAACACTAACAGATTTTAGCTAAAAACAATTATAACAAAGCGGATAAAAGAGGCTTTAATGGAATGACAAATTACTGCTGCAAAATAAATCAGGTAGGAATTTCGATTTTATTTTGAACAAATGGGGGATTGTCATTTTTTGTTGCAAGTTTTATTAAGTGCTATAAAAACTCATAAGATTTGAGAAATGCTTTTAAAAGAGCGATAATACTCCCAAAACCTTTATGGAGCTTAATTAGGGGGTTAAGGTACTTATTGATTTAACAGGTTGAGTGGTATACTATTTATTGATTTAATGGGTGTAAAAAAAATAAATTTGGAATTTATAATCGTAACTGATCAAATTGCGCTATCTAACCTTTGATTTTAAAAATTGATCGTTATAAAATAAAAATAGAGCTATAAATTAGTAGTTTATTAATTGTAGAGGTGCACAGTTTTGAAAAATGTTGGCTATAATGAACCTTATAATTATGACTTAAGAAAACTTCTGTCGGATTTAAGGCCTCATGATCATTTATGCTTGCTTTATGAGGATTTAGAGGTTTGGGCTGATACAGTAGTTTACTTTATTCATGAAGGATTTAAACAGAAACAAAAATGTATCTATATTGTTGATGAAAATACAGAACAGGAGATAAGGGATATATTCAGTGAAAAAGATATGGATATCTCTAAATATGAAAGCACCGGACAATTTGTTATTGCCAACGAGAGAGACACTTATACCAGAAAAGGGTATTTCGACCCTGATTCTGTGATTAGTCTATTGATTTCAGAAATTGAAAAAGCACTTGAAGAAGGATACGATGCCCTAAGAGTAACAGGAGAAATGTCCTGGGCACTTCATAGACTAACAGATTCAGAAAAACTTCTTGAATATGAAGCGAAATTGAACAGAGATTTATTCCCCAATTACCCTTGTGTAGGAATATGTCAGTACGATATACAGAAATTTGATCCTGAAATAATCAAAGGCGTTATTCTTACTCATCCTTTAGTGATTAAGGATAGAAAAATATATCGCAATTCTTATTATATAAAGCCAGAGGATTTTCTTAACCAAAAGAAAAGTGAAAGACAGGTAGAACATTGGTTAAATAATCTTGAAAGAGAAAAACAACTAGTTGAATCTACAAAGAATAAGGAAAAAGAGTATGAAACGGTTTTTAATTCCTTAAGTGAAGGAGTTATTCTACAAAAAAATACCGGTGAGATTCTTTCCATGAACGAATCTGCAGAAAAGATTCTGGGGATTAAAAAAGAAGATGTTGTGGGCAAATCCTCAATAAATTATGAATGGAACATGATTAAAGAAAATGGGGAGGATTTCAAGCCAGAAGAACATCCTTCAATTCGTACATTGAAAACAGGAGAATCTTGTAAGGATCAAGTACTTGGGCACAAAAATAAAGATGGAAGTATCACCTGGATAAATGTAAACACCAATCCAATTTTTCTTAAGAATAAAAAGGTCCTCGATGCTGTTGTCATTTCTTTTTCTGATATTACAAAACGCAAAAAAGTAGAAGAACAATTAAATAAGATAAAGTGGATGTTGAAAACCAAACAGTGCAAGAAAGAATATATTGATCCACACTATGGAAATTTAACTGAACTGAATAAATCAGGCCTTATACTAAAATCAATTGGTGAAGAGATATTAAAAGAAATCGCAACCGATTATCTCAGTTTGCTGGAAACATCAACAGCGATATACGAGAAGAATGGGAGTTATGCACTGGGGATTTTTTCTTCAGGCTGGTGCCGTTTCCTTGATAGCTCTTCAAGAGCGTTGTGTAAAACAAAAGATAATCGAAAGGCTCTAAAAAGCGGAAAATGGCTTTGTCATGAATGCTGCTGGGAAGAAGCTGCTAAACCAGCAATTGAAAAAGGAAAACACACAGATATTGCCTGTGAAGGAGGAATACGTCTTTATACGGTACCTATATGGGCAAACGGAGAAGTTATTGGTGCAATGAATTTTGGCTATGGAAATCCTCCAACAGATGAAGATGAATTGAGGAAAATTGCTGAAAAGTATTCCGTTGATAAAAACGAGCTCAAGAAAAAGGCTGAGGAATACAGAAAAAGACCTCCCTTTATTATTGAATTAGCGAAAGAACGTTTGCAAAGTTCAGCAAGACAAATAGGTGCAATGGTTGAAAGAAGCCAAGCTCTGGAAGAATTAAAGGCAATCAATACACGACTTCAAATGGCTTATGAAGGAGCAGAACTAGGAATATGGGACCAGGACTTCAGGACGAATAAGGTGGTTCGTACAGGTAAATGGGCTGAGATGCTCGGTTATAAACCTGAAGAAATTGATGAAATGATCGATGTGTGGAAAGGACTGATTCATCCAGAAGATAGAGAAAAAGTTAAGAAAGTGGTACATGAGACAAATGCCGGTATTACCGATGAATTTAAAGTGGCTCACAGATTGAAATGTAAGTCTGGGGAATATAAATGGGTATTAAATTGGGGGAGAGTAATCGAACGTGACTCAAATGGAAATCCTGTACGTTCAACGGGAATCCACATAGATATAGACGAATTGAGAAAGACACAGGAAGCATTGAAAGAAAACATGAAACGGCTGAAAAGTATTACTGAGAGTTCAATTAAGGCGCTGGCCTCAGCTGTGGATTTACGGGATCCTTATACAGCGGGGCATCAGAGAAGGGTAGCCCAACTTGCAGTGGCAATCGCAGAAAAAATGCAGCTTTACCCTGAAAGAGTTGATACATTAAGGTTTGCAGCACTTGTGCATGATGTTGGAAAAATACAGGTTCCTTCAGAGATACTGAATAAACCTGGCAAACTTAGTGAACTGGAGTTTTCATTGATTAAAGAACACCCAACTGCAGGTTGGAAATTATTTAAAGATATCGATTTTACCCATCCCATGGCTGAAATGATTTACCAGCACCATGAACGATTAGATGGGAGCGGTTATCCAAGAGGACTTGTGGATGAGGAAATTTTGCTTGAAGCGAAAATACTTGCAGTTGCGGATGTTGTCGAAGCCATTTCTTCTCATAGACCATACAGGCACGCACTTGGAATAGAAGCTGCGCTGGAAGAAATCGAGAAGAACGCAGGAAAGTTATATGACCCAAAAGTGGTGGAAATTTGTGTCAAATTGTTTAGAAAAGAAGGATTCGAGTTTAAAGACTAAATAGTAGACTTACTTGATATGAATTCATCAATGGAACAACAAACAAAGGAAAAATTGATAACATAGTGAGGATTTAGAGATTTTTAAGAAAGTCCCTGTAAAACAAGTGCAAATCCCTTCATCAAACAATCAATAATAATGTCCATCATACCGGTAATTTCAGTTTTTTGCTTCTTGTTTTTACTAAACCCTATACCCCAGACACCAAACCCGATGTTTTATAAGGTCTCGGATTCTCGTCTTTTTGGTCCTTCTCGGCTTCTCGTGTTTTGAACTTTCCGTACAACCAACTACCGACAACGTTTTCTTGTTAGTTGTATCGTCAATGGACCTGTTTATTAGTAAAATATGTTTTTCTTTTATAATATAGAAGCGGGGGGTTGACAAAATGAAATGGATAGGATTTTTCATTCTTGTTCTTATGACGCTCTTGCTTTTTGGATTTACTTTATTTTCTGCCTTTGATTATGATATATATATTGTTCCAGTTTTGTTCTTTATAGTTGCATGTTTTCTAATTGGTAGTATAAAAGTATTTCGTGAGACACGAAGATTAGAAGCTAAAGTCAGAATTTTTCTTGGAACAATATTTGCAGTGGCTTTGGGTACACTTAGTACTTATTTTATAAGTGTTTATTTCGATTTGGGAGCAATAATTGCTGCAGCTCTTGTGGGAATAATAGCTGCTATGACAATTACTGATTACGCGGTGGAAATCTACTGTGGTGCTTTTGTGGGGATGGTTTCTCCTGAGGTGTTGGATGATTTTACACATATAATTATTGCAGGATTTGTTGCAGGAATAATATTTTATTTGTCTCGAGGTTCATTCAAAGGGTATGGAGGAAAACTTGGAACAATAGCTTTTAGCAGCTGGATAATTATGATTTTGATTTCAAAATGTGAGCTTGTAGATGAACTAACAGAGATCAGACATTTTGGGATGATTGTAGTGTTGTACAGCATAGGAGCTGCGGTTATTACTTATATTTTGAGCATTAGGCTAAGAAATGGACCTGTACTTGCCTCTGGATTGATAAGTCTGGCAGGAGCATTAATGTTACCGGCAATTTATAATGAAAACGCTGCAACACTTTCTGCTGTAGTAATGGCAGCTTCCTTTGTTGGAATGTCATCAAAAAAGAGACTGAAAAACGAATTAGAAGTTTTGTTGAGTGGCGTCATAATGGGAATACTATTTGTGTATAGCGTTAATCATTTTTGCGGCGCAGGTGGAAAACTCGGAACATTAGCCTTTGCAAGCGTTGTAAGTACCAACGGCCTACTATTTCTAATAAGGAAAATCAAAAAGAAACAATTACAGTAAGATACATATAGTTCCAATTTTACTTCAAAGAAGGTAATGAAATTCTAATCTTACTTCGTGATTTTTCAAATCACTGTTTGAATAACAGGCAAGATCAAATCCGCAAAACTCGAAGCCATATTTTAAATAAAAGGAAATTGCTGGAAAATTACAGCTCTGAGTTTCAAGCACAAGCCTACGATATCCTTTCTTAACCGCGTACTGTTTTGCTTCATTCATGAGCCTTGTGCCGATTCCGTCTCTTCTGTACTCCTTTTTAACAAGTATATCCCAGATTCTAAGGGAATTATTCCATTCAGATGCAAACAAAATAAGACCGAGTTCTTCACAATTCTCAAATGCAAAATATGCTGTTGGATTTTCCTTATGATCTTCAAGAAGTTTGTAGGTAACGTCTTTAATAAAGGGCTTTTTTAGATCCTTTTCTACCAGTGAAAAATTCCAATCACCATTAGTTTTCTCACTGAAGATTTCATAATACTTCAAGCTTTTATAGTAATAACGCACTTTTTTGTCTTTGAGTTTATCGAGGTCAATTGTTCTTATTCTTAAGATGTTTTCACCACTCTTCTCACAACTGTTGTATGGTTATGTACTCGAATTCGGTTTTGTAACCTTTTCCTTTGGGGCTGCAGGCATAAATTCCAGCCTTTAGAACCTTATTTTCATCTTCCACTAAATGAGTAAGTCTTAATAGCTTCCATTTATTTGAGTCAAGAAACTCAACTGAATAATCCGATCCTTTCCTCTTTATTCTTAAAGATATTGTATTCAAAGCCTTTGGGAAGTCTTGAACACCCCAGTCTGAAAAACCATTATTGGTAACAACAGCTCCCAACTTTGAAGGTTCATCAATTTCGTATTCAACGGATGTTTTTATCCAGGAATCCTTTGAAAACCTAACCATTAGCCCAGATTGGTCATATTGTTTGGCCGGATAAAAAGTTACTCTTGTTGTTAAAATGAAATCATCTTTAATCTCTTTATAAAGAAAATGGCCGTTATCAGCTTCAAAACCGTAACTGGTTTTTTGCCAAAAGTCAGTTTCAGCATCTGTATACATCTCAAGTAAATTTTTGTCGTTTCTTATTTGCCACTTCGAAGGTTCATTGTACCATCGTAATTGTTTTTCAAAAATATCATTCTCGAATTTTTCATTCAGTAAGAAATTCATATGGTGACACCTCCAAATTATTATCTATCTTGTTCGTTATTCAGAAATCACTTATCAAAAAAATTCTATCAAGTCTGTTTTTGTTTTCAGGATTCATTTCAAAAGGTTTGGATAATTTATCACACGGGTAATCATCGCATTCACCACAATTATTAACCTCTCTTTTTATGCCACATAATCTGATCTCACATTCATTACAAAATCTGAACAGGTCTTTTTCATTACCAGAACAACCCAAACAGTTAATATCCTCTTTGGAAAGAGGATAGTTATAACTTGAAAATCTTTTGGCAGTATCTTCTCTTAAGTTGTTATCGTTTTTGATTGTTGCTTTATAAATTTCACATTCTTCACACAATAATCCACAATAAGCAATTTTATTCATCGCACACCTCACAGAGTTTGGATTACAATACCTAACACTTTTATTAAAAGATAGCACAATTTTTCCCATTTAATGTTTGCTAAGATTAACTCATTGAACGCGTTATTTAATATGATACTATATTGATTAATACAGGAGGGTAAGAATGAAGAAGATCAGTATTGAAGAATCTAGAAAACTGTTACCTTACTTACGCAAAGAAAAAGAATTCAACATATTTATTATAGGTGACATAGAAAATGCACCCGATGATGCTGACTACATCGATGTTTATATTGACGGTGATTTATTTCACCCTGGAGGGATTCTCTTAAGATATTTCGATTACTTCATTATATACACTCATAATAAAATGAATTATGAACAGGCAGCTAAAATCATTAAAGACTACGGAAAATCAAAGGTTTTAAGTGGCAAGGAAACCTGTATAAACGAAATTAAACCCTTCATAGAAGACATGATAGAAGAAGAGAATAGAATGTATTTCACAGTTCTCAAAAAGCTACAGTTTAAACATTACGATTACAAGATAAAAAAACTTACTGTAGAAAACGCATATAAAGTGACCAATCTTCTTGATAATATTGATGAATTCAATGCAAGGGATAACGAATCCTTTGTATCAGGTATAAAAAATGGTAGTGCGAGAAGCTACTACATGGAAATTGATGGGGAAATTGTATCAACTGCTTCTACATCAGCTGAAGCCGGAGATTCTGCTATGATAGTGGCTGTTGCAACAGACAGGAAATATCGAAACAAAGGTTATGCAACAGCAGTTATGAGCAAATTATGTTCGGATCTGGTAAAAGAAGGAAAAACCCCATTTCTTTTCTACAGCAATCCCTTCGCAGGAAAGATTTATGAAAGAATAGGTTTCAGAAATATTGGTATTTGGAAGATGCTAAGATTCAATAATTAAAACATATATGAAGAAATGATCCTGTGGATTTAACGTACAAAATTGATTAATAAGGGTGGTAGAAGTTGAAGAAGATTAGCATCGAAGAATCTAAAAAGTTATTGCCATATTTGCTTAGAGAAAATGATTACAACGTTTTTATTATAGGCGATATAGAAAATTCCTCCAGTGATAAGGAGTATATTGACATCTATGTGGATGAAAGTATTGATAATCCCAAAGGTGTTTTACTCAGATATTTTGATTATTTTGTAATTTATGCGGATGATAAAACTGATTACAAGGCTGCTGCAGAGATAATAATTAATCACAAAAAGCCAAAATCTTTAAACGGGAAAGTCAATGTAATAAAGAGAATGAAACCTTATTTACAGAAACTGATTAAGAAAGAAGAAAGTTATTCTTTTCTGGTACTGGAAGATTTAGATTATTACGATTCAGACTATGAAATAAAGAAAGTTACTACTGATAATATTGGCAAAGTAATAGAATTTCTAAAATCCATAGAAGAATTTAGAAATATAGATGAAAGGTTTTTTATTTCGGATATCAAAAATCAAACAGCAAGATGTTATTTTATTGAAAAAGACAATAAAGTTGTGTCTACAGCTTCTTCAACAGCTGAATCAGGTGCAGGAGCAATAATAGCGGATGTAGCCACGAGAAAAAAATATCGAAATAAAGGATATGCGAAAGCCATTATAAGCAAACTATGTTCTGATTTATTAGTTGAAGGAAAAACTCCATATATATTATATGATAACCCTTCTGCTGGTAAATTATATGAGAGTATTGGATTTAAAAAGATAGGTTCCTGGAAAATACTTCGTTTCGAGTAGCCAGACCAACCCAAAGAGGTGATTGAGTGAATTCAACATATCATGAATTATTAGAAAAAATTAATGAAATGCCTGTAATTGATACCCATGAGCATCTGGTTCATTCTGAGGAGTTGCTTGATGGCCGCGATGATGTTTTACAGGAATTTTTACTGCATTATATGAGTTCTGATTTAATATCCTCGGGTTTAAAACCTGTCGACCTGGAAAAAGCCAAAGACAAAAGCAGACCTTTGCTGGAACGCTGGAGACTGATAGAGCCTTACTGGGAGTTCTGCAGATATACAGGACACGGAAGAGCGCTGGATGAAGCTGTGAAAGGAATTTATGGCTTTGAGGAAATAAACGCGGATACTATTGAACTACTTGGTGAACGTTTCAAAAAGTCGAATAAACCCGGTCATATGAAAGAAGTTTTGAAAGATATATGTAATATTGAAATGGCAATACTGGATCCCTGGACAGGTATGTACGAATGCGACAAAAATCTGTTCAGAAGGGTATGGCAACCACAGAATTATCTCATAGCCATGCCTTATGAATCGGATGTTCTTTCATGGCTTGAAGACAGATACGGCATTAAGATAGAATCTTTGTCCGGCTGGCTTGATGCCTTTGAGATGGAACTTGAAGAAAATCTAAGCAATGGAATAATCGGTCTCAAGAGCACGATCGCATATTATAGGTCATTAAAATTTGAGAAAGTTGATTATAA